>NZ_CANNDN010000001.1:688333-1376666 GCF_947503465.1 uncultured Tateyamaria sp. | reverse complement strand
GATGCAGGACCATGCCCATCTGGTGAACATCGCGCGCGGCGATGTTGTGGACGAGGCAGCCCTGATCGCGGCGCTTGACACGCGGTCCATTGGCGGTGCGGGCCTGGATGTCTATGAGCATGAACCCCGGATACCGGACGCTTTGCGGGCGCACGACACGGTCACGTTGTTGCCGCATCTGGGCACCGCTGCGCTGGAGGTGCGGGTGGCGATGGGGGAGATGGCGGTGGACAATATCGCCGCCTTTCTGGAGGGAAAACCGCTGCCCAACGCGGTGTGAGGTGGTTTGTCCCCGCGGGGACACGGCGTTCGGGGCCGTTACCCGATCTTCATCCCTTTGACGTCCGGCCCCGTTTTCAATCACTTGCGCGCCGCGCGCTGCATTACGCCAATGTTAACCGGCGAAATGGCATGCTGCGCCCCGACGCCGTTCGGCATGCCCAAAACCACGCCCCGCCCCGGTCGAGGGCAGCGCCCACCGCAGATTGCATGCATTCAAACGTGGCTTTTGCTTGTAACCCATCCGCCCGGTTTTTAACGTGATCCGATCACCGACCAGACGGAGCGCCGCGCCTGCATGACTTCTGCCGATTGGACGCCTGACATCGCGGGTTCGGACAGACCGCTATATGCAGCCATCGCCGACGCCATTGCGGCGGACATCGTATCGGGCCGCCTGACCACCGGTGACCGGTTGCCGCCGCAACGCCGGGTGGCCGCGGCCACGGGGTTGGATGTGTCGACCATCTCGCGCGGCTATGCCGAGGCGGTGCGCCGTGACCTGGTCGAGGCCCATGTGGGACGGGGCACATTTGTCAAAGACCCGCACGCCACGGGACTGGCACCCGACCCGCGGCGCACGCTGGAAGAAGATCCGCACATGAACATGCCGCCCGAGCCGGACGACGCCGATTTGATTGGCCGGATGCAGGCCGGGCTGGCCCATGTGTCGGCCAATATCATATCCCTGCTGCGCTATCAGACCCCCACGGGCAGCGCCAAGGACCGCGAGATCGCGGCCCGGTGGATGCAGGCCAACGGCGCGGCCTGCGCACCTGACAGGTTGGTCGTGACCGCCGGTGCCCATGCCGCGATCGAGGCGGCCTTGTCCGTCCTGCGCGGCCCGGACACCGTGGTGCTGAGCGAGGCGGTGACCTATCCCGGTATCCGCGCCATTGCGGGCCGATTGGCCCTGCCGCTGGTCGGACTGGCCGAGGATGGCGACGGGGTGCGCCCGGACGCGCTGGACCAAGCCATTGCGGCGCATCCGAAAGCGATCCTGTATCTGAACCCGACATTGCGCAATCCGACCACGCAGACGATGCCGGACGCGCGGCGCAGGCAGATTGCCGCGATCCTGGACGGACACGGCGTGCCGCTGATCGAGGATGACGCCTATCACTTTGTGGCGGCGGCGGCGCCGCCCGCACTGTCGGGCCATGTGCCGCATCTGGCCTGGCGGGTTTCCGGCATTTCCAAGGTGTTCGGGGCCGGGTTGCGGTTGGCCTATGTGCAGGTGCCCGATGCCACGATGGTGCGCGCCTTTGTGCAGGCGCTGCGGGCAACGCATGTGATGACGAACCCGGTCAGCCTGGCCCTGTTGAGTACCTGGATGGAGGACGGCACCGCGACGGCATTGCAACGCTTTGTGCGAACCGAGGCCCGGTATCGTCAGGCCATGGCCGCGCGCGTCCTTGACGGGTACGCGGTCTTGTCCGACCCGCTGGCCTATAACATCTGGCTGACCCTGCCTGCGGGGGTGACGCGCGCCGCCGTTCTGTCGGCGATGGCGCGCCAACCGCTGGGGATTGTGCCCAGCGACGCCTTTACCGTGGCGGGCGCGCCTGCTGAAAGTGTCCGCGTCTGTTTGGGTGGTCCGGTGTCGCGGCCCACGTTGGAGACGGGATTGCAGGCCCTTGCGGGCAGCCTGTCGGGGGTGGGCTGGTCGGGCTAGCCCGCGCCCCGGTCCCCTACCTGATGATGCGCAACCTTTGTGACCCGTGCACGCGGTCATAGGACCAGGGCAGGCCAGCCAGTTGCCATGCGTTGTGGATGTTGAAGCCTTTCCGGTCTTCGCCTTCGTAGCCGTCCGGGATGTGCCAGACATCCGTGAAGCCCGCCTCGTGAAGCTGGCGCGCTGCCTCGGCCGAGCGCCAGCCCGATCCGCAGGTCACGATGATCATGTCGTCCCGCGTCTTGCCGTAATGGTCCAGCGCCTGGTCCATATACATGACAAAGTTCGGGTTATCCTTGAGCACCCATTGCTTGAGGTCGTCGTCGAATTCCGTGCTTTGCGCGCGGACGGGCACGATGGCGTCGATAAACCGGGGATGGCCGTAGATCATCACCTCGACCGGGTCGCGGACATCCACAAACAGGATGTCGGGATCGCGTTCCAGCAGGCGGTAGGCGTCGATCGAGGTCAGGTATTTCTGCTGTGGCGTCCGTTTCACCTGCGGCAGTTGGGTTGGATCAATGGGGGTGGTCAATGGTTCTGCAGTGATGCTGGCCGCAGACAGCACATATGTCGCAAAAAGAAGGAATAGGCGTGCGCGTTTCATGGTGAAGCTTTGAGATCATCGTTCGTTTTCAGGACGGAACGTGATCCGTGCCAAACCACGGATCAGTCCCGCCACGGGTGGACATCGAGGGTGCGCACTGTGGCCATGACGTCAGCGGGACCGTGTCCTGTCAATTGAATGCGAGAGGTAAATTAAAGCGCTGTCTTCAAGTTTTCTTGAGCGAGACCCTTTTGTGCACATCCTCGACGCTTTCCACCCGTTCGGAATAGCGGTCCACGAGCGTGTCCTTGCGTCCGCGCACCATCCAGGTGAATTTGACCAGTTCCTCCATCACATCGACGACGCGGCGATAGAACGGGCCTTCGGGCAGGCGGTCGCCGTCGAATTCCAGCCACGCCTTGGCGATGCTGGATTGGTTGGGGATGGTCACCATGCGCATCCAGCGGCCCAGAATGCGCATCTGGTTGACCGCATTGAAGCTTTGCGATCCGCCCGACACCTGCATGACGGCCAGCGTCTTGCCCTGCGTGGGCCGAATGCCCCCCTTGAGCGACAGCGGCAGCCAGTCGATCTGGGTCTTCATCAGGCCGGTCATCGCGCCGTGCCGTTCCGGGCTGGACCAGACCATCCCTTCGGACCAGGTGGCGAGGTCGCGCAGTTCCGTGACCTTGGGGTGGTCGTCATCCGTGTCGGTCACGAGGGGCAGGCCCGCGGGATCGAATAGCCGCGTTTCGCAGCCCAGGTGGCGCAGGATGCGGGCGGATTCTTCGGCCGCGCGGCGCGAATAGCTGGCCGCACGCAGCGATCCGTACAGCAGCAGGATGCGGGGCGGGTGGCCGGGGTCATCCGGTGCGCGGTAAAGGGCCGTGTCGATCTGTGGCAGCGCCTCGGCCACGAGGGCCGGGAGATCCTCAGCCACTTTCGTCTTCCAGGTGCAGCTTCATGTCGATCAGCACCTGTTGCAGCAACGTGGTTTCCTTGAGCAGGCGCTTGGCCTCGTTCACGGTGATCACCCCGTCTTCGATCGACTGCTGGTATTCGGTCATCAGCATGGCAAAGCGCTGGCTGAGCGCGATCACGTCCGCGTTCACGCCGCCCGCGCGTTCGGTGTTGGGGCGCCGGTCATCATGGCTGAGGGAAATGCCCTGCAATTCGGCCAGCGCGCTGGTGACATGCGGATAGCTGGCCGCCTCTTCCAGCGCGATGACGGCATCGACGGGCATGAAGCGGTCGGCATGTTCGGGATTGTCCGAATAGTAGCGGCCCAGGGTGGCCTTGGATTTGCCGGTCAGCGCGCAGGCGGGTTCAATCCCGACATCCTTGACCAGGGATTCCGTGTGCTTCTTCAGATAACTGCCAACGCTCATACGCACTGCCCTTCTTACATGCGGTCCGGTTTCAACTTTCGGTGTGGGGGAACCGGGTCCATCTTTTCCCATTAATGCGCCCGCTCTCAAATGTCATTTCTAAAAGCGTCCCTACGGTTTTCGGGACGTAACAAGTGCCTGGCGGCCCCAACCGCCGGGTCCGGGTGGGGTTCGTCACATCCTCTGTCCCGTGGGGGCGACAGGCCGGGCAACCGGCAGCAGGGGTGGCGGATCCGTCGGAGGTTTTTGCGTATCGGGGCAGGCTCCATCCCCAATCGGGCGTATCACGCGCCCACGGCCTGTTCCACATTCACCCAGTGCCGAAGCGGCAGCAGGGGTTCACTGACGCGGGCGACAAGACCACGCGCAGACCCTTGCGCCCACCTGGGGGGCTTGCCCTTGCGGCCCCTTGCCGCCGGGGGGCGGGCCATTTAATCACCGCTTCATGGCCAAGCTGTACTTCCATTACTCCACCATGAATGCGGGCAAATCGACCGTGCTGTTGCAGGCCGCGCACAATTACCGCGAACGGGGCATGCAGCCCTATCTGCTGACCGCGTCCTTCGATGATCGGGCCGGGGCCGGGCGCATCGCCTCGCGTATCGGGATCGGCGCAGAGGCGGATACATTCACCCGCGACGACGATCTGTTCGCCAGGCTGATGGCGCGCCGGTCGGAGGGTCCCGTGGCGTGCGTGTTCGTGGACGAGGCGCAGTTCCTGACCGAACCGCAAGTGTGGCAACTGGCTCGCGCCGTGGATGACCTGGGCCTGCCGGTCATGTGCTATGGCCTGCGGGTCGACTTTCAGGGCAAGCTGTTTCCCGGATCGGCCACGCTGCTGGCCTTGGCCGACGAGATGCGCGAGGTGCGCACGATCTGCCATTGCGGCAGGAAGGCCACGATGGTGATCCGGCAGGATGCGACGGGGCGCACGATCACCGATGGCGCGCAGGTCCAGATCGGCGGCAACGAGACCTATGTATCGCTGTGCCGCAAGCATTGGCGCGATGCGGTGGGCGACGGGTAGACGCCGCCCGCGCCCCGGGGTCCGCCCCGGGCCCGCCCCACCATATGGACCCGCGACACGCCCCCCCGTGACGGGCGCCGCGCGCCGCGCCCGGTAACGGGCGGTTTCCCAGACGTGTTCGATGTTACAGGTTTCCAGGGTTGTGAACCGAATGGTCCCCATTACGTGGTGATGCATCAAGACGACGCCGCCCCTGTCGGGCGGTCTTAACCCAAGGAACCTGATCCATGACGTCCAACCTGAAGCTGATTGCCCTTGCCGCCGCATCCGTTGTCGCCCCGATGGCGGCCTCTGCCGGGGGTGTGGCCACCGGTGTGCTGACCTGCCACCAATCCAACGAGGCCAATTTTGTCGTCTATTCCAGCGCCAAGTATGACTGCGACTTCACATCGGCCAGCGGGCGCACCGACCGGTTCACCGGCACCATCCGCAAGGTTGGCGTGGACCTGTCCACCAGCAACGAACAGACGCTGGTCTGGTACGTCTTCGCGCCGCAAAGCGGTGTGAAAGAGGGCGCACTGGAAGGCGGATATATCGGGGCATCGGCAGATGCGTCCGTGGGCGCCGGTGCCGGTGTGCATGCCCTGATTGGCGGTTTGGACCGCTCGTTTACCCTGCAGCCCGTGTCCGTATCAGGGGAGATCGGCGTGGGCGCAGCGGTCGGGGTCGAAACCTTGCGGCTGCGGCACAAGGGCTGACCCCGGAGGCTGCCACCGGGCGGGACGGTGGCAGCCTTACCCGTGCCGTTCGACCAGGACGGACCCGACGGAATAGCCGGCCCCGAACGAGCAGATGATGCCCTTGTCCCCATCGCCCAGATCATCGGAATACTTTGAAAACGCGATGATCGACCCGGCGGACGACGTGTTGGCATAGTCCTGCAGGATGTTGGGCTGTTCGCCCGGGGCGGGATCGCGCCCCAGTACTTTCTTTCCGATAAAGTCGTTCATGGATTTATTGGCCTGGTGCAGCCACAGCCGTTTCAGGTCTGCGGCTGTCACGCCTTCGTCGCCCATGTGGTCGGCAATGTGCTTGCTGACCAGCGGCAGCACCTCCTTGAACACCTTGCGCCCGTTCTGCATGAACTGCATGTCGCGGCGGTCGGCCATCCCGTCGGGACGCGACCGGCGCAGATAGCCGTTGTTGTTGCGGATGTTGTTGGAAAAGGCGGTGCCGCAGCGGGTCGATCTGATCTTGAAATAGGGGCCTTTTGCGTCTTCGGCCCGTTCGATCAGGGTGGCCGTCGCCACGTCGCCGAAGATGAAGTGGCAATCGCGGTCGCGCCATTCCAGGTGGGCCGAGCAGATTTCAGGGTTCACCACCAGCGCTGAGCGGATGGAGCCTGAGCGCACCATGTCGGCCGCGGCCTGGATGCCGAAGGTGGCGGACGAGCAGGCGACGTTCATGTCGAAGGCGAACCCTTCGATCCCCAGCAGGTCCTGAATTTCGATGGCGACGGCGGGATAGGCGCGTTCCAGGTTCGACGCAGCACAAATGACCGCATCCACGTCCGCCGCTGTCTTGCCCGCCTGGGCCAGCGCCTTGTGCGCGGCATCCACCGCCATTTCGGCCATGATCGACGGTTCGTCGTCGCTGCGCTGGCGCAAAAGCGGGTGCATGACCGTGGGGTCCAGCACGCCGGACTTGTTCATCACGTAGCGGCTTTCGATCCCGGACGCCTTCACGATGAAGTCTTCGGAGGAATGGTCCTTGGCGGGGGTTGTGCCCGCTGCGATCGCGTCCGCGTGTTCCGCATTGTAGAGGTCCGCATAGGCGTTGAATGCCTTGACCAGTTCAGCGTTGGAGATGGATTGTTCCGGCGTGAACACGCCTGTGCCGGTGATCGCTGGGGAGAAAGCCACGGATGCGCCCCCTTTCAGGGTTGTCGATGTTTGCGCAAACCTACAGGCGCGCGCCCGGTGTCCGCAAGAGGGCGCGGGGCGATGTGCCGCCCGGGAAATTCCGAAATTTCGGGCTGCGCGGCGCATGGGCTTGCCATTGCGGGCGTGTGGATGCTTGTTTGCCTGCAAACAGGGGGGCAGTGCCGTGAAACTGGGATGTATCGGGGACGATTTTACCGGGTCGAGTGACCTGGCCAACACGCTGGCCAAGGAAGGCATGCGGGTGACGCAGTATACGGGCGTGCCTGCGGGTGACGCCGACCCGTCGGTCGAGGCCGGTGTCGTGGCGTTGAAGTCCCGGTCGATTGATCCCGGCGCCGCCGTGGCGCGGTCGCTTGAGGCGCTGGACTGGTTGCTGGCGCAGGGCTGCACGCAGGTCTTTTTCAAGTATTGTTCGACCTTCGATTCCACGCCGGAGGGCAATATCGGCCCCGTCGCCGATGCGCTCGCCGAGGCGCTGGACGCCCATCAGGTCATTGTCTGCCCGGCCTTTCCGGGCACGGGGCGGTCCGTCTATCAGGGCCATCTTTTCGTGAATGACGTGTTGCTGAGCGAGAGCGGCATGCAGTCCCATCCGCTGACGCCGATGACGGATCCGGACCTGCGCCGGTGGCTGGCCCTGCAGACCCGGTACGAGGTGGGGCATGTGGGGGCAGGTGCGGTGTTTCAGGGGGCAGGTGCGATCCGGGACGCGCTGCAGGGTGAACACGCGGCGGGCAAGCGCCACATTGTGGTCGATGCGATCCGGGATGAGGATTTGCGCGCCATCGGGACGGCGGCGGCGGAGTTGCCGCTGATCACCGGCGGGTCCGGCGTGGCGCTGGGCCTGCCTGCGAATTTCGGCTGTGTTGCGGGCGCTGTGCCGTGGACCGGGCAGGGCGGCAAGGCGGTGGCCCTGTCGGGGTCCTGTTCCATCGCGACGCGGGCGCAAGTCGCCCATCACGCGGCCCGCCATCCGGTGCGCGAGGTGCTGGCCGCGGATGTGATCGAAGGGCGATTGACGGCTGCGCAGGCGGCGGAGTGGGCGCTGGGGCAGGACGATCTGCCGCTGCTGTATTCCTCGGCGGACCCGGACGTCGTGCGCGATGTGCAGGATCGGTTCGGACGTGCGGCGTCGGCAACGGCCTTGGAAGCGTTCTTTGCCGATGTGGCGCGCAGCGTGCGCGCGGGCGGCGCAACCCGGATCATCACCGCAGGCGGCGAGACATCGGGCGCGGTGGTCGAAGGGCTGGGCCTGACCACGCTGGACATCGGGCCCGAGATCGACCCCGGCGTGCCGGCCCTGCGCGCGGGACCTGACCTGGTTGTGGCGCTGAAGTCCGGCAATTTCGGGGCCGAGGATTTCTTTGAAAAAGCCGACAGGGTGCTGGGGGCATGAGCACCGAGACCGCGTTGCGCGAACAGATGTGCCTGCTGGCCAAGTCGCTGTTTGACCGGGGGCTGACCCATGGCAGCACCGGCAACATCTCGGCCCGGACCGAGGATGGCGGGGTGCTGGTGTCGCCCACGGGTACGAGTTTCGGGCGGCTGGATCCGGGGCGGCTTGCGCGGTTTGATCCGGCGGGTGTGCATGTGGCGGGGGATGCGCCCACCAAGGAGATGCCGTTGCACACGGCCTTTTACGACACGCGCAGCAGTGCCGGAGCGGTGGTGCATTTGCATGCGTGTCATTCGGTGGCGCTGTCGATGCTGCCGGCGGCCGATGCGGACAATTTCCTGCCACCGCTGACGCCCTACGGGATCATGAAGCTGGGCAAGGTGCAGTTGTTGCCATTCTTCCTGCCCGGTGATCCGGCGATGGGCGCGGCCGTGCGGGGGCTGGCCGGCAAGCGGTCAGCGGTGATGCTGGCGAACCATGGCCCGGTCGTGGCGGGCAAGGATGTGGAGGCGGCATGCAACGCCATCGAGGAGTTGGAGGACACGGCGCGCTTGGCGCTGATGACCCGCGGGATGGGCGCACAGGGGTTGACGCCGGATCAGGTGCAGGCGGTTGTGACAAGGTTTGACGTGGACTGGGACGCCTGAGCGCGCATTGCCGCGACCCTTGCGCCCGGGTCGGGCCGTACACAGTGCATATTTTTGGAACAATGAAGGTGCAGTTGTGCCCTTGTATTCATTGTTCTTCAAATATGCATGCCCCCCATGGCAAAGCGCGCCTAAGCCTTGATCGTGTTTCCGTCCGCATCAAAGAAGTGCGTGCGCTCTGGGGCGAAGGTGAGGCCCACCAGATCGCCCACAGTCAAATCCGCGTCGCCTGAAATCCGCACGTTGATCTGACCCGCCGCACCGCAATCCAGCAGCACAAACGTATCGGCGCCCAGATATTCGATCACGTCAACGGTGCCATCGCACTGGCCGCTGCCGGGCGCGCCAACCGTGATGTGTTCGGGCCGGATGCCCATGTGTGTGGCAACACCACCCAAGGCGTACGGTCCACCGCGCCCGCCGGGTACGGTATAGCTGCCGCTGTCCGTCGCACAGGCAAACACATTCATCTTCGGGCTGCCGATGAATTGGGCCACGAACACGTTGCCGGGGCGGTTATAGAGGTCACGTGGGGTGCCGACCTGGATGATCCGGCCCGCGTCCAGCACCACGATGCGGTCGGCCAGCGTCATCGCCTCGACCTGATCATGGGTGACATAGATCATGGTGGCCGACAGCGCCTGGTGCAGCTTGGAAATCTCGTAGCGCATCTCGACCCGCAGGGCGGCGTCAAGGTTCGACAGGGGCTCGTCAAACAGGAACGCCGTGGGGTCGCGCACGATGGACCGGCCAATGGCCACCCGCTGGCGCTGCCCGCCGGACAGGTCCTTGGGGCGGCGATCCAGATACTGGTCCAGCTTCAGGGTGTCGGCGGCGGTGTTCACCTTCTCGGCAATCTCGGCCTTGGGCGCGCCTGCGGTCTTCAACGAAAACCCCATATTGTCGCGCACCGACATATGCGGATAGAGCGCATAGGACTGGAACACCATGGACAAACCGCGCTTGGACGGCGGCTGGTCCGTCACGTCCGTGCCGTCAATGTCCAGCGATCCCCGGCTGATATCCTCCAACCCGCCGATCATGCGCAGCAGCGTGGACTTGCCACAGCCGGACGGGCCGACAAAGACGACAAACTCGCCATTCTTGATCTCAAGGTCGACGCCCTTGATGACCTGCACCTCGCCATACCACTTTTCGACAGCATTCAGTGTGATCGCGCCCATCTTCATGCTCCTTGACGAGAGGGGGAGGCCCAGGCCAGCCACACGGCGGCGGTCCAGGTAAAGGTGCTGCCACCGGCGGGTGCGCCATCGCGCGGGTCGAAATATTCGGCAAAGCCATGCTCGGCGATCAGATCGGCGGTGTTGCTCCGCAAGGCGGCCCCTTGCGGCAGGTCAAACTCCATCAACCCTTCGGCGATCATCATGTTCATGATCGCCCAGACCGGCCCGCGCCAGTACCGCTTGCCGTCAAAGCGGGCGTCGTCTGGCGTCAGCGACGGTACGCCGTATTTGGACAAGGCCATGACCTCGCTCAGACGGGTGCGCATGTCGGGGTGGTCGATGCCCGCGTACCAGCACAGGAACGACGCGTTCGAGATTGACCCGGCCCAACTGCCCCCCACCGCATCGCGGCCATCAAAGCATCCGAGTGCCGGGTTCCACAGCGTCTGCGCGCCCGCCTCCAGCGTCGTCACCCAGCCCTGCAATTCGGTCACGTCTTCGCCCAAGCTTTCGCCCATGGCGATCAGGTCGCGGGTGGCGCGCAGAAGGATAAAGGTCATCGTCGGGTCCGCCACGCGGAAGGGCGTGTCCTGCAGCATCGCCGCCTCGTCCCAGCCCAGCCGCGCCCCGCGCTGCACCAGCCAGATATAGCGGTCGTAGTCGTATTTCGTGGGCCGCATGGAACTGTCCACATGGGTCGTGTCACGGCGGGTGTAGTCGCCCACACCGTTGGGGGTGATCGCTGCCATGGCCGCGTCCCAGTCGGGGGCATTGTCGCGGCCTGCCTCCCACGGGTGGGTGATGCAAACCGCGCCGCGATCCAGCCGCCAGTCCATGAACCAGCGGTGCCATGCGACCATCTTGGGAAACAGCGTCGCCATGCGCGCGCGCCCCGCCTGCGCATCCTTGTCCAGCACCATCCGCGCCATGGTCGCGGCCACGGGCGGCTGGCTGATGCCCGAGGACGGGATTGGCCCCGTGCCCTGCCACACATCATGGTTCGGGAAATACCCGTCATCGGGCACGTGGAACAGGATATGGGGCACCATGCCATTGTCCCACTGGCCGGAAAACAGCGTCTCGATCTCGGCCCAGGCGCGGTCCACATCGAATTCGGCAAAACCCACCGCGGCAAAAGCGCTGTCCCAGTTCCATTGATAGGGGTAGAGGCCCGAGGTGGGGATGGTATAGCCGCCCTTGTCGTTGCGTTTCAGGATCGCGCGCGCCTCTTCGTCGCGCATCTCGGCCGATGTCATGTCTCGCATCATCCTTTTACCGACCCGGCGGTCAGCCCTTTTGTCATGAACCGTTCCAGCCCCAAAAACAGGGCCATGATCGGCAATGTCGCGATCACGGCGCCTGCCATCAGGTGCTGGCGTGGAATTTCAGAAGAGTTCAGCATCGCCACCCCCCGCGTGAGGGTGAACTTCGACGGATCGTCCAGCAGCATGAAGGCCAGCAGGAATTCGTTCCAGGCAATCATGAAGACATACAGCGACACCGACACCATCGCAGGCAGCGACAGGGGCAAGGTGATCTTCCAGATCACCTGCAGGCGCGACAGCCCGTCCATCAGCCCCGCCTCCTCGACCTCGACCGGCAGGCCGCGGAAATAGCCCTGCAGCATGTAAAGGGCGACGGGAATGGTGGTGACCGGATAGATCATCAACAGCCCCGGAATGGTGTTGCGCAGACCCGTCATGGAAAAGACGATGTAGATGGGCAGGGCCAGCACGATCATCGGCACCATGTAAATCAGCAGGATGGAGCGCGAAAACGCCGCCCGCCCCTGGAAGCGCAGACGCGCCACGGCGTAGGCACCGGGCACGGAAAACAGCAGGGTGATAAGGACCGTCAGGACCGAGACATAAAAGCTGGTCCACAGGTAGCTGCCGAAATTGAATTGCCCAAACAGCTCCGCATAGCTGCGGAACAGGTCCCAGCCGCGCTCAAGCTCGATCGAGAAGTCCAGCGGGTTCCTGAGGAGAGCCTGCTGTGACTTCAGGCTGGTCATGACCATGACATAGAACGGGATCAGCACGACAGCGGTGAACACGATGTAGCCGAACCCGGTCAGAAACCGGATCACCGCGTCCTCGAACGCGTGGCGGGTCAGCGGGCCTGGATGTGCCTCGACCAGCATCACGTTCAGCGGCCAGATGGTGAAGACACCGAACGACACGGCAGCAACCACCTGCCACAGGACCGGCACGGTCTCGCCAAACAGGATGGGCGACAACGGCGTCACCATGAGGGCCACGCACAGCAGCACAAACCCACCGATCACCATCCGCGCATCGCGCAGATACACCAGGGCCAAACCACCACCGATTCCAAGGATCAGACACCCCAGACTGCCGGGCCGAAACCCGAGGCCCGAGGCAAAGGACAGGGTAACTGACACTGTGATCGCCATGACAAAGGCCCAGAACAGCCCGATCACGGCTCCGGTCACAGAACCTTGACGGATCATGCTCATCGCCCCGTCCCTTCATTGTTCGCAAAATATGCCGGGGTGAGGCCGCAGGCCGAGGGGCAGCGCCCCTCAGCCCCGCCCGCCGCAGGCGAGACGCAAACTTGTTTTGCGGCACCCAACATCACAGCCCTTCCTCCTGGCTGATGTACTTGAAGAAGAAGAAACTGAACAAAAGCAGCGTGGCAAAGATCACCACCGCCACCGCCGCGCCCGCGCCGATATTCGAGATGGCAAAGGCCTGTTCATACACGTTCACCGTCAGCGTGCGCGTGCCCGCATTGCCCCCGGTCAGCAGGAAAATGTCGTCGAACTTGTTGAAGGTCCAGATGAACCGCAGCAGGAACAGCACCGACAGGATGCCCAGCAGCATGGGCAGGGACAGGTACCAGAACTTCTGGAAGGGCGACGCGCCGTCCATGTCGGCGGCCTCGTACATGTCGGTGTCGATGGACTGCATGCGGGCCAGGATGAACAGGAAGGACAGCGGGAAATAGCGCCAGATCTCGAACACCGTGACCATGATCAGGGCCAGGGGGCGCTGGCCGAAGAAATTGATGGGGGCCTCAACCACACCCATCTGGATCAGAAGGGCATTGAGCGAGCCCGAAAAGGGGTCGAGCAGCGTCACCCAGGTGAAGGCGACCGCGATGATGGGCGAGACATAAGGGAACAGGTACAGCCCGCGCAGCACGCCCTTGCCGCGGAAGGATTTGTTCAGCAGGAGCGCCGCAAACAGGCCCACGACCAGCGCCCCGATGGTGCCGAAGACGGTGTAGAACACGGTGGCCCACAGCACGGACCAAAACTCGTCCCCGTCAAAGATGCGGGCAAAGTTGTCGAAGGTGAACTCGGCATTGGTCAGGATGTTGTCGCCGGTGCCATAGCCTGCGGGCGCGGAGCCTTCGACGATATCTTCCAGCGCCTCCGGGTCGCCATCTAGGGTCACGGGGATACGGATGCGTTCGTTGAACCCGCCCTCTACATCGCCAAAGTCGCAGCGCAGCACACCGCTATCCACCGAACACGCGTCGGGCAACGTGCCCAGCGTCACGCCATCATGCAGCCTGTCCGTGAACCCCAACCCCACGATCTCTTTCTGCTGGGACGAGTTGCGCACGCGGTATTCGATCACCATCTCGCCCGACCGCTCGCGCAGGCTTTCGCGGATCACCGGGGCCACGGGGCGCAGGTCCGCCAGCCCCACGGGTTTGAAGCTGATCCAGAAGATCGCCAGCAGCGGCAGGATGATCACAAGGCTCACGATCGTGATCGTGGGCAGCAGCAGGGACCAGGCCAGCCGCGCCTCGCGGCGCTCAAGCGCACCTCGGGTGGTCGGTGGGGAAGGGACCGTCATGGGATGTCTCGAAAATGAGGGTGCGGGGAGGTGAGAGGGCAGGGCGACCCGCCCCCTCGAAGCCTATGGGAGGGCTTACTGGATTGCGGCCAATTCGCTGTTCATGGCCGCGATGGCCGCAGCGGCGTCGACTTCGCCGTCGATATACTGGCGCACGATGCGGTTGACCGCCTGGCTGTTGATCATCTTGGACGCCAGCGCCAGCTGGTTCTCCTCGACACCCCAGCGCTGGGCCACTTTCAGCCCGCCCACGATCTCGTCCAGCATCTCTGCCGAGTAGAGGTCTTTCATGGGGGCCTTGCGGTCCACGCCAACCGGGATTTCCGACCACGCGGCCGAAAACTTGCCCGGCTCATCCGCGGTGCCCGTGCGCACCGGGAACTTGCCCTCGGCGGCGATGGACAGCGTCTGCATATAGCCGTCGTTCATCGAAAATTCGACAAAGGCCTGCGCCGCTTCGGTGTTCGCGTCAGAGGTAATGCCAAAGTACCGCACGTCACCCCATGCGGCGCCATCCGGGTTCGACGGCCCGGCAAAGTTGGTCACGATGCCGGTCTTGGCGGCCAGTTCCTTGGTGGTTGGATCGTCGTTGATGGTGGGCGCGGCGCTGTCGCGCAGACCGGCCAGTTCGTCCAGAATGAAGGGCGACCAGATGATCATCGCGGCATCACCGGCGAAATAGATCTCGCGCGATTGCTTCCAGAAGAGTTCCCCGGGCGGGGAGGCTTCGGCGATGGCCTTGTAGAAATCCAGCACTTCGGTGGTGGCCTGCACGTCCAGGTCCTGGAAGCCGCCGTCGCCAACCGGGCTGACGCCATTGGCCAGGAACACATGTTCCAGAACCTGGCTCATGAAATTCTCGTCCACCTTGGTGGCGGCCACAAATCCGTACATTTCCGGCGGGTTGTGCAGCGCGGCAAGTGCTGCTTCGACATTGGCGAAGGTGCTGGGCGGCGCGAGGCCCTTTTCCTCGAACAGGTCGGCACGGTAGACGATCATCTGCGTCCAGCCGTCCACCGGCACCGACGCGATGTCGCCGTCATAGGCCGCCATCGACAAGGGACCGGCCGCGAATGTGTCGCGCCCCAGGCTGTCGACCACTTCGGTCGCGGCCTCTGTGTCCAGAATGCCCGCTTCGGCCCAGGGCAGGGCGTATTGCAGCGAATGGTAAATCACATCCGGCAGGTCACCGGCGGCGAAGGCGGCGGTGGTCCGTGTGCCCAGCTCGGTCTCGGACACCGGGATCACTTCGACCGACGTGCCGGTCGCCTTTTCGAACTGTGCGGCCATTTCCTGCTGCTTGGCCAGCCGCTCGGGCTGTTCTTCGGTTGTCCAGAAGCGGATGTCGTCGGCCATGGCGGCGGTTGCGCCCAGCACAAGGCTGAGTGCTGTGCCGGTCGCCAGGCGGGCCATCAGGCCTTTGGTTGCGGTCATGTGGTGTCCTCCCATTGGATCGTCGTTGGTCCGGTCGCCTGCACAGCAATCCGAACGGAACCTGCCATAAATGGTCGCAGATAATTGCAACGATGCAACAAATTTTTTCGCGACATCAGATTTCCGAAAATCCAATAAAATTCAGTATTTTGCTGCAATGCAGAAAGATATGTGTGCCAAAAATTGCAACGATGCACCCCGATTCGTTGTTGATTGGCGTGGCCCGGCCTGCTCTGATACCCGGGACAGTATTCCGACATCCAACCAGGCAGGCCATGGCCGACCCGACCCGCAAACCACCCACGCTGAAGACAATTGCCGAGATCACGGGCCTGAGCCTGTCAACCGTGTCGTTGTCGCTGCGCGATGGCTCGCGTCTGAAAAAGGAAACGCGGGACAAGATCGCGCAGGCCGCGGCCGACGTGGGCTATGTCCCCAACCGCGCGGGCGTACGCTTGCGCACCGGCCAGACCAACGTGCTGACCCTTGTGCTGTCACCTGCCAAGAACACCATCGACTACACCCGCCAGATGATCGAAGGGATCGGCGCGCATCTGTCCGGATCCAAGTACCACCTGAACGTCATCCCCGACCTGCAAGGCGCCACACCCGAAGAGTCGGTGCGTTATGTTTTGCAAAACCGCACCTCTGACGGCATCATCCTGACGCACACGAGCGCGCGCGACCCGAGGGTCCAGATGCTGATCGATGCGGATTTCCCATTTGTGTCGCATGGGCGGACCGAGTTCTACGCCGCCCATGCCTTTCACGACTTCCACGCCGAACGCTATGTCGAGATGGCGGTGGACCGTCTGATCGCGCGCGGGCGCAAGCGGTTCGTGCTGCTGGCCGAGGATGACGCCACCACCAACTTTGCCAAGATCACAGGCGGCTTTCACCGCACCCTGGCCCGGCACGGCATGACCGGCGAGGTGGCGACCGAGACCGGTATCCTGATTTCGACCGACACGGCCCGCGCCTTTGGTCAGTCCCTTGCGCAACGCGCTGATCCATTTGATGCGATCATCAGCAACAATGAACTGGCGACGCTGGCCCTGATGGGGGGCATGGCGGATCAGGGTCAGGTATTGGGCCGCGATTATGACCTGATCTGCCGGCAAACGACCCAGATCCTGCCGACGCTCTATCCACGGATCGACACCGTGGGCGAAGACCTGGTGGCGACCGGTCGTGAACTGGCCCGCCTGCTGATCGACCGGGTGCAGGGCGTGCCCGCCGACCAGTTGCAGACCCTGCACGAACCCGCCGCGATGTGGCGCAGCGGCTGATGTCGCGAACGGGCATGCAGGCGGCGGCCTGTTGCGCCTTGATGGCCCCATGGACATGTTTGATTTCATTCACGCGCCGCTCGGCTGCGACGACACCGTGCGGGACGTTGCGGCGACCCTTCTGATCGACACGCTGGGTGTGGCCGCCGGCGCCGCCGATGGGGCGGCGGGGCGCATCGCCCGCGATTTTGCCGCCGACCATATGGGCGCGGGGCAGGGCGCGCCCCTGCTGTTTGACGGGCGGTCTTGTGGCCTGCCCGGTGCCGCCTTTGCCGCCGCGACGCAGATCGACAACCTGGACGCCCATGACGGGTTCAACCCGACCAAGGGGCATATCGGGTGCGCGGTTGTGCCCGCCCTTTTTGCCTTTGCCAGCCTGCGCCCGGATCTGACACGGGCCGAGGCCCTGGATGCGCTGATCATGGCCTATGAGGTGGCCGCGCGGGCAGGCGTCGCGCTGCATGCCACTGTCAGTGACTACCACACGTCAGGCGCGTGGAACGCGCTGGGGGTGGCGGCGTTGGGTGCGCGGCTGTTGGGGCTGTCACGGGACCAGACCCGCCACGCGCTGGGCATTGCCGAATATCACGGCCCCCGCAGCCAGATGATGCGCGAGATTGCGAACCCCACCATGCTGCATGACGGGTCCGGCATGGGGGCGATGACGGGTGTGATGGCGGTGCTGATGGCACAGGCCGGGTTCACCGGCGCGCCCGCCATCACGATCGAGGAGGCCCCCGAACACTGGGACACGCTGGGCACCGACTGGACGATCACGCGCAACTATATCAAGCCCTATCCGGTCTGCCGCTGGGCCCACCCCGCCATTGACGCAATGCGCACCCTGCGGCTGGCGCATGACCTGCGGGCGGACGATGTCACCCGGATCGAGATCGAGACATTCGAGGCCGCCGCCGCCCTGTTTCCCGGCATGCCCGACACCACCTCGCAAGCGCAATATGCGCTGCCCTTCCCGGTGGCGACGATGCTGGTGCACGGCCAGATCGGCCCGACCGCGATTGAGGGGGCCGCCCTGCACGCGCGGGATGTCAAGGACGTGCTGAGGCGTATCTCGGTGCGGGCCACCGATCACCACACCGCGCATTTTCCGCAGAAACGGACAGCCGCGTTGACGCTGCACCTCAAGGACGGACGGACATTGGTCTCGGGCGACACGGAACCTCGTGGCGGCCCGCAGGAGGTGCCCATGTCATTGGCCGAGGTCGAGGAAAAGTTCCGCATCATGTGCGCGGCCCTGCCGGCACGGCGCACGGACGCGCTGTGGAGCATGCGAAGCCGTATGGCGAACAGCGATCAGCCCCTGACGGACCTGACCGCGTTGATTACACCACCGGTCTAGGCGCTGGCGCGGATCAGGTCGGACGCCTTCTCGCCGATCATGATGGCGGGGGCGTTGGTGTTGCCGCTCACGATCTCGGGCATGATCGAACAATCGGCGATGCGCAGGCCGGAAATGCCGTGCACGCGCAACTGATCATCGACAACGGCCCCCTTGTCGGACCCCATCTTGCAGGTGCCGGTCGGGTGATAGATGGATGCGGTGTTGTTGCGGGCCCAATCCAGGGTCGCGTCGTAATCGTCCATCGGCAGGTCCGCGTGGGGCCGGTATTCTTCCGAGATTTTCGAGGTCAGCGGCGCGTGCCGGGCAATCCTGCGGGCGATGTTCACCCCTTCGACAACCGTGCGGCAGTCGGTTTCGGTGCTCAGATAGTTCGGAATGATCTTCGGATATGTCCGTCCGTCCTTGCTGACCAACCGAATCTCGCCCTTCGATTCGGGCCGCAACTGGCAAACCGACATGGTGAAGGCCGAAAATGGGTCAGCACCCTTGCCGGGATTTTCCGCAGAAAGGGGCTGGACATGGAATTGGATATCGGGGGTTTCCAAGTCATCCCGTGTCTTCATGAACCCGGTCGCAAGGCTGGCGGCCATGGTCATCGGACCGGCCCGGAACATGAGGTATTTGAGGCCGATCCTGGCCTGCCCAAGGAGGCTGGACACCTCGTCATTCAGCGTCGGTTCGTTGCACTTGTAGACCAGCCGTGCCTGCAGGTGATCCTGCAGGTTCTTGCCCACACCGGGCAGGTTTGCGACCACGTCGATCCCGTGCTCTTGCAGCTGTTCAGCCTCGCCGATGCCCGACAACATCAGCAGTTGCGGAGAGTTGATGGACCCACCCGACAGGATGACTTCCTTGCGGGCCTTGACCACCTGCCAATTGCCCCCGCGATCGCGATAGGACACCCCGGTTGCACGGGTGCCGTCCAATTCGATTTTTTCAACCTGGGCGTGGGTCACGATATTCAGGTTTTCGCGGCTGCGGGCCGGGTTGAGGAACGCCACCGCAGAGGAACACCGCCGCCCGTTGCGCGCAGTTAATTGAAAGAAACCAACACCTTCCTGATCGGCGCCGTTGTAGTCGGGGTTGAACTTGTAGCCTGCGGATTGGGCCGCAGCGACCCATGCATCGGTGATCGGGCGCTGGATGCGCATGTTGGAAACCGAAAGGTTGCCTTCGTCTCCGTGAAATTCATCCGCGCCGCGTTCGTTCCTTTCGGACCGCTTGAACAGGGGCAGCACGTCGTCCCATCCCCAGCCGCGATTGCCCATCTGCGCCCAGCGGTCATAGTCCTGCGCCTGGCCCCGGACATAGAGCAATCCGTTCAGCGAGGACGACCCGCCCAGCACCTTGCCGCGCGGCCATTCGATGGATCGTCCGTTCAGCCCCGGATCGGGTTCGGTCTTGTAACACCAGTCGACATTCGGATTGTGGATCGTCTTGAAATATCCGACCGGGATATGGATCCACGGGTTCCAGTCCCGTCCCCCCGCCTCAAGCAGCACAACCTTGGTGTTCGGGTCCGCGCTCAGACGATTCGCGATCACGCAGCCGGCACTTCCGGCACCCACGATGACATAATCGGCTTCCAAAACGGCCCCTCCCTTCACTAAAGTCAAAAAAAGACTAGGCAGATTGTTTTGGCTGCGCTAGCCTTTTCTGAGATAAAACGTCTCAATAATGCAAATCAGGGAGGATTGCATGAAACTTTCGAAGAACCTCGCGGGCATTTCGCGCCGCGATCTGTTCCGTGTTGCAGGGCGCTACGGCCTCAGCTCCACGCTGCTTGCAGCGGGTAGCTTTGGTGGTGCGATGAGCCTTGCCAACCTGGCGGCAGCCGCGGAATCCACTTATGAAAAGCGGTTCGCGAAAGAGCCCAAGCACGTGCTGAAGTTCGGCGCCGCCGGCTTTAACCAGCAGAACCTGCTGATCGAACGTGCCGGGTGTCTCGAATTCGCCCGCGACCTCGAAGAACGGACCGATGGCGAAATCCGCATCGAATTCATCGGCAACAACCAGATCTGCGGTCAGCTGTCCTGCGTGGAAAAGGCGCAACAGGGCATCGTCGACATCTATGCCGCGTCGACCCAGAACTCGGCCGGTGGTGCGCCTTATCTGAACGTGCTGGACTATGCCTACATGTTCCGCAGCCGGGCCGACCAGTACTACTTCATGTACAGCCCCGACAGCCAGCGCATCCTGCGTGACCCGTTCGAAAAGCGCCACGGCCTGAAGTTCCTGTTTACCCACGCGGAACTGCGCGGCATCCAGCTGGGTCTGGCCTGGGAAGACAAGCCCACGGTCGAGAACATCGACGTACTGCGCGGCACCAAGAACCGCGTGACAGGCACACAGCTGGGCCGGATCGCGATGAACGCCCTGGGTCTGAACCCCGTTCCGGTGGCATGGGAAGAAACCCTTGATGGTCTGAAGCAGGGCCTGATCGACGGTGCGGAAACATGGGCCTCGGCCGTGGCATATGCCAACATGTCGCCCGTCGTCAGCCAATGTGTGGACCTGCGTTTCTTCTGCGGCACCGAACATACGGCGATGAACGCCCAAAGCTTCGACAACCTGGGTGGCGAACTGCAGGATGCCGTCATGGAAGCGTCGTACCTGACACAGGTGCACGTGCAGGCCGCAAACGAGGCCGCACTGGTCAACACCGTCGGCTTCTCGCATCCGCATCAGGGTCCGGACACGATCTTTGCCCAGAACAACGTGCGCGTGGCCGCATTGTCCGACGCAGAGATCAAGAAAGCGGAAGAGCAATGCTCGCCCGAGTTCCAGCCGCAGCTGTGGGAGCAGTGGCGCGAGCGGATCAACGGCTGGGCCGATGGTATCGACACCTACCAGGAAATCTATGACGGCGTGCGTCAGAACCCGCACACCCTGGCCGAGAATGTCGAGCCCCGTCGCTGGTGGCGTGGCTGATCCGCAAGCGGATTTTCATGTAAATCAATGGTCTGGGCGTGTTGCGCCCAGGCGTTAATCCATGCCGCAGCAGTGCGGCGTGGATTTCCGCATCCTGATCGCGCAAGACGTCGGAGCGGAACAGCCACGCACGAGGGAGGTGCATCATGGATATGATCACGGGCATGGGAGAGATCATCTCCGCCCTGATGACAGGTGACTCGTTCGAGTTGCAGACCGCGCTGCGCGGCAATTCGGGCATGTGGCCGCTGGGCTTCATGGCGACCCTGCTGGGTGGATTGCTTGTCGCCTTCATCTACAGGGTTGCACCGATCGTGGAACGCAACCTGGAACCGGCCGTCATGGTCGTGGCCTATCTTGCCATCGGCTACATCATCTTTGCGGGCGTCATTCAGCGGTTTTACCTGAACGGGCAACCGGCCTGGTCCACGACGCTGCCGCCTTTCCTGTTTCTCATCATGACGTGGGTCGGGTGCAGCTATAACGTCAAGCTGCGCACACACCTCGCCTTTGCCGAATTCCGCAAGGCGGCGCCGCGCGGGATGCAACTGGCCTTGCTGGTGCTGGATGCGGTCCTATGGTTCGGCTTTGCCTGGATCGTGGTTGTCACCACATCGCAGGAAACCGTGCGGGCCGCGGCCAACTTTGCGATCATGCTGGGCACCGACAACATCATGCAGTGGTGGTTCCTGGGCACCGTGCCCATCGCCTTCATCCTTCTGACGGCGCGTGTGTTCGAAAACTTTTCCGCTGATCTCAAGAAATACCGCAACGGGGACGAGATGATCGAAGCCGCTGTGATCGGAGGCGACTGATGTCTGATCCAACCCTCATCACCGTGATTTCCATCGCCGTCACCCTCCTGTTCATGATGGGCGTGCCGGTCTTTCTTGTCATCGCCTATTGGGTGATCGGCATGTCCTACGTGCTGGATTTGCAGCTTCTGAACATGGGTGCGGCCCTTCAGGACGTGTTTACCGACGGCTTTGCCCTGCTTGCCATGCCGCTCTTTATCCTGACGGGGGACCTGATCAACCGGTCCGGGATTGCGCGGCGGCTGTCGGACTTTGCCTATGCCTGCCTGGGCTGGATCCGGGGCGGCCTTGCCATGGCCTCGCTTGGGGCCTGCGGCCTCTTTGCGGCGATCTCGGGTTCCAACTCGGCCACCACGGCCACCATCGGTTCGATGCTGCACCCCGAAATGGTCAAGGGCGGCTATGACGAACGCTTTTCCGCGGCCACGGCGGCGGCGGGCGGCACGGTCGGGATCATCATCCCGCCCTCGATCATCTTCATCGTCTACGGCTTTTTGATGAACCTGCCCATTTCGGACCTGTTCGTGGCGGGGATCATTCCCGGCGCGCTGATGGTTCTGGGCATGATGCTGGCCTGTTTCATCATCTGCTGGCGCAATGGCTGGGGCTATCTGATTGCCCTGTCGCCATTCCGGGTGTTCAAGACGGCGCTTGGCGCCTGGCTTGGCTTCTTTGCCATCGGTCTGGTGCTCTGGGGCATCTACACCGGTAAATTCTCGCCGACCGAGGCGGCGGGTGTGACCGTTGGCTTCGGGATCATCGCGGGCCTGGTCAGCTGGGTGCTGAGCAAGGTGTTCAGGATGGACCAGACCAAGGACTGGTCGCAAAAGTCCACCCTCTCCATGCTGGTGGTCGAAGGGTTCACCATCCCGCAGATCCCCGGCATCGTCATGCGCTCGGCCCAGATCACGGGTATCCTTGCGCCCCTGATCGCCATTTCGGTGGTGATGCAGCAGATCCTGTCGCTTTTGGGTGCCCAAGAGGTCATCGGCAACTTCGTGACGTCCATGGGCGGGTTCTATCCCATTCTGTTCACGGCCATGGCCATCGTGTTCATCTTTGGCATGGTGCTGGAATCGCTGCCGGTGACGATCATCCTTGCGCCGATCCTTGCGCCGATTGCGGCCAATATCGGCGTGGACCCGATCCACTTTGCGGTGATTTTCCTCGTGGGCGCATCCATCGGCTTCATCACGCCGCCCTACGGGCTCAACCTCTACGTGGCGTCAGGTGTAACGGGCGTTCCCTACTTCAAGTTGCTGCGCTATACCGTGCCTTATCTGTTCGCTCTGATCACGGTGTGGATTCTGGTGTCGCTGGTACCGGGACTGGCACTGTACCTGGTCGAGCTTGCCAAATGACCCTAGTGTGACACATGCCTGACGATCACCGCCCCCGCAAGGACAGCCAAATCCCCACCAATCTGCGGTTGCTGATGGTGATGGAGGAGGTTGCCAAGCGCGGGGTGGCCGTCAAACCGACAGACCTGATCGATGCATTGGGTCTGCCGAAACCCACCGTGCACCGGCTGCTGCAAACGGCCGAGAGCGAGGGGTTCCTGCAGCGCGATCTGGATGGGCGCAGCTATGGCCCGGGGCCGCGTCTGCGGGCGCTGGCCGTCAGCACCATGTCGTCCGAACACCTGCGCACCGCGCGTCTGACCATCCTGCGCGGCGTGGCCGAGGCGGTGGGCGAGACGTGCAATCTGGCAACCGCCGACCGCGAGGGGATGACCTATCTCGACCGGGTGGAAACCGAATGGCCCCTGCGCATTCAATTGCCCATCGGCAGCCAGGTGCCGTTCCACTGTACCGCATCGGGCAAGATGTACCTGTCGACCCTGCGGCCCCATATCCTGCGCACCGTGCTGACAACCCGCCCGCTTGAGGCGCATACCGACAGCACCCTGACCGATCTGGACCGCATCAAGGCCGAGTTGGAAACAACCCGGCTGCGCGGCTATTCCACGGATAATGAGGAATTCATGTCCGGCATGGCTGCTGTCGCGGTGCCGGTCTGGGACGGGCAGGGCAAGCTGCTGGCGACACTCTCGGCCCACGCCCCGATCCAGCGCCGCAGCCTTGCGGACCTGATCGACTTTCTGCCGGCCCTGCGGCGCGGGTCCGAAGAGCTGACCAAGCTGCACACGTCCTAAAGGCCGTAGAACTGGTGCTTGTCCAGAAGGGCCACCAGCATGTCACGCGCGGCCTGCCGGTGCGCGTGGTGCACATCATGCGCGGTCTGCGGGTCCCGTTCGGCAATCGCCTGGTACACCCGGCGGTGATCTTCGTTTGACTGGTTGGGCTTGGGACGCATGAACAGGGTCGTCGCGCGCGCGCGGCGCACCTGGTCGCGCATCACCGACACCACCATGCTCAGCCGCGCATTGCCGCCCAGCCGGACAAGTTCGCGGTGAAACCGGTCGTCGGCCTCGGCCCAGGCGCGCAGGTCATCGGCGGCCAGCGCGGACTCCATGTCCCGAATGGCCGTGGCCAGCGTTTTCAAATCGTTCCTGGAATATTCCGCTTCGGCGGCCCGCGCGGCGGCCAGGCTCTCCAGCTCGGTCAGGATGTCGTAGATTTCGGCCATGTCCGACGCGGACACCGGGCTGATGCGAATGCCGCGCCGTGGCCGCATTTCGACCAGCCCCTGGGCCTGCAACATCAACGCCGCCTCGCGCACGGGCGTGCGCGACATGCCCAACCTGTCGGCCAGTTCGCTTTCCAGATGGTCGGACCCGGGTGGCAATTCACCGGAAAAGATCATCTGGCGCAACGCGGCGACCGCCCGTTCCACATTGCTCATGGCACCCATCACGCGCGCTCCTCCAACCACAGCTTGCGACCGTCACGGGCCGAGGCATAGATCGCATCCTTGACCGCGATGACCCGCAGATAGTCGCGCGCCTCGTTCTCCACCGGCGTGCCGTCCGTCATGGCCCGCACCACGTGAGATTGCAGCGCATGTACGCAATCGCCGCCAAACCCGTCCCACGTGTCCGGTGGCAGCACCGTCTTGACCTTATCAGACCCAAACCCGCGCCGCGTCACGGACCCGTCCCCGTGCAGGGCCAGCACACCGCGTGTCCCCTCGATCAGCGCCTCGCCCATGGTGCAGCGCAGGTTGTCGGCCACATGATCCAGATGGCGGTTCCCGTCAAACAGCGCCCGCACCGGGCCGTGGTCAAAAATCACGTGGCCCGCATCCTCGCCCGCAATCACCGGGTTGATGCGCCGCAGATCGGCATAGACGGCCTGCGCCGGGCCAAAGAGATAGGCAAATGTGTCGACCCAATGCACCGCCGTTTCGTGGACAAGGAACCGGGGCATCTGCTGGAAATAGGGCTGGCGGTCCAGATAGGCCCCTGGCCCCTGGCCATCACCGGGACGCAGGCGAAAGGTCGCGTTCAGCACGTCGCCAATCGCCCCGGCCTCCAACGCGGCCTTGATGGCCCGATACCACGGTTGAAAGCGGAAATTCTCATGTACGACCAGCCGCGCACCTGCAGCCTCCGCCTCGGCCACAATCCCGCGGGCTTCCTCCAGATCCATGCAAAACGGCTTCTGGCAGATGATCCACTTGATCCCGGCGGTCAGGGCCGCGCGAATGGTTGCGGCATGGGCCGGGGGCGGCAGGATGATATCCAGCAGATCAGGGGCCGCCTCCACCAGCATGGCACCCAGATCCTCAAAGGGCGGTGCGCCCGTGGCCGCGGCCTTCTCCGCATCCAGATCGCAGGCCCCCACCACATCGACGCCCTCCATCCGCGCCCAACTTCCATAGTGAAACTGACTGAAATAACCTGCCCCGACGCAGGCGACACGTATCATGCCAGCGCCTCCTCGACCGCCCGGACCACATCCGCCGTACCGGCAGACCCGCCCAGATCACGGGTCAGCACGCGGCCCTCGGACACCACGGCATCGACCGCCCTGCGCAGGCGCAGCGCATCGGCAGCCATCGCAGGCACATCATGCCGGCCGGCCAGCCATTCCAGCATCATGGCCCCGGACAGGATCATCGCGATCGGGTTCGCCACGCCCTGGCCCGCAATGTCGGGTGCAGACCCGTGGCACGGCTGGAACACCGCATGATCCGCCCCGATATCGGCAGAGGGTGCCAACCCCAAACCGCCCATCAACCCGGCCCCCAGATCAGACAGGATGTCGCCAAACATGTTCTCGGTCACCATCACGTCAAAGGACCACGGGCGTTCGACCATCCACAACGCCGTGGCGTCGACATAGGCATGATCGGCTTCGATCCCCGGACGCTTCGCCGCCTCGGCATCAAACATCTCGCGGAAAAAGGCAAAGGCGCGGAACACATTGGCCTTGTCCACGCAGGTGACCTTGCCCGGCCCCGTACCTGCCGCCTTGCGCGCCTCGGCCAAGTCAAAGGCAAAGCGGAACAGCGGCTCTGAAATCTCGCGCGTGATGCGCAACGTCTCGCGCGCCTCGTCGGCCTCAACCTCACCGCGCCCCTGGGTGTAGAACAGCCCCTCCGTGCTTTCCCGGATCAGCACGAAATCCACGGGCTTGTCCGTTGCCAAAGGCGTCGGCTGGCCGGGGCGGATGGTCACGGGGCGCACGCCTGCAAACAGGGTCAGCGCCTTGCGCAGGTCGATCTGCGGCGCAATCTCGGTCCCGTCGTCATAGCGGATGCTGGGCAGACCCATGGCCGACAACAGGATGGCATCCGCTGCCCGCGCGCCGTCCATGGATGCGGCGGGCAGGCTCTCGCCCGTCTTGGCGTAATGCGCGGCCCCGGCGGGGTAGTCCTGAAAATCGAACGTATATCCGCTGCCCGCGGCCAGGCTCTCCAGCAGCGCGACGGTCGGGGCCATGATCTCTGGCCCGATGCCATCCCCCTGAAAAACGGCGATCTTGAACTCAGGTGTCATGGCGCGGGTCCCTTTTGGCATAACGTGTTCAGAAGCGACTCGCTTCGGATATGCGTTTGTGTATACATTAACGCATAAGCAATCAAATACGCAGATAGGACCTTCGAAAATGCCCTACGCCGTCACCGTTGTCTTCGACCTCAAACCGGGCACGCAGGATGCGTTCATGCCGCATATCCTGAACAACGCGCGCTGTTCGGTCCGGGACGAACCGGGCTGCCAGCAATTCGACGTGTGCACGGACCCGTCCCAGCCCGACACCGTGTTCCTGTACGAGCTTTACGATGACCTCGCCGCGTTCGAGGCGCATCAGCAGATGCCGCACTATCTCGAAACGGGCCCCAGGATCGCGGACATGATCGCAAACAAGACCCTGAAAACATTCGAAAAGGTCGAAAGATGACCTACGAGGTCTACGCCATCAAATACGCCGAACAGACGGCACGGGTGCGCGGCGACAATTACATGTTCGACGACAATCACGACGCGCCGGATCCCATCGATTTCTACATCTGGCTGATCCGGGGCGACGACCGGGTGATTCTTGTGGACACGGGCTTTGACGCGGCCGAGGGCCAGGCGCGGGGCCGCCCCATCCGCATTGATCCGGGCGCGGCGCTGAAACCGTTCGGCCTTGGGCCCGAAGACGTGACCGAGATCATCGTCACCCACCTGCATTTCGATCATGCGGGCGGCCTGCACCTGTTTCCCAACGCGCAATTGCACCTTCAGGCGGCGGAAATGGCCTATGCCACCGGCCCCTGCATGTGTCACGACGTCCTGCGCGCGCCCTTCACCGTGGGCCATGTGGTGACGGCGGTGCAGCGGCTGTATTCCGGCAAGGTCACGTTCCACGACGGCGACAGCGAGATTGCGGACGGCATCACGGTGCACCGCATCGGCGGGCACACCAAGGGGATGCAGGCGGTGCGCATCCGCACGCAGGCCGGGTGGCTGGTGCTGGCCTCGGACGCGGCGCATTTCTACGGCAACTTCCTGCACGGTATCCCGTTTCCCATCGTGGTGGACATGCAGGACATGCTGGACGGGTTCGACACGATCCGGGCGCTGGCCAGCGCGCCGAAACTGGTGGTGCCGGGGCATGACCCGCTGGTGCGCCAGCATTTTCCGGCGGGCATGGCCGATCACGTCACGCGGCTGGATGTCGGGCCGACCACGGACCCGACACTGTAACAATTGCTCTGGGCGACTGCCTAGAATCCATGCAGTCCCCGGCAAATCTCCGCAGATTCTCGAAAGACATGGCAGTAAACCTCACGTGACAGAGAGCGTGTAAGCGCAACCATTGCTGCACGTGCGAAATGCTCTTACCTCTTTGACAGACGCCATTCGCCGCGTCGCAGCATTTCTCAGAGGAATGGACCATGACACGTACCGCCATCATCACCGGATCGACCAGCGGGATCGGGCTGGGCATCGCCGAAGCCTTTGCCGCGCAGGGCTTCAACATCATGCTCAACGGGTTCGGAGACGCGGACGAGATTGAAGCCACACGCGCCGCGCTGGATGGCAAATCCGCGGGGACAGTCGCCTATCACGGGGCGGACATGACCAAGCCGGACGAGATTGCGGACCTTGTTACCACCACCGAAACCATGTTCGGCGCGGTCGACATCCTTGTGAACAATGCGGGCATCCAGCACGTGGGCCCGGTCGAGGAGTTCCCGCTGGACAAATGGGACGCGATCATCGCGATCAACATGTCGTCGGCCTTTCACACCATCCGCGCGGCCCTGCCGGGCATGAAATCCCGCAAGTTCGGGCGCATCATCAACGTGGCGTCGGCCCATGGGCTGGTCGCCTCGCCCTTCAAGTCGGCCTATGTCACGGCCAAGCACGGCATCGTCGGCCTTACCAAGACCGTGGCGCTCGAGGCCGCGCAGGACGGCGTGACCGTCAATGCGGTCTGCCCCGGCTACGTGCTGACCCCGCTGGTCGAAGGGCAGATCCCCGACACGGCACGGGCGCGCGGCATCACCGAAGAAGAGGTGAAGCGCGACGTTCTGCTAGCGGCACAACCCACCAAGGAATTCGTGACCGTCGAACAGCTGGGTGCGGTCTGCACTTTCCTTGCCTCCGAGGCCGCAGCCTCCGTCACCGGCATTGCCATGCCCGTCGACGGTGGCTGGGTCGCGCAGTAGGGGCCGGGGACATGGCCGATACAAACGGGCGCGCCAAACGCCACGAAAAATCCATCAACCTCGCCCTGCAGGGCGGCGGGTCGCACGGGGCCTTCACCTGGGGTGTGCTGGACCGCATGTTCGAAGAGGACCGGCTGTGGGTCGAAGGCATCTCCGGCACCTCTGCCGGGGCCATGAACGCCGTGGTCGCGACGCAGGGGATGTATGACGGCGGCGCAAACGGCGCGCGCCAGGCGCTGGAAGATTTCTGGCGCGCGGTCAGCCGCGCGGGCCAGGGCAGCCCGATCAAGCGCACGCCGCTCGACATGATGATGGGGTCGTGGTCGCTGGATGCGTCGCCGGGATACCTGTGGTCCGACATGCTCAGCCGCATGGCCTCGCCCTATGATCTGAACCCCTGGGGCTTCAACCCGCTGCGCGATGTGGTCGAGGACTTCATCGATTTCGACAAGGTCGCCAATTGCGATGACATGGGCCTCTATATCTCGGCCACGAACGTCGAGACGGGGCGCGCCCGTGTGTTCCACCGGCACGAGGTAAGCCTGGATGTGGTCATGGCCTCGGCCTGCTTGCCGTCCATGTTCAAGGCGGTCGAGATCGACGGCACGCCCTATTGGGATGGCGGGTTCATGGGCAACCCGGTGCTGTTCCCGTTCATCGATCATTCGCCGTCGTCGGACATCGTGATTGTCCAGATCAACCCGCTGAAACGTCCCGGCACGCCGCGCCGCGCGCGCGACATCCAGAACCGGGTGAACGAGATCACGTTCAATGCCTCGCTGCTGCGCGATCTGCGCACCATCGACCTGATCCACCGGCTGATCGAGGATGGCGCGCTGTCGGACAATGAATACCGGCGCATGAACATGCACATGATCGACGGGTGCGACGACATGCTGGCACTGGATGCGTCCTCGAAACTGAACTCGGAATGGGCGTTCCTGATCCATTTGCGCGATCTGGGGCGTGAACATGCCGATCGCTGGCTGAAAGCGAATTTCGACAAGATCGAGAAAGAAAGCACGCTGGATCTGCGGGACATGTTTGACGACTTTGGCGCGCCCCATGGCGGGGCCAACATGGTCGAGTTGAAATCCAGAAAGGATTGATCCAATGACACTTCGCACTGCAACACTCGGGCTCGCAATCGCGGCGCTCGGCACCTCTGCTTTTGCCTTTGATCTGGACAGCGTGAAGACGCGTGTCCTGAACGGGCTTGAAGGGCCTTCGGGGGCCAACAATATCTCGAACGTGGCGATTGCAAACGCGCCGCTTGCGGATGAGGGTCTGGACCAGATCGCGGGCTACAACCTGCGCACCCGGTCGTGGACCATTTCGGCGGACACCGGCATCGTGCCGATCCACAGCCATGTCGACCGCCCCGCCATCGTCTACACCCTCACGGGCGAGATTTACGAGTATCGCAGCGACGCCAGCGACCGGATACGTCACAGCGCCGGGGGCCTGAGCCTGGAGGAGGGCGATGTCACCCACTGGTGGCTGAACGAAGGGCCCGAGGATGTCCGTCTGATTGCCTTTGACGTGTTCAATGCGGGCGGGGATACGACGGTCATGTCGGATGTGCCCACCCAACAGGCGTTCGATCTGCCCGCGCAATCGGGCGCGGTGCTGGAGCTACTGGGCCTGGTCGATATCGAGGCGCATTATGATGGCGCGCAGGGCGACGGGCTGGCCCTGTCGACCTACCGTGCGGTGATCGAACCCGGCGGGGTGCTGCCCAGCTTTGTCGCCGCAGGCGAGCCGTTGCAGGTCTGGGTCTGGCAGGGGGCCGTGACCGAGCACCGTTCGGACGCGGCAGCACCCGTGACCCTTGTGGCCGAAGAAGGCGCGCATCTGGGTGGCGGCGCGCAGGCCTACTGGGAGAACACAGGCGATGTCCCGGCCGAGCTGTTTTTTGGCGTGGTTGAGCCCATCACCGAGACCGAAGGCGTGCCACAGGTCGGCGTGCAGGCCCATCACGGCGGGTGACCAGGTGCGCGCCGTGGCCCGGTCTTGTGTTTGTCCCCGCGGGGACAAACATGCCGTTTCTTTCATTTTCAATGAGTTACAGGGCGCGCTAACCACTTCTTAACCATGATGCACTGCTGGAGAATTGTGTGATGGCTGTGACGGCTCAAATGACCGGGCTGGCCCCGGAACTGGCCGAGAAGACGCCGGAGGATCGCCGCATGGTGATCCGCCGGTCGGGTATGATCGCGCTGATTGCGTTTCTGACCTTGATTGACCTCTTTGGCAGCCAGGCGTTGCTGCCCACGCTGGTCAAGACCTATGGGGTGTCGCCTGCGGCGATGGGCTTTGCCGTCAATGCGTCGACCATCGGGATGGCGCTGGCATCGCTGGTGGTGGCGGTGTTTGCCCGACGCATCGACCGCAAGCGGGGCATCTGGGTCTGTCTGGCCCTTTTGAGCGTGCCGACCATGCTGCTGGCGCAGCAACCGGACCTGACCACCTTTACCCTGTTGCGCGTGGCACAGGGCGTGTTCATGTCCGCCGCGTTCACCCTGACGCTGACCTATCTGAGCGAGGAATGTTCGCTGACCGCCGTGGGCGGGGCGATGGCGGCCTATATCACCGGGAATGTGGCGTCGAACCTGTTCGGGCGGCTTTTGGCGTCGGAGATTGCGGGCAATATCGGGTTGGCCGAAAGCTTTTACGGATTTGCGGCGCTGAACCTGGCGGGTGCGTTGATTGCCTATCTATATATCGGGGCGCGGGACAGCCATGGGCATGGCGTGGCTGATGGCACCTCTGTCATCGAAGCGTGGCTGGATCATTTGAGAAATCCGCGCCTCGTGGCCATGGTGGGCATCGGGTTCATCCTGCTGTTCGTGTTCGTGGCCACGTTTACCTATGCCAATTTCATTCTGGCGCAGGCGCCGTTTGATCTGCCGCAGACCATGATCGGTTTAGTGTATTTCGTGTTTGCACCTGCGATCCTGACCACCCCTTTGGCGGCGGCATCGGTCATGCGGTGGGGCGCGCGGGTGAGTTTTGACATCGGCATCGCATTGTCTGCGGTGGGTCTGTTGTTGCTGCTGACCCCGGTGCTGGTGCTGTTCCTGATCGGGTTGGCGTTGGTGGGGGCGGGGTTGTTCTTTGCCCAGTCCGTAGCCACCGGGTATGTGGGCCGCACGGTACAGCATGATCATGCGGCGGCCAACGGGCTGTATCTGGCGAGTTACTACCTGGGTGGGATGACCGGCGCCTTTGTCATCGGGCGCGTGTTCGAGGCACAGGGGTGGGCGGTGTCCGTTCTGGTGCTTGTGGTGCTGACCCTGCTGGCCTGGGCCTTGTCCCTGAAGATGGGGCGGTGATCCTGAGGCCGCCTTGCGGCGACACGATTTTGGTGGACGAGGGGGCTGTCTGCCCCCTCGCGCTCCCCCGAGGATATTTTTGGCCGAAAGAAGGGGTCAGGCGTTTTCGAGCCCTTCGGTGGAGAGCCCTTCGAGTTTGGGCATGAGGCTGAGCAGTTCCTGGGTGTAGGGTGCCTGTGGTGCGGCGAACAGCTGTTCTGTGTCCGCGACTTCGACCATTTGCCCCTGTCGCATCACGCCCACGCGGTCGCACATTTGCCGGACCACGGGCAGGTCGTGGCTGATGAAGAGCATGGTAAGCCCGAGATGTTCCTGCAGGTCCTTGAGGATGTTCAGGACCTGCGCCTGGATCGAGACGTCGAGCGCGGAGGTGGGTTCATCGCAGATGAGGAACCGTGGTTGGGTGGCGAGCGCGCGGGCGATGGAGATGCGCTGGCGTTGCCCGCCCGAGAATTCGTGCGGGTACTTGCGCCCTGCGTCTGCGCCGAGGCCGACACGGTCCAGCAGTTCATCGACGCGGGTTTGCACGGCTGATCCGCTCAGGAGTTTGTGGTGCAGGACCGGTTCGGCGACGATGGCGTCCACGCGCATGCGTGGGTTGAGGCTGGAAAACGGGTCCTGGAAGATCATCTGGATCTGGCGGCGGTAGGCGTCGCGTTCTTCGCGGCTGCCAAGCTGTGTGATGTCGGTGCCGTCGAAATGGATGTGGCCGCCATTTGTTTCATAGAGCGTGGCGATCATGCGGGCGACGGTGGATTTGCCGGAGCCGCTTTCGCCCACGAGGCCGAACACCTCGCCTTCGCGGATGTCGAAGCTGACGCGATCCACGGCGGTGAACATCTTGCGCCAGGCGGGGATGATCGAGCCGCGCTGGACGAAGGTTTTGGTGATGCCCTCCACCTGCACCAGCGTGCCCGTCTTGGATTTCGGGGGCGTGGGCCAGTTGCGCGCGAGGTCTTCGATGGCGAAGCGGGTGTCGCGACCGCCATAGGAGAGTTGCGGGAAGCGGTGGACCTTGAGCGTGGCGCGGGGGACGGCGGCGATGAGGGATTTGGTGTAGTCGTGCGTCGGCGCGCCCATGACCTGGGCTGTGGTTCCGGTTTCAACCACTGACCCCTGGTACATGACTGTCACCCGGTCGGTGGTGTCGGCGATGACGCCCATGTCGTGGGTGATCAGGATCACACCCACCTGCCGTTCGCGGGCCAGTTCCTTGATCAGGTCGAGGATTTGCGCCTGGATGGAGACGTCGAGGGCGGTGGTCGGTTCGTCGGCGATGATGACATCGGGTTCCGAGCAGAGGGCGAGGGCGATCACCACGCGCTGGCGCATGCCGCCGGAGAACTGGTGCGGGTATTGTTTGACCCGTTCGGCGGGGTCGGGGATGCCGACGCGGTCGAGCAGGTCGACGGCGCGTTGCTTGGCGGCCTTGTCGCCGAGTTTGAGGTGTGCCTCAATCGTTTCGGTCAGCTGATCTTCGACCGTGAGGAGCGGGTTGAGCGAGGTGAGCGGGTCCTGGAAGATCATGGAGATCTTGGCCCCGCGCAGCGCGCGCATACCGGCGGCGTCGCGGCCACTGATCTGTTCGTCGCGGAAGCTGACGGTGCCGTCGGCGATGTGCCCGGGTGGGTCGATGAGGCCCATGACGGCAGCGCCGATGGTGGATTTGCCCGCGCCGGATTCGCCGACGAGGCCGTGGATTTCGCCGGGGGCGACGGTGAGGTCGGCGCCGTTGACGGCAACGAAGGTGCCCTTGCGGGTGGGGTAGTGGACCGAGAGGTCGGAGATGTTGAGGAGGTGGGTCACTGCGTTCCTTCCAAGGCAGGTCTTGGCCCACGTTTGTTCATGACTTCAAAAGCGATCTTGGCGAACGCTTCGACGCTTTTGTACTGAGGAATTGATCTGAGGCCTTGGACATAGGTGGTATCTTCAATGTCCAGTTCATCGAAGTCAGACAGTGCTTTGGTGTAAGCTAGGCATGCGGAAACCTCTTGATCTGTGAACACAGGCGCGGACATCCATGCGCAATCGAAATCGGTCCAGTCTTCCCATATCAATGTGAGGTTGTCGGTTCCCAGTGTTTGGACGTATGAGCCGTCAGCGAAAGTCTCCATGTTGACGAAAATCGTTTCTCGGAGATTTATCAAAGAGTCCTCTACCATCACCGCAACCTCGGGTTCAGCGCGTCGCGCAGCCAGTCTCCCAGCAGATTGACGCTGAGCGCGAGCATCAGAAGCGTGCAGGCGGGGAAGAAGAGGATCCACCATTCACCCGAGAACAGGAAGCCCTGGCCGATGCGGATGAGGGTGCCGAGGGACGGTTGTGTGGGCGGTGCGCCGACGCCGAGGAAGGAGAGCGTGGCTTCGGCGATGATGGCGAGGGCCAGCGAGATGGTGGCGATCACGAGGACCGGCGAGAGGACGTTGGGCAGGATGTGTTTGACCATGATGGCCGGGCCTGAGCGCCCGATCAGGCGGGCGGCCTGGACATATTCCTTGCTCTTTTCCACCAAGGTCGCGCCGCGCACGACGCGGGCGAATTGGACCCAGTCCGACAGGCCGATGGCGATGATCAGGACCCAGATGGCCATCTGGTCGCGGTACTCGACCGGGGTGACACCCTTGGCGATGCCGAAGATCAGCATGGCGACGAGGATGCTGGGGAACGTCAATTGCACGTCGGCGATGCGCATGATGATCGTTTCTGTCCAGCCGCCGACATAGCCTGCCAGCAGGCCGAGTGTGATGCCGAGGATCAGGGCAAAGAGGACCGCCGCCACGCCCACGAAGAGCGAGATGCGCATGCCGTAGAGGATGGTGGAGAACACGTCGCGGCCCTGATCATCTGTGCCCAGCCAGAAGCTGTCGCCGGTGAAGGCGTTGGGCGTCATGGGGCGCGAAAAGCCGTTCATGAGGTTGAGCGAGGCGGGATCGAACGGGTTGTAGGGCGCGATGAGGGGGGCAAAAATCGCGCTGAGCACCAGCAGAAGTGCCACCGTGAAGCTGAAGATCGCGACGGGGGAGCGTTTGAACTGGTAGATGAAATCGCTGTCGGCCCAGCGGTGCAGGCGGGTGGGGGCCTTGGGTTTGGGCTGTGTCGCGTCAGTCATCTTAATGTCCCCCCGCCCGGTCCACGCGCAGGCGCGGGTCGATGGCGAAATAGAGCAGGTCGACGATCAGGTTGATGCCCACGAACATGACCGAGATCAGCATGAGGTAGGCGGCCATGACGGGGATATCGACGAACTGGATGGCGTTGATGAACAAGAGACCCACGCCGGGCCACTGGAACACCGTTTCGGTGATGATGGCGAAGGCGATGATGCTGCCCAGTTGCAGGCCCGTGACCGTGATCACCGGCACAAGCGTGTTTTTCAGGGCGTGGCGGAAGTTGACGGCCCGTTCCTTGAGCCCGCGGGCGCGGGCGAAGCGGATGTAGTCCTGTCGCAGAACCTCAAGCATCTCCGACCTGACCAGCCGCATGATCAGCGTCATCTGGTAAAGGCCGAGGGTGATCGAGGGCAGGATCAGCGCCTGTAGGCCGCTGGTGGTGAGAAAGCCGGTGGTCCAGTTGCCGATGCGCACCGTTTCGCCCCTGCCGAAGCTGGGGAGCCAGCCTAGTTCCACCGAGAACAGGTATATCAGCAGGATCCCGATGAGGAAGGTGGGCAGCGACACCCCGATCAGGGACACGGTCATGATGGCGTTGGCCGCAAAGCCGTTTCGTCGGATCGCGGTAAAGACCCCGAGGCCGATGCCGACACTGATCGCGAGGAAGCCGCTGACGGCGGCCAGTTCCAGCGTGGCGGGCGCGCGTTCCAGCAGGATGTCGGCGACGGGGCGGCCTTGTCGGAAGCTGACCCCGAAATTGCCCTGTATCGCCTCTTGCAGGTAGCGCACGTATTGCACGACGAAGGGTTGGTCGAGGCCAAGCTGCGCGCGCAGGCGTTCCACGTCCTCGATCGTGCGTTCCTGGCCCAGCATGTTGTCGATGGGATCGCCGACAAAGCGGAACATGGCGAAGGCGACAAGCCCGACGACCAGAAGGACAAGGGCGGATTGCGCGACGCGTTGGAGGATGAAGGAGAGCATCGGGCGTCCTGAGTTGGGGCTATCGTTCGTTTATCGGGCCACGGTCGGGTGGGGTCAAGCAGATGGCGGCGGGAACCTTGGCTGGTGCTGACGGGTTGGTCGTCAGGACAGCAGAGGAGGTCTGAGATGTTTTCCCGTTTGATGCAGACAGTATCCATCACCGCGCTTACGCTTGGGAGCCCCCCGGTTTTTGCGCAGGACGCGGCGGCATGTGCCGAAGGCGAAGCGCAGGTTGTGACTGAGGGTGTGGCGTCTTGCGTCGCCGAGACCGAGGTTGAGGCGGAAGTTGAATCCGAGGCCGAGGTTGAGGCGGAAGTTGACGCCGGGGCCGAGGCGGCGGTTGAGCCGGAGGCGGCTGCCACCGGAGAGAGTGCGGAAACGCCTGCTGAGCAGGCTCCGTCGGACGAGGTCGCGGACACGGGTGCCGAGGAGGCTCCCGCCGAGGCCACAGCCGAGACGGGTGTAGAAGACGCGCCCGCTGAGGACGCCGCCGAGACCGCTGTGCAAGACGTGCCCGCTGAGGACACCGCCGCGACCGCCGTGCAAGACGTGCCCGCTGAGGACACCGCCGAGACCGCTGCGGAGGACGCGCCCGCCGAGGCGGTGGCTGAGACGCCCACGGAGGAGGCGCAGACCGGAAACGTTGCGGAAACGCCGGTTGAGGACGCCCCGGCCCAGGACGTGGTCGAGACACCGACAGAGGATGCGTCACCGGAGGCGGTTGTCGAGACGCCTGCCGAGGACGGCGCGACCGGGACCGTGGCCGGAACGGTGGGCGAGGATGCGTCAACCGACGACGTTGCCGAGCGCCCGGCAGAGGACGCGCCCGCCGATGAGGTGGCGCAGACCCCGGCAGAAGAGACCCCTACGGATGAGGGTGCCGACGCGACCGCCGGGGACACTGACGCGGCCACCACCGAGGCAGCAGAAGCAGAGGCCGAGCCGGAGGTTGTGCAGGAAGACACGGTAGAGACCACCGAAGCGGCGAATACGCAGGTCGAGACCGAGGCTGCTGCGGCCCCTGTTTCGGATGACGCCGGCACCGAGGCGGACGTGGAAACCGTGACCGAAGACAGCACACGGTCGTCGAGCGAGGAGTTTTCGAGTGCCGAAGCCGTCACCGATGACGATGACGGCCTGTCCAAGTTCGAGAAATTCGCACTGGGCGCGTTGGGCGTGGCGGCTGCCGTGACCATCTTGAACCAGGATGACGATGTGGTTGTGGCTGCGGACGATCGGGTGGTCGTGCAGGACGGGCAGGGTCGCTACCGCGTGCTCAAGAACGATGACGAATTGCTGCGCCGTCCCGGCGTGCGCGTATCGACCGAGGAGTTTGCCGATGGGTCGACCCGGACCATCGTGAACCGCGAGGATGGATCGCGCGTCGTCACCATCCGCTCGGCCAGTGGTCAGACCCTGATGCGGACACGCATCTTGCCCGATGGTCGGGAGATCATGCTGTTTGACGACACGCAGCAGGTGCAGCCGGTTGATGTGGCGACCCTCGCGGATGTGTCTGTGCGACCGGCGATACGCGCCGGGGACGACGACGAGTTGCGCGCGGCGCTCGCGGCGCTTGAGAACCCGACGAACCGCACATTTGCGCTGCAACAGATCCGGCAAATCCGGGCGGTGCGGAACCTTGTGCCCGAGATCGACGTGGAGGCTGTGAACTTTGCCAGTGGGTCGGCTGTGATTGCGCCCGAGGAAGCGCGTGATTTGGCCGAGATCGGCAGTCTGATTGCGGATGAGATTGCGGTTGATCCGGGTGCGGTGTTCCTGATCGAGGGTCATACGGACGCCGTGGGCGGTGCGGCCATGAACCTGGCCCTGTCTGATCGTCGGGCAGAGTCGACCGCGCTCGCGCTGACCGAGTATTTCGCAATTCCGCCGGAAAACCTGGTGGTTCAGGGGTATGGCGAGTCGAACCTAAAGGTGCGCACCAACGCGGCAGAGCGTCTGAACCGGCGCGTGGCGGTGCGGAAGATCACGCCGCTGTTGCGCGGTCAGTAAGTCAGATGGACGGGCGGGGTCACATCCCCGCCCGTTTTCCCTTTAGTTCACCGTCACCCAGCGCAGGATGAAGAAGTTGTCCGGGCGCTGTGTCAGGTCGACATTGGCCTTTGCCCCCCAGACCAGCGGCTGGACGTACATGGGCACATACGCCACCTCGTCCTGCAGGATCTTGGTTGTCTCATCCAGCATGGCCTGGCGCTTGGTATCGTCAATCTCGGACTGGATCAGGGGCAGGAGTTCATCCACCCGCGCGTTCGAGAAGCCGCCGAAGTTCCAGCTGCCCAGCTTCTTTTCCTCGTTGGGTGTCGCGGCGAGGAAGCGGATGGGGTGTTCGGCATCGAACGTGCCGGGGGACCAGCCCAGAAGGTACATGTCGTAATTGTCGGCGCGCAGTTCGGGCCAGTAGTTCTGGACCGGCATTGCGTCCAGCGTGGCGGTGATGCCGACCTGTGCCAGCATGCCGGTGACCGCCTGACAGACGGCTTCGTCATTCAGGTAGCGGTCGTTGGGGCATTTGAGGCCGAAGGAGAACCCGTTTTCGTACCCGGCCTCGGCCAGCAGCGCCCTGGCTTGATCCGGGTCATAGGCCGGGCGGTTTGCGAGGCTTTCGGAAAAGCCGCGCATGGCGGGGCTGACCAGTTGGCTGGCGGCCTCTGCATTGCCGCGCATGATGGTTTGCAGGATCGCGGGCACGTTGATCGCGTGGGCCACCGCTTGGCGGACGCGGGCGTCTGCAAAGGGGTTGGCGTTGCTGGTTTCGGACGAGTATTTCAGCGCATCCGCTTCGTGCGGGAAGCCAAGCATGATCACGCGCGCTTCGATCCCCTGGATCACCTGCACGTTGCCCGCCGCGGCGAGACGCTGGGCGTCCTGGATCGGCACCGGGTTGATCATGTCGACGTCACCGGACAGGAGAGCGGCCACCGCTGTCGCCGGGTTCTGGATGGGCGTCAGTTCGGCGCGGGTGATGTTGTGTTCCGCCGTATCCCACCAGTCGCCATAGGGTTCCAGCACGGTGCGCAGGCCCGGCTCGCGTGCGGTCACCATGAACGCGCCCGTGCCGTTGGTGTTGAGCGTGGCGTAGTTGCCGCTTTCCTTGTCGGGCAGGGTGGTGTTGTTGGCCTCGGCCCAGCCGCTGTCCATCATCATCCAGTTGGCGATGCTGTCGGGAAAGATCGGGTTGGGGGCCGTGGTCATGATGTCAACGGTGTAGTCGTCGACCTTGATGACCTCGGACACAGGCGCGAACCAGCTGCGCGTGTCGGACGCTTCATCGCTGGCGCGCTGGTAGGAAAAGATCACGTCGTCGGCGTTGAAGGCGGCGCCGTCGTGGAAGGTCACGCCCTGGCGCAGGGTGAACCGCCACCCTTCACCGTCACCGATGGGTTCCCATGCGGTGGCAAGGGCGGGCTGAATGCTCATGTCCTTGTCGCGGCGCACGAGCCCTTCGTAGACGTTGTTGAGAAAGCCCAGTACGGCGGCCGAATTGACGGCATGCGGGTCCATCGTCTGCGGGTCGGTGGTTTCGGCCCATCTGAACTCTTCAGCGAGGGCAGGGGCAGCGGCGAGCGCAAGGGCAATGGTGAGGCTGTGGCGGAACATGGGCATCCTTTCGTGGGCGCGAGACAGACTTTTGTCGGATACTAGACCCCAGCGGGGTTCAAAAGGGAAGGGCGGGGTTGTTCCATCGAGGTGCGGTTCAAATCCCCGGCAGACGCCAGTTCCGCGCCCCTGCACCCGGTCGCGCCGACGCCGCGCCGCCCGTGTCGCTTGGACCGATGGTGCTTGGATCGCTCCTGTCGCCAGACCGCTCGACCGGGCCGCCGATCCGGCTGGTGCAAACACGTCCGTCTGGGGCAAGATGTGCGTTCCTGTCCTACGGTGCTGTGAACAGGGGTGGGATCGCCCCCCTGCGGTCTGGCAAGGCAGGGCATTCATGGGCGCTGAAGGGCAGGTTCCGTCATATCCCGCCAAGCGGCGGCCATCGCGGCGTTGCCGTGACATCGATTTGGCCACGCGTTGGCCGCGATCCCTGCGGCGACAAGACTGGTCAAAGAATTCTGGCGCACGTGTAGAAATCCGCCCCTTCTCATCCGTCTTCCTTTTGAAGCCGCCCAAGGCTTTGTCCAGACAGAGGAGACGACTCATGTTCTTCAAGACCACCTTGTTTGCCACCGCCGCGCTTGTGTGCGGCACCGCCGTGTCAGCGCAGGATTTCCTGCCGCGCGCGGATGTGGAGGCCGTCACAGGCACCTATCGCAGTGCGGCACCCGAGGCATGGTATGGCGGCTTTGGCACCCGCGAATTCACCTTTGCCAACGGCCAGTGGCACCTGATCTTTACCCACGCGCTGGATCCGGCCATGACGATGCGCACCTTCCAGTTCCGCACCGGTGGCCCGTTCGAGATCGGACAGCCGTCCGAAGCGGTCGCGGGCGCGTTTCACGGTGTCTTCCATGAAGACTGGAAGCATGTGACGCTGCTGATCGACAATCCGGAGATCGTGGCGGCGATGGGCATGGCGGAGTGTGGCCTGACCTACAATCTTGAGACCGACATATCGGAGACCGGCTGCGCGGCGTGGCGGCCCGTTGCGGACTGTGGCGAGGATCATGACCTTTTCGCCATGGATGCGACGGGTGTCTATTTCGGTGTCCGCCCCGCCGACAACGACATGTGCAGCGCCGACAAGACGCCGACGGCGCTGTTGCCGGTCGTCGCCCGCTTTTGACATTGCAATCCAAGGAGAGACACCCATGCAATACATCATCATGAACTACACCCCGCCCGCCGATCATCCCGACGCCGACGCCGTGCGCGCCGCGGCCGATGGCGAACTTTGGGGCGCTTACACGCGCGCGCTGATGGACGCCGGGATCATGGTCGGGGGCGAGGCGCTGCATCCGTCCGACACGGCCACGACCATTCGCATGACCGACGGCGGGCGCGAGGTGCAGGACGGGCCCTATGCCGCCACCAAGGAACAGCTGGGTGGTTTCTATGTCATCGACGTGCCCGACCTTGACACCGCGCTTGATTGGGCGGCGCGCAACCCGGCGGCGTCCAGCGGCGCAGTCGAGGTGCGCCCCGTCATCATGCGCGACGCATGACCGAGGCGGCCCGTGCGGTCGAACGGGTGGCCCGCCTGTCCTATGGCAGGCTGGTCGCCCGGCTTGTGGCGCGCACGGGATCGCTGGCCGATGCCGAGGATGCGCTGTCGGATGCCCTGACCCGGGCCTTGGAGACCTGGCCCGCCACCGGCGTGCCCGACAATCCCGAAGCGTGGCTGACCCGCACCGCCCGTAACCGCGCCATTGACCGGGCGCGGACCGGTGCCTTGCCCGGTATCTATGAACAGGAACTGACCCGCATGGCCGAAGAACGCGCCGCCATATCCGCCCCCACCACCGATCCGCGCATCCCGCTGATGTTCATCTGCGCCCATCCCGCGATCGACCCGGGCCTGCGCGCGCCCCTGATGCTGCAAGCGGTGCTGGGCCTTGACGCGCGGCGCATGGCGTCGGTGTTCCTGATGCCGCCGGGCACGTTGGGCCAGCGCCTGACCCGGGTGAAGGCCAAGATTGAGGCCGCCGCGATCACCTTCGATCTGCCGGAGGGACGCGATTTCGAGGAGCGGATGGGCGATGTGCTGAACGCGATCTACGGCGCCTATGCGGTCGGATACAACGGCATTCCGGCGGGCGATCCCAAGGCGGCGGGCCTCGCACAGGAGGCGATCTGGCTTGCCAGCCTTGTTGCCGCCGGGTTTCCGGACACCGGCGAGGCGGATGGCCTCTTTGCGCTTATGCTGTTTGCCGAGGCGCGCCGCCCCGCGCGAACCGATGCGATGACCGGCGCGCTGATCCCGCTGGAGGAGCAGGATACCGCCCTTTGGGACGCCGCCCTGCTGGCCGACGCCGAGAAGGCGCTGCGCAACGCGGCACGCCATGCCAGCCTGGGACGCTATCAGTTGGAGGCGTCGATACAGGCGGTTCATGCCGCGCGCCGTCGCACGGGCACCACCGACTGGTCCGAGCTTGCGCTGCTTTATGCCGGGTTGGTGCATGTGGCGCCCACCATCGGCGCGCGGACCGGGCAGGCCGCCGTTCTGGCCGAGACCGAAGGGCCGAAGGCGGCACTGGCTGCGCTTGATGCCATTCCGGAAGGTGCGCGCAAATCCTATCAGCCCTGGTGGGCGACGCGCGCGCATGTGTTGGTGCGCCTTGGTGACATCGAACCGGCGCGCGATGCCTTTGACCGGGCCATTGGCCTGTCCGACGATTCCGCCGCACGCACTTATCTTGCTGCCCGCAAGGCGCGGCTTCTGCAAAGCTGAGGGGCCATCATGAAAGATCACATCGCCATCGTCACCGGAGCGTCCAGCGGCATTGGTGCCGCCATCGCAAAAACGCTCAGCGCGGCCGGTGCGACTGTCATCGGCACAAGCCGGAAGCAAGAGGGCTTTGCCCGCCTTGATGTCACCGACGCCGCGTCCTGCACCGCCCTTGTGGCCGAGGTGGTGGACCGGCATGGTCGCGTCGACTTGCTGGTGAACAATGCGGGCTTTGCCCAGATCGGTGCCTTCGACGCCTTTTCGGAGGATGAAAACCGCGCCGCGTTCGAGACCAATCTTTTTGGTGCGATGCGCATGGCCCGCACTGTCCTGCCGCCGATGCGCAACGCGGGCCGGGGCAGGATCGTCAATATCTGCTCGGTCACGAGCTTTTTGCCTGCGCCTTATATGGGGGTCTATGCCGCCACGAAACATGCGCTTCAGGGGTTTTCCACCTCTCTCGATCATGAAGTGCGCGGCACGGGCCTGCGGTCGCTGGCGGTTCGGCCCGGCTTCATGCGGACATCGATCGGGTCCAACACGGTCTTTGCGGCGACGGCACCCGGTAGTGCTGCAGGCGCGGTTCAACAGGCGGTGGAACGAAGCCTGTCCATGGCCGACGACCCGGCTGTCGTTGCCCGTTGCGTATTGCGTCTTGCCACCATGCGACACCCGCCCGCGATCACGGACGCAGGAAAGGAGGCACGCAGGCTGCGCCGTCTCAGCACCTGGCTGCCAGCGACTGTGTTCGACCGCGCCTTTCGCACGCAATTCGGACTGCCCCCTGCCTGAGCGGAGGTAACATCAGGGGGAGGCGCGGAGAAAACACGTTGATGCAGAACGATTGTTCTGCTATGGCTTAAGCCATGCCCAGATCCGCCTCATTCACGCAAAACGCACTGACTGAACGGGCGCTCGCGCAGTTCTGGCGGCACGGGTACCACGCGACGTCGATGGACGATCTGGTCAAGGCGACTGCTGTCAGCCGCCATGGCATCTACAAGACCTTCGGCGGCAAGCGGGACCTGTTCATCGCCTGTTTCGACGCCTATCAGGCGTCGGTCGTCACTCCGGCATTCTCCGTTGTCGAGGCCGACACTGCCGATCTGTCCAGCATCGCCGCCTATTTCGAAATCCAGATCAGCGCGGGCGAAGCGGCAGGCCTGCCCGGACCGGGCTGTTTCGTCGCCAATTCAGCGACCGAGGTCGCGCCCCACGACCCGGAGGTAGGCGCACAGGTGGCGCGCCACACCGCCCGCCTGCGCAGCGGGTTCGAGGCCGCTTTGCGCAACGAGATGACCGCGCGCGGATCGACAACAGCTGACCCGGCCCATCTGGCCGATGTCTGTGTGGTGTTCGCCAATGGCCTTTGGTCGATGTCCCGCACAACCGGCGACGCAGGGGACCTGCGCCGGGCTGTCGAAACCTTTCTGACCGTTTTGAAGGGCACGATGTCATGACATTCACCACCCAACCAGATGCGCCATCCTTTGCGCGTGCGCCGTTCTTCCATGCGCTGGCCGCCAACTTCATCTGGATCAACATCTCCGAAGTCTTTCGTTACTTCGTGTTCGTGATGCCGATGATGCGCGATGCCTTTCCGGAGGTGCCGGATATCGCGCCGATGAACCTGCCCGTGTTCCTGATCTGGGGGCTGTGGGACACGATCCTGGTTCTGGCGGCGACATTCATACCCTGGCTTGCCCTTCGCCAGTTCGGCGGCACCACCCGCACCGCCCTGATTGCGGGCACGGGCGTCTGGGTCACGATCTTTGGCATCCTCTGGCTGGGGCTGTTCAACATGTACCTTGCCACCATCGGCATTCTGCTGGCAGCACTGCCATTGGCCTGGCTGGAGATGGTCGTTGCCGCACTGATCGTCTGGTGGTTCTGCTTTCGCAGCGACGTGGACCGAGGATGAGCAAGACACTGTCAGCGTTTCGGCCGGTCGATGGCGCGGACGGGCTGGTCCATTCGGCGCGGAAGGGCAATTTGCGGTGCACGGCGATCCGGCTGCGGGACGGTGGTCTTTGCCTTTACAGTCCGGTTGCCGGGCTTGGCATGGCTGCGCGCGACAGTCTGGAGGCGCTGGGGCCGGTGGCATATCTGTTGGCACCCAACCATTATCACCACAAGGGATTGGCCGAATATTGTGCGGCATTCCCGGACGCACAGTTGATCTGTTCCACCGCCGCCAGGCCGAGGCTGGAGACACAGACGTCCTTGTCCTTTGCCGCGTGCGAGGATGCGGACCTGGGCCTGCCGCCCTTGGCCCGCGTCGTCGTTCCAAATGGGTTGAAGACCGGCGAGATCTGGATCGCGTTGCGCACAGGATCGGACATGATCTGGATTGTCACCGACGCGTTCTGTGGCGAACAGGCGGCGTCTGACACGGTCAGCGATGCGCCACGGCTTCTTGGGACGTTCCCCCGTTTTGGTATTGGCGACAGGTCCGCGTATCGCGCGTGGCTTGCGGGGCAGGTTGCCACGGCAGCGCCGACGCGCATCATTCCCTGTCACGGGTCCATCATCCACGGTGATGCACTTGGCGCGCAGGCCTTGCAGCTGATTGACGCCTTGGGTTGAGTGTTGACCAAGGCCATCAGCGACCGGGAAATGCCCATCACGCCCGGCGCAGTGCCACTGCTGTGAGTGGGCGGGCCGCACCCTCGCGCGCGGCCCAAACCCATCAGTTCAAGCTGCCCGGCAGGCTCAGGTCGCCGGAGGCGATATCGAAGATGTCGGTGACGCAAAGCAATGGCGCATGGATGCTCGCATTCACCCGCAAGGCCGAGGTGACGCCGTCATAGCTTGCCCCATTCACCACGTTCGGATCGGCGAAGGGCACTGTGATGGCGATTTCGGGACCGTCGAACACCGGCGTGTATCCGGGGCTGTCGATAAAGATCGGCAGGCCCGGCCACGTCGCGGGCATGGCGGGGCTGGTGCCCTCGGGGATATCGCGGACGCCGAGCGCACCCGCGCCACAGCCTTCGGTGGGTGTCAGGACAACCCAGTGACTGTGCCACAGCAGGCCGTCATTGCCCGGGTCGCCGTCGTTGTTTTCGTCAAAAAGCGGCGTGTCGTCGAAATCGGGGTGGCTGGTGGCGGCCAAGGCGAGGATGCCGGTGCCGCCTTCGAACCCGACTGTCGCGGGGTCAAGCGATGTGGGCCAGACGTAGGACGACACCGGCGCGCCGCCGAGGGCACCGGTGGGCTCTGGTTGCTCTGCCCCGGCGACACCGTTCGTCGTCATGTGGAAGGTCACGAGACGGCCATCGCGATGGGCATGGGCGGCGAGGATGTCGAAGGCGGCCACTTGCGTGCTGTCCGGCTGCGACACGATTGCACCATCCTGGTGAATCGCGTGGTTTCCGTCGGCGAAAGCTGCGCCTGCAAGCAGGACCGCGCAGGCAGAGGTGAGAAGGGTTCGGGTCATGTGGGGCTCCTTTGGAATATATAATAGCGACTCGATACCAGTGAGGCGGAGTTGTTGCAATAGTAGTATTGAGTCGCTATCAGGTGACCATGACGCACCCTGACCAAATTCGCGCGCTCATCACCCGCCTTGCGCGTCTGGACGCCTCTGAAACCTGGGACGACGCATTGAACCCCGCGCAAGTTGCCGCGCTGGATTACCTGTCGCGCGCCAACCGCTTCTCTCGCGCGCCGTCCCATGTGGCCGATTATCTGGGCACGACGCGGGGAACGACGTCACAGACGCTGAAGGCCCTGGCCCGCAAGGGCTATGTCCGCGAGCGGCGGTCAGAGACAGATAAGCGGTCGATTTCCTATGAACTGACCGAGGCGGGCCGCGCCCTGGCAGGCCGCAGCAGGGCACTGGAAGCGGCGATTAACACAATGCCGGACATCGAGCAGACCCGGCTTGGTGACAGCCTTTCAGCGCTCCTTGCACGTCAGCTGCGTGAAAACGGCGGCCGTCCCTTTGGCCTTTGCAAGACCTGTGCCCATCATCGCGTCACGGAACGCGGCCTGCAGTGTGCGCTGCTGTCGCTGCCGCTTTGGCCGGAGGAAGCGGAACAGATATGTCATGAGCAAACCGCTGCGTGACCCAATCCGTCGGGATTGGACAGATGTTGCGCCTGCGCGACCAGGCCATGCGCCAGCGGGCAAGGTGCCCTGACGCAGACAGCGTGCGTCAACCGGGCAGGGCGACCGTCAGATAGTCAGGCCGAAACCCGTGCCCATCCCGCGTCAGGCACAGGTAGGTTTCGGTTCCTGCAATCGTTTCAAAGCTGTCGCATGCGACGGGTTGGGAGAAAGCTGTTTCCGCGTGACGCGGTCGGGACGCAGCCAGCGTCTTCAGAAACAGCCGCACGTCCCCTTGGTGGGCGTCGGCAACCGGCCGACCTGCCATCGGGACGACCGTGTCATTCAGGCCGTGGATATGAAGGAACCGGGTGTCGTTTTTCACACAAGCGCCCGGCATCGGTGCCCAGGCCGTGCCGGCAATTGCGACAAAGGCGTGCGGGGTCAACTCGGACCGGCAGGCGACAGTGGACACCAGCATCGCGCCTGCGGAAAACCCGGCAAGGACAAATGATGACCGATCCAGATCAAATCGCATCTCCAGATCATCGAACACCGCTTTGACATAGGCGACCTCGTCCCGGGGAACAAAGTTGCCGTCCGTCGGCGCATTGGGGATGGCCCAATCGTCGCCTGCGGATTGCAAGGCCACCAGATTGAGGGCGTTCTTTGACGCGAAGGTCTTTAGTCGCCCGCGCATGACCTGCCCGGCGGACCCCTTGTAGCCGTGGGCAAAGATCAGCGTGCCGGACGGCTTTTCGGCCTCAAGGATGCGATATGTGCCGCCCGCCACGGCGCAGTCCGACGTTTCCGAACACGCCGATACGGCAATGGCGGTGTGCGCGGCCCAAAGGACCGCACACACCAGAATTCTGCATGGCTTCACGACGTCGCGGCCAGTTCTGTGGCGATGACGATGTCGATTTCATCCGACACCAGCGGCGCAAAGGCCCCAAGGCCAAAGTCGCTGCGCAACACGCGGGTCGTGGCCTTGAACCCGGCGGCCCGGTGACCCTTGGTTGGATGCTCTCCGATGAAGTTCAACTGCGCATCCAACGTGACCGGTCTGGTGACGCCACGGATTGTCAAATCCCCGGCAATTTCGGCTGTGTTTGGCCCGGTGCGTCTGACGGATGTGGAAACAAAGGAAATGTCAGGATGCACCGTGACATCGAAAAACTCGTCCGAGCGGAGGTGGCCGTCGAATTCCGGGTTCCCGGTTTGCAGGCTCTCGGCAACGATTTCGACGCGGACCGTGCTGTTTTCGATCGCGGCTTCGTCCAGGGTGACCTCGCCGCCAAAGCCCGCGAACTTGCCGGATTGCTCTGACAGGCCCAGATGGTTCCAGGAAAACACCACCTGCGAATGGCCCGGATCGAAGGTGAAGGTTTCCGCTGCGTAGGCCGACAGGCCGAAGCAGGCGACGACAAAGGATGTCGCAACATGGCGAAACAGGGATTTCATGGGAGAGTGTCCTTTCAGGTTGGGTTGGCAGAAAGATAAAGGCTGCAAAGACGGGCGACCTGTGGTTGCAGCCAGTGGATCAGGTCGCGGGTTTGAGGCGACCAGATGCGCGGGGTGTCCTTCATGGCGGTTTCCAGGATGCCGTAGAACCTGGCCTGTTGGTGAAGGGGGGCGTGGATCAGGGCGCGGTGCCCGAAATAGGAGCGTTCCAGGGCACGGTTGATCATGCCTGCAGGGGCGGTCTCGATGTCATCGATGTAATGCACCTGATCGCTGTGAAACGCGCTTTTCAGCATCGGTTCGGTCAGGGTGTCGGGGTTCGGCTCTGGAGACCACGCGTTCAGGGCGAAGCGCCCCCAGCCGGGCCGTGTGGTCGCAAGATGCGTGTAGGCCGTCATGCGCCGGTCGGGGTCCCGCATGTAGATGAAGGCGCGATCGGTCCGCAGGTGCCTGACCAGCAACGTCAGCACCGCGTCCAGCTTTTGATCGCTGGACATGAGAGGATCAGCAAGGACAGGCGCAAAGGCATTGCGTGCCCCGCCATGTGCAAAAGACGGGCCAGCACATGCAAAGGCCAACGTCATGCCCACAACACTGCGCCGCCCGGGATGCTGAACGGTATTCATGCCTACGTCTTCGCCTTGGATGCGGCTTCGGCATCTGCAAGCGCGCTGCGCCAGTCGCCTTCGCGCGCTGACAGGATGTCGTCGCCCCGCGTCACGATGAAGAGCGGCGGGTAGATCCTGTTCAGCTGCCCGCCTGCCTGACGCAGCAGCGGATCCGCCGGGCCATAGATGCCCACGTCGCCGATATCCTGCGTGCGCGCGATCATGTTCTCGATCACGGAAAACCCGGACGCGTCGCCCGCGGCCTGAACGATCGGCAGGCCCGCCCGTTTGAAGGCGATGCACGGTGGACAGTTCTGCGCCCCGTAGAAGTGAAATGCAATCTGGTCTGCGGATTGTGCCCGGACCGCGAACGGGGCGAGGCAAAGTCCGGCCAGGGTGCTGCGTCTTGTGAGGTGGATCATCGGAAAGCTCCTTCGGCTGATGACGTCAGGGGTGCAGCCTGACGCCCATCCTGCGAAGGAAATCTTGCCCAAGGGCGCTCACATCAACGTGATTTCAAATAAGAATAAAGGTGGGCTGTTCTTGCACGTAGGTATTCTACGGGGAAACTCTGTGCCTGATATGCCGCCCTTGCGCGCCCTGAGCGTATTTGCCGTGCTTGCTGCGTCGGACCGACACAAGGACGCGGCAAAGTCCCTTGGTGTGACCACGTCTGCGGTGAGCCAGCAGATTCGGATTTTGGAAGACTGGTTCGGCACGGCCCTGTTTGACCGCAACGTGAGAACCCCTGTTCTGACGCCGACAGGCCGTACCCTGTTCCAAACGGTAGAGCCGCCACTGACCCGGATCTCTGCCTATTGCCGGGCCATGCGCCGCGCGGCGCGCGACACCTCGCTTGTTGTCAGCGCACCGGCCGCTTTTCTGTCGCATCGGTTGATCCCGCATCTCGGGTCCTTTTGGGACGCACATCCCGGGATCGAGGTCGATGTGCGTGTGGCCGCCAGCTATGACGCCCCCGTTGATCTGCACGATGTCGATGTGGCCATCCGGTTTTGCGACACCCCGGTGCCGGGCCGCGCGATCGGTCGGTCCGGTTGGAGTGCGTTTTGCCGCCCAGATACCTACGAGGCGCTGGGCCGCCCGACATCCGTGGCGGACCTCGAGGACGCGACGTTGCTGCATGAGGCAATATACAACTTCTGGCCGCAGGAATTCGCCTTGGCGGGTTTGGATGTTCCGTCCGGCATATCGTTTCGTGGGGTCGGGGATGCCAACCTTGTGCTGTCCGCTGTGTTGGCGGGAAACGCTGTTGCGCTGCTGCCGACTGAATTGGCGTGGCAATTTGCCCGACAGGGTGCCCTGGTGTCCCTGTTCCGCGCGGCAATCGAACCTGAGGCAAGCTATGTCGCCATCTATGACCGGGACGTTCCGGGTGTTTCGATCAACAAATTGATCGATCACATTGAAAACGAAGGTCTCTAGCGGACGCACCCAACGATGGCGGTGCTTTGGTGGCGAGCGCCGATCGATGCCACGCGCGTTTGACCTTGCGACGCATCGCTCGGTTTTCTGCACGGAATCGCTTGGGCTGCGTGTTGCGAGGGTCGGTTTTGCCCGCCGACCGGACACAAAAAAGGCGGAACTGTCAGCGCCGCCTTTCTCCATCGTTTCCGAGGCTTAGTTCACGGTAAAGTATTTCACCTTGGGCTGGTCTTCGGGATCAACCTCGATCCCCATGCCCTCGGCCATGCCCCAGTTCAGGACCTGGTGGTGCAGCGGGATATACAGCGCTTCGTCCTGCACGACGCGCCAGATGTCGGCGATGTCGGCGTTGCGCGCCTCAAGATCGGTGTTGGAGGCCAGCGACTTGATCTTGGCGTCCAGGTCGTCGTTGTCAAAGCCGGTGCCGTTCCACGTGCCGATGTCCGATTCCCGCCCGTGGACGAGGAAGTTGAAGATGTATTCCGAGTCGTAGGTCGGAACACCCCAGCCCAGCATGTAGAAGTCGGTCTTGCCGTCGGTGATCAGCGGGAAGTGCTGGGCCTTGGGCTTGGCGTCGAGGTTCACGGTGATGCCGATCTGGCCCAGCATGCCCACGGCGGCCTGACAGATCGCCTCGTCGTTGATGTAGCGGTCATTCGGGCAGTCAAGACGGATCGAGAACCCGTCGGCATAACCCGCCTCGGCCAGCAGCGCCTTGGCCCCGTCGATGTCGGTTGAGGATTCGGCGTCCATTTCCGCCGTCCAGCCGTTGACGAAAGGCGGTGCAATCATGCCCGCGGGCTGCGACTGGCCGCGCATCACGATCTGGCGGATCGCATCGCGGTTCATCGCCATCGACATCGCCTTGCGCACGCGCACATCGGCCAGTGGGTTCTTGCCGTCGATGTTGTCCGCTTCGATGTCGTCCGCGCCCTGGTTCATACCGAAGAAGATGACACGGTTCTGCGGTGCCTGCTTGACCACCAGACCATCGGCGGCGTTCACGCGCTCAAGGTCCTGGACAGGCATGTCCTGAAGGAAGTTGATCTCACCCGACAGCATGGCCGCCACTCGGGTCGCGGCGTTCTGGATGGGGGTGTAGACGATTTCCGTCACCTCCATCGGGAACTGGTCGATGCCCCAGTAATTTTCGTTGCGGGTCATGACGGTCTTCACGTCCGGTTCGCGGCTTTGCAGCACATAAGGCCCGGTGCCATTGGCATTGGTGGTGGCGTATGTGATCTCGCCGCCCTCAAAGTCCTGCACATTCACGGTGTTGTTCGCCTCGGTCCAGCCCTTGTCCATGATGAACAGGTTGGTGAGGTTCGAGGGCAGGATCGGGTTCGGGCCATCCGTGACGATTTCGACGGTGAAGTCGTCTGTCGCACGCACCTCGGTGATCGAGCCGATCAGCTCTTTCATGTCCGAATTGGGCTGCTTGGCGCGGTCATAGCTGAACACGACGTCTTCGGCGGTGAAATCTGACCCGTCGTGAAAGGTGACCCCTTCGCGCAGCTTGAAGACCCAGACGTTGGGATCATCGGTCTTGGGCGCCCATTCGGTGGCAAGCGCCGGTTCAAACGCGCCGGTTGTGTCGCGGATGATCAGCGGTTCGTACATCTGGTGCCGCATCGTGTGCGACGGCCCTTCGTTCTGGGAATGCGGGTCAAGCGTCAGCGCATCGCCCGCACGTGCCCATTTCAGTGTCTCGGCGCTGACCAGCGCTGTCGACGACAGCAGGAGGGCGGCGGACAGGAAGGATGTGAGTTTCATGGAAGTCTCCCCTTTTTGTGTTCTGCCTGTGAGTGTTCGTTACTCCGGCGGGTTTGGCAAGCAGGTAGGGGAGGGAACCGCCCCGCACGGTGCGGTTGGGTTTGTGTTTTCGTCTGTGTGCCTATTCCGCAGCCTGGCTGAAGGGCGGGTGCAGCACGAATGGGGTGTCTTTGGTGTCGTCCTGTTGCGCGGGCGCTGCGGGGGCGCGCCGCACGCGGTGGATCAGGGCAAAGACCGGCGGTGTGAAGTAGAAGCTGACCACGGTGGACAACAGCACGCCGCCCGCGACGGACATGGCAAACGGGGGCCAGAAGCCGCCGCCGGCGAGGATCAGCGGGAGGAAGCCGCCGAAGGTGGTGATTGTCGTCGAGACGATATGGCGGCTGGAGCCCATGACCACATCGACCATGGCGTCCTTGTCGCCGGAGGCTGCCGCGTCGTCGTCTTGCAGACCTGTCAGGATGATGATGGCCGCGTTGATCGACACCCCGATCGAGCCGATGACCCCGATGATGGCGTTGATCCCGAACGGGTATTGAAAGATTGCAAGCGCCAGCAGGGACAGGCCAGCGGACAGGCCCGACACGACCAGCACCACAGCCGTCAGCCGGAAGCTGTTGAATGTCAGCGCGATGGCCGCGATGGAGAGCGTGACGATCAGGCCAAGCGACGCGAGCAGGTCGCTGAGCGTGTCGGCCCGCGCGTCGCTGTCGCCGCCAAGTTCGAGCCGCATGGTGTCGGGCACTGCGAAGCCATTGGCCTCGAGAGCGGCCTGGACGTCGACCAGCGCTTCCTCGGGCAGGACATCGCGCAGGATAAACGCCTGCACCGTGTTGACCCGTTCGCCGTTGCGGCGCGTGATGCTGCTGGCAGCGGGTTGCAATTCGATCGTGGACACGGCCGACAGCGGCAGGGCAGGCCAGCGGCCCTGGGCCGAGAGTTGTGCCGCGTCTGGCCGTAGGATCGGCAGGTCGCGGATGGCTTGCAACGATTCGCGTGTGGCATCGCCCAGACGGACGCGAATGGGCAGTTCCTCGTCCCCTTCCACCATGGAGCCGCCGGTGACCCCTTCGAGCCCGGCCTGCATCTGACCGGCAATCTGGCGCAGGTCGAGGCCCAGGAGTTGCGCCTGCGCCTCGTTCACCGTCACCACGGCCTTGGGCGCGCCGCCGCCGATGGTGCCGCGGGTGACAAGGACGCTGTCCACGCCGGACATGATGCGCCGGACTTCGTCACCGGTTTCGCGCAAGGCGCCGAGGTCATTGCCGACCAGACGGATTTCGACGGGGGCGTTCACGGGTGGCCCCTGGACCAGGCCGCGCACAAGGATTGTCGCTTCGGGTGCCGTGAGGGCCAGATCACCCTGCAGGTCGTGCAGCACGGCCTCGGTCGCTTGCGCAGATCGGGTCGTCAGCAGCGCGTGGGCATGGCCGGGCGCGTTTTCGCGCGCGCCGACGATGTTGTAATAGAAGGGCGGGGCAGAGCGGCCCATGACCCACATGACCTGTTCGATCCGGTCGTCGGCTGTCAGCCGCGCGTCCAGCCGGGCCACCACGCCTTGGGTGTCCGCGATGCCTGCACCGGGGGCCAGGTCCACCTCGATATAAAACTGGTCGCGGTCCACGCCGGGAAAGAATTGTGCCGTGAGTGTTGGCATGGACAGGAAACCGGTGACGGGCAGAACCAGCGCCAGGGCGATGGATCGGACAGGGTTGGTGACGGACCAGCGGAGCGAGGCAGCAAAGGCGCGGCCCAATGCGCCGCCCTTCATGCCGCCGCGCGTGCCGTTCGCGGGCAGCAGGTGCCCGGCGATGGCCGGGGTCAGCGTGATCGCGACGACAAAGGACCAGCCCAGCATGATCACCACGGCGATGGCGATGGAGCCCACGAAATCGCCCGCAGGGCCGGGCAACAGGATCAGGGGCGTGAAGGACAGCGCCGTTGTCACGGTCGAGGCGAGAAGCGGTGCGAAGAGGCGCTTGACCGACTGACCGGCGGCCTTGACGCGGCTTATGCCTTTTTCAAGCCGTTGGCCCACCTCGTCCGTCATGACGATGCCGGCATCGACCAGCAGGCCAAGGGCCACGATCAGGCCCGTGACGCTCATCTGGTGGATGGCGAGGCCGATGAAATTCATCGTGAACAGGGTGGCTAGGGTCACCACCGGCAGGATCAGCGCCACGATCATGGCAGAGCGCAGGCCGAGGGTGATCAGCAGAACGCCAACGACAAGGCTGACGCCGATGGCCATGTTGAGGCCGACCTCCTTGAGCCGGTCAGCGGTATAGCCCGACTGATCAAAGCTGAGGTCCAGCGTGACGCCCTGCGGGATGTTGGACTGGTAGTCGGCAATCTCGTCCCGGACGAAGGCGGCCCATTTGTCCACCTGCAAGCCGCTTTCCAGCTTGGCGCCGACAAGGATCGCGGGCTTGCCATTGTAGATCGCCATTTCGGCCTGCGGTGTGCGGGGGCCACGCGTGATGTCGGCCACTTGGGACAGGTAGGTGACGGCGCCCGTGTCGGACCGGCGCCCCACGATCTCGCCCAGGCGGTCCAGCGCTTCGACCTCGCCGGCCACGGATATCAGCAGGTCGGACCCCGCCGGGCGCACACGTCCGGCGGGGCCTTTTGCATCGGCCTGGGCGATGGCGCGGGAGACGTCATTTGCCGTCAGGCCGAGCGCGGCGGTGGTCACGGGGTCCAACGTGACCAGCACCTCATCCTCGGGCGCACCGAACAACTCGACCAGTTCGGTACCGGGGATGTTGCGCAGATCCTGGGCCAGGTCGCGGGCATAGCGGCCCAGGATCGTTGTGGGAATGCCGCGCTCTGCCGACAGGGCCGCGATGGCGGCGTAGGCGCTGCTGCGATCCGTGTCGAATTCGGGTTCGAACGCGTCAGCGGGCAGGGTGGGGGACAGGTCGGCCAGATCGTCGCGGATCTCGGCCCAGACGGTTTCGATCCGGTCGTTGGGTACGGTCACGCCCAGTTCGACCGTGACGATGGAGATGCCGGTGGACGAGGTGCTTTCGATCACATCGACTTCGGAAACTTCGCGCAGGATGTCTTCGATGGGTTGGGTCACCAGCGCCTCGACCCGCGCGGGGTCCGCACCCGGTACGACCGTGGTTACGGTGCCGAACAGGTTTGTGATTGTGGGATCTTCCTGCCGACCGATGGCCAGTAGCGACGACAGGCCGGCAGCGATGATGACCAGCAGGGCGAGGGCCACAAGGCGCGGTTGGCGGAAGGTGAGGGTTTCCATCACTGCGCCTCTTGGATGCGGACCTGATCGCCGGGCACAAGGCGGTGCGTGCCATCGGGCACGATCATCGCGTCGCCCTGCAATGTGCCCCGGACAAAGGCGGTGTCGCCTTCGACGTGCAACACTTCGACGGCGGCGGCGGCGGCGGTGTGCAGGTCATCTTTGCCGGGGGTCAGCACCATGACAGTCCAAAGGCCGCGCACCCCGTCACGCAACGCGCGCAGCGGCACCGCATAGCCGGACTGGTCCAGTTCGCTGCTCAGCGTCAGCGTGCCCGAGGCAAGGTAGACGGGATCGTCGGTCCGCACCTCGAACAGGGCGGTGCGCGTGCGGGTCTGTGCATCAAGATCGGGGCGGAAGCCGACAAAGCGGGCGTCGTACGCCGCGCCGTCCAGCGTGACGGTGGCCTGTGTCTGCGCAACGCGGCCCGCCAGCTTGGGATCAATGCCGACGCGGAAGATCGGCGCGCTGTCCTTGCGGATGTCCAGCACCGGTGTGCCCACGGCCATGATGGCGCCAGGATCCACGTGACGCGCCCCGACAATGCCATCGAACGGGGCCAGCAATTCGGTCTGGCTAAGCCGCACGTCGACTTGCATGATGGCGGCGTCCACCTCGGCAATCTGGGCCTGCAATGCGGCCAGGTTCAACGCGGTATTGTCCACCGCCTGGTCAGAGGCAAAGCCGCGATTGCGCAGTTCCTTTTGCCGGTCCGTGGTGCGTTGCGACAGTTCGGCCTGCGCCTCAAGGGCGTCGCGGGACGCCATCAGGCGGCTGCGGTCGGCCATCAGGATACGGGTGTCGAGCCGCGCCAGGACCTGCCCCGCCTTGACGCGGTCGCCTTCGTCCACGTTCAGGACGTTCAGGCGACCGCTCTGCTCGAAACTCATGTTCACGGTTTGCGCGGCCTCGACCTGTCCGTGGAAGGCGCGGGTGATTGTCATGCTGTCTGCTGGGGCCACGCGCATCGCGGCGACAGTGCTGACCGGTGCGGGGGGCGGCGCGTCCACGGCGGCGGCGCGGGTGGCAAGGGTGGCACTGCCCAGCCAGACGGCTCCGGCGGCCACTGCGATGACCGACGCGGTCCCGGTCAGCGTGACGATCCCGCGCAGGGTGCGCTTCCAAAGCGGCGGTTTCGGTGTATCGTTGGCGCGACGGTTCGGCATGGTGTCCCTCCTTGACAGGAAGTAAGGGGTGCTTACTTATATCAGACGACATATGTAATAGCCACTTACTTTGGCAAGGGAGCGAGGCGAAAAAAGTTGGAGCAGGCGACCGACAAGGCCCCAAGATCGCAGTACCACCATGGTGATCTGCGTGCGCATCTTATTGAAACTGTGCGTATTCTGGTCGAAGAGAAGGGTGCCGACGGGTTTTCGATTTCCGAGGCCGCGCGCCGCGCTGGTGTGAGCTCTGCCGCGCCCTACAAGCATTTTCACGACCGGGCCGAGATTGTGCGCGAGGTTGCGCTGGCCGGGATTGACCGCATGCGCGACCAGATGGATGACGCGGCCACCGGTGCCACGGGCGATGCGTTGGCGTCCATCACGGCACTGGGCCTGTGCTATGCCAACTTTGCCCGCGCCGAACCGGGCGTGTTCCGCCTGATGTTCGGTCTGACCAAGGGCCATGACGATGATCCCGAATTGCAGGAACATGGCGAGGCGTGCTTTGACGTGGTCAAGCGCGAGGTGCGGGCGGTGATGCCAGGCGGCACCCCTGAGGCCGAAATTGAACGCCGCAGCCTGATGCTGCACATGTTTGTGCACGGGCACGCGTTTCTCGAGATCGACGGCAAGCATGACGTGGTTCTGACGCAGGCGCAGGAAGCGGGCTTGATGGCCGATATCGCGCGCCGGATCATCCGGGACTAGGTGAACAGCCGCGCAAAAAGCGGCGCGCCAAGGATGACCACGAAGATGCGCAGGACATGGTGTGCGATGACAAAGGCCACGTCCGCCCCCACGATCAGGGCAAGCACGGTCAGTTCCGCCTGTCCGCCCGGGGCGAAGGCCAGCAATGTCTCCATCCCCGGGGCGAGGCCCGCGGCATAGATCCCTTCGACAAAGATCACCGTCAGCACGATCAGGATGCCGCAAAAGCCCAGGCCTGCCGCCAGGTCGCGCCGAATTTCGACCATGGTGATGCCGGTGTATTTTACGCCCACCCCCATGCCGATAAAGAACTGCGCGGCCCAGATCGCCTCTGCCGGGGGTCGGTGCTGCAACAGGCCCGCAAGCGCCAGTGCGGCGGCCACGATGAGGGGGCCGAGGATCGAGGCGCCGAACATGCCGATGGCCTTGGCCCCGCGCCATCCGATCAGTGCCGCCAGGATCATCAGCCCAAGCTGATCCGGCCCGAGGGTCGCCGCAGGTACCCCCGGCGGGTTGCTCAGGTCGGCGTCCCAGAGCCCCTGCAGGATAAAGGGCAGGGCCACGACGATGACCATCACCCGCGTTGCATGGATCAGTGACAGGCTGCGGGGGTTGCCGCCCGCTTCCTCGCCGAACACCAGCATGTCCTGAAGCCCGCCGGGCATGGCGGAATAGTAGCTGGTGGCAAAGTCAAAGCCCCAGAGCCTGCGGAAATAGGGCACGCCGATCAACCCGATGACAATGGTCATGACCGGGATCAGCAGCAGCGTGGGCCACATGCCCAGCATGGACATCAACAGCACCGGTGTGAATGTGGCCCCGACAGCGACACCAAGCACGGTGCGCATCCCTTCGTTCACCAGTTTGATCGCCCCCATGCGCACCCCCAGCAGCGCGCTGATCAGGCAGGCAAAGATGGGTCCCAGCAGCCATGGCAGCGGCAACCCCAAGACGTGGAACAATCCCACGCCGAGGCCGGCAATCGCAAAGGTAAGCGCGACCCGCATCACCGCGCCAGGGTCCGCAACCGGTAGCGCAGCGAGGTTTGCAAATGCGCCTCTGCCGCCATGCCCGCCGCCGCGATGTCGCCTGCCGCGACTGCGTCCAGGATGGCGTCGTGCTGCGCCGTCACCACCTTGATCCGGTCGCTGTCGGCCAGGGTGGTCGACCCCATCAACATCAGCGCATTGTTCAGCGCGCGTGCGGCATCCAGCAGAAAACGGTTGCGCGTGGCGTGGTAGATACCGCGGTGAAAATCCTGGTTCAGCGCGGCAGCCTCTGCCGGAGCGCTGAGCGCGAAGCTTGCGTTGATGTCGCGCAGCGCCTCGATTTCCGCCGGGGCCGCGTGTTTCGCGGCCATTTCGGCGGCGGTGCGCTCCAGCAAGGTGCGCATCTCGTACAGCTCGACCAGTTCGGTATGGCTGAGCTGCCGGATCACGGCGCCCAGTCGGGGGCGATGTTCGACGATCCCGTCCGCCTCAAGCCGGCGCAGCGCTTCGCGTACGGGGGTCCGGGACAGGGTCAGGCGCTCTGCCACATCCGTTTCGCGCAGCCTGTCGCCCGGACCGAACTCTCCGCGCCGGATGGCTGCCAAAAGCTGGGCATAGGCCGTTTCGCCCTGGGACATGTCGCGATCTGTCATGCGCCATCCTCGATACTGTATCCAAGTGGATACAATAATCCGGTCGCAATGAACAGGCCCGGTTCAGTAGTCCTTTTCGATGAAGATACCGATGCCGGTATTGGCATCCGCCCCGACCGTGCCGCGCGCCGTGATGTTGGGCGTCAGGTCGATGTTCAGGGACACTTCGGGCCCGTCGGCCCCGCCAACCGTCACATCGGTATAGATGTTTTCGGACAGGTAGCGGCCCGCCCGCACGGCGGTGTTGCCTTCGCCGTCCGACGTCACATCAAGGTCGTCCAGACCAAATGACCCGCGCAATCGCGACACCACCCCTTCGCCACGGGCCCCGGCAAGGCTGGCCACGGCGCTGGCAAGTTGCAGCGCCTGAAAAGCCGACAGCTGGCTGATGTCACGGCCAAAGATGATCTGTGCCAGCACCTGGTCCTCGGGCGCTTCGGGCGTGGACTCGAACCGGACCTCGGGATCGTCGGCAGGCCCGTCCACGATGATGCGCGCCGTCCCGGTCGCGGTGTCGGTTTCCACGACAAACAGCAGGATCGGCTCGAACCGCCCCTGCAGCGTCACGCGGCCTTCATCAAGGGTGAAACGCTGGGCGAGGATGCTCAGCCGTCCCCGGATCAGGTCGAACTGTCCGGTCGAAATGATGTCGGCGGTTGTCCCGGACAGACGCAACTGCCCGCCCAGTTCGGCATCAAGGCCGCGACCACGGATAAAGATGCGGTTGGGCGCGTTGATTGTCAGATCAAGCGGGAAGGCGGCGCCGCCACCTGCCTGTTCGTCCTTCGGGCCAAGGCCCGCGCGGGCGCGGGTGCGCATGACGGGGCGGGTGGCCCCGATATGCCGGATGTCCGGGATGGCGCCAAATGTGGAAATGCCCGTCGATGGCACCTGCACGTTGGTTTCCCCCAGATTGATCTGCCCCGAAATCGCAGCCCCGCCTGTCAGTGGTCCACTCAACGCGATGTTGCCATCGACGGTGGTGGTATAGAGGGCCGGATCGCGCAGCACGACACTGTTCAGGGTCACCCCCAACTGGGCCGGATAGCTGCCGTTCAGCGTGATTGGACCCGCGATGCCGACGCTGCCGCCTTCGGCGATGGCCGCCGTGAAATCAAGTGCGGCCTGACCCGCCGCAAGGCGCACCGACCCGCTGAGATCCGAGATGGAGGCCGGCAGGTTCGGGGTCGCGAGCCGTGCACCCCGCGTCGTGATCTGGCCGGACACCGAAGATAGCGCAGGCGGCCCGTTCACGGCCAGGTCAAAGCCGGCGGAGCCGATGATCGTCCGGGGCGCGATGAAGGGATTGGCAAGACCCAACTGCACCTGACCCTGGGTGTTCAGGTTCAGATTGCCATCTGACGCAACCCGCCCGGATGCCGTGGCCGTTGTGCCCGACGGCCCCGCAATCCGGGCGTCGATGTCGTAATCCGTCCCCACCTGCTGGACCGTGCCCTCAATGGATGCGCCACCGTTCAGGCCGGGCACAAGCGGCGCGATATTGGGCACGCTGAGGGCGTAGCGCGCAGAGGCAACGCCATCCGCAAGCGCCCCGCTGACCCGCCCGCTGCTGCTGTAAGGTCCGGCAAGGTCGGTCACAACGTCCCATCCCCGGGCCGTCTGCGTGAGCGTCCCGTCGAGGGCCAGGGTGCCGTTTATCCCCGGTGCCACCGCCGCCACATTGGGCAGGGCAAGGTCAAAATCCGTTACCAGGACCTGGTCAAATGTGCCCGAAACGCGGCCGCTGCTGGCGTAGGGGCCTGTCACATCGGTGTCAAAGGCCCAGCCCGTGGCCGTCTGCCGGACATCGCCCACCAGCGTGGCCCCCCCAGGCACGCCCGGCGCAAAGGCGGCGAGATCCGGTGCCGCCACGTCATAGCGCGCCGTCAGGCGGCCATCATCCAACAGGCCCGTGATCGCGGCGCGGGCGTCGGCGGGGCCGTCAATCTGCGTGTCGAACTGCCAGGCCCCATCGGTCTGGTTGGCCGTGGCGGTCAGGGCGATGTCCCCGTCGACCTGTGGCACCAGTGCCGCGATATCGCCCACGGTCGCGTTCAGCGTGACACCGGTGCCGTCAGGCGACAGCCGTGCCGTCCCGGTCGCTGTGGTCTCCAACGGACCGGACAAGCCCGTGCTGATGTCCCAGATGTCGCCGGTTTGCGTGGCTGTCCCGTCCAGCGTGATGGGGCCTGACACCGCTTCGGTCACCTGTCCCACATCCGCCAGCGCCGCATTGAAGCGGGCGACCGAGCCGCCGGTGCGCAGATCGGCACTGGCCGTCAGCTCCAGCGCCGCGTTTTCCAGCGTCAACCGGTCCACGAAGGTGCCCGTTGTGTCGCGGCGCGCGGCGACCGTCAGGTCGGTCTGCCCGGACAGCAGCGTGTCGGCCTGTGCGATGCCCACGGCCAGATCGCGGGTCTGCCCCGCGATCTCGATATCAAAAAAGCCCCCAAGCGCCGCAGAGCCGCCAAGCGACACCTGCCCGGCCCCCGACAGGTCCAGCCCCGCAAGACCTGCAAAGGCGGACAGGTCCTGTGTTACCAGCGCCGTGTCGAATTCGGTCTCCAACCCATCGCTAAACCCATCGATCTGCGCGGCACCCGTCATCACCCACGCCGCGGATGCGATGGACATCGCCGCCAGATCAAGCGGCGCGTTCTCTGCATATCGTACGTCCAGTCCACCTGACAGCGCCGTGCCCACCGCATCGGACAGCGCGGGGTCGGCAAGCGCGACCCCGGTTGCGTCAAAGTCAACCCGCCCCGCCAATGCGCCGATGGTGCCCACCGCCCCGCTCAGCGTTCCGTCAAAGGTCAGCGCAACCTCTTGCACCCCGTTGCCCGCCGCATCCAGATCGGTTGCCGTGATCCGCGCAACCAGCGCATCGCTTTGGCTGGCATCAAAATCAATGACCAGTTCTGCACCGGACAACGTGGTGCCATCCGCGCCGGGCACGGCGACCGGATCCCCGGAGGGATCAGCCAGCGTGCCCGAGATATCGAGAAAGCTCGGCCAGCCATCGCCGTTCAGCGCCGCCTCGCCCGCCAATTGCAGGGCCCGCGTGTCCAGTGCGAAATCCTCAAGCGTCAGCGCCCCGTCCGCATCCGTGCTGCCGCGCGCCGTCAACCCGACGTCGGGTCCAAAGAAGGACCGGTATTCCGGAAGGATCAACGCGGTGACATCCCCATCCAGGGCCGCGTCAAAGGCCATCGGCCCGTCTTCCGTACTTTGCAGCGCAAGGGTTCCGGCCAGCCGCGGCGTGTCGTCCGTGCGCAGATCCAGCGTGGCGTTGAAATCGCTGAGCGCGCCTGCCCCTGCGACGGACAGATCAAGGCTGGGCCGGTCGGGGATGTTGAGCAGGCCGGACACAAGGCCCTCGGCCCCTTCGCTGAGCCCGAGGTCCAGCGTCAGGTCGCGCGTGTCGTTGGCATATGCCGCATTGAGGTCGAACGCTGCACGCGGCCCATCCGTGCGCCGCGCGGCCAGCTGCGCGCTGCCGGCTCCGCCGGCCAGTTCGGCGGCACCCGAAACGGTCAGCACCGCCGCTTCGCCCAGGACCGGCGCGCCCAGTACCACTTCGGACAGGTTCAACTGCGCGATGCGGATCGCGGCGGGCAGGTCCGGCAGGGCAAAGGGTGCGGCCTCGGGCGCGGGCAGGTCATTGGGTCGCGCAACGGGCAGGCGGGGCAGGTCGATACGCGCGGCGCGCAGTTCCTCGATATCGATTGTCGCGCGGAACAGCGCGCTGCGGTTCCATTGCATCGCCACATCTTCCAGCGTCAGCCAGATGCCTTCGCTGTCGGCAATGGTGATCCGTTCGATCGTGGCGCGGCTGCTGAGCGCCCCGGCAAAGCCGTCGATGCGCACGGTGCGCCCTTCGCCACCCAGGCTGCTTTCCAGCAGACCCACGATAAACCCGCGATCCTCTTCGTCCTGGGCCAGCGCCGCCAGGGGCCACAGAAGGACAAGGAGCATGTAAATCAGGTGCCGCATCAAAAGGCCTGTCCTATTCCGATGTAGATTTCCACGCCCGAACTGTCGCCGGGGCCGGACCCGGGCAGACCTACGTCAAACCGGATGGGGCCAATGCCGGTGTCGTAGCGGACACCCGCACCAAAGCCCGTGTGCCATTCGCCCGACCCGTCAAAGAAACTTTCGGATCCGACATAGCCCGCGTCGTAGAAGCCCACGACCGACAGCCGTTCACCGGTTTTGACGCGCATTTCCCCCGAAAGCCCCACAAAGGACCGCCCGCCGATGGTCACACCGGGGCTGAGTTCGACGCCGAGCGATTGGTAATCCTGCCCGCGCACCGTGCCGCTGCCGCCGGAAAAGAACAGGAAATCGGCCGGTGCCTCTTCGATGGACGGCCCTGCCACGGACCCGAACAGGCCACGCGCGGCCAACACGATGCGGTCGCCCAGTTTCCGATAGGTGCGCAGATCAAGCGTGGTCACGACACCGTCGCTCGTCCCTTCGAGATTGACGAAGGGCCGTATACCGGCTTGGGCAAAATAGCCGGAGGTCGCGTTCAGGGAGTTATCCCGGCGGTCGAACTTGGCCGTGAAGGGGAAGGTCAGGATTGTGTAGTCCCGTTCCCCCAGATCATCGCGTGTCTTGGCACGTTGCAGCCCGACGCCATAACTGTATTCACGGTCTTCGCTGGCAAAATAGATGGTGCTGAACTCAAGCCGTCCGGTGCGGGCAAACAGGTTCGGGTCATCGCGTTGCTCGATCTCGGCCAAAAGGACCGCCTCAAGGTCCGTGCGCCACGTGGCCGGGCGGGAAATCTGGGCACCCAGGCGAAAGTCCACGCCTTCGGTATCGCCGCCCACGCCTTTGATCTCGCCCTCGATCTGAAGCCGTTCGGCCCCGCCGAAGATGTTGCGATGCAGCCAAAGCGCGCTGACGCTGAACCCGTCGGTGGTGCCGTATTCGGCGCCAAAGCTGTAGCGGCGCGGCAACTGGTCGGTGATCTGCAAATCCACGTCAAGCGTGCCGTCCGGATTGGCGGTTTCCGCCTCGGACAGGCTGGCGCTGGCAAAGGTGCCGGTGCGGCGCAGACGTTTTTCGACCTTGTCGAGCGTGTCGGGGTCGAACACCTCGCCGCTGGGCCAGCCTGCGATCTCGCGGATGCGCTTTTCGCGCACGGCACTGTCGCCTTCGATGCTCATCCTGCCCAGACGCAGGCGCGGACCGGGCGCCAGGCGGATATCGGCGCTCAACGTCCCCGCAGGGTGGTTCGCGGTGATCTGCTGGCTGTCCACGGCCGCCTTGGCGTGACCTTGCTGGCGCCATCCCTCGATCCCGTTCGCGGTGGCGGTGCGCAAAGCCGTGACATTGGCGGTTTCACCCGGCTGGGCCTCGGGTGTGGGGTCTGTGCCGGGGGCCGTGGGCCGCACGGCTACGGTGCCAAAGGTGAACACCTTGCCGGGATCGACCGTGACGACCACCGTGTTCACGGCGGCGGGCGCGGACACGGGCGACAGGCTTGCCGCTTCGCGTCCGTCGACGGTGATCGAAATGGTGGGGCCGAAATACCCCTGATCATAAAGCAGCGCGATCAGACGGGCATAGTCGGCCTGCGCGGCGCTGATCACATCAATGGGCCGGACGGGGCCGTCCTCGTTCAGCAATGCGGCGCTGAGTGATGCGGTGCGGATATCCTCGGTTATCGCGTCGGGCGCGCGCACGTCCACCGTCAGGGCCCACGCCCCCCCGGATATGCCAAGCATGGCAGCACATACTGCCCATACGCGGCAGACTTTCTGATACATCGTGGCACCCCACCACGCGCAACGCGCGGCCTTCCTGACGTCAATGCCAAACATGCGGCACAGGTTCCACCGGATATGTCGCGATGGGCGGAAACGTGATCAGGTTTTCACGTACCCCGCCACAACCTGCAAAAGGCGGAACGCGGTTGCCGCATCGTTTTCGACCACGGCCATGAACTCCTCTTCCCCGATCCGCAGGCAGGTCAGGGCCGTCTTGGCGCGCATATCAAGCGCGCGGGGTTCGCTGCGGATCAGCCCCAGCTCACCCACCAGGGCGCCGGCCCCCACAGTGGCGATCACGGTGTCTTCGGCACCGTCACTGGGCAACAGCAGATCGGCCTCTCCGTCGGTGACTATGTAGGCACCATCGGTCGGGTCATCGTTCTTGTGAAAGACATATTCGCCGGGATCGGCCGTGTACCAGCGCGCGCCAAAGGCCAGAAGGCGCAGTTGCTTGCGTTTCAGCCCGGAGAACATCGGCGCCTGCCGCAGTGCTTCGACCTTGCGCGCCAGGTCGGCGCTTGCATCGCTGCCCGCCTCGCTCCGCGCGCCCTCGGCACCTTGCAGACGGCCCTGGACAACCTCGACATGAGCGTCAAAGGCGTCTTCCTCTTCAAACGCCGTGCTCAGGACAATCAATGTCGCCTCGGGCAGCAGGGCACGCAGGTTCTTGATCAACCCGGCGCGGGTGTCGTCGCCGTAGCTGAACATCGGTTCGTCCAGGATCAGGATATCGGGCCGTTTGATTGTGGCCCGGCTGATCGACAGGGGTTCGGCAAACAATGCAGGCAGATTGGCGCCGCCCAGGGCGATGGGCACGTCAAACACCAGTTCCAGCACCAGCTGGTTCACGCCCGCATCCGTCAGCACCTCCACGACGATGCGGCGCAGATCATCCGCCCGTGCACCTGCACCGTCCGACACCTTTCCGTACAGCGCGTTTTCAAGCACCGACACCCCATGCACATGGGCGTCGGGGGCGATGGGCACAAACACGTCCTCCATCTGCGCACGCAGGGTCGCGCCATGTTCGGTGCGCATGCTCAGCACACGGTTCCGCACGTCGTCCGGGAATGCGGCGGCCACCTGTTCGGCTGTCACATTCGTGGGCACGCTCAGCAACAGGGACAGTTCCGTATCCGTGATCTCGGACCCGGCGGGTTTGCGGTCCACCAATTCAAGCGCGCTGTTGTAAATCTCGGTCTCCAGCCCGACGCGGCGGAACAGGGGGTGATCGGTTCCGTTGGGTCCAAAGATCTGGCGCAGCATTTCCAGGATATTGCGCGCCAGGTTCTCCAGGTTCGAGGCCAGCGACAGGTCATGCAACAGGCGCAGGAAGTCGAGCCGGGCCTCGATCACGTCCGGCGTCAGGGCGATGCGGGGCGTGGCAAACAACAGGTTCTCGGCAATGGGCAGCGCCGGGTTGTAGGTCTCGGGGTCGAAACGGTGCACGAACCGGTCCAGCCCAGCGGCCTGCACAGCAGCCGCCACCTCGGGGCGCAGGTCGATCAGGGCCTGCGCCAATTCGGGATGCGCGTCGGCGTCAAAGGTCTGGTCCATGGTCCGGCGCGTCAACGCGGCACCGCTGCCACTGCCTTCGATCAGGGCGTACCACCATGCCCGCAGGTCTTCCTTGGCTTTGACACCTGCGATGGACGGGTCCAGCCACTGGGCGTCCAGCATGTCGGCGGTGTTGCCTGCGCGGACCGCTTCGCGGCTGAAATCGGTTTCCGCGGCGGCCGCCAGCGGGGCCAGTCGCATCGGCATCATGACGTTCTGGCCATAACTGCCCTGAAACATGATGGGCCTGGAATTGGCGTGGCCGATCCGTTGGGCAATCGTGGCCTGGTGCAGCGACTTGATGTCGTGCCCGGCCAGCGTGACCGTTCCGCTTGTCGGCAGCGTTTCGCGCGTCAGCACCTCGGCCAGGGCCCGGCGGTCTTCGTCATTAGGGGCAGTGATGCCCAGGGTTGTCCCCGCGGGGACAGACAGGGTGATGTCCTCAAGCACGGCATTGCCGTCGCCGTCGCGGACCGTCACCTGGTCCAGCACGATGTCGCCGTTCAACCGGGGCGCGGCGGGGGCTGGCGCATAGAACAGGTCGTCATCGATCATGCCGGACGGGGCAAAGCGTTCCGTGATGGTTTCCCAGCGCAACGACATGTCCGCGGTCTGGTTGTAATAGGCCAGCAGCTCTTTCCACGGGCTCGACAGATCCTTGTAGGCGGCAAGGGCCGCCACAAGCGCACCGATGGTCACATCGCCCTGAATGACAAGGTAGCCACCGATGGAAAAGAAGAAGAACGGGGTCAGTTGCGTGATGAAGTTGTTGAGGAACTTCATGAAGAACTTTTTCTGGTAGATCTGGAAACGGATGGCAAAAAGGTTGCCCAGCCGGTTTCCGATCATGGCCATGCGAAATCGCCAGCCCCCATTTACGCGCAAGGTGCCGGCCCCGGCCGCGCCTTCGCCGATCTCCGCCGCCAGGGCACGCACCTGGACCACGCGTTTCTTGTTCAGCTGGTTGATCTGGCGTTGCAGCTTGGGGATCAGCCACGCCTGCAACGGGATCAGGGCAATGGCGGCAAAGCCGAAGGCCACCGACTGAAAGAACAGAAAGCCCAGAATGGTCAGCATCTGGCCTGCCTGCAGCACGGGCTGCGCCACCGCGTCGCCCATCAGCCCGCCCATCGGTTCGCTTTCGGCGGTGACCATGCTGACCAGCTCGCCCTGGCTGGTGCGTTCGAAATAGGGTTGCGGAAAGCGCAGGATGCGCGCGATCAGGGTGTAACGGAAGCGGCGCAGCAGCCGTTCTGCCAGCACACCCTTCATTGTGTTGATCCGCATCTTGAGAAGGCCGTGACACAGCACCGCCACCAGAAAGGCCCCGCACAGCATCATCAGGTAGGTGACCTGATCAAACTCATACCCATAGGCCGAAATCGTCGGAGAGCCGGAGCCGATGGCATCGTTGATGATCTGTTTTGGCAATTCCAGCGTCAGATACAGAAGCGGAAACAGCGTCAGGGTGACGACCAGCAAGATCAGCTGATCACGCTTTGAATACTTCCAGATAAATCCAAAAAGGGAGCGTTCTATGGTGCCGGTCCACGTCTGAAGTCGGGCAGCCGATGCACCCTGCGTTAACCTATCAAGGGCGGTTACGGGAAATCAATGGGTCGTCGCCCTGCGCCACGTGACGGATTGCGACGGCGTCCGCCGCATCCTAGGGTGCGGTCAGCGGCTATGTGAAAGGCACCTTTTGACTGACCCGGTTACCTTTGTCTTGGTTCTGTTGTTTTTGCTGCAGGCAAAGCATCTGTTTGCCGATTTCTATCTGCAAACGCAGCGCATGCTGGCCAATCGCGGCCAGTATCTGCATGTCGGGCGCTTGCAGCATGCCGGCCTGCACGCCGTGGGTTCGCTTGTTGCGATGGTGCTTGTGGGGGTGCCGGTGCCGCTGGCCTTTGGCGTCGCGATTGCGGAATGGGTGGTTCACTTTCACATTGACTGGGGCAAGGGGCGGTGGTCCGAACATACCGGTCACGGCCCGGCCCAGGCCGGGTTCTGGCGCGCATTCGGTCTGGATCAGGCGCTGCACCAATGGACCTATCTTGTCATGGTGTGGGCCGTCCTGCCTGCCTGATCGGTGATCGTGATCGGCAGGTCCGATCCTGCCACCGCCAATTGCAGCGACACCACATCCGGCAAGTCCCGACGGACCAGCGTCAGCAGCGACACCTCGTGCGGGACATCCGGGTCCGGGCTGTCGCTCCAGTCCCGTGGGGGCGGCGGAACACATCTGATCCGTCACCGTCCAACCTGCGACCGGGGCCGCGTCCACGATCACAGGCTTGCGCGGTTCGAGGGAGTGCAGACGCAGGGCCAGCCCCTGCCAACCCGGTGACGCGGGTCACACACGCTGCGCCCGGGTCGGCAAAGTCATGGAGCATGTCGGCCCCGGTCGCCGTTGAGCCATCGGAAAACACCTATCGGTGCCCGAAGATGTCTTCACCCCCCCGTCGGCCGCGATGCTGCCGCCTCTGTCAAGCTGGGCCCCTTCGACGTTGGCCGCAAGGCTTGGCGCGGGCGCGCCATTTGAAACAACGGACGCGCCGAGTGCAGGGAAAACCAGTTTCGCCGACCTGGCCCGACCGCATCGGCATCGCGCAAAGTCGGACTATTGCGGCGCGCGTGTCGCGAGCTCCCGCAAAGGCATGACCTCGGATCAGACGCGCCACAGAGAGTTCTGCTGCGCGTGGGAGATGGACCGCGCCAGCGCCTTGAATTCTGACGCGATGTGACGGTGAAACCGGCGGACCGCAGGGCGCACCGGCCGGTCGCGCGGGCTGATGATCCCAAGGTTGCGCGGCGCATGGTGAATGCGGATGTCCAGCGCAGTCAGCGCCTTTTGTTGCCGCATCATGAACAACACGGAATAGGGCAGGATCGTCAGGCTGTCCGACCCTTCCAGCACAGTGCGCACCGCGCTGATCGAGCCGCCGGAAAAGCTGACCTTGACGTCTTCGACCTCGATCTCGTGCAGGATGGCGCGCAGGTCCTGGTACAGCGGGCTGTTGGTGGGTGGCGCGATCCAGGGATAGGTCGCAATGTCTTCGAGCCGCAGCGCGCGTTTGCGGGCAAGCGGATGACCCATGCGGCAGGCAATGACATTGCGGCCCTGCAGGATCTCTTCGAACTGGATCGGATCGGGCAAGTCGCCCGGGGGCAGGGGGCAGATGGCCAGATCAAGGGCACCGCTTTCCACATCCCGTATCAACGTCTCGGCATAGCCATAGCTTTGGTCGATCCGCACATTCGGATGCGCCTGCTGGAACCCGGCGATCATGGTGGCAATGACCGCGTCCATGAACACCGGTGTGCCCGCGACGCGCACCGCGCCCGTCTTGCCGCCGATATACAGATCGGCCTGTGTCGCCGCTTCGCCACTGGCCTGCCGGATGATGCGGCCCTGCATCGCCAACGCAGCCCCAAGCTCGGTCGGAACAAGCGGGCGGCGGCCCTTTTCGAACAGCGGCTGGCCCAACCGCGCCTCAAGGGCGGCAAGCGTCCGCGACAGGGACGGTTGCGACTTGCCCAGGGCATGTGCGCCGGGGGTCAGACCGCCCTCATCCACGACAGCGGCCAGCATCACAAGGTGATTGGGGTCCAGTTGCATAGCATCATGTTATATTCTGCCTCTCAATTCGTATCAACATGATCGTGAAGGGCGGGTAGCCTTCGGATATGCACAGCACCGCCACCCTCCAACCCACCCGCGTCCTGTTTGGTGCCGGTCTGCGCCACACCGTGGCCGATGAAGTGGCCCGGCTGGGCTGTCACAAGGCGTTGGTCCTGTCCACGCCACAGCAATGCGACAGCGCCATGCAGGTGGCCGAAGCGCTGGGCGACAAGGCCGCGGGCATCTTTGCACGTGCCACCATGCACACCCCCGTCAATGTTACCGAAGATGCGGTCGGGCACCTCACGGATGTGCAGGCCGACTGCGTGATCGCCATCGGCGGCGGGTCGACCACCGGGTTGGGCAAAGCCATCGCATACCGCACCGATGTGCCACAGATCGTGATCCCGACCACCTATGCCGGGTCCGAAGCGACGGCGATCCTCGGGCAAACGGAAAACGGGATCAAAACCACGTTCACCGATGCGCGGGTACAGCCCGAAGTCATCCTCTATGACCCCGAACTGGTCACATCCCTGCCGGCCGCTATGACCGTGACCTCGGCGCTGAATGCCATCGCCCACGCCGCCGAAGCGCTTTATGCACAGAACCGTACGGACCGCAGCGACGCATTGGCGGTCGAGGGCATGCGACACTTCGCCGAAGGCCTGCCGATGGTCCTGGACAACCCCGCCGACACTGTGGCCCGGGAAAGGACGTTGCGCGGGGCCTATGCCTGCGGCGCCGTTCTGGGACAGGTCGGGATGGCGCTGCATCACAAGCTGTGTCACACGCTGGGCGGCAGTCTTGACCTGCCGCACGCGGACACACATGCGATCATCCTGCCGCATGCGATCCACTACAATGCGCAAGCCGTTCCCGGGTTGCTGGCCCCTGTCACCGACATTTTCGGCGCACCCGCACCCGGTCCCGCGCTGCATGCCTTCGCGACGCGCATGAACGCCCCTCTTGCGCTGCGCGATCTGGGCGTGCGCGCAGCCGATCTTGACCGCGCAGCAGACCTTGCCACGCAAAAACCATACCCGAACCCCGCCCCAGTGACGCGGGACGGAATACGCACATTGCTGCAGGCCGCCTGGGAAGGCACGCCGCCACAGCGCTAACGCCAGTTTTGGGAGGAACACATGGCCGACATCACAACAGACGTCCTGATCATCGGAACAGGCCCCGCCGGATCCGCCACGGCGGCGCTTCTGTCGACCTACGGCATCGAAAACATGGTGGTGAACCGCTATCGCTGGCTGGCCAACAGCCCCCGTGCGCACATCACCAACCAGCGCACGATGGAGGTGCTGCGCGATCTGGGCCGCGAGGTCGAGGACGAGGCTTACATGCACGCCACCGAACAGGACCTGATGGGGTCGAACGTGTTCTGCGAAAGCCTCACGGGCGAGGAACTGGGCCGCATCCAGACCTGGGGCACGCACCCGCTGTCCCGCGCCGAACACGACCTGTCTTCGCCCAGCAAGATGAACGATCTGCCGCAGACCTTCATGGAACCGCTGCTGTTCAAGACCGCCTGTTCGCGCGGGACGCAGGCGCGCATGTCCTGCGAATACCAAAGCCACGAGGCAGACGGCGAAGGCGTCACAACCACGCTGCTTGATCGGCTCACGAACAAGACGTTTACCGTGCGGTCCAGGTATCTGGTCGGCGCCGACGGCGGCAATTCGCAAGTCACCGAAAACACCGGTCTGCCCATCGAAGGCAAGATGGGCGTCGCGGGGTCCATCAACCTGCTGTTCAAGGCGGACCTCAGCCAACATGTCGCCCATCGCCCATCCGTTCTCTATTGGGTCATGCAGCCGGGTTCGAATGTTGGCGGCATCGGCATGGGGGTTGTGCGGATGGTGCGCCCCTGGACCGAATGGCTTGCCATCTGGGGCTACGATATCGATGGTGAACGGCCCGAGCTGAATGAGGACGAGGCCAAGAAAATCATTCGTGACCTCGTGGGTGATCCGGACCTCGACATCGAAATGCAGGGCATCAGCTACTGGACGGTGAACGACGCCTATGCCACGCAACTCAGCAAGGGCCGGGTGTTCATCATGGGCGACGCGGCCCACCGGCATCCGCCGTCGAATGGGTTGGGCTCCAACACCTCGATCCAGGACGCCTTCAACCTGTCCTGGAAACTCGCCGCCGTGCTCAAGGGGCAGGCGGGCACGGGGCTTTTGGACAGCTACAACACCGAACGCGCGCCCGTGGCGAAACAGATCGTGACCCGCGCCAATCAGTCCATCGGCGAATTCGGCCCCATCTTCGAGGCCCTTGGCCTGATCGGCCACACCGACCCGGACGTGATGCAGGCCAACATGGACAAGCGCTGCGACAGCACGCCCGAGGCCGAGGCCCAGCGGGCCGCCCTGCGCGAGTCCATTGCGTTCAAGAAATACGAATTTGACGCGCACGGGGTCGAGATGAACCAGCGCTATCGCTCGGATGCGGTGGTGACGGACGGGCAGATGGAACCGGCCTTCGATCTGGATCACGAACTGCACTACCAGCCCACCACGTGGCCGGGGGCGCGGCTGCCGCATGTCTGGCTCTATGATGCGCAGGGGGCCAGGCATTCGACGCTCGACTTGACCGGGGGCGGCTTTGCGCTGCTCACCGGCCTGAACGGTCGCGCCTGGGCAGAGGCGGCGACACAGGTTGCCGCGGACATGGGCATCCGGCTTTCGACCCATGTCATCGGGCCACGCCAGCCGCTGATCGATCACACGGGCGATTGGGCCCGTGCCCGCGAAGTGGGCGAAGCGGGCTGTGTCCTTGTGCGCCCCGACCACCATGTCGCCTGGCGCGCCGAAGGCCTGTCAGACGATCCCAGGGCCGACCTTGACCGCGTGCTGCGCGCGATCCTGGCCCGGAACACCCAACAGGAGGCTATCGCATGACCGCCCATGACGGATACTTCACCGAAGACAACTCGGCCGAGGTGGTCAACGCCCGCACCACGACCGACAACGCACGGCTGGCCCAGGTGATGGAGGCGATCGTGCGTCACATGCACGCCTGCGTGAAGGAGATCGAACCGACGGACGAGGAGTGGTTCAAGGCGATCATGTTCCTGACCGAAACCGGCCACATGTGCACCGACTGGCGGCAGGAGTTCATCCTGCTCAGCGATACGCTGGGTGTGTCGATGCTGGTCGACGCCATCAACAACCGCAAACCGTCCGGCGCGTCAGAATCCACCGTCCTGGGTCCCTTCCACCTGCCCGACGCGCCCGAAATGGCGATGGGCGACAACATCTGCCGCGATGGCAAGGGCGACCCGATGTTGGTCAAGGGGCGCATCCTGGATACGGACGGCACCCCCATCGACCAGACCAAGATCGATGTCTGGCAGGCCAATGACGAAGGGTTCTACGACGTGCAGCAAAAGGGGATACAGCCCGATTTCAACCTGCGCGGCGTGTTCCGTACGGGCGCGGACGGGCACTATCACTTCAAGGGTGTTAAACCGAAATACTATCCCATCCCCGACGATGGCCCCGTGGGCAAGCTGATGGGCGCGCTGGGCCGGCACCCGTACCGCCCGGCGCACCTGCACTACATCATCGAGGCGGACGGGTTCGAAACCCTCACCACCCACATCTTCGACCCCGACGATCCCTACATCCATTCGGACGCCGTTTTTGGCGTCAAGGAAAGCCTGATGGCCAAATTCGATCTGATCGAGGATGCGGCCAAAATAGCCGAGGCGGGGATGGACGGCCCCTATTATGAAGTCACCCACGACTTCGTTCTGGCCCGCGCCTGATATCGCCGCCGTCAAAGGGGGCGGCCTGCGCCCCCCAGGCCTGTTGGCCCACCCCCCGAGGATGTTTCTGATCCCAGAGACATTCCAGCTGGTGCGCTGGTCTTCCGTACCCCCCCAAAATCCTCCCGGACGGGGACGATCTGCTGCCAGCGCCGCCCCTTTCCATTTGACAGACCCGTCTCGCCCGGTCTCACATGCGGCCAAACACATTCCGGGAGGACAAACCATGATGAGAACCCGCGCCGCTGTCGCTTTGGAAGCTGGCAAGCCCCTTGAAATCATGGAGGTAAACCTCGATGGCCCGCGCGCCGGCGAAGTGCTGGTCGAGATCAAGGCCACCGGCCTGTGCCATACAGATGAATTCACCCGCTCCGGCGCCGACCCCGAAGGGATCTTCCCTGCCATCCTCGGCCACGAGGGCGCAGGCGTGGTGATCGAAGTGGGCGAAGGGGTCACCACGCTCGACGTGGGCGACCACGTCATCCCGCTTTACACGCCCGAATGCCGCGAATGCGAATACTGCCTGAACCCCAAAACGAACCTGTGCCAGAAGGTGCGCGCGACCCAAGGCCAAGGCCTGCTGCCCGACGGCTCGACCCGCTTTTCCATGCTCGATGGCACGCCGATCCACCACTACATGGGCTGTTCCACCTTCGCCAACCACACCGTCGTGCCCGAGATTGCACTGGCCAAGGTCCGCAAGGACGCCCCGTTTGACAAGATCTGCTACATCGGCTGCGGCGTCACCACGGGCATTGGTGCCGTCATCAACACCGCCAAGGTCGAGATCGGCAGCCGCGCCATCGTCTTCGGTCTGGGCGGCATCGGTCTGAACGTGATCCAGGGGCTCAAGCTGGCCGGTTGCGACCAGATCGTCGGCGTCGACCTCAATGACAGCAAGGTCGAGATGGCCGAACATTTCGGGATGACCGACTTCGTCAACCCCTCCAAGGTTGACGGCGACATGGTGGCTCACCTGGTCGAATTGACCAATGGCGGGGCCGACTACACCTTTGACGCCACCGGCAACGTGGACGTGATGCGGACCGCGCTCGAGGCCGCGCACAAGGGATGGGGCGAGTCCATCATCATCGGGGTGGCCCCGGCGGGCGCCGAAATATCGACCCGGCCCTTCCAGCTGGTCACCGGCCGCGTCTGGCGCGGCACCGCCTTCGGTGGAGCCAAGGGGCGGACGGATGTGCCCAAGATCGTGGATTGGTACATGGACGGCAAGATCGAGATCGACCCCATGATCACCCACAAGCTGACCCTGGACGAGATCAACCACGGCTTTGACCTGATGCACGAGGGCAAGTCGATCCGGGCGGTCGTCGAATTCTGAGACACGCCTGTCCCTGACAAACGGTCACGCGGCGATCCTTCAGGGATCGCTGTTTCCGTTTGCCGTGGCGCGGATTTCCAGCCCATTGGCGCGATCTGCAGGTTTCCCGCGCGCGCCTCTGGGCCTATCTTAAGTGGTAACGGGACCTTTTCAGGAGCGCGCCATGAAACTCACGGTCAACGGAACAGAACACGAGGTGGATGTCGAAGACGACATGCCGCTGCTTTGGGTTCTGCGAGACGAATTGAACATCAAAGGTGTCAAATATGGCTGCGGCGTGGCCCAATGCGGGGCCTGCACCGTGCATATCGACGGCGAAGCCGTTCGGTCCTGCCAAACGGCGGCGGCCGATGTCTGGGGCGATGTCACGACGATCGAAGGTCTGGGTACGCCGGACGCCATGCACGCGGTGCAAGCGGCCTGGGTGGAACATCAGGTGGCGCAATGCGGCTATTGCCAGTCCGGGCAGATGATGCAGGCCGCCGCACTTCTTGCCTATAACCCGTCGCCCACGGACGCCGACATTGATGATGCCATGAATGGCAACCTGTGCCGCTGCGGCACCTACAGCCGCATCCGCGCCGCCGTCAAGACGGCCGCAACCAAGTTGCAGGAGGCCTGAGCATGAGCCGCATCGGAAAAATCGCGCGCCGCACGTTTCTTGTCGGTTCCGCCGCCGTGCTGGGTGGGGTGGCCTTTGGCTACTACGCCTATCAACGCCCCGTGTCGAACCCGCTGCTGGACGATCTGTCAGAGGGGGAGGCGGCGCTGACACCCTACGTCAAGATCGACAGCGCCGGCATCACCCTGATCACGCCGCGCGCGGACAGCGGGCAGGGGGCCTATCATGTGCAGGCGGCCCTGATCGCCGAGGAACTGGATGTCGAACTGGATCAGGTGCGCATTGATCCCGGCATGCCGGACCCCGCCTATTACAATACCGCGCTCAGCGCCGAAGCCGCCCCCTTCCGTTCGACCGATGACGGTTTTGCCGCGAATTCGACGCGCGGGATCATGGATGCCATGATGAAGTTCATGGGTATGCAGATCACCGGCGGCTCGACCACCGTGCCCGACAGCTTCGAAAAGCTACGCCTGGCCGGGGCGGTCGCGCGCGAGACGCTGAAAGCCGCCGCCGCACAGCAAACAGGGGCCGATATCGCGGACCTGCGCACCGAAAAAGGCGCGGTGATCCTGCCGGGGGGCGGCGCGCTGGCCTACACCGAACTGGCTGCAACGGCTGCGACACTCGATCCGGTCAACGATGTCACGCTCCGCGATCCATCGACCTGGCGCCTTGTCGGAAAAGAGATGGAGCGCGTTGATATCGTTGCAAAGTCAACGGGCACCCAAGCCTACGGGATCGACTTCGAGATGGAGGGCATGGTGCATGCCTCGGTGCGCACCAGCCCGCGTCGCGGCATGATGAACGGCTTTGACGATGCCGCCGCGCGTGGCATGCGCGGCGTGATCGACATCGTACAGGTCAAGGATGGCGTCGCCGCCGTCGCCGACAATACATGGCGCGCCATTCAGGCCGTGAACGCCATCGATGTCGACTGGGGACCGGCCACTTACCCGGCCGAGCAGGAGGACCATTGGCAGGCCCTGTCCGACAGCTTCAACAGCGACCAGCAGGACAGCCGCTTTCGCGATGACGGCGATGTGGACGCCGCCCTCGACGGGGCCGACATCATCGAGGCCGAATACCGCGCCCCCTATCTGGCCCACGCACCGCTCGAGCCGATTTCGGCCGTTGTGCAGGTCACGACTGACCGGGCCGACGTGTGGACGGGCACCCAGATCCCGCGCTTTGTGCAGACAAATGTCGCCAAGCTGACTGGGCTGGATGCCGATCAGGTCTTTGTGCACGTGCTGATGATGGGCGGCAGCTTCGGGCACCGGCTCGAAGACCGCGTTGTGCGTGAAGCCACTGAAATCGCGATGCAAATCAAAGGCACGCCGGTCAAGCTGACCTATAGCCGCGAGGAAGACACGATCCAGAACGACACCCGCCAGATCGCGATGGCGCGCGGGCGCGGCGCGGTCAGGGACGGCCAGGTTGAAGCCTTTGATCTGGGCATTGCCATGCCGTCGGTGATCGCAAGTCAAATGGGCCGGCAGGGCTTGCCGACGCCGGGGCCCGACTTGCAGATCGTTGCGGGGGCGTGGGAACAGCCCATGCAAATCCCGAATTACCGCGTGACAGGGTACCGCGCGCCCGAACTTGCGCCCGTGTCCAGCTGGCGGTCGGTCGGGGCATCGACCAACGGGTTCTTCCACGACGTCTTCCTCGACGAACTGATCCACGCCGCAGGGGCCGATCCCATGGAAGAACGGTTGCGCCTGTGCTGGCACGACCCATCGCGCAAAACGCTGGAGGCGGTGGCCGAAATGTCGGGTTGGGGCAATGCCCCCGGACCGAACAAGGGCCGTGGCGTTGCGTTCTGCATGTCATTCGGCGTGCCCACGGCCGAGGTTGTCGAGGTCACCCGCGTGGACGGCGCGATCAGGATCGACAAGGTCTGGGTCGCCGCTGAAGTGGGCCGCGTGATTGACCCGATCAATTTTGAAAACATGGTGCAGGGCGGCATCGTCTGGGCGCTGGGCCACGCGATGAACTCGGAAATCACCATCTCCGACGGCATGGCCCAACAGCGCAATTTCTACGATTTCGAAGGCATGCGGCTCAGCCAGGCACCGGAGATCATCGTGCGCGGCCTCGAGAACGGCGACACCGTGCGCGGGATGGGGGAACCCATGGTGCCGCCTGCCGCCGCGGCCCTGTCCAATGCGATCTTTGCGGCCACGGGACAGCGGGTGCGCGAGATGCCGATGATGCGCCATATCGATTTCGTCTGACGCGTCGCGGAACCGGGGGCAGGGCGCACTTGCCCCCACACGACCCGACCATGCCGTTTCTGTGCTGATTCCGGACCGGTCCTGCCGCTAAAGTGCCCAAAGCACGCGGACAGGGAGGTCCATACATGGCACCACGCATGGTTTTCGACGGGATCTATACCCCTGTGGTGACCCCGTTCAGCGCGGACTATTCCCCCGATTTCGGGGCCTTGCGCGACGTGCTGGACCGGCTGATCGGCGCCGGTGTGCATGGCGTGATCTCGGGCGGATCGACCGGCGAAAACTATGCCATGACGGTCAAGGAACGGCTGGCCGTCGCCCAAGAGACGATTGACATCGTAAACGGACGGGTCCCGGTCATCATGGGGACCGGTGCGATGCTGCCCGCCGACATGATGGCGCTTGCCATGGGCGGCAAGGCCATGGGCGCCGATGCCCTTCTGGTCGCCACGCCGCCATACGCCGTCCCGACCGAGCGCGAGAATGCCCTCAATGCGCTCAGCCTCGATGCCGCCGCCGACCTGCCCATCATGCTGTACAACTACCCTGGCCGCATGGGCGTGAACATGGGTTGCGAATTCCTCGACCGCGTGGGCCGGTCCCGCAACTTCTGCGCGATCAAGGAAAGCTCGGGCGACATCAACCGCGTCCACCTTCTGGCCCGCGACTACCCCCATATCCAGATGTCCTGCGGCATGGACGACCAGGCGCTTGAATTCTTTGCCTGGGGTGCCCGCAGTTGGGTCTGCGGCGGGTCGAACTTCCTGCCCGACGAACATATCGCCCTCTGGCGCGCCTGCCGGGTCGAAGGGGACTTCGACAAGGGCCGCCGCATCATGTCCGCCATGATGCCGCTGATGCGTGTCCTCGAACAGGGGGGCAAGTTCGTACAATGCATCAAGTACGGTGTGACCCATCAGGGCATTGATACCGGCGCGATCAGGCCGCCGCTCAAGGCGTTGAACAAGGATGACAAACGCGGCCTGGAACAGGTGATCCGGGTGCTGAAAACCACAATTGCGCAGATCGAACAGGAGGGTTGAGCGATGCTGACGACCGAAGAGTACAAAGCCATTGCCGCCTCTCTGACACCGGCGACCAACGCGTTTATCGATGGTGCGTTCCGGCCTGCCGCATCGGGCAAGACTTTTGATACGATCAATCCGGCCACCGGCGACGTGATCGCGCAGGTGGCCGCCTGCGCCGCACAGGACGTGGACCTTGCCGTCACTAAGGCGCGCGCGGCCTTCGACGATGGCCGCTGGTCCCGCCGGCATCCGTCCGACCGCAAGGATGTGTTGATCCGCCTGTGCAAGCTGATGACCCGCAACGCCCGTGAACTGGCTGTGTTGGAAAGCATCGACAGCGGCAAGACCATCCATGATTGCGAAACCGTGGACATCCCCGAAGCGATCCATTGCATCAAATGGCACGCCGAGGCGATTGACAAGATTTACGATTCCGTCGCGCCCGCCTCGGATGACCACATCGCGATGATCCTGCGGGAACCCGTCGGCGTCGTGGGGCTGGTGCTGCCGTGGAACTTCCCGCTGTTGATGATGGCGTGGAAGATCGGGCCCGCGCTGGCCTCTGGCTGTTCGGTGGTTCTGAAACCTGCAGAGGAAACCGCGCTGACCGCGTTGCGCATGGCGGAACTGGCGATGGAAGCCGGGGTGCCGCGCGGCGTGCTGAACGTGGTGCCCGGCCATGGCCCCGATGTGGGTGAACCCATCGGGCGGCATATGGATATCGACATGGTCAGCTTCACGGGCTCGACCGAAACGGGGATGAAATTTCTGCACTATGCCGCTGACTCCAATGCCAAAGAGGTCGTGCTTGAGATGGGGGGCAAGAACCCGTGCATCGTCATGGAGGATGCCGAAAACCTGGACCGTGTGGCCCAGCATGTCGTGAATGGCGCATTCTGGAACATGGGCGAAAACTGTTCCGCCATCTCGCGTCTGATCGTGCACGAGGATGTGCGAGAGGACCTGCTGAAACGGATCGAAGCGCATATGCGCCATCTGCCTGTGGGCGACCCGCTTGATCCTGAAACCCGGCAGGGCGCGCTGGTCAGTGGTGCGCATTTTGACAAAGTGTGTGGGTATGTGGACAACGCTGGGGACATCCTTGTGGGCGGAACTGTGGACAAACCGTTTGTTTCTCCAACCGTCGTGGCAACATCGCCTGACAACATATTGGCCAAGGACGAGATTTTTGGCCCGGTATTGTCCGTCATCACCATCCGCTCGTTTGACGAGGCGATGTCGGTTGCCAATGACACGGCCTATGGGCTGTGCGCGTCACTGTTCACCGCAAATGCCAAGCGCGCCATGCGGGGCGCGCGGACGCTGCGGGCGGGCACGGTTACGGTCAACAGCTATGGCGAAGGCGACATCGCGACGCCCTTTGGCGGGATGAAGATGTCGGGCTTTGGCGGGCGCGACAACGGGCTGCAGGCGCACGATCAATACACGCAGCTGAAAACCATCTGGCTTGATCTTGCCGATGACGCGGACGAGGCCGTCGAGTGACCTATTTCGCTCGGCGCCTGCCACGGCACCGGGGCCCTGCTGCCTGGGCAGAGATTATCGGGCCTGGCCCGGATTTCTCTCGGCTGGAGGATCACGTGACTGCGGATGTGACCGTTGTCGGGGCCGGGTTTGCGGGCCTGTCTGCGGCACGCCGCGTGATGCAGCATTGGCCGCAGGCCCGTGTCGTGGTGCTGGATGCGTGGCGGGTGGCCGACGGTGCGGCTGGGCGCAATTCGGGTTTCATGATCGATTTGCCGCATGATCTCGCATCCGAGGATTACGCGGGCGGCGGTGATGATCACGTGCTGACGGGCCTCAATCGCCAGGCGATCGCATTTGCGCGCGCAGCGGTGCAGGACTACGGGATTTCGCCCGACTACTTCGATCCGGCTGGCAAGGTCAACGGGGCCGCTACGGACGGGGGAGAGGCCCATAATCGAAGCTACGCCAAGCACTTGCAGGATATGGGCGAAGCCTGTGAATGGCTGGATGCCACCGCGATGCAGCAGCTGACGGGGTCGGCGCACTACCGGTCGGGTCTGTATACCCCGGGCACCGTGATGTTGCAGCCTGCGGGCTATGTGCGCGGTTTGGCGACGGGGCTTGCCAGGACTGCAAATATCCATGACCGCAGCCCGGTGCTCAGCTTCTCGCGCTCGGGGACGGATTGGGTGCTGAAAACCCCGAAAGGCGCCGTGAGCACCGGCAATGTCATTCTGGCCGTGAACGGGCATCTGGAAAGCTTTGGGGTCGCAAGGGGGCGGTTGGTACAGCTGTTCCTGTTTGCCTCGATGACCCAGGCGCTGGACCCGAGCGCCATCGGCGGCGCATCGCGCTGGGGCGTGACCCCGTCCGATCCCATGGGCACGACCGTGCGTCGCATCGATACGGCGCAGGGCGGGCACCGGATCGTGACCCGCAATTGCGCGGTTGTGCGGCCCGGAATGCGGCCAACCGAACGGGACATGGCGCGCGCGGCACGCGCGCATGCACGCGCCTTCGCCCTGCGGTTTCCGCACCTGGCCCGCGCGCGACAGGACTATGTCTGGGGCGGTCATCTGTGCCTGACCCTGAACGGCGTGGCCCACGCGCGCGAGATCGAGCAGGGCGTGTTCAGCGCCTGTGTCCAGAACGGCCTGGGCACAGCGCGCGGGACATTGACAGGGATTGCCGCCGCAGACAGATGCTGTGGCCAACCGTCTGGAATCACAGACTATTTCGAGGCAGAGGCCACACCCAAACGCCTGCCACCGCAACCATTTGCCAGCGTCGGCGCAAATGCGTATCTGCGCTGGAAAGAGTGGCGCGCGGGCAAGGAGTAGTCTTTCTTCCACCTGATTGCTCAGGTTGTGCACAGGTGTAGCGCTGTCGCTTTAACCCTAGCAGCGGAGCTCTTTACTTATCCCCAGACGGCACCTCAATAGGTCTGGTTCAACGCATCTGCGGCCGGGATTTCGCGCTCGCGCCGCGCGATGTACTCCAGAAGGGCCTCGTTCACACCTGCCTCCAGTGTCGGTTCCTCATAGCTTGCCAAAAGGGACCGTGCATGGGTCAGCGCCCGTTCGGTAATCTCCTTGCCGCCCTCGGCCTGCCATTGCTCGATCGAATTGTTGTCGAACAGTTCCGGCATGAAGAACGCGGTCTGAAAATTCTCCTGCGTGTGAGGGTGACCCAGATAGTGCCCGCCGGGCCCCACATCGGGCACGGCCGCCAGAGCAGTGTCAAAGTCGTCCCAATTCACCCCTTCGGCCATGCGGTACGCCATCGCGCATTGCTCGGCATCGACAATGAACTTGGCGGTCGAACAGTGCATGCCCGCCTCGTTCCAGCCCGCCGAATGCCAGATGTAATTCGCGCCCGCGTGCATCACGGCCGACAGCGTGGTGGCGCTTTCGTACCCGGCTTGGGCATCAAAGGTCTTGGCCCCGCCCAGCGTGTTCGACGTGCGCCAGGGCACGCCATAGAACCGCGCCATCTGGCCGATCATGAAGTTCATCATCGAAATCTCGGGCGTCCCCGCCATGGGCGCGCCCGACTTCATCGACACGGTGGACAGGTAGTGGCCGTAGATGGCCGGGCACCCGCGCCGGATCACTTGCGTATAGGCCAGCGCCGATAGCGCCTCGGCATTCAATTGCGCGACCGATGCCGCGACGGATGCGGGGGTGTTGGCCCCGCCCAGCACGAAGGGCGAGCACAGAACCGGTTGATTGCGCTTGGAAAAGGCACGCATCGCGCCCAGCATCGTTTCGTCCCATACAAGGGGCGAGTTGCCGTTGCAATTGCCGGTGGTGACCGGATGGTCCTCCATGAAGTCAGCGCCGAACAGGATCGCGCACATGTCCAGCACATCCTCGGCATTCCTGGGGCTGGTAGTCATGCCCATGAACGTCTTGTCCGAGTGCTTCATGGACGAGTAGGTGATCCGCAGATGCCGCTGGCTGATCGGGTGATCATAGGGTTCGACGATGTGGTGGGCGGACGAATGCAGGCTGGGCATCATGTGGCTCAGCTTGTGAAACATCGCCAGATCATCGAGCGTCGGATTGCGGCGCACATCGTCAAGGTCACGCAGATAGGGCGCGCCGGTCATGGGCACGAAGATGCTGTGCCGCCCGCCCAAGCGGACGTTCTTGCGCGGGTCGCGGGCGTGGTAGGTGAAGTCCGACGGGATCGTCGCAATCAACTCGCGCACCAGCCCCCGGTCCAGATACACGGTGTCGTCGTCGACCTTGGCCCCGGCGGCGTTCCAGTCCGCCAATGCGATGTCGTCGCGAAACACGACACCGACGTTTTCGAGGATGTCCATCGACGCCGCGTCGATCCGTTCGACCTGGCTGCCATCCATGATCTCGCACCAGGGCAGGGTGTTTTTCAGCCCCGGCAGCATCGCGACATTGGGGGCCGCGCGCAGGGCGCGGCGGCTGGCGCGGCCGCCGGACCGGGTGCGGAGTGCGGGCATCTGGACCTCCCTTGAAACCTGCCCCGAGTGAACGTCTCGGGCGACGGCAAGGTGGGTCAAAAGGCGAAGGGATTGGCCTGCGAGCGACGTTTTTCGGCTGTCCCCGCGGGGACAGGCGGGTTTGTCCCCGCGGGGACAAGGTGTTCGGCGCGTTTACGCAATCTCAAGGGGTGTGCGAAACAGGCGCGGGATCAAGGGCTTTGCCAGCGACCGCTGGGTTCCGGAAATTTTAACCCGCCGAAACGCACACTGTGCGCCGACACCCCCTGGCGCGCGCTCAGGCGGGTGTCAGGCCCAGCCCGGACAGGGCGCGGATGTGCCCGATGATGTCGTCGACGCCGGTGCCATGGCGCAGCGCGGCAAAGACAAAGGGGCGCATCCCGCGCATCTTTTTCGCATCCCGTTCCATCACGTCCAATGACGCGCCCACATGGGGGGCGAGGTCGGTCTTGTTGATGATCAGCAGATCGGATTTGGTGATGGCCGGCCCGCCCTTGCGGGGAATTTCCTCGCCCGCAGCGGTGTCGATCACGTACAGGGTGATGTCGGCCAGTTCCGGCGAGAAGGTGGCTGACAGGTTGTCGCCCCCCGATTCAATCAGGATCGCCTCGACCTCGGGGTGGCGCGCCCGCATCTCGGCCACGGCGGCCAGGTTGATCGACGCATCCTCGCGGATGGCGGTATGCGGGCAGCCGCCGGTTTCGACCCCGATGATCCGGTTTTGCGGCAGGATCTGGCGGCGCATCAATTCCTCGGCATCCTCTTGCGTGTAGATGTCATTGGTGATCACGCCGATGGAATGCTGGTCTTTCAAGGCGGTTGCGAGGGCGGCGGTAAGCGTGGTCTTGCCTGCCCCCACGGGACCGCCGATGCCGATGCGGAGGGGGCCGTTGAGTTGGGTCATGTGCGAAAGATCCTTGGTTGCAGGGTTTCGTGGCGCATGGCCGCGATGTCGGCGGCAAAGCTGGTAGAGGTGAGCGCGTCGAGCGGGGTGGTTTGTGCCGCGCCTGCGGTGTCTGCAATGGCGGGGGCGAGCGCGGCGAGGACCGTCTGACCGTCCGTTTGACCAAGCGGCAGGGCGCGTTGCGCGACCGAGACGAGGTTGGATGCAAAGGCATGCAGGTAGAGCGGGAGCGTGTTGCCAAGCGGGATGTCCATGGCGCGGGCCGCCGCCCCGACGGCAACGGGATAGGTGAGGCCGTGCAGGTCCAGCCCCCAGACGGCACGGGCCGTGTTGCAGAAGGCCGCCCCTTGCAGGTCGGTTTCCCTGAGCCGCTCTGCGCTGGCGGCAAAGGCGCGGGCGGTGGCATCGACATGGCCCAAATCGTCGGTCGCATATGCCGCGGCCAGCAGGATCGCGTCGGCGCGGCCTGACCCCTGTGTCACAAGGGCTTCAAGGTAGTCTTGCAGGCTGCGCGCATCCTGCACCGTGCCGTCGGCGATCACCTGTTCCAACCCGTGCGAATAGGCGAAGGCCCCAACCGGAAAGGCGGGGGAGAGCCATTGCATGAGGGTCAGCGAGGCGGTCATGTGTGGCTGCGAGAGTGGTCGTGGCCGTGGGTGCGGCCATGGCCGTAAGCACCGCCTTCGGGGGTGAAAGGCTCCACCACCTCGCGCGTCGTTGCCCCGATCCTGGCCAGCATGTCGGCCATCACGTGATCGCGCTGGATCAGCAGGCGGTTGGCCTCGATCTGGCAGGGCGTGTGGCGGTTGCCGATATGCCAGGCGATGCGGTGCAGCGCGTCGCCGGTGACTTCGAGCAATGGCTCGGGCGCGGCGTCGATGCGGATTTCGGTCTTGTCCGTGGTGATCAGGGCACCGCCTTGATCGAGCGATGTTGTCTGCGGCAGGTCCACGAGCAGTTGCGCGCCGGAGGCGAGCGTCAGCACCTTGCGGCGCAGGAACCGGTCCTCGTAGGTCAGCGATACATGATCGCTGACCTGACCGTGAGTGTGACTGTGGTAGTTTTGGGCGGTCAGCATGGGGCGACCCCCGCGCCTAGGACCAGTCCCCGTTGGCAATCAGGTGCCACGCGGCGTCGCGGTGCTTGAGGCCCCGCGCTTTCAGTTCTGCGTCCGTCAGGGCGTAGATGGCCTGGGTCTGTGCCATCGCACCGTGGGGTGCGCTGATCGCGGTGAGGAAAGCGGCGAGCCGCTGCGAAAGGGTCATGGGACACCTGTTTTGTTGCTCCTTTGAACAGGTGGGCGTGCGGTGCGGGGCCTGCTAGGGGCCGCCGCGCATAGCCGGGTTTCGGGTGGTGCATGGCGGTGCGGGGGTGAGTGTGTGGTGTGGTCTGCATGTGAACGCTCAGTCCGTGATGGCTTCGATCCGCGTGTAGGCATAGCTTAGCTTGTCGGCGCCGGTGCCGGATTCGACCAGGTATGACAGGCCGAGATCGGACAGGTAGTGATATGTCTCTTGGTCGCTTGGCGCGGTGCCGAACCGCCCGGTCACGGGAATCATGGCATATTGGCAAGAACCGTAGCGGATGGTTGTCCGGGCGCCGAAGTCGTAGGTGTGCTGTTCGCGCTGCCCACGGTTGTTTTCGACGTAGACCACCGTGTCCGACCAGGTGAAATTTGCCTTGGGTTCGGGCAGTGGCACCGCAGTGGGGTCATAGACGTACTGGATGAGCGTATCGAGGTCGGGGCGTCCGTTCTGAATATCGTAGGCGGTGACCATGAAAAGACCGTTGATCAGCACCGCCTCGCTCTCGAACCCGTCCGGATCGCGGAAGCGGGAGGCCGTGTTGCCGTCAGCAAGGCGGGTGAAGGTTTCGCTTTCGCCCGCTGCATTTGAGACGCGCACGCCAGTGGCAAGATCGCTGGCAGTGGGGCAGGCAAGGGCTGCGGCGGTGGTGGCGCACAAAGCGACGGCAGAAAGGGGGATGTTTCGCATCCTCAAAACAGGAAATACCGCTGCGCCATCGGCAGCACCTCTGCGGGCTGGCAGGTCAGCAACTCGCCATCCGCGCGCACCTCATATGTCTCTGGGTGCACCTCCACATGCGGTGTGGCGTCGTTCAGCTTGAGGTCCTTCTTGCCGATCTGCCGCGTGTTCTGCACCGCCACCGTGTCCTTGTGCAGACCCAGCGATGCTCCGATCCCCTCAGCCTGTGCCGCCGCAGACACGAAGGTCACGGCAGAGCGTTCGACGGACCGCCCATAGGCCCCGAACATGGGCCGTGTATAGACCGGTTGCGGCGTCGGGATCGACGCGTTCGGGTCCCCCATCTGGGCGCAGGCAATGGTGCCGCCCAGCAGCACCATTTCCGGCTTTACTCCGAAAAAGGCGGTGTTCCACAGGCACAGATCGGCGCGCTTGCCCACTTCGATGGACCCGATTTCGTGGCTGATCCCGTGCGCAATCGCCGGATTGATCGTGTATTTCGCGATGTAGCGGCGCACGCGCATGTTGTCGTTGTCGCCTGTTTCCTCGGGCAGCGGCCCGCGCTGTTTCTTCATCTTGTCCGCCGTCTGCCAGGTGCGGATCAGCACCTCGCCCACGCGGCCCATGGCCTGGCTGTCCGACGCGATGATGGAAAACGCGCCCATGTCGTGCAGGATATCCTCGGCCGCGATGGTCTCGCGCCGGATGCGGCTTTCGGCAAAGGCGACGTCCTCGGGGATCGACTTGTCGAGGTGGTGACACACCATGAGCATGTCCAGATGCTCTTCGAGCGTATTCACGGTGAAGGGGCGCGTGGGGTTGGTCGAGGAGGGGAGCACATGCTCTTCCCCGCAGATCTTGATGATGTCCGGCGCGTGCCCGCCGCCTGCTCCTTCGGTGTGGAAGGCGTGGATGGTGCGGCCTTTCATGGCGGCCACGGTGTTCTCGACAAACCCGCTCTCGTTCAGCGTGTCGGTGTGGATCATCACCTGCACATCCATGTCGTCGGCGACGGACAGGCAGCAGTCGATGGCGGCGGGCGTCGTCCCCCAATCCTCGTGCAGTTTCATGGCGCAGGCGCCCGCCCTGACCTGTTCTTCGAGCGCCGCAGGCAGCGACGCGTTGCCCTTGCCCGCAAAGGCGAGGTTCATCGGGAAGGCATCGGCGGCCTGCAGCATCCGGCCCAAATGCCACGGCCCCGGCGTTACGGTCGTGGCCAGCGTCCCGTGCGCAGGCCCCGTGCCGCCGCCCAGCATCGTGGTGAGGCCGGAATGCAGCGCATCCTCGATCTGCTGTGGGCAGATGAAGTGGATGTGGCTGTCAAAGCCCCCCGCGGTCAGGATCTTGCCCTCACCCGCAATCGCCTCGGTCCCCGGCCCGATGATGATGTTCACGCCCGGTTGCGTGTCGGGGTTGCCCGCCTTGCCCACGGCGGCGATGCGCCCGTCCTTCAGGCCCACATCGGCCTTGTAGATGCCCGTCCAGTCCACGATCAGCGCGTTGGTGATGACGGTGTCGACGGCCCCGTCGGCCCGCGTGACCTGCGATTGCCCCATCCCGTCGCGGATGACCTTGCCGCCACCGAACTTGACCTCTTCACCATAAAGCAGGGCGGTGTCGCCACTGCCCCCGGTCGAAGCCTGGCCCGCACCTTCGGCGGTCAGGTCACGCTCGACCTCGATGATCAGGTCGGTGTCGGCAAGGCGCACCTTGTCGCCCACAGTGGGGCCGAACATGGCGGCATAGTCGCGGCGGGAGATGGATGTGGGCATGGGTCAGATCCGTGTTGTCAATGCGCGCTTGGTCAACCGGCGCGCATTGGCGCGGGTCTTGCGACGCAAAGGGGCAATGCCCGCCGCCAGCACGGTGTTCACGGGCTGCAGGGTCAAGGTCTCGCGCCACATGGCGATCTGGCTTTCCGTCAGGGCCGACACTTTCTCGGACACCATGCGCTTGTTTTCGGTGGGGCCGACGGGAAACACGCCGGCCATTCCAAGCAGACGCATCCCGATAACGGCCTGTGCTTCCGCCATCAGATAGGCCAGGTTCCAGGCATTCGCGCCCATGCCGAACGGGTCCAGGGCAGATGGTTTGCGGCGGTTTGGCATTACAAGACTCCAAGTATGAGAGGTCAGAAGGAACTAGGGGGTGGTCAAGGCCTGCAATTCGGCCATCCGCACCCGTGTCATACGCTCAAGACACGTGTACCAGACCAAGGGCTGAATGCTGCCGCCGCCAAAGGGCGCGATCTCGGACGTGCAGGTCGCGTCGCGATAGGCCAGCCACTTGCGCTGTGCATCCAGCAGGGCCGCGCCGGCACCCAGACCGTCCATATAGCCCTTGATCCCCGGCCACACCGCATTCAGCTGTGCATCCGCCTGCGCGTATCGGGCCGCGGCACATTCGTTCATTTCCAGCTGGGACTGTCCCGGGCAGGCGGCCTGAGCCGCGCCTCCGAGAAGAACCAGCGCGGCACTATACCAAAAACGCATCATCCACCTCCACCTGCATCGCGGTCACCAGGCCGTTTGTCTGCATCGCCATGCCGATGACGCTCAGCACTTCACCGTATTGCGCCGCGCTCATCCCCTTGGCCCGTGCCGCCGCGGTGTGGGAATGGATGCAATATTCGCATCCGTTCGCCACGGACACGGCGATATAGAGCATCTCCTTGACCAGCGGATCCAGATGGCCCGGACCCATCACATCCTTCAACCGCCCCCATGTCGCCGCCAGCAGTGCCGGATCATGCGCCAAAGCCCGCCAGAAGTTGTTGATGTCATCCGTCCCCCGCACGGCGCGGATGTCGTCGAAGACGGCCAGCACCTCGGCGCTGGCCTCCTGATCCGATATGAGCGGCAGGGTCGCCATCACACCATCGCAAAGATGCGGGCGGGACCACCCGTGCCGCCGCGATGGGTGGGCGCGCCCACAACCAGCGTGGCGCCGGCGGCGGGCACCTGACCCAGACCGGCCAGGTTCTCGATCCCGTAGCGGCCCGCAGGCAACCAGGCATAATGGGTGTCAAAGGTCTCGGACGGGCCATGATCCAGAGACAACGTGTCGACGGCCATGGCACCTGCGCCGGTTTCCTCCAGCAGCATGCGCGTGGCTTCGATATGGAAGCCCGGGAAATGCATCTTGCCGTCAGAGCCGACATTGCGATAGCCGTCGCCGCCGGTCTTGCCCGCCCAGCCCGAATGCATGGCAACACAGGCCCCGTCGGGGATGTCGCCGTGATCGGCCATCCATGCCGTCAGGTCGTCCGGCGTCACCTGGGCGTCGGCGTCCCCTTCCGCGCGCGCGGCGATGTCCACGACGCACAGGGGCACAACAAGGCTGCTGACCGGGATCTCGTCCACCGACGCCCCGTCGGCGGAAAAGTGCAGCGGCGCGTCGATATGCGTGCCGGTGTGTTCATTCACCGACAGGTTGAACAGGTTGAACCCGTGTTCGGCAAAGTTGAACGGCTGTTCGGTGCTGATGCCGGGGGCCCCGAAATATGTGGGGAACGCCTCGTCATAGACATGGGTCATGTCGACAACGCCACCGTGGCCCGCCGCCATCGCAGGGGGGGCCGCCGTCACGCCCAGGGTTGCGGCCGCACCCGCCGCTGCGCCTGTCTTGAAGAACGCGCGCCGCGACAGCATCCGCTCCTTCACCGTATTCATCACGCAAACATCACACATCGGTCTATCCTTCCATTGGGGTTGCCCTGCTCAAAGGTCGCCCATCACCTGGCTGTTGAACCCGTACACCTTGCGCGCGCCGCCGATGGGGATCAACTGAACATCCCGCGACTGGCCGGGCTCGAACCGCACGGCGGTGCCTGCGGCGATGTCCAGTCGCATGCCGCGCGCGGCGTCCCGGTCAAAGTCCAGCGCGCCGTTGGCCTCGCCGAAATGATAATGGCTGCCCACCTGCACGGGCCTGTCGCCGGTATTGGCCACATGCAGCGTGATGGCGCGCGCGCCCGTGTTGAGTTCGATATCGCCCGCCGCGGGGATCACTTCACCAGGGATCATTGCGCGACACTCCTCTTCATTGTTCCAAAAATATGCATGGCTCACCGGATCGGATTGTGCACCGTCACCAGCTTGGTGCCATCGGGAAAGGTCGCCTCGACCTGCACGTCATGGATCATCTCGGGCACGCCCTCCATGCACTGGTCGCGGGTGATGACCTGTGCGCCCGCCTCCATCATGTCGGCCACGCTGCGGCCGTCCCGCGCGCCTTCGACCACCGCATCGGTGATCAGCGCGATGGCTTCGGGATGGTTCAGCTTGACGCCGCGCGCCAGCCGCTTGCGCGCCACTTCGGCGGCCATGGAAATCAGCAGCTTGTCCTTTTCACGGGGGGTAAGTTGCATGGGTCACAGTCTCCAGCAGAGGGGCAGGTGACCACCGGTCAGGTGGTCCAGAATGGGCAACAGCGCCGTGCGCAGATGGTAGCCCGACGGGGCGAGGCTGCGCAGAACAAGGGTGTTTTCGGTCAGAAGGCTGGCGCCGCCGGTGTCGGGCAGAAGGGCGCGGATCGTCTTCAGATGGGCCGCGGCATCCGGCGCGACATAGGTCAGGCTGACCATGGCGGTGGCCCCGCCGCCAACGGCCGCGCCAGCCATCCGGGCGGTCATGCCGCCGCTCAGGGTCCAGGCATCCATGACCAGGGGCGCACCCGCCCGCGTGATGCTGATCCGGTCCGCAAAGTGCCCCTGCACATGATCCTCGCCCATGGCGATGCGGCCCAGGCACATCGGCTCGACAATCAGCGCGCGGGCGGTCGGGGCCAGGTCGCAGGACAGATGGCGTGTCATCGCGCAGCCATCAAAGATCAGGGTTTCCTGCGGCAGCCACCACAGGGTCGCGTGGTCCTGAACCGCAAGGCGGGTGTCGACCCGCCCGACCTCGCCCGGCTGCGCGCGGTAGGCCCGTTCGCAGGCTTGCGTGGTCAGGGTCAGGTGGGTGCCCGGCCCCGCCGTCGCACCGTAGTCGAACCGGTCGCCGCCCGTCACCCCACCGGAGGTGTTCAGCAATACCGCTGTCAGACCACGGGCCGCACGGGGAAACACGGCCTTCGCCGCGCCCTGCTGATACAGACCATCAATGGCGGTGTGTCCGCCGACCGTCTTGGTCGACACCCGCACGGACCCGATCGCGCGCGGTTGGGTCCGTGCGGCTGTCGGTGTCTTCAGTGGGCTTTGGGCATTCATTGAGGGCCTGGGCAGCTTGGGCTGTGGTGATAAGACCACTCTCCCGCACGTCCGACCAGCCCCTTCGGACCTTGCCCCGGAATTCGTCCGCCAGCTGCCTAATTTTCAGGCAAACGGCGCAGCAAATAGGTGTCCATGATCCAGCCATGGGCCGCACGGGCGCGCGCACGGGTCTGAACGATGCGGTCCGCCACCTCCGACAGCCGCCCATGGTCCAGGATCTGCTCGGGCATGCCCAGATAGGCGCCCCACCAGATGTCGAACGCATCGCCGTCCAGGGACCGAAAGGTGCAATCGCCATCCAGCATCACCACCAGCGTCTCGCATCCCTCGGGCCAGCCCTGATCGCGCAGCCGCCGCCCGGTCGAGAGGGTGACAGGCGCGTTCAGCGTATTCAGCGGAATGGCATGGGCCGCCGTCAGGGCCTGCACGGACGTGATGCCAGCCACGACACGCACCCTTGGCTGCGGGTCCAGCCGCGCCGCGATGCGCAAGGTGCTGTCATAGAGCGACGGATCGCCCCACACCAGCAACGCCACCGTTCGCGCTGCGGGATGCTGCGCGATGGCATCGATCCAGCGGCGCGCAATCTCGTCATGCCAGGCGTCGACCCGCGCGATATAGGGCAGGCTCTCATCCCGTACGGGCATGTCGAACAGCGCGACGGGCGCATCGCCGCGCACCTCTGCAATGATCTGCGTGCGCAGGTCGGCCAGATCGGACTTGCCCGCCCCCTTGTGCGGCACAAGGAACAGATCGGCCTCCGCCATCACGCGGCGGGCCTCGCCGGTCAGATGCTCGGGGTTGCCGGTGCCGATGCCTATGAGGAACAGCTGCACCACGTCACGCCTCGGCCAGGGCGCCGTACAGGATCAGGGCGGGCGCATCGCTCACAGCGTCCGCCAAACGGGCCGCCAGATCCGCAACGCTCATCCGGTGCAGGGCCTGCGCCTCGGTCGACACCCCTTCGGCCAGCAGGGCGGGCGTGTCGGCAGGCAATCCGCCCGCCATCAGCATCTGCGCCAGCGCGGGAAAGGTCCGCTGGCCCATGAACACCACCGTGGTGGCCTGCGGATCGGCCAGGGCCGCCATGTTCAGATCCTCGGGCAAGGCCCCGCGCACATCATGGCCGGTGATGAACTGCACGCGCCGCGCGGTCAGACGCCGGGTCAGGGGAATGCCCGCCGCCGCCGCCGCCGCACAGGCCGACGGCACGCCGGGCACGATCTCGAACGGAATACCGGCGGCCTTCAACGCCTCCGTTTCCTCCTCCAACCGGCCAAAGGTGCCGCCATCCCCGGATTTCAGGCGCACGACACGGTTGTTGTCCTGCGCATACTCCACCAGCAACTGGCTGACATGATGCTGCTTGGGCGACGGGCGGCCCGCACGCTTGCCCACACCGACAAGGTCGGCGCCGCTGCGCGCATGGGTCAGGATCGGCCCGGAACTCAGGTCATCGAACAGGACGGCATCGGCCCGTTTCAGCCGGTCCACGGCCTTCAGCGTCAGCAACTCGGGATCACCCGGGCCGGAACCCACGAAACTCACAAAACCGGTCATGGGGCCTCGCCCGTGATCAGGTGAAAGAAGGTGCCGGTGACATGGCCCTTGCGCGACCCGGTTTCGGGCACCGGGTTGCCATCGGCATTCGCCACCTGCGCCAGCGGCGCGTCGGGTTCGTCCAGAATGGTGGTGTAGTGAAATTCGTGTCCGCGCAGCGCCGCGCCGGTCGCAAATCCGGGCATCGGCGCATCCAGCACCGCGCGGCGATAGCCCAGGTGAAACTTCCGCTTCTCGAAACTGGTTTCCAACCCGAACAGACCCGCCATTGCGTGCCGCGTCCCGTCCTTGTCAGTCAGGCCCGCGCCCAGCACCATGTAGCCGCCGCATTCGCCGTGCACGGGCCGCGTCTTTGCGTGTTTGCGCAATCCGCCCATAAAGGTCGATGCCGCCGCAAGCGTTCCGCCATGCAGTTCCGGGTATCCGCCCGGCAACCACACCAGGTCGGCATCTGTCGCCGGGGCCTCATCGGCCAATGGCGAAAACGGCAGGATTTCGGCCCCTGCGGCCCGCCACCCTTCCAGAAGATGCGGGTAAGTAAAGGAAAACGCCGCATCCCGCGCCAGCGCGATCTTTTGGGCGGGGGGCTTTGGCAGCGGATGCGCATCGGGCACGGGCCCCGCAGACGCCGCCGCCTTGATCGCGTCCAGATCGACATTGGCGCGCAGGAAATCGGCATAGCCCGCAATCGCGGTTTCAAGGTCGGGATGTTCGACGGCCTGGATCAGGCCCAGATGCCGTTCGGGCAGCTTCAGGTCGCCGCGCCGGGGCAGGCTGCCCAGCACCGTGACGCCTGCACGCTCCATGCCGGCCCGCGTCAACCGCTCGTGTCGCGGGCTGGCGACCCGGTTCAGGATCACGCCCGCAAAGGGCAGATTGGGATTGTAGGTCTTGAACCCCAGCGCCGTGGCTGCCGCCGATTGCGCCTGGCCGCCGACGTCGATGACAAGGATCACGGGCCAGCCCATGGCCAAGGCCGTCTCCGCGCTTGAACCAAATCCCGATTGCCCCCGTGTCGCCACGCCGTCGAACAGGCCCATGGACCCTTCGGCCACGCAGATATCGGCCCCATCCATCTGGGCCGCGACACCGCCCAGCAGCGCGCCGTCCATGGCCCAGGTGTCAAAGTTGAAAGACGCGCGCCCGGCGGCGGCAAGGTGAAAGGCCGGGTCGATATAGTCCGGCCCGGACTTGTAGGGTTGCACCACCAGCCCGTCGTCGCGCAGCGCCCGCAACAGGCCCAGCATCACCGTGGTCTTGCCCGTGCCCGAGGCCGGTGCGGAAATCATCAGGCCCTTAATCATCGCGATGGCTCCAGCTTGCCCAGGGGCTGTCCGCGCTTTGCGGGCGGTACCGCCGGTCATAATCGGTTGAATAAAGACAGCTTTCGTCGAACCTCTCTGCCCCGATGGCGTGGCCCACAAGGATCAGCGCCGTGCGGCTGATCCCGTCATGCATCGCGTCCTTGAGGGTGGACAGGGTCGCATGGATGATCTGCTCGTCCGGCCAGCTGGCGCGGTAGACAACCGCCACGGGACAGTCCGCACCATACGCAGGCGTCAAGTCTGCAATCACCTGATCCAGGTTCCCGATGCTCAGGTGGATCGCCAGTGTCGCGCCCGTGGCGGCGAAGTTGGTCAGCGTCTCGCCCTCCGGCATACTTGAGGCCCGCCCCGGCGTCCGGGTCAGCACCACGGATTGCGCCACGCCGGGCAGGGTCAGTTCCGCGCCCAAGGCGGCGGCGGCTGCGGAAAAGGACGGCACGCCGGGTGTCACGGTAAAGGGAATGCCCGCCGCCTTGATCCGCCGGAGTTGTTCGCCCATCGCGGACCATACGGACACGTCTCCCGAATGCAGGCGCGCGATGTCGTGGCCGTCTGCATGGGCTGCCTCGATCTCGGCCATGATCTGGTCCAGGTCCATGGACGCGGTGTTCACGATCCTTGCATCGTCCGGGCAGTGACCCAGGATCGCCTCGGGGACGAGCGACCCGGCATAGAGGCAGACGGGGCAGGCGGCGATCAGGTCGCGTCCCCGCAGGGTCAAAAGATCGGGCGCGCCGGGGCCTGCGCCAATGAAGTGAACGGTCATGTGTCTGGTCCTTCGGCAATGGCGCAGGTGGCCATGCGGTCGTGTGAAATCTGGCGCGTGACAATCAGGGTCGGGTCCTTGCCGGCGCCGGCAAGGGCGGACGCTTCGGCCACTGACCCTGTGCGCCGCGTCAGACGGCTGGTGAGGGACTGCGTTTCGGTCATCGCGGCCTCCAGAGCGCTTGGCGGGACGGCTTCGATGCGCCAACCATGTGTTCGTGCAAGGTCAAGGATCGCGGGATGCGCGACCTTGTCATGGGCTGTCGCGATCTTGCCGATCGGACCGTCATAGCCGGTGGCCGCAAGCGCCTGTGACAAGCTGTCGACCGTCGCGCGCGAGGTAAAGCCGAACCCTGCAACAATCATCGGTCCAGGCTCCATTGCACGACGGGGTAGGATGCGTTCCATCCGCGTTTCGGGCCCAAAGGTGCGGCGTGGCTGATGGCGATGCGGGTCAATGCCCCGCCATGCGCGGCCTGTGCGGCGGCCAGGAGGGCCTCGCCCTCGAGCGTGACGGCGTTGACGACAATACGGGCCGGTACGGCGGTGACAGCGTCAAGCACCTGCGCGGACAACCCGCCGCCCACGAAGATCGCGGCAGGCGCTTTCAACCCGTCCAGCACGTCGGGGGCAGCGCCCTGGACGATGGTCAGCCTGTGCTCGACCCCAAGGCTTGCGGCATTCTCGGCAATGCGCGCGGCACGGTCTTGGCGCGGCTCGACCGTGGTCGCGGTGGTCGTCGGATGGGCCAGCAGCCACTCCAATGCGATGGACCCTGAGCCTCCGCCGATGTCCCACAGATGCTCGCCCGGTTTCGGTGCAAGGGTGGACAGGGTGATGGCGCGGATGGGCCGCTTGGTGATTTGGCCGTCGTTCAGGAACGTGTCGTCGGTCTGGCCGGTCGCGGCGGTCAGGACCGCGCCGTTGCCCGCGACTTCAATGGCGGCGCAGACCGGGTGATCGAAGGGGCCTGCGATGTCAGCGGCGCGCGCGGACGTAAGGCGGTCCTGTGGGCCGCCCAAATGCTCCATCACATGCAGGGTGCTGTCCGCGAAACCGCTGGCGCCGAGGTAGCTGGCAAGCGCGTACACCGCGTCGCCGTCGCGCAAGGTGACGATCAGGCGCGCACCGGGGGCAAGGTGGCGGCGCAGCCGTTCCATGGGCGCGGCGTGCAGGCCGAGGCAGGCTGTGGTTTCCAGTGGCCAGCCAAGGCGCGCCGCGGCGAGGGAGAAGCAGGACACGCCGGGGAGGGAGGTCCATTCGTGCGCGCCGAAGCTGCGTGCGATGACGGACCCGGCCCCGAACCAGAACGGATCGCCTGATGCGAGGACCACGACCTTTTGTCCCCGCAGGGACGCGAGGATTGCGATGCCATCCGCGTAGGGAACCGGCCAGGGGATGAGATCTGTCCCCGCGGGGACACTTGTGGTTAATGGCGCGTTAACCACAAGATCGAGGTGGCGCTGGGGGGCCATGATAACCTCGGCCCGGCCCAGAGCGGCTTGACTTGCGGCGCTGAGGCCTGCAACCCCGTCCTCGCCCATCCCGATGATTGTCAGCCAAGGGTCAGACATGCGCGCGAACCTCTTGATCCTTGCCGGGACAACGGAAGCCACGGCGTTTGCCAATGCAGCGGCAGAGGCGGGTGTGCAGGGCATCGTCAGTTTTGCAGGCCGCGTGGATCGGCCAAAACGCCAGCCCTTGCCGCAGCGCATTGGCGGGTTTGGCGGGGTTGCGGGGCTGGTCGACTACCTGCGGGCAGAGCGGATCACCCATGTGATTGACGCCACACATCCCTTTGCCGCGCAGATGAGCACAAACGCCGTCGCCGCCTGCGCTGCGGCCCATGTGCCGCTGATCGCGCTGACCCGCGCGCCGTGGGCTGCGCAAAGCGGAGACAACTGGACCCATGTGCCGGATATTGCGGGAGCCGTTGCGGCACTCAACCAACCCGCCAAGCGTGTCATGCTGGCCGTTGGGCGCATGCATCTGGCGGAATTCGCACCGAACCCGCAGCATTTCTATCTGTTGCGCCTGGTCGATCCGCCCAAGGACGTGCCGCCCTTTCCCAATCATCACGTGCTGGTGTCGCGTGGTCCGTTTACGGAAAGCGACGACCGGGCGCTGATGCAGGAACACCGGATTGATCTGGTTGTGTCCAAGAACGCGGGCGGCAGCGGGGCCTATGCCAAGATCGCCGCCGCGCGTGCCCTTGGCCTGCCGGTTGTGATGATCGACAGACCGTCGGTGCCGCAGCGGCATGAGGCGCACAGCGTCGCCCAAGTGATGGACTGGCTGCGTCATTCCGGCGTGGACCTTGGTGTGTAAACCAGCGGGGACCCGCAGCGTGTTATGATCCGTGTGCGGGACGAGCCGACGATGACCATGGTGCGCATATCGGCCATGTCGGGGGTTGTGTCGGGCAGGGGGACGATGCGGATTTCTTCGTCGGGGCGCGTGACGTTGCGGGCGAAGATGACGGGACGGTCATCGCCGCAGGCGTCTTTCAATACCTCAAGCGTGCGCACAAATCCTTCTGGCCGGGATTTACTGCGCGGGTTGTAGAAGGCCATGGCAAAGTCGGCCTCAGCCGCGAGGCGCAGGCGCTTTTCGATCAGGGCCCAGGGTTTGAGGTTGTCCGACAGATTGATGGCGCAGAAGTCATGGCCCAGCGGTGCGCCGCAGCGGGCAGAGGCGGCCAGCATGGCAGTGATGCCGGGCAGGACGGTGATGTCGAGGTTGCGCCAGTGGTCTGGGCCATTTTCCACAGCCTCGAACACGGCGGCGGCCATGGCGAAAACTCCGGGATCGCCGGAGGAGACGACGACGACTTTTTTGCCGTCCGAGGCCATCTCCAACGCATGGCGGGAGCGGTCAATCTCGACCCGGTTGTCGGAGGCGTGCAGCGTCAGGCCGGGGCGGTCTGCGATGCGTTCGACATACGGGATGTAGCCGACGATATCCGTCGCCTGCGCCAGCACATCCGACACTTCGGGCGTGATCAGGGCGTCGTCGCCGGGGCCAAGGCCCGCGATGCGCACCCAGCCGGTCATGGGCGGCGGCCCTGTCCATGCACCACGATGATCGAGAAGTAGGGCGTGATCTTGCCCATCGCCTCGCACAGCTTTTGCACGGTCTGTTTCGGCATGGCGGCATATTCGATCAGGTAGGCGTCCTCGAACTTGCCCGCCCGGCGCAGGGCGCGGCGCACCTTGTCGATGTTGCGCCCGATCTTCATCACCACCAGCGCGTCGGCGGCTTCCATGCCGCGCACTAGCGTGTCTTCGTCCAGCGTGCCCATCAGCACGGTCAGGATGTCGTCGCCCCAGGTGATCGGGGCGCCTGTGGCCGTCCAGGCGCCGGACATGCCGGTGATGGCGGGCACAACCTCGACCGGGACATGGGGTTTGAGGCGGGTATAGAGGTGCATGAACGAGCCGTAGAAGAACGGATCGCCTTCGCAGAGCACCACGACGTCTTCGCCCTGTTTGGCAAGGGCGTGCAGGTGGTCCGTGCATTCGGCGTAGAACGTGCTCAGAATCTCGTTATAGCGCGGATCGCTGAGCGGGATTTCGGTCGTGACCGGGTATTCCATGGGAAATTCAACGGCATGGTCCGCCAGCATCCCGTTGACGATGGTGCGGGCCTGACCCGGGCGGCCTGCCTTGCGGAAGAAGGCCACATGGCGCGCGTTGCGCACCAGCCGGTCGGCGCGGACACTGAGCAGGTCCTGCGCGCCGGGGCCGAGGCCGACGCCGTGCACTGTCCCGGCGGTTTTGGTCATTCCTTGCGGCTCGCGATGGCGTTGACGGCGGCGACGGTGATCGCGCTGCCGCCCAGACGCCCCTGCACGATGCAGCAGGGGACGGGTTGCGCGGCCCAGAGCGCGTCCTTGGATTCGACCGCGCCGACGAAGCCCACGGGGCAGCCGATGATGGCGGCGGGGCGGGGGCAATCGGGGTCTTCGAGCATGTTCAGCAGGTGAAAGAGCGCGGTGGGGGCGTTGCCGATGGCGACGATGGCCCCTGCGAGGTGGGGCCGCCAAAGCTCGAGGGCGGCGGCGGAGCGGGTGTTTTGCATCTCTGCCGCCAGTTCGCGGACGCCGTCGTTATGGAGGGTGCAGATCACCTCGTTATGCGCGGGCAGGCGGGAGCGCGTTATGCCCTCGCTGACCATGCGGGCGTCGCAGAGGATGGGCGCGCCGGATTCGAGAGCGGTGCGAGCGGCGGGGACGAAACCGGGGGAAAAGCGGCAGTGCTGTTCAAGGCCCACCATGCCTGCCGCGTGGATCATCCGTACGGCGACCTGTTCCTCGTCCGCATCGAAGTGTTTCAGGTCCGCTTCGGCCCGGATCGTGGCGAAGGATTGCAGGTAGATGGCCGCGCCATCGGTTTCGTATTCGTAGGGCATTTTAGCTCGCTGGTGTCAGGAGGTCGTCGGGCTTGAGCCCGCGCTGGCGGGGGGCATCCCATGGATGGCCGTTTTCCACAAGGTCATACGCGCCGTTGTTGCCGACGAGGGTTGTGGGCGCGGGGCGCGGGTGTGCGCAGCCCTTGGCGCAGCCCGAGACGTGGAGGCCGGGTTTTGCAAGTTGACGGGCGAGCTGCCGGGTATCGACCGTGGCCGAGGCGCAGGCGGGTGCACCGGGGCAGGCGTGGATGTGCAGGAGCGGGTCGGTTGGGTCGGTGATGAACCCGTGCGGGGCGCAGGGTTGCGCGTTTTCGAGCAGGAACAGCCGCCATGGGGTGACGCGGAGGGCAGAGGCTTGGCTGTCCCTGATCAGAGCGGCGAGGGCGCTGGCGTCGATGCTGCCGAAGGCCGCGCCGTAGGTGTTGTCGCCGGGTTGGAGGCGGTCGCCCGGCGCTGCTGGTGGTGTGTCCCGCCATGTCGCGGGCAGCTCGTTGGTTTCCAGATGTTTGGCCATGCGCCCCGCGGTTGGGCCGCCTGTGGCGACGAACCAGTTGGTGAGGTCGGTCAGGGCGGCCGGTGCGTCCGCTTCGGTGACGGGCTTGCCCATGGGCGCGCCGTCGGCCCGGAGGATGAGGCCGTTTTTACTGCGTTCGAAGCGGAAGTCGGCGGGGGTGTCGGAGAGGACCGGGCCAATTCCGGTGTCGATGGCGATGCCCATCTTGGCGGGCAGCCTGGGCATGTCCGGCAGCGCCTGAAGGATGGCGGCGTGCAGGCGCGTGGTGAGGTCGCTTTTGGCCCAGAGGGGTGTTGTCACGATGTTGCGGCGGGCTTCGCCGTCTGCGGTGGCGTCGATCAGGTCGAGGTCAAAGAGCGCTTGGAGCAGGTCTTCGTGCCTGTCCTCGGACACCCCGCGCAGTTGCAGGTTGGCGCGGCTGGTGAGGTCGATGATGCCGTTGCCGTGGGACCGGCTGAGGGCGCAGAGGCCGAGGGTCTGGCCCGCGGTGAGCCGCGCAAGACGGGGGCGTATGCGTACGATCAGCCCGTCACCGGACATCATGGGGCGCCATGCGCCGGGGCACCAGCCCTTGACGGTCATTGGGCGGCTTCCAGGCTGGCGCGGATGGAATTGCGGCGCGTGTGCCAGAGGCCTGCGGCATCCAGCGCGGCGAACTGGTCCTGCATGGCCTGGTATGCGCTGGGGTTGGCGTCTTGCAGGAAGGCGCTGACCTCCGGGTCGCCCAAGGTGGCGTCATGGTAGGCGTCGAAGAGGTGCGGGCCGACGACACCGGCAAGATGGGCGAAGGCGGCCATGTGGTCGAGCGTGGCGGCAATCTCGGCCCCGCCGCGAAAGCCGTGGCGCATCATGCCGCGCAGCCAATCGGGCTGGGTCGCGCGGGCCTGGACGACGCGGGCGACCTCTTCGGGCAGGGTGCGGGCGCGGGGGCGGTCGGGTTGGGTCGTGTCGAGGTGATAGAGCGCCGCCTTGCCGCCGGTGACGGCTTGGGCGGCGGCGAAACCGGCCTCGTGCGCGGCGTAGTCAGAGGCGAGCAGGACGTCGGTTTCGGGCAGGTCTTGCAGGTGGACGAAGCTGTCGGCGGCGGCGACGCGGGCGCGGATACCTGCCTCGTCTTTTGTCGTCATTGTGCCGTCGAGGGCGTAGGCGGATGCGGCGATCCATGCCTGACCGGCGGCAGCGCGGCTTTCGTCGGTGTAGGTTTCGATGTCCGCCCCCATGCCAAGGCCGAAGCTGCCCGGCGCGGGGCCGTAGACGCGGGCCGCCGGTGTCTGCCCTGCATAGGGGTTCCAGTCGGGCGCTTCGTCGCGCGCAGCCAGCGCGCGGACGGCTTGGGAAAAGAGGGCGGACAGCGTCGGGAACACGTCGCGGAAGAGGCCCGAGACCCGCAAGGTCACGTCGATGCGCGGGCGGTCGAGGTCGGTGATCGGCAGGACCTCGATGCCGGAGACGCGTTCGGAGCCTGTGTCCCAGACGGGTTTCACACCCAGAAGGTGCAGCGCCATTGCGAACTCCTCGCCCGCGGTGCGCATGGTGGCAGAGCCCCACAGGTCCACGATCAGGCCACGCGGCCAATCGCCTTCCTCTTGCAGGTGGCGGCGCACGAGTTCTTCGGCCAGTTTCACGCCCTGGGCATGGGCGGCGCGGGTTGGCACAGAACGCGGATCGGTGGTGTAGAGGTTGCGGCCTGTGGGCAGCACGTCGCGCCGTCCGCGATAGGGGGAGCCGGACGGGCCGCCCGGAATGCGTTTGCCGTTTAGCGCGTCGATCAGGGCAATGCGTTCCCCGCCGGCTGAAATGCCATCGCCGTAGGGTGTGCCTTCAGGCGCACCACGGCCCCAGATGTGCAGCCCGTCGCCGAACTGGCTTTCCTTGATATCGCAGACAAAGCGGTCGATGCGGGTGATCGCTTCGGCGGAACAGGTGGCGCGGTCGAGGCCAAGGTCGTTTTCGACGCCGATGGCCTGCGCTTCGGCGCGGATGCTGTCTTGCAGCCGGTCGCGGCGTTTCGGATCGAGGCCGTCGGCGTTCGAAAACTCGTCAAGCAGCGACTCCAACCGAACAAAACGGTCGGGCGTGGCGCTGTCCTTCATGGGCGGGGGCAGGTGGCCGAGGGTCACGGCCCCGATGCGGCGTTTGGCCTGCGCGGCCTCGCCCGGGTCGTTGACGATGAAGGGGTAGATGACGGGCAATGTGCCGGTGAGGGCCTCGGGCCAGCATTCGCGAGACAGCGCAACGGACTTGCCGGGCAGCCATTCAAGCGTGCCATGCGCGCCGATATGGATCAGGGCCTGCGTCTGGGTCTGGAGCCAGAGATAGAAGGCGACATAGGCGTGGCGCGGGGTGCGCGACAGGTCGTGGTAGTCGTCGTCGCGCGTTTTGGGCGCGCCGCGTTCGGGTTGCAGGGCGACGAGGATGTTGCCCCGGCGCGTGGCGGGGAAGTGGAAATGGCCTGTGTCAGTGTCCTGCTCTGGATCGCCCCAGGCTGTTTGCAAGTCGTCTTGAAGAGACTGCGGCAGGGTGGCGAGTGCCGTTTTGTAGTCGGCAAGCGGCCACGGGATGGTTTCGGTTTCCAATGCACCTGTGACGGGCGTCAGGTCAGTGTCGTGGCCCGCCTCTTGCAGGTCCGCGAGGATCGCGTCGGACGAGGCAAGCGCATCGAGGCCCACGGCGTGGGCCATGTTCCAGTCCTTGCCCGGATAGGTGCTGAGGATCAGGGCGAGGGAGCGGTCCTGTGCGGGTGTGGCGGCAAGGTTGGTCCACGCCTTGACCCGGTCCGCGACCATGTCGATGCGCTGCGTGTCGGCTTTGTGCGCGTAGCGGGCGAATTGCAGGGCTTTGTCGCGCGGCTGGGGTTCCTTGAACGAGGCCACTCCGGCAAACAGGCGCCCGTCCACTTCGGGCAGCACCACGTGCATGGCAAGGTCGGTAGGCGACAGGCCGCGTTCCGCTTCGGCCCATGCGTCGCGGGTGGAGGTGGCCAGCGCGATCTGGAAGACGGGCACGTTGCCCGCGTCCAGCGGGGAGGTGCCGGTGCTTCCGATGCCGGAAAAGGCGGTGGCATTGACGATTGCCGCAGGCTTTAGCTGCGCGATCTGGCGGGCCATCCATGCGGCGGGTTCGGGGGCCTTGAGCGACGGTGCGAACAGGCCGAGGACCCGGAAGCCGCGTGCGCGCAGGGCGTCGAACATGGCCTCAATCGGGGACAGGTCAGCGGCGGCGAGGTAGGCGCGGTAGAAGGTGACAAGGATCAGCGGTTTGTCATCTGCGGCGATGATCAGCGGGCAGGCGACGCCGTCTTCGGGCGTCCATGCGCCGACTGTCGGCAGGGCCTTGGAGCCTTTGACGGGCCCGGCGTAGAGGCCGGAGGCGAGCGCCATTTGGGCCAGCGCCGCTTGCGCCGCGACAGCCCCGCCGGTGTCGCAGAGATGTGCAAGGCGGCGGAGGGTGGAGACGGGCAATGTCGAGATGGCGTCGAGCCGAGGGTCTGGCCTGCCATCGGCGGGCAGGACGGCGAGAGCGATGCCCTTTTGGCGGCAAAGGGCTTCGACCTGCTGGAGGCCGTAGGCCCAGTAGGGGACGCCGCCGATGAGGCGGATCAGGATGCCCTTGGCCCCGTCCAGCGTCTGTTCGATATAGGTGTCGACCGACAGCGGGTGTTTCAGGCCCACGAGGTTGGCAAGCCGTATGGTGGGCAATTTGCCCACCGCCCTGTGATACGCCGCCGCAAAGGCCCCAAGGTCGCTGTCGGAGAAGGACAGCACCACCAGATCCGCGGGCGTCTGCCCCAGATCGGTGGGTGTCTCGGTCTCTTCGAGCCCGTGGCTTTCGCGGAAGACGACGTGCATGGGCGTCCTGTCTGGTTATTCGGCAGCTTCTGTGACGTGCACGAGGGCTGCGCGAATGGCTGCTGCATTCACGTCGTCATGTTCGGCAATCACGACCAAACGGCCCTGCCGCGCCTCGTTGGCGGCCCAAGGGCGGTCGTATTGGTGGCGGACCCGCGCGCCAACGGCCTGCACCAGCAGGCGCATGGGCTTGCCGGTGACGGCGGCGTAGCCTTTGACGCGCAGGATGTTCTGCGCCTTGGCCATGGCTTCGATGCGGGCGACGAGGTCGGCGGGATCGGCCACTTCGGGGAGGTCGATGATGACACTCTCGAAATCGTCATGTTCGTGGTCGTCATGGCCGTCGTGGTGGGAGGGCCTTGCGTCCATGTCGTCTTCGGCCGCAGCCTCAAGCCCCAGGATCACGCGGGGGTCCACGGCGCCTTCGGCCACTTCCACGATGGGCAGGGGGCGGGGGGCCTCAGTTGCGATGATCGCTTTGGCCTTGGCGATACCGTCGGGGCCGGCAAGATCGGGTTTGGTCAGAAGGATGATGTCGGCGCAGCTGATCTGGTCCTCGAACACTTCGGACAGGGGTGTTTCGTGGTCGAGGCTGTCGTCGGCTTCGCGCTGGGCATCCACGGCGGCGACATCCGGGGCAAAGCGGCCCGCGGCGACGGCCTCGGCATCGGCCAGCGCGATCACGCCGTCCACGGTGATGCGGCTGCGGATATCGGGCCAGTCGAAAGCCTTGAGCAGCGGTTTCGGCAGGGCAAGACCGGAGGTTTCGATCAGGATGTGTTCGGGCTGCGGGTCGAGCGCCATCAGCGCCTCGATCGTCGGGATGAAGTCATCGGCCACGGTGCAGCAGATGCAGCCATTGGCCAGTTCCATGATGTTTTCGGCAGGGCAATCGGGGATGGCGCAGGATTTGAGGATATCGCCGTCCACACCCACATCGCCAAACTCGTTGACCACCACGGCAAGGCGCTTGCCCTGCGGGTTCTGCATCAGGTGGCGGACAAGGGTCGTCTTGCCGGAGCCGAGGAAGCCGGTGATGACGGTGACGGGGACTTTGCTCAGGTTGGCCATCTCAGAACTCCTGTGGAGGGATGCGGGCGATGCAGTTCTTGCGGAAATGTTCGGGGCGTTCGCGCCAGGGCACGAGGCCATCGGATGTGGCGGCGTATTTGCCGATGCCCTCGATCACCATGTCGGCGTCGCGGTCTTCCATCAGGTTGCCGTAGACATAGGTCCAGCGCCCGGCCCCACCACGCACGGCGACGGAGCAGCCGGACGAGCAGTTCGACAGGCATTCGACGGCCCGAAGCGTCACGCCCTCGGGCATGGTGCGGTTCGCCAGTTCGGCATGCAGCGCCTCGCCCGGGCGCGTGCCGCCGTCGGGCACGTCCAGCTCGCGGCGGCATTTCACGCAGACCAGAAGCTCTACGGGGGGCAAATCAGCCATGTCATTTCCCAATCGGGGGACGGCATGGCAGATGACGGGCAGCCCTTCGGCGTCTGGTCCCGACACCCGGCACACCCCGTCCGGTTTCGTCTTCTCTTGCTGGCAGGTCTCCCGGCTTGCGGATTTCGAGCGGATGCTCTGCGGCCACCCTGCCTTCCCGGCACGGATGCCAGTGGCGTGGGGGGACCTCTCCGGTCACGGTCGCGGGGGCGGCTGCGTTTGGGCCTTGCGGGCCCGTAGCATTCCCTTTTCACCCGAGACGAGCCCCGGGCACCAGCAGAACCGTAGTGCGCGGGCCTCGAAACAGAGTCAAGCGTGATCGGCGCTGGCACCTTGTGCATTTCCATGGCACCAAACGGACCAGACCCAAGGAGGACGTCATGGACGACATCACCGAACGCCACAACGCCAAGATGAAAAAGATCAAGGCGGCCCGCGACAAGATGATGGAGACGAAGACCGAGGAAAAAGGTCTGATCATGGTGCATACCGGGCCGGGCAAGGGCAAATCATCGTCCGGGTTCGGGATGATCATGCGGTGCATCGCGCATGGGATGCCCTGTGCGGTGGTGCAGTTCATCAAGGGCAACTGGGATACTGGCGAAAAGACGTTCCTGCGCGACCGCTTTGCGGATGAGTGCCGGTTTTTTGTGTCTGGTGAGGGGTTTACATGGGAAACGCAGGACCGCGAGCGCGATATTGCGGCGGCCGAAAACGGCTGGCGGATTGCAAAGGAACAGATTCTGGACCCGGAGGTGCAGTTTGTGTTGCTGGACGAGATCAACATCGCGCTGCGCTATGACTATCTGGACATCGACGAGGTGGTTGAGTTTCTTCTGACGAAGAAACCGCAAATGACGCATGTGGTGCTGACGGGGCGGAATGCTAAGGCCGAGTTGATCGAGGCGGCGGATCTGGTGACAGAAATGACGCTGGTGAAGCACCCGTTCAAGGATCTGGGCGTGAAGGCGCAGAAGGGGGTTGAGTTTTAGTTGCTTCTTGAAAATCAGCCAGACCTAATTTGTATGACGGCCAATCTGGCCGGGCAGTTGGGCAGAGGGACTCCTGATCTGAGCGTCGCAAGTGCTTGGGGCTGGCAGCTGATTGAGCGTGATATCGCAGTCTCTCTTTCTGCGCGTATCGCCAACGAGGCCTCCAGTCTGTCGTCGAGTGAGGTGTATGATGATTTGAAAATGACGTTCAAGCACCTGAATCTGGTATGGTATGGTGATGAACGAAGGTCCAATCGACTTGTCGCATTTTCCCACCTTGCGGCGGCTTGGCAGTCAGACACTGCGCTTTTGAATGCGCTACACTTTTTCTCTGACTTCGAATTTGACGACGGGATCTTGTACCTTCTTGCTTGCGGCCTCGGCGATTTGGCTGATGGTATTTCACCGACCTATCATGACCTTGAGTTGACCTTTGGTAACCGCGATCGGTTGGCGCGTGACCGTGTGATTGAGTGGCTAGACGAAAATCGAGTTGTTATCGAGCCAGCTATAAACTCGTATCGCGAGGCGCTGCTTTGACCGCCCTCATGATCCAAGGCACAGGCTCCAACGTGGGCAAATCCATGCTGGTCGCAGGCCTGTGCCGCGCGGCGGTCAAGCGTGGGCTGTCCGTCGCCCCATTCAAGCCGCAGAACATGTCCAACAACGCCGCTGTCACTGCGGACGGGGGCGAGATTGGACGCGCCCAGGCCTTGCAGGCGATGGCCTGTGGGCTGGACCCGCATACGGACATGAACCCGGTGTTGCTTAAACCCGAAACGGATGTCGGCTCTCAGGTCGTGGTGCAGGGCAAGCGGCTCACGACCGTGAAGGCGCGTGAATACGCCAAGCTGAAACCAGCGTTGCTGGATGCCGTTCTGGACAGCTTCCACCGGCTGAAATCACGCAGTGATCTGGTACTGGTCGAAGGGGCGGGCAGCCCGGCCGAGGTGAACCTGCGCCCCGGTGACATTGCGAACATGGGCTTTGCACGGGCGGCGGATTGCCCCGTGATCCTGGCCGGTGACATTGACCGGGGCGGTGTGATTGCCCAAGTGGTCGGCACGCAGGCCGTGATTGACCCCCGCGACGCGGCCCTGATCGAAGGGTTCCTGATCAACCGGTTTCGCGGCGATCCGCGCCTCTTCGATGATGGCTATGCCATGATCGAACAGCATACGGGCTGGCGCGGATTTGGCGTGGTGCCCTGGTTCAACGACGCGTGGAAACTGCCCGCAGAGGATGCACTGGACATTGCCACGCCGTCACGCGCCGATGGGCTGCATATCGTCTGTCTCAAGCTGTCGCGCATCGCCAATTTCGATGATCTGGACCCGCTGGCGCAGGAACCGGGCGTGCGGCTCACCATGCTGCACGCAGGTCAACCGCTGCCGGCAGATACGGATGTGGTCATCATTCCCGGCAGCAAATCCACGCGGGGTGACTTGGCGTTTGTCAAGGATCAGGGCTGGGACGAGGACGTGCGCGCGCATGTGCGGCGGGGTGGCCATGTGCTGGGCATTTGCGGGGGGTACCAGATGCTTGGCACCGTGGTCGATGATCCGGGCGGGATCGAAGGACCAGCGGGGGCGACCTCGGGTCTGGGCCTTCTGGACGTGCGCACGACCATGTCCGATGACAAGCGGCTGACTACGGTTGACGCTGTGCACATGCCCAGCGGGCAAGGGTTTCAGGGGTATGAAATCCACATCGGGCTCAGTGACGGGCCGGACCGCGCGCGGCCCTTTGCACGGGTTGCGGGCGCTGACGAGGGGGCGATCCGTGCGGATGGGCGCGTTGCAGGCAGTTACCTGCATGGGATGTTCCGCGATGACGGGTTCCGGCGGGCCTGGCTGGCCGGGTTCGGGGTCAGTGGCGGCAATGCGTCTTATGCCACAACGGTCGGCGCGACACTGGATGCGCTGGCCGATCACCTCGAGGCGCATCTGGACGTGGACGCGCTTTTGGCTTGCGCCCGCTAGGGCAGGGACCCAAGGTTGCGCCATGCCGCATATCATCCTCGACTATTCCGCCAATCTGGAGACCGTGATGGACATGCACGGGCTCTGTGTCGCGCTCAAGGACGCGGCGGCGGCGACCGGTGTCTTTCCACCCGCAGGGATCCGGGTGCGCGCGCATGCGGCCAACCATTTCGTGGTGGCGGACGGCGATCCGAAGCACAGCTTCATCGACATCACGATCCGTCTGGCCGCCGGGCGCAGTGACGCGCAAAAGACGCAGGCGACGGACGCGGTGTTCGACGCGGCCAGGGCGTTCACGGCGGACCACATGGCCACGCATCCCTTCATGCTGTCGCTGGACCTGCGCGAGATCGACGCCGACCACAGCCGCAAGATCAGTTCGATCCGCGACCACCTGCCCCCCGACATGCACTAGGTTTCTTCCGACCAAAAATACGACGGGGGAGGCCGCAAGGCCGGGGGCAGAGCCCCCTGAAACATGGTGTCGCGCGCATGCGCGTCCTTGGGATCAGTCGAAGGTAAACTCGGGCAACTGATCAAAGGCGACCTTCAGCGCCTCGCCCCATCCGTTCGAAACCGTGCGGAAATAGGGATCATCCGCCTCGATCCGTTCGGCCCGGGTGATGGCAAGGCTGTCGGCGGCATAGGTCACGTAATCCAGCGGCAGGCCCACCGACAGGTTCGACTTGATGGTGGAATCAAAGCTGACCATCAGCAACTTGACCGCATCCTCGAACCGCATGGCAGGGTCCTGGGCGCGCACGATGATGGGCTTTCCGTATTTCGCTTCGCCGATCTGGAAGAACGGTGTGTCATCCGAGGCCTCAATGAAATTTCCCTCTGGATAGACCAGGAACAGGCGCGGCTCCGATCCGTTGATCTGGCCGCCGATGATCATCGTTGCGCCAAAGGCGCCATCGGCCTCCATGCCGCTCGTTGCATTTGCCGCGATCACCTCTTTCAGGGTCCGGCCCACTTCGCGTGCGACCTGGAACATGGACGGCGCCTCGAGGATCGAGGGCTTGCGCTCTTCTGGGGCCTTGGTGCGCTCATCCAGAAGCGAGATGACCGATTGCGTTGTTGCCAGATTGCCGGCCGTCATGATGACGATCACGCGCTCTCCCGGGACCTCCCAGGTGTGCATCTTCTTCACGGTCGAGATGTTGTCGACGCCGGCATTGGTCCGGGTGTCGGACATGAAGATCAGCCCGGCATCCAGCCGCATCCCTACGCAATATGTCATATCTTGTGTGTCCCAACCCCGACTCGGGGTAAATCTGCGCTATTGCTGCTGCACCTGCAAGGTCACGGACATAGCTTCCCCTGCGTTACCATACCGTAAACCCGAGATCGGGGCCGCGCCGCGATAATCCAGACCCGTGGCCACCCTCACATAGCGGGCGTCGGGCGAAATCCCGTTCGAGATGTCAAAACCGACCCAGCCCAGACCCTCCACATGCGCCTCGGCCCAGGCATGGCTGGCATCCTGATCCACGCGGTCATCCATCATCAGATATCCAGAAACATAGCGTGCCGGATATCCCAATGCGCGCGCGGCGGTGATAAACACATGCGCGTGGTCCTGACAGACGCCGTGACCGGCCTCCATCACATCTTCGGCCGTCAGGTCGGATGCGGCCTGGTCCGTGGAATAGGGGACCAGCTCCAGCACATGGGCCGACAGCGCATGCAGCCGGTCCAGGTCGCTGCCATCCTTCGGTGCCGCCTCGGCCAGCGCCCGAACGCGCGCGCCCGCCCCGGTCAGCGCGGTGCTGCGCCGAAACAGCCACAGGGGCACAAACCCGCCTTGCGGGCCGACGACGCCGGACGTGTCTTCCACATCGACCGTCCCCGAACAGGTGATTTCAATGTCGGACTGCCCGGGTGCAAAGCTGACCAGGTCAACGGCGTTGGCATGTTCGTCCTCGAACGACACCTCGACCTGTCCGCCCGTCACCTCGATGGTCCAGTCTTCGATCAACTGGCCGGGCCGCGATTTGGGGCGCAGGCGCACCTGCTGCAAACCGTAGGGCACAGGCGCGTCGTAGGTATAGTGGGTCTTGTGATGGATTTTCAGGCGCATGGCTTACTCGATGAACCGGTAGTCAATTTCGATCTGACGGCCCAGCGATGCACTGTCGCGCAGGAAATCGGTGATGAACTCATGCAGACCGTAGTCGAAAATGGCGTTCATGTCATGCGACCGGAACCTGGCACAGAGCGCATCCGCCAGGGCCTGACAGGTATGGCGCGTGCCGTATTCCTGCTCCAGATAGCCCAGGTTGTCCCCGATCTTGCCATAGCAAAAGGCCAGGCTGCGGGGCAGACGGCCATCGAGGATCAGGAACTCGGCAATTTCCTTTGGGTCGATGTCACCCTCGTGCAGGGTCTGGTAGGCGCGCGTGGTCGACGTGGCGCGCAGGATGGTTTCCCATTGCACATTGTCCGACGGGCTGCCGACCAGCCGGACCGAGGGCAGAAGGATATAGTATTTCTGGTCCAGTATCCGCGCCGTGTTGTCCGCGCGTTCGTAAAACGTCCCGATCCGGGCGAAATTGTAGATGTCGTTGCGCACCATGGTGCCATGCAGCGCGCCGCGCACAATGGCACTGCGCTGCCGGATCACTTGCAGAACGCGGGGCAGGTCGCGGTCCTGAACGGGATGCGACAACAGCCGCTTGAGCACCATGTAGCATTCGTTCACGGCCTCCCACACTTCGCGGGTGAGCGCGGTGCGCACGACACGCGCGTTCATCCGTGCAGCTTCGATCCCGGCCATGATGGAGCCTGCGTTGTTGGGATCGCGCAGCAGGAAATCGATCACCTTGGGGCCATCCGGCGCACCATGGGTCGCCGCGTAAGAGGCGCTGAGGCCCGTGGATGACAGGATCGAGGTCCATTCGCTTTCCGCCGCACTGGACCGCGTCAGTGAAATGCGCAGGCCCGCATCAATCATCCGGGCCGTGTTCTCGGCCCGTTCAAGATAGCGGAACATCCAAAAGAGGCCGCCGGCGGTTTTGCCCAGCATCGCGCTACTCCTCCAGGACCCAGGTGTCTTTGGTGCCGCCGCCCTGGGACGAATTCACCACCAGCGACCCGTCGGTCAGGGCCACGCGGGTCAGACCGCCCGGTGTGATGTCGATCCGGTCGGGCGACACCAGCACGAAAGGGCGCAGGTCCACATGGCGCGGGGCCAGCCCCGCATCCGTCAGGATCGGAACGGTCGACAGGGCGAGCGTGGGCTGCGCGATATAGTTGCCGGGGGCCGCTTCCAGCTTGACTCGGAATGCCTCGATCTCTTTTTTCGAGGCCGCAGGTCCGACCAGCATGCCGTAGCCACCGGATCCGTGCACTTCCTTGACCACCAGATCGGCAAGGTTATCCAGCACGTATTTCAGCGCGTCCGGTTCCGAACATCGATGCGTCGGCACGTTTTTCAGGATCGCCTTCTCGCCCGTGTAGAATTCGACGATATCGGGCATGTAGCTGTAGATTGCCTTGTCGTCGGCGATGCCGGTGCCGGGCGCATTGGCGATGGTGATCCCGCCTGCACGGTACACATCCATGATCCCCGGCACGCCCAGCATGCTGTCGGCATTGAAATTGAGCGGGTCCAGGTATTCATCGTCGACCCGGCGGTACAGCACATCGATGGGCTTGTAGCCCCGCGTCGTCCGCATCGCCACGCGGCCGTTCACGACGCGCAGGTCGTGGCCTTCGACCAGTTCCGCGCTCATCTGATCGGCCAGAAAGGCGTGTTCGTAGTAGGCCGAATTGTGGATGCCCGGCGTCAGCACGGCCAGTGTGGGCCGCCCGTTGCAGGCGTTTGGCGCGCAGGCGGACAGCGATTTGCGCAGGGACCTGGGATATTGGCTGACCGATTGCACTTTGATCTTGCTGAAGAGTTCGGGGAACATGTGCAGCATGGTTTCGCGGTTCTCGAGCATGTAGCTTACGCCCGATGGCGTCCGCGCGTTGTCCTCAAGCACAAAGAATTCATCGTCACCCGTGCGCACCAGGTCGGTGCCGACGATATGGGTATAGATGTCGCCCGGTGGCGCGACCCCAATCATCTCGGGCAGGAACGCATCGTTGCGGGCGATCATCTCGGCGGGCAGGCGACCTGCGCGCACGATTTCCTGACGGTGGTAGATGTCATGCAGGAACGCGTTCAGCGCGCGCACCCGCTGTTCGATCCCCTTGGCGACCTTGGCCCATTCGCGGGCCGCAATGATGCGGGGCACCAGATCGAAGGGGATCAGCCGTTCGGTGGCGTCCGGATCGCCGTAGACGTTGAAGGTGACGCCGATCAGGCGAAACAGCGCTTCGGCTTCCTCGGACTTGGCAAGCAGACGGCCCGTGTCTTCGTGCTGGAACCAGTCGCAGTAGTCGGCATAGGGGGCACGCGGGTCGGTGCCATGGCCGAACATCTCGTCAAAATAGGCGGGTTTCTTCGACATCCTATTAGCCTGCACATTCTGCCCCTTGCCGCAACCAAACACCTCGCAGGTCGGAAAGTTCCTGATTTACTGCCCAAAAATCATGCACTTGAGGCCAGTGCGTAGCCGTCTGCAGGGGGCGTGACCCGGTGCCGGCGCTGCGTGATCACACAAGATCGGTGCGCGCACGCACTGGACCTGGTGGCCTCTTTCAGGAACGATAGGGCACCCAAAACTGCGCACGAGGTCTCGCATGTCCGCCCCTTGCATCATCTGTGTGGCCATCACCGGTTCTGTCCCGCAAAAGTCGGACAATCCGGCCGTGCCGATCACGGTGCCGGAACAGATCGAAAGCACGCACGCGGCGTTCGAGGCCGGCGCCAGCATTTGCCACGCCCATGTTCGCAATGATGACGGATCGCCCACGTCCGATCCCGACAAGTTCGCCTTGTTGAAAGAGGGGATCGAGGCGCATTGCCCGGGCATGATCGTGCAACTGTCGACGGGGGGCCGGTCTGGGGCTGGCAAGATGCGCGGCGGCATGTTGCCCCTGCGCCCTGACATGGCGTCGCTGTCAGTCGGTTCGAACAACTTCCCCACCCGCGTCTATGAAAATCCGCCGGACCTGGTCGACTGGCTGGCGTCGGAAATGATCGCGCACGATGTAAAGCCCGAGATCGAGGCCTTTGACCTGAGCCACATCCTGCATGCAGCGCAGATGCACGCCAGGGGGCAGATCAAGGACACGCCCTATGTGCAGTTTGTCATGGGCGTGAAGAACGCGATGCCTGCAGATCGGCATGTCTTTGATTTCTATGTGCAAACCGTGCAGCGCCTGTTCCCCGATGCGCCGTGGTGTGCCGCAGGCATCGGCGCCAACCAGATCGTTTTGAACGAATGGGCGGTCGCCGCCGGCGGCCACGCCCGCACGGGACTTGAAGACAACATTCGCTGGGACAGGCAAACCCTCGCACCTTCCAACGCGGCCCTTGTCGAACGGTTGGCCGGGATTTGCGCAAAGCATGACCGCCCCGTCGCCACAGCCGCCCAGGCCCGCGAAATCCTGGGCCTGCGCGCGGCCTGACCCTTTGCCCCGGCGTCACCGCACGCTGTGGTAGACACCGCCCCGCTGATCCGCCACCTTGCCCGCAAAGCAGGAGGAGATCACCCATGGACATGTCATTTACGCTACGCCCCGAAAATCGCGATCTGCTGGACCGCGTGGCCGCCATGATCCGGGACGAGATCATGCCGCTTGAGGACGAATACTCGGCCGAAGTCGCCAAGGGCGATCGGTGGCAGTACACCGACCGCCAGACCGAGATCCTGGAAGGGCTCAAGGCCAAGGCCAAGGCGGCGGGGTTGTGGAACTTCTGGCTGACGGACAGCGACAAGGGCTTTGGCCTGACGACCGTGGAATACGCGCATTTCGCCGAAGAGATGGGCAAGACGCCGCTGGGGGCAGAGGTGTTCAACTGTTCCGCCCCCGATACCGGCAATATGGAAGTGTTCGAACGCTACGGCACCGACCAGATGAAATCCGACTGGTTGGCCCCGCTGCTCGAGGGCAAGATCCGCTCCGCCTACCTGATGACGGAGCCCGACGTGGCCTCGTCCGATGCCACCAACATCTCCATGTCCTGCGTGCGCGATGGTGACGATTATGTCCTGAATGGCGAGAAGTACTGGGCCAGCGGCGCAGGCGATCCGCGCTGCAAGGTCTATATCGTCATGGTGAAGACGGCAGGCGACGACCAGCCCAAGCACAAGCGCCAATCCATGATCGTTGTCCCCGCGGGGACAGACGGGATCGAGGTGCTGCGCCCCATGCTGGTCTATGGCCACGACGATGCGCCGCACGGCCACATGCACATCCGGTTCACGGATGTCCGCGTGCCCGCCGAAAACATCCTGCTGGGCGAAGGGCGGGGCTTCGAGATCGCGCAGGGCCGCCTTGGGCCCGGCCGCATCCACCACTGCATGCGCGCCATCGGGCAGGCCGAAGCCGCGCTTGAGCTGATGTGCAAACGGTCGCTGTCAAAGGAAGCGTTTGGCAAGCCACTGGCCCAGCTTGGCGCCAACTATGACATTATCGCCGAATGCCGGATGGAGATCGAGATGGCGCGGCTTTTGTGCCTGAAAGCCGCATGGATGATGGACCAGGGCGACCCGCGTGCCGCCGCCCCCTGGATCAGCCAGATCAAGGTCGTGGCCCCGCGCGTGTCATTGAAAGTCATCGATGAGGCGGTGCAGATGCATGGCGGGCAGGGCATCAGCCAGGACACACCGCTGGCCCACGCGTGGACCCACCAGCGCACGCTGCGGCTGGCTGATGGTCCCGACGCGGTGCACCGCCGTCAGGTCGCCCGCGCCGAGTTGAAGAAGTACACGCAGCAGCCCATCTGAGGGCCGCTGCGATTACAGAAAGATCGGTTTCTTGTGACGCGTGCCGTCCGGGTCCTCGGTCACGATCTGCAGCTCGCTTCCCTTGGCCTGTTGCATGACTAGGGTGTGATAGTTGACGAGCGCACGTCGCACGACTTCGGTCGGCGATTTTGACGGCGTAAGCTCCATAATCTCTCGAAAAACTTTGCCCATCTGGGCGTTCACACGGATCGTCACGCGATCCTTGATCTCTTCCGGTTCCATGGCATCGCCCTCTCGTGTCCCTTGGGTCAGCCTGATTCTGTGCCGGGTCTGACCGATGCCCAATGTCACCGCTGGCCTTATCGATTCTTTGAATCTGGACTCAGCGTCGCATAAGGCGCAACTTTGGTGTCGCACGGCGAAAAGGCGCGGTCAAGGCGCAATTTTGCGTCAAAAGCGACATTTTCACGCCAAATCATGTCGCAACGCAACGTTATCGCTAACGTGTTACAAATGTCGCCACTTGTCTATCATTGGCGTTGCGCATTTCGCTCAATACGAAGTACTATCGGCATTATGTTGCACGTGCAGCATGATTTTTGAAACATTCGCAAACTTAAGGAGACGCGAAAATGAAACGGATACTCTTTGCAACACGCTTCGGCATCTGTCCGAACACAGGGCCAGCTGTGATCGCCGCCTACGCACCTGACTTGATCGGGACCGCGGCAACGACCGGACGCACCATCTACGAAGACCTGGCGGTCCTCACGTTGGCCTTGCGCCGACCCTGGGACACGCTCAGCGCCTTCATCGACCAGTGCGCCCAAAACCGCTTTGGCCCACGCCCTGAGAGCAGACAGGCGACCGGCTCGGATACGAAATGGCCCACTCCCGCACACCCAAGCCTTGCGAGGGTGGCGCAGTCGGACATGCCGATATGCTGTCAAATCATCCAAAAGGAGAAACTGAATGGAGAACAAACAAACACAGAAACCTGACCCACTGCTGGACGCCGCCGACCCGGACGTGGTCGAGGCTGTCTATGCCAACGTTCGCCCGGCGCGACATGAGGCTTTGTGGGACAACATAAAAGGTGGACTAGTCGTAGCGATCTTGCTGGCAGTTCTGAAAGCGGTGCAATTCGCATCTGCGGATAGCGGTCCGCCTACACCACCGCCCCCGACTCCACCACCTAAGGCGCAGTCGGAGGATTTGGGCCCTCAATCCACATGCCCTCGCCCAGCGAAACCAATAAGAGGCATGACCGATGGACTCATCGATACATGAAGATGCTGCCGCATCTCACTGGACCCGCGATTGACCCGATCGCGGGTTTTTTCTTGGCGCCTGTGCCGTGCAGCTATAGGTTCCGAACACGCACAGGGACCGTGCACGGGGACACACAGTGCTTGATAGGCATGAACATACGACGCTGGGACTGCGCCGGCCCGATACGGTTCTGCGCCTTGCGCAAATGGGCCAGATGATGCCCACGCGGCTCAGCTTTCTGCGGGTTCTGGTGCGCAGGCTTTGTGCCGAACGGGCGCAGGTGCGGCGCATCCATTGGGACATCTGCGATCAGGGCTATGGACAGGCGGCCTATGCCATCGATCTTGGCGGGCACACCTATTCGCTGGTTGCCATCTCGACCAACCTGCCGCCGGACCAGCGCAGTGACCGGGTGATCGCCACGGCGTGGGATGCGGCCTTTGTCCTGTTTGACGGTACGGCCACACCCGCCGACATTGCCCGCATCGCCGGGCAGGCCCCCAAGCAAGAGGCAGGGCGGTTCGAACCACGTGATCTGGTTCTGAGCCGGGCCAACAAATCCGTGCGCATGTGGGATGCCACCGTCGCCGCACTGCGGGCGGGCGCGCAGCCCGACCCGCAGATGATCCGCGACATCGGGTATCTGATGCGCACGACCGCCGTCTACGGAAACGGCAAGTTCGGCATCGCCGACCGTCACCTGATTGCAGACCGGCCGGGGCTTGACGGCCCCTTTGCGGCCGAGATGCTGACGGTTTACCTGATCCGCCACTTTACGCTGGACCTTGTGCAGCATGTCGGCGGCGGGGCGCTGGACCCGGCCCTTGCAAGGCACATCGGCATCGGCAATGCCACCGGCCTTGGCATGGCGCCGTTTCTGGTGACCCATCCGGTGCTGTTGCACAACTGGATGGTGGCCCGCGAAACTGCCCTTGCGCGCGTGCTGGACCGCCCGGTGATCAAGGCAGTGGAAAAGGCGCGCATGGTAACGCTGGCCCACCGGGCCAGAGCCCATCTGGCCGATTGGCACGTGCCCGCAAAAGACCACGACACGATCCTGCGCACGCTCGAGGCCGATTGGACGGCATTTGTCCCACAGATCGAAGCGGCCCCCACATTTGGCGCGCTGTGGCAGGCGGCACAGACCAAAAGCGCCACGTTGCAGGAACTTCTGACTTCCCTGATAATCGAAGTGTGTCCCGAGGATGTGGACGACCTTGCCGCTGACATGGGCGATCCGTTTGGCCCGCTTGTGGCCCCGTTTGCGGACACGGCGGCGTTGGCCCGTGCCGTTCGGGACCAATGGCGCTGGGCCACGGATTGCGACTATGACGACGCGCACCAATGCCGCCGGTTCTGGTATGTAAGCGCGGCCAAGCTTGAACCGAGGCTGGGCGACCGCTTTGCCGAACCGGGGGCCGACCTTGAAGCCCCGCTTGACATCGCGCGCAGGGTTGCGGCGCTGTGGGCCGACCTGCCGGATGTCCCGGAACCGGTGTCTGACTTCACCGCCCGCCATCCCGAACACGCCTATGCGATTCAGCGCGTTGCGCTGCTGGCGCGCTATCCCTATGCGGAAATCCGCGACAACCTCATTGCTGCGACCTGTCGTCCCATTGATATGCTGCGCTGCAAGCTCAGCTTCTTTGGAGCGACAAAGTTCGATCCCAAGTCTGACCTGTGGACCCGCATCACGCTGGCGCAGGGTGCACCGCTCGGGCATGAACTGCGTCCCGAAATGGATGATTGGTGGCTTCCGGTGATGGAGCAATGAACATGTCATGGACCGAAGTGCAGGCGCTGGGGGTGAAGGCCGCCAGCGGCGCCGGGGTGCCGCCCGCCCAGGCGCTGGCCTTTGGCGCGATGCTGGCGCGGCACGTGGCGGATGGCGGGCCGCAGGGGGCCATCGGCCTGGCCCTGGCCGAACCGCGGCGGATCGTGGATCTGGCCCGCCGCGTCGAAACCATTGTCGAGGCGGCGTCGGTGTCGGCCGCGCGGGTCGATGCAACCGAAGAGGATGCGGGCACCCGCGCCATGCTGGTCAGCTGGTTGTCGGGCCTGCCGTGCAAGTCCGACCTCGATGTTGCGGGTACGCGGATCAGTGTGCGCTTGTCGCTGACCGATCCCAGCGCGCAGGGTCGCCCGGAACGGCTGCAGGTTGACCCGTCTCTTTTGCAGCAAATGAACGATCTGGCGGCCAAAACCTATGTACCTGACAGCGACGCCTCGCGCAGAGGCGGGGCAGGGGCAGGGTTGATGGAACTGGACTAGGCGAACGGATCCTCGGGATAGCCGACGCCAGCCAGGTACAGCCCATCCGGTGGACAGACCGGGCCGCATGCCGCGCGCTCACGCGCCTCCAGCGCCGTTTTGACGTCCCCGGGTGCCCAGGCGCCAGCGCCTACACGTTCCAGCGTGCCAACAAAGCTGCGGACCTGGTTGTGCAGGAAGGACCGGGCACGCACGTCAAAATGCACCTCCGGCCCGTGCACGCCATCGACGCGGCGGACGTCCAGGCGGTCCAGCGTCTTCACCGGGCTGTCGGCCTGACAGATCGACGACCGAAAGGTGGTAAAGTCGTGCCGACCAACCAGATGATCCGCGCCCGCCTGCATCGCCGCCACATCCAGCGCGGTATTCACCCGCCACACAAGTCCGCGCAGGTGCGTGGCAGGCGCACGGCGCATCAGGATGCGGAACAGATACCGTCGTTCGCGGGCCGAAAACCGGGCGTGCCAGTCCTGAGCGACGCGCGCGCAGTCCACGATGGCGACGGGATGCGGCTTCAGATGGTGGTTCAACGCCTCGGACAGGCGGAACGGGTCCCAGTCCCTGTCCATGTCGCAATGGGCGACCTGCGCCAACCCGTGCACGCCCGCATCGGTGCGCCCTGCCGCGGCAATGGTGTGGTCGCGCGGCTCCAGCCTTGCCAGCGCGGCCTCGATGGAACCTTGCACTGACGGCTGATCCGCCTGCCGCTGCCATCCGGCAAACGGCCCCCCGTGATATTCGACTTTCAAAGCGTAACGCGGCATGCGCGCCCCCCTATCGCCAAACGGCACCGACGGCAACGCCACGCCCGCACCTTCATTGTTCCAAAAAAATGCCCGCCGGAGGCTCCCGCACCCTCACCCCGCGCAACACCGAACTGGTACGCGCCTGCGCAAGAGCCTACATACCCTGCAAAGATCAAAGGGGGCCGGGCGTGGTTCTGACGACACTTGCCGATGGGGTGCTGGATGTGGCCCAGGGCATTTACGACACCGGGGCGGACCTGTTTGGGGATACGACCATCCGGCTGGGGGTGACCGGGCTGGCACGGTCGGGCAAGACGGTGTTCATCACCTCGCTTGTGGCGAACTTGCTGGATCAGGGGCGGATGCCGCATCTCCTGGCGGCAAGCGAGGGGCGCATTGCGGCCGCCTATCTGCAACCCCAACCCGACGATACGGTGCCGCGTTTCGATTACGAGGGGCATATCAGCGCGCTTACGGGGCAGCCGCCGCGCTGGCCCGACAGCACCCGCGCGGTCAGCGAATTGCGCGTGTCCCTGCGCGTCAAGCCCAACGGGTTGCTGGCCGGGTTGCAGGGCCCGCGCACGGTGCATCTGGACATCATCGACTACCCCGGCGAATGGCTGCTGGACCTGGGCCTGCTGGATCAAGGCTATGACGACTGGTCCGCTGCCACCCTTGCGCGACTGGAACCGCGCAAAAGCGCGGACGCGTTCCGCGCGGCATTGGATGGCACCGACGGGACGGCCAGGTTGGACGAGGTGCAGGCCAAAACGCTTGCATCCGCCTTTACCGACTATCTGCACGCCGCGCGCGCGGCCGGGTTTTCGGATTGCACGCCCGGGCGCTTCCTGTTGCCCGGCGACCTTGCGGGTTCGCCGGTTCTGACCTTTGCCCCGCTGCCCCCGGGCGATGCGCCCCGCCGGTCGCTGCGCCGTGAAATGGCGCGCCGATACGAGGCCTATAAGGCGCAAGTCGTGCGCCCGTTCTTTCGCGATCACTTCGCCCGCATCGACCGGCAGGTGGTGCTGGTGGATGCGCTTGGGGCCATCCATAACGGCCCCGCCGCGGTCGAGGACATGCGCGCCGCCATGTCCGAAATCCTGTCGGCCTTCCGTCCCGGGCGCAACGCGTTCCTCAGCCAGCTTTTTCGGGGCAAGCGGGTCGAGAAAATCCTCTTTGCCACGACCAAGGCCGACCACCTGCACCACCAGCAACATGCCAAGCTGACAGCCATCATGGAGGCGCTGACACGCGATGCCCGCGACCGGGCGCGCTTTGCCGGGGCGGACACCCAAGCCATCGCACTCGCGGCCCTGCGCGCCACGACAGAAGACACGGTGCAAAACGACGGAAAGCCGCTCGATGTGGTCCGGGGCACCTTGCTTGAGACAGGCAAACAGGCCGCGTTCTACCCCGGCGCATTGCCCGATGACCCCTCACATATCCTGTCGCCCGCCGCCAACGGCGCGCAGGCGTGGCTGGACGGGGATTACCAGGTCATGCGCTTTGCCCCCGCGCCCCTGACCTTGCGCCCGGGCGACGGGCCGCCGCATATCCGGCTTGACCGGGCGGCGCAGTTCCTTTTCGGGGACAAGCTGTGACCCATCTGCGCGCGGCACAACCCACGGACGCCGGTGCGGTGGGCGCGATCCTGTCCGGTTTCATTGACGGCACCGACTGGATGCCCCGTATCCATACCCGGGCCGAAGACCTGGCCTTTGCCGGCTACATGATTGAACAGGGGTGGGTGACCGTTGCCGAACAGGACGGGCAGGTCCGCGCCTTCTGCGCCCTCAAAGGCGCAGAGGTGCATTCGCTTTACGTGGCAGGTGGGGCGCGGGGGCAGGGCATTGGTGCCGCCCTTCTGGCCCGCATGAAAGCCGCGTCTGACCATCTGACCCTCTGGACGTTCGAGGCCAACACCGGCGCGCAGCGTTTCTATCTGCGCCACGGCTTTGCCGAGGTGGAGCGCTCCGACGGGTCCACCAATGACGAAGGCCTGCCCGACATCCGCTACGACTGGCACAAGGATCCGAACTGATGGCCAAAGGCCCCGTATTGATCGAGATCGAGGATGATCCCGCCCCCAAGGTCGCCGAAGCACCACCGGTGCCCGACAGCACACCCGTGGCCCTGCCGCGCGGCGACGCGATGCAGATGGCCGCGCGTGTGGCCACGCGCAAGCCGTCGCGCCTGGGCCGCTTTTTCTGGGGACTGGGCGGGGCGCTTCTGGCGGCGGTGCTGGGTGCGGCGGCCTGGGATTTTGTCACGGAATGGATTGCGCGGGCGCCGTTGGTCGGCTGGGCCTTTACCGGGCTATTGGGCGCCTTTGTTCTGACCCTGCTGATCATCGCACTGCGCGAGCTGGCGGCCCTGCGCCGCCTCACGCGGCTTGACGGGTTGCGCCATGACGCAGCACAGGCCGTCGAACAGAACGACCTGGCAGCGTCCCGGGCCGTGGTGGACCGGTTGGACGTGCTGTACCGCGGGCGTCCCGATACGGACTGGGGACGGTCGTGGCTGGCCGAGCTGCGCGGTGATCAGATGGATGCGGCGGGCCTGCTGAAACTGGCCGAGGACACCCTGGTTGCCCCGCTGGACCGCGCCGCCGAACGCGAGGTCGAGGCCGCCGCGCGGCAGGTCGCAACGGTCACGGCGCTGGTTCCCATCGCGCTGGCGGACGTGGTCGCGGCGCTGACCGCGAACCTGCGCATGATCCGGCGCATCGCGGAAATCTATGGCGGACGGGGCGGGCTGTTGGGCAGTTGGCGGCTGACACGCGCGGTGATGGCGCATCTTGTGGCAACCGGTGCCGTGGCGGTGGGCGATGACATGCTTGAACCCGTGCTGGGCGGTTCGATCCTGGGCAAGCTGTCGCGCCGCTTTGGCGAGGGGTTGGTCAACGGCGCGCTCACCGCGCGGGTTGGCGTGGCAGCGATGGAAGTCTGCCGCCCGCTTGTATATGCAAATGGGGAACGGCCCAAGGCGCGGCGCTTGGTGAAACAAGCGCTGGGCGGCCTATTTACATCTCAAAGCGACCGCAAATAGGACCCAGCGCATGGAAACCTTCGCCCCTGATCTGCAAACCATGGTGCGCACGCCCCTGACGAACGCACATGTGGCTGCAATGCACCGGGTCGGCACGATCATCGACCTCAAGGCCGGCGACAGCTTTCAGCGGGCCGGAGAGCGGATCGAGACGTTCCACTACCTGCTGTCGGGCGAAACAGAGGCGATCAATTCTGCCACCGGCACGCGCTATGGCCAGGCGACGCTAGGACCGGGGCAGTTCTTTGGCGAATTGGCCTTTCTGACCGGAGCGCACGCCTTTCTGGGCGGGCGGGCAGTGCAGGACACTCAGTTGTTGTGCGTGCCACGCGACGAAATGCTCAAGCTGATGTCCGACAATCCCGAAATGTCCGATATCATCATCACGGTCTTTGCCGCCCGGCGTCGCCGGATGCTGGACAATTCCGAAGGCGGGCTGACCCTGATCGGCGGCGAGGTTGACCGCGATGTGCGCCGCATCGCCAGCTTTGCCGCGCGCAATCGCATTCCGTTTGTCGAGGTCGAGATTGAAAGCGCGGAGGGCACGGAACTGGCCAACCAGTGCCGCATCGACCGCGCGCATCCGGCCGTGGTCTTTGCCAAGCACCAGGTGATCGACCCGCCCACACCCCGCGGCGTGGCACTGGCGCTGGGCCTCGACATGGCGCTGCGCAAGGAAGACGTCTATGACGTGGCGATCGTGGGCGGCGGCCCCGCCGGTGTGGCGGCGGGGGTCTATGCCGGGGCCGAAGGGCTTTGCGCTGTTGTGCTCGAAGATCTGGCGATCGGCGGGCAGGCGGGCACGTCATCCCGGATCGAAAACTACATGGGCTTTCCCACCGGCATTTCCGGCGGCGACCTTGTGGGCCGGGGTGAAGTGCAGGCAATGAAATTCGGCACCCGCTTTGCGATGCCGGTGCGCGCCACGGAATTGATGCAATGCGAAAAGCACCTGTTCCATGTCAAGCTGGACAATGACGAGTGGGTGTCAGCCAAGGCGCTGATCGTGGCGACGGGGGTTCAGTACCGCCGCTTGCCCCTTGAACGGTTGGAAGATTTTGAGGGCAGCGGCGTCTATTATGCGGCCACTGATGTCGAGGCGCGCTATTGCAAGGACACCGAGGTCGCCGTGATCGGTGGCGGCAACTCGGCCGGACAGGCCGCCATGTTCCTCGCCCGCTCTGCGCGGCACGTGCATGTGCTGGTGCGGGGTGAAAGCCTTGCGTCGTCCATGTCGGATTATCTGTTGCAGCGTCTGGAAAGCCATCCGAAGATCACGATCCACATCTGCACGCAGGTCAAGGAACTGCACGGGCAGGACCGGCTGGAGGCGATCACCATTCGCGACAGGCGTGCCGGTCAGGACTGGAACCTGAACACCAAGGCCCTGTTTGTCATGGTGGGGGCCGCGCCCAACACAAAGTGGCTGTCGGATCTGGTGGAACTGGACGACAGGGGCTTTGTCAAGACCGGGGCAGATGTGGGTGCTGCCAGCGGGTACGAGACGTCACGCCCGGGCATCTTTGCCGTTGGCGACGTGCGGGCCGGATCGGTCAAACGGGTCGCAAGCGCGGTTGGCGAAGGGTCCGTGGTGATGTCTGCCGTGTGGGCGCATATCGCCGATACCTGAAGGCCCTGTGCGCCTGGCGCATTGGTTTTGCGCCGCAAAGGTCCGGAAAACCTTGCCTTTTGTCCCATGCCAACGTGACCTATCTAGGATCACGGTGGCGTGAAGGGGACAGATATGGACGGGTTTTTGATACTGGGCGGCCTGGTGGTCCTTGGGATACCGGTGGCCGTGATTTACCTGATGGCTGCCGTGTCGGGCCTGCGCCGCCGCGTGGCCGAACTGGAACGCGCTGCATCCGCCGTGCCGTCCGCGCCGGGCGCAGACCGGCCCGCCCCCCCGACACCGGACATCGCCGCCGTGGCACCACGGGTGCCGGATGGGCCTGCCACGTCACCATGGGACACGCCTGCCGATCCGGACGGCCCACCCCCGCTTGATCGGGCGGAACCGGCCGCGGCCCGGGTCGCGGCCGCCCGGCATGAGGCCCGTCCGGCCGACGTGCCGCCCGCCGCCGGTTATGCCATGCTGTCGGGTTTCGCTGCGTGGGTTGTGGCCAACTGGTTCTATGCGGTGTCGGCACTGTCGCTGGCGCTGGCCGGTCTTTTTCTGGTGCAATACGGGATCGAGAATGACCTTTTCCCGCCCACCGCGCGGGTGTTGGCGGCCCTCGGCTTTGGCGGCGCGCTGATCGCGGGTGGCGAGGTGATCCGCCGCCGCTTTGGCGATGATCCGGACAGTGCAACGGCCTACATCCCGTCCGTCTTTTCCGGCGCGGGTCTTGTGTCTCTGTTTGGCGGGATCGCGGCGGCGCGGCTGCTGTACGATCTGATCGGTGTCGAGGCGGCGTTTGCCGGCATGGCGGCGGTGGGCCTGCTGGGCGTTGCGCTGGGCTGGCTCTATGGCCCGCTGCTGGCCGCCGTGGGGGTGATCGGTGCCTTTACCGCACCGCTGCTGGTTGGCAGCACAGTGCCCGCCACGTCCTGGCTGTTTGTCTACTTCGGCGTGATTGCGGCTGTGGGCCTTGGCATCGACACGATCCGGCGCTGGGCCTGGGTGTCGGTGCTGTCGGTGGCGCTCGGGTTCGGCATGGGGTGGCTGACGGTGCTGGGTGGCGGTGCCGAACTGGTTCTGGGGTTCCAGGCCCATGTCGTGGTGCTGGCCGTTCTGGCGATCCTGATCCCGGCCCGGTCGTTCCGGCCCGATCATGCAGGCCCGATGCTGTGGCAATTCCTGCGCGATCCAAAAGCTGAGAGGCCCGCCTTTCCGACCGCGCTTGCGCTGGTATCGGTCGCCATCGCTGCCGGATCCGTAGCCTGGAGCGCCGGGGCCGGGGCCGAACCGTTCTGGATGGCCGTGATCAGCCTCGGGTTGCTGGCCCTCGCGCTGGCCTATTGGTCGATGTCGGGCCCCTCGTTGCAGGAACTGACCGTACTGCCCGTTCTTGCCATCGTCGCGGTTGTCGCGCGGGAAGGGGCCGCGTTCGGCCCGGTTCTGACCGGTTTTGCAGAGGCTTACGCGACAAGTCCCGAAGCGGACTTTCCGCTGGCGGTTTCACTGGTGTGGGGTGTGGGCCTGCTCTTGAGCGGCGTGGCGGCCCTGCGTGCCTTGCAGCCGGGGCTTGGGCTGGGCTGGGGCCTCGGTGCGGCGCTGACGGCCCCGGTGATGGCGATTGTCCTCGAACTGACATGGCGTCCGGCAGAGGTTATCGGCGCCTACCCCTGGGCGCTGCATGCCATCGTTCTGGCGGCAGTCATGGTGGGTTTCGCCCTGCGCTTTGCACGGGTCGATGCGCCCGACCGCACCCGCGCGTCGGTGTTTGTGCTGTCGGCGCTGGCATCGATCACATTCGCGCTGGTCCTGATCCTGTCGCTTGCGGCCCTGACCGTGGCGCTGGCCGTCACCGTGCTGGTGGCTGCGTGGCTGGACAGGCAGTTCAAGCTGCCGCTGATGCAGGTGTTCATTGCCGCGGGCGTGACGGCGGTGGGCGCGCGCCTTGTCGGTGATCCGGGCCTGTTCTGGGCGCTCGACGCCCCCCTGTGGGAGATGCTGCTGGCCTATGCAGGATCGCTGGCGGCCTTCGTGGGGGCCCTTGTGCTGCTGCGGGGACGCGCACGGCGAACCGCACGCGTGCTGCTGGACACAGCCGCGTGGTCGACGGCGGGCATGGTGCTGTCGCTGCTGCTGATCCGCTTTCTTGATGACCTGCTGCCCGGCACCAACACGGATTCGCATTGGGCGCTGGGGCTGTTTGCGGTGATCTGGCTGGGGCTGATGCTGGTGCAATTGCTGCGGATCGAAGGGTTGGGCGGCATCCTGGCCCTGGTGCGCGGTGGGCTGGCGCTGGTCTTTGGCCTGATCGGGTTTGGCGTGCTGGCGCTTGGCATGACCGTGCTGTCGCCGCTGTTCACCGACTGGGGCAAGGATGTGGCAGGCCCGCCGGTTCTGAACACGCTGATCCCGGCCTACCTGCTGCCTGCGCTGGTGCTGGCGGTGGGGGCCTGGCGGTTGCGCCACCGCATTCTGCGCTTGGGTCTTGGCACGATGGCTGTGGGCGTCACCGTCTACTGGGCCTTCGCCACGATCCGGCACCTTTGGCAGGGGGCAAACCGGATGGAGCTGTCCTTTGGCTATTTGCAGCCCGAACTCTACAGCTACACCGTGGCGATCCTGCTGACCGGTGCGGTCCTGTTCTACCAGTCGCTGGCGCGCAATGCGGCGGGCCTGCGCCGGGCGGGGCTGGTGGCGATCGGCCTGGCCGTGGCCAAGGTGTTCCTGGTCGACATCTCCGGGCTGGACGGGTTGGTGCGGGTCTTGTCGCTGGTGGTTCTGGGGCTGTCGCTGGCCGGACTGGCCTGGCTGAACCGCTGGGCGCAAACCAAGGGCTAGCGCAACGGATCGCCGCGCGGAAAGGCGGGCAGCAGTGTGCCGCAGACCAGACCGGACAGGATGCGGGGCACCGGCGGCACCAGTGACGCGGGGAACAGCACGCGGTCACGCAAGACCGGCAGCCAGCGGCTGTCGGATTGGTATTGCGGGGTAAAGGCCCAACTCATCCACTGGTAGGTGCGCACGTGCCAGCGCCGGGCCCGCGCATAGACGGGCAGGGCGGCGTCTGGTCCGTGGGCCGCAATGGCCTGGGCCAGGGCATAGGCATCCAGAAGCGCCATGTTGGCCCCCTGACCCAGTTGCGGGCTGGCGCGGTGGGCGGCATCGCCGATATGGGCGATGCCGGGACCAAAAGGCATATCCAGCGTGCCATGCGCATAGCGCGCCATGGTAAACTGGTCCGGGTCGGTGATCTGGGCCGCAAAGGGGGCAAAGGCGGGCCACAGCGCGGCGGCTTCGGCTTGCCATGCCTCCAGTCCCGCCGCCCGCCACGCGGCGTGGCCCCCACGCGGCAAGGACCAGAAGATGGCGGCCATCGGTCCCTGTGCACCGGGTGGCACGCCGATGGGCAGCACGCCGACCATGCGGTTTGCCTTGCGATAGGTCTGGCGCAACTGGTCCGTCGGCAGCGCGGTCGCATCCGCCCAGGGCACATTGGCCCACAGCGCCCCATAGGGCAGCGCGCTGGCCCGCATAGGTGTCAGTGGGGAACGGGCGCCCAAGGCGTCAATGATCAGATTGAAACCGGCCGCCTCGGTGCCGTTGTCCAGCACAAGACAGCCGGGCCGCGCGTCTGCAACTTTGGCCCCCAACTCCAGGGTGGTACCGGCGGCCACGGCTCCGTCCCAAAGGGCCGAAAACAGGGCGTTGCGGTGCACGGCCAGCCCCACACGCTGATGGCCGGCCCGGTCGTACCACACATCCAGCACGCGCCGCCCGCTCTCCGCCTCGTGCCCCAGCATCCGGTGGATTGCAGTGCCGGTTTCAAAGATCTGCGCCTTCAGACCGCACGCCTCCAGAACCGCCTGGCCGACGGGTTGAATGACCAAACCGGACCCCACGGGGGCAGGGGTGTCGAACTGGTCGAAGACCGTCACATCCACGCCGCGCTGGCCCAAGAGAATGGCGGCTGCCAATCCACCAACACCGGCCCCGGCAATCGCGATCTTCATATGCCACTCCGTCCTGTCACGTTTTCGCGTCACCCTATCCCGTTGGACTGCGCGGAAAATGAGGCATCTTGGCCCACTGGACGCTCCGGGTCCCTGCGCCTATAACGCGCCCATGATGACCCGGACCATCATTCTGCGAATTATATCCCCGGCGCTCTGATCCACCATCGAGCCGCCGGGCAAAGGTGCTTGAGCCGTCGCACCGAACCGCTATACCCCCGATTGACCGAATTTTGAGGACGCAGCCGATGTGCGCCGAAACGCCCGACTACAAAGACACCCTTAACCTGCCCAAGACCGACTTTCCCATGCGCGCGGGCCTGCCCAAGCGCGAGCCCGGATGGCTGGAACGCTGGGCACGGATCGGGGTCTATGACCGCCTGCGCGAGAAGGAGGGCCGCACGCCCTTTACCTTGCATGACGGTCCGCCCTACGCCAACGGCCACCTGCATATCGGCCACGCCCTGAACAAGACGATCAAGGACATGATCGTGCGTTCGCACCAGATGATGGGGCGTGACGCGCGTTACATCCCCGGCTGGGACTGCCACGGCCTGCCCATCGAATGGAAGATCGAGGAACAGTACCGCAAGAAGGGCCGCGACAAGGACGAGGTGCCGATCAACGAATTCCGCGCCGAATGCCGCGATTTCGCCGCCGGTTGGGTGGATATCCAGCGCGAGGAATTCAAGCGGCTGGGCATCACCGGCAACTGGGATCAGCCGTACCTGACCATGGATTTCCATGCCGAACGGGTGATTGCCGAGGAATTCATGAAATTCCTGATGAACGGCACGCTCTACCAGGGCTCGAAACCCGTGATGTGGTCGCCGGTGGAACAGACGGCGCTGGCCGAGGCGGAGGTCGAGTACCACGACAAGGACAGCTTCACCATCTGGGTGAAGTTCCGGGTCGAGGATTTCGAGATGCCGGACCTCGTCCTCGCGGGCGAGGAAGTGGGCACCGACGAAGCCGCCGCCATTCTCGAGGCGGAGACCAGGGCCGCGACCGCGTTCAAGGGCGCCTATGTGGTGATCTGGACCACCACGCCCTGGACCATCCCGTCGAACAAGGCGGTCGTGTTCGGCCCCGACATCGCCTATGGCCTCTACGAGGTGACGGGCCGGCCCGAGGAATGCTGGGCGCGCATCGGCGACCGCTATATCCTGGCCGACAACCTCGCCGCCGATGTGCTGGGCCGCGCACGGCTCGATGACACGATGTACCGCCGCCTGCGCGACGTGACGCCCGCGCAACTTGAAGCGATGACGCTCTCGCACCCGCTGAACGGGGCCGATGGGGCGGGTGGCGCATGGGACGACATCCGCGATTTCCGCGCCGCCGATTTCGTGACCGACACCGAAGGCACCGGGTTCGTCCACTGCGCCCCGTCCCACGGGATGGAGGAATACGAGCTTTACCGCGAGCTTGGCATGCTCGAACAGGTGATCACCTACAACGTGAACCCCGACGGGCGCTTCCGCGACGACCTGCCGTTCTTCGGCGGCAAGGCGATCCTGAAACCCAACGGGAAGGAAGGCAACGCCAACGCCGCCGTCATCGACAAACTGGCCGAGGTGGGCGGGCTGCTGGCCCGTGGCAAGATCAAGCACTCCTACCCCCATTCCTGGCGGTCCAAGGCGCCGGTGATCTACCGCAACACACCGCAATGGTTCGCCGCCATCGACAAGCCGGTCGGCGACGGGCAGGACACGCATGGGACAACCATCCGGCAGCGCGCGCTGACGGAAATCGACAACGTCAACTGGACGCCCAAATCGGGCCGCAACCGCCTGCATTCCATGATGGAAAGCCGCCCCGACTGGGTGCTGTCGCGCCAACGCGCCTGGGGCGTGCCGCTCACCTGCTTCACCAAGAAGGGCGCGCTGCCCACGGATGACGACTTCCTGCTGCGCAACCCCCAGGTGAACCGCCGCATCACGTCCGCGTTCGAGGCGGAAGGGGCAGACGCCTGGTACGATGAAGGGGCCAAGCAACGCTTCCTCGAAGGGATCGTGAACCCCGACGACTACGAACAGGTGACGGACATCCTCGACGTATGGTTTGACAGCGGCTCGACCCACGCTTTTGTCCTGCGCGACCGCGCCGACGGGTCAGAGGATGGCACCGCCGACGTCTATATGGAAGGCACGGACCAGCACCGCGGCTGGTTCCACTCATCCCTGCTGCAATCGGTGGGCACCACGGGCCACGCGCCCTACCGCAACGTGGTCACACACGGCATGACGCTCGATGAAAAGGGCCTCAAGATGTCGAAATCCATTGGCAACACGATCGTGCCCGAGGAAGTGATCAAGCAATACGGGGCGGACATCCTGCGGCTCTGGGTGGCGCAGACGGACTACACCGCCGACCAGCGGATCGGGCCGGAGATCCTCAAGGGCGTGGCCGACAGCTACCGGAGGCTGCGGAACACGATGCGGTTCATGCTCGGCTCGCTGTCGGACTTCACCGAAACGGACCGGACCGATCCGGCCGACATGCCCGAACTGGAACGCTGGGTGCTGCACCGGCTGGCCGAACTGGACCAGACCGTGCGCGACGGCTACGCGGCCTTCGATTTCCAGCGCGTGTTCTCGGCCGTGTTCACGTTCGCCACCGTGGACCTGTCGGCCTTCTATTTCGACATCCGCAAGGACGCGCTCTATTGCGACGGCGACACGGCTGAACGGCGCGCGGCGCGCACCGTGCTGGACCTGCTCTATCACCGGCTCACCACGTGGCTGGCCCCGATCCTCGTCTTCACGATGGAAGAGGTCTGGCTCGAACGGAACCCCGGCGATGACAGCTCGGTCCACCTGACGGACATCCCCGACACACCCGCCACCTGGCGCGATGATGCACTGGCCGCCAAGTGGACGGGCATCCGCGGCGCCCGGCGGGCGGTCACCGCAGCGCTCGAAATCCAGCGGACGGACAAGGTGATCGGCGCGTCGCTCGAAGCGGCCCCGGTCGTGCATGTCGAAGACACAGAGCTTGCCGCGACGCTGCAAGAGCTGCCCTTTGCCGATATCTGCATCACCTCGCAGATCAGCGTCACCACCGATCCGGCCCCGGCCGAGGCATTCCGCCTACCCGAGGTCCCGCATCTGGGCGTGGTGTTCGAAAAGGCCGAAGGCACGAAATGCGCCCGGTGTTGGAAGGTGCTGCCGGATGTCGGCCTGCACGCCCATCCGGGCGTCTGCGGGCGCTGCAACGACGCGCTGGGCTAGGCAACAGAGATCCGCGCCTTACATACCGGCCCATGACGGATGACGCCACGATCCGGGCCGCGATCCTTGACGCGGTCCACGCACGCGGGACGGGCAAGACGATGTGCCCGTCCGAAGTGGCCCGCGCCGTGTCCGAAGACTGGCGCCCCCTGATGCCGGACATCCGCCGCATCGCCCGGACCCTGGCCAGACAGGGGCAGGTCACGGTCACGCAAGGGGGCGTCGGTGTCGACCCGACAACGGCCAAAGGCCCGATCCGGCTTGGCCTTCCGTCTTCTTCCGACTGAAAATACGACGGGGGAGGCCGCAGGCCGGGGGCAGAGCCCCCTGAAACATGTCGTCGCGCGCCAGCGCGTCCTTGGGATCAGTAGAAGCTCTGGGGATCGATATCGACGGCCAGCCTCAGATCACCCTTCAGGCGCACCTGGCTGATCCACTGCGCGATGGCCCCTTGCAAGGCCACGCCTTTGCCTGCCTTGACCAGCATCCGCACCCGGTGCCGGCCGCGCACCCGTGCGATCGGGGCAGGGGCCGGGCCAAAGACCTGTGCGCCCACGCGGGTCAACGGGGCCGGGTTGCGCGCCAGCGCATTGGCCACGTCAAAGACCTGCGCCACATCGGGCCCGCTCAGGATAATGCCCGCCATCCGGCCATAAGGCGGCACCCCTGCCGCGTCGCGCTGTGCGGCCTCGGCCCGCCAGAACCCGTCCTCGTCCCCCGCCAGAATGGCCCGGATAACAGGATGATCCGGCTGATAGGTCTGCAACATCGCCGTGCCCGGCTTCTCGGCCCGGCCCGCCCGGCCTGCCACCTGCCGCATCAACTGAAATGTGCGTTCCGCCGCGCGCAGGTCGGACCCCTGCAAGCCCAGATCGGCGTCGATCACCCCAACCAGCGTCAGGTTCGGAAAGTTGTGCCCCTTCGCCACCAGTTGCGTGCCGATGATCACATCGGCCCCACCCTCGGCAATGGCCTCGATTTCGGCCTTCAACGCACGGGCCGATCCGTACATGTCCGAACTCAGCACCGCCACGCGGGCGTCTGGAAACAGCTCCACCGCCTCTTCGCCCAGCCGTTCCACACCGGGCCCCACGGGGGCCATCCGGTCCTCGGCCCCGCAGGACGGACAGACGGTCGGCAACGGCTTCGTCTCGCCACATTGGTGGCACATCAACCGCTTCAGGAACCGGTGTTCGACCATGCGCGCGTCGCATTGATCACAGCCCACCTGATGGCCGCAGGCACGGCACAGGGTGATCGGCGCGTAGCCCCGGCGGTTCAAGAACAGCATCGCCTGCTCGCCGGCGGCCAGCCGCGCCTCGACCGCGCGCTTCAAGTCCTCAGACACCCAGCGATTGCCCGGCAGCTTCTCGGCCCGCATGTCGATGGTCTGCATCGTGGGCATGACCGCCGGGCCGAAGCGCGCCTCCAGGTCAAGCCGCGTGTACTTGCCGCTTTCCGCGTTGGCCCACGACTCCAGCGACGGCGTGGCCGAGGCCAGAACCACCTGCGCCCCCAACAGCGAGGCGCGCAACACCGCCATGTCCCGCGCATTGTAGAGCACCCCGTCCTCCTGCTTGTAGGAGGTGTCATGCTCTTCATCGACCACGATCAGGCCAAGGTTCCGGTAGGGCAGGAACAGGGCGGACCGGGCCCCGATCACCAACTGCGCATTGCCGTGCCCGACCATCCGCCAGATACGCCGCCGCTCGGTCATGGTCGCGCCCGAATGCCATTCGGCGGGCCGTGCGCCAAATCGCGCCTCGACCCGCTTCAGAAATTCGGCCGTCAGCGCGATTTCAGGCAACAGGACAAGCGCTTGCCGCCCCGCATGCAGGCAGGCGGCGACGGCCTCCAGATACACTTCGGTCTTGCCCGACCCGGTCACGCCCCGCAAAAGCGTGGTGCCATAGGTCCCCGACGCAACGGCGGATGCGATATGCGTCGCCGCCTGCGCCTGATCTTCCGTAAGCGCCTTGCCGTCGCGCCCGGGATCCATCGGCGGAAAGGGCAGGTCGCGGGGGCTGTCCTCTTCGGCAACGGCACCCTGTTTCACCAGCCCCTTGATCACCGACGCGGTCACACCCGACAGGTCAGCCAGTTCCTTCAAGGTGAACGCCAAATCCCCGTATGCGCCCAGAAACTCCAGCACCCGGCGGCGGGCATCGGTCATCCGGTCCGGCTCCGACGCGCCACGCCGGTATACCTTGCGCATCGACGGTGGGTCGCCCAGACCCGGCGCGCGGGTGGCCAGCCGCAGCATCGCAGGCATCGGCGTCAGCGTATAGGCGGCCGCCTTTTCCAGAAAACTGCGCATCTCATCCCGCATCGGGGCTGCATCCAGCACCCGCAGAACCGACCGCACCCTGGCATAATCATAGTCGCCCTTGCCCGGTCCCCACACCACGCCCAGCACCTTGCGCGGCCCAAGCGGCACCTCGACAAACGCGCCCAGGTGGCACCCGCCCTCGGGGGCCCTGTAATCCAGCGCCCGGTCCAGCGGTTGCGTGGTCAGCACGGCCACCAACGCGCCCTCGTCATAAAAGGACGGGATCATGTTAGCGCCAACATATGAGGGGTTCAGTCTTCACGCATCCTGAGGTAAAGCCATCCCAAGCAAACGCCAAGCCATCTAAGGGGGCCGCACATGAAATTCTTCGTAGACACAGCCGAGATTGACGCCATCGCCGAACTCAATGACCTCGGAATGGTCGACGGTGTCACCACCAACCCGTCGCTGATCCTGAAATCGGGGCGCGACATCCTCGAAGTGACCAAGGAAATCTGCGATCTGGTCGACGGCCCGGTCAGCGCCGAAGTAGTGGCGCTCGAGGCCGACGCCATGATCGCCGAAGGCCGCAAGCTGGCCGAGATCGCGGACAACATCACCGTCAAGCTGCCGCTGACGTGGGACGGGCTCAAGGCCTGCAAGGTGCTGTCGGGCGAGGGCAAGATGGTCAATGTCACGCTGTGCTTCTCCGCCAACCAGGCGCTGCTCGCGGCCAAGGCGGGGGCGTCCTTCATCTCGCCCTTCATCGGGCGTCTCGATGACATTCACCTCGACGGTCTGGAACTGATCGAAGACATCCGCACGATCTACGACAATTACGGGTTCGAGACGGAAATCCTGGCGGCTTCCATCCGGTCGGTGAACCACATCCAGGATTGCGCCAAGATCGGGGCGGACGTCATCACCTCGCCCCCGGACGTGATCAAGAAACTGGCCAACCACGTGCTGACGGACAAGGGCCTTGATGCCTTCATGAAGGACTGGGCCAAGACGGGTCAGAAAATCCTGTAACTCAGGCGTTTCCGGCTCGCCTTAGCAACACGCGAAGCGCATCCGGCCCCAGGGGGAAAAGTCGGGGCGCGGACCCGTGAGTGGTGGCTTCGTGTGGTCTTGTCATGCGCGGGATATGACAGGCGGGCGGGTGCGATTCACGGGGAAGTTGCAGGCGCACTTCCCCGGTCGTGACGTCACCGGCGCAACAGGCGCGCAAAGTCCGAACAATTATTCCAAGTTCGGGGCAGATTTCGCGGAATCGCCGTGTTATAAGCGGCGCCAAGAAAAAGTTTAGGTACGGTATGAGCAGCCAGCCCAAGATTGACGACGCCCTGCGAGAGGCGATTATCACCCGTCCGGATGTCATCCTTGATGACAAGGACCTGATGCATGCGCTGATCGCGGCCAACGAACGGGCAATGGGTGGCAACATCGTTGACCTGCGCGGATTGGCGATGGAACGGCTCGAGGCGCGGCTGGACCGGCTCGAAGACACGCACCGGTCGGTCATCGCGGCGGCCTATGAAAACCTGGCCGGCACGAACCAGATCCACCGCGCCATCCTGCGCATGCTGGACCCGCTCGAATTCGAACCGTTCCTCAAGGACCTGGGCGGAGAGGTTGCGGAAATCCTGCGGGTGGATGCGGTCAAGCTGGTGCTGGAATCGGTTCAGAACGACAATGACCCTGCGGTGCAACGGCTCGGCGACGTGCTCAGCGTGGCAGAACCGGGCTTTATCGACGACTACCTGACCGACGGGCGCGGCGGCAATGTGCGCCAGGTCACGCTGCGCCAGGTGCAGGACGCAGACACCGAGATTTATGGCGACGATGCCACCTGGATCCGGTCCGAGGCGTGCCTCAAGCTCGATTTCGGCGACGGGCGTTTGCCCGGCCTGTTGGTCATGGGGGCCGAAGACCCGCACATGTTCGGCCCGCAGCAGGGCACCGACCTTCTGGGCTTTTTCACCGGGGTCTTCGAACGGGCCATGCGGCGCTGGCTGGGATGAGCCCGCTCTACGTCAGGACCGAAAGGGATCGAAAATACCCCGCCGCGTCAGCGGCGCGACCGGGTTCTTTTCGATGCGCGATATGGCAGAGACGTCCAGCAGTGCTTTGATCTCCCCCGCCGCCCGCGACGCGTTGGACCTGTTTCTGGCGCACCAGGGCGCGATAAATGGCGCCGCAGAGAATACCATTTCGGCCTACAGCCGCGATATCGCCGAATTCCTCGCCTTTATGACCGTGCATTCCGGCCAGAGCCAGGGATTGGGTGCGCTTGCGCGCATCGACATACGCGACATGCGATCATGGATGGCCAACATGCGGGCAGGGGGTGTCGGTGCCCGGTCGCTTGCGCGGAAACTGTCGGCGGTCAAATCCTTCTATAAATGGCTGGCCCCGCGCGAAGGGTTCGAACCCACGGCCGTGCTCAGCACCCGCGCGCCCAAGTTCACCAAGAAACTGCCACGCCCACTGGACGAAAGCGCCGCCCGAGAGGTGCTGGAGATCGCGCCGCTGCAATCGGACAAGCCATGGGTCGGTCTGCGGGACACGGCGGTGCTGACCCTGCTGTGGGGCTGCGGTCTGCGGATTTCCGAGGCGCTGTCGCTGACGGCGGGGCAGGCGCCCCTGCCACAGGTCCTGCGCATCACGGGCAAGGGCGGCAAGGAACGGATCGTGCCGGTGATCGATGCGGCGCGTGACGCCGTGCAGGCGTACACGACCGCGTGCCCGTTCAACCTGCCTGCGGAGGGGCCATTGTTTCGGGCGATCCGGGGCGGGGCGCTGGCGCCGCGCGCCATCCAGAAGGTCATGGCAAATGCACGCATGCAACTGGGCCTGCCCGCCAGCGCCACGCCGCATGCCATGCGCCACAGCTTTGCCACGCATCTGTTGAATGCGGGCGGTGACCTGCGGGCCATCCAGGAACTTCTGGGCCACGCATCCCTGTCGACCACACAGGCCTATACGGCAGTGGACACGGTGCGCCTGATGGAGGTCTACGCCAAGGCCCATCCAAAGGCGTAAGGCCGCAGCCATCACGCAAACGTGCAGCAAACGTGACAGGGGCAAGCCTATGCGCCGGGGCGCAGTTGGTTCAGCATACCAATGCATACTAACCAATCCGGAGGGGACGCCGACCATGCTACGCAAATTCACATACGCAGCCGTCTTGACGCTTGCCGCAGGGGCCGCCAGCGCGGAAGACTGCAACGCCATCACGGTCGAGGACGCCTTTGACCTGACAGAGGCACAGATCGGTGTGCTTTACACCTGCCTGCAGGACAAGATGGCGACCGGCTATGCCAAGGAAGGCGACGAGATCGGCACCACCTATCGCAGCTGGGCCGCAACAGCCACGCGTCCTGCCGTTGCGGGCCCGCATGGCAACCGCCTTCTGAACACCTACGCCAATGATGTGGCGGCGGACCAGTACCTGAAGTTCGAGGAAGAGGGGTTCGAAATGCCGGTGGGATCGGTCCTGGCCAAGGAATCGATCACGGTCTCGATCAAGAAGAAAGCCGCACGGCCCGGCCCGTTGTTCATCATGACCAAGGTCGGTGCGGACGAAGCGCCAGACACAGCAGGCTGGCTTTATGCCGGGCTGCAACCCAACGGCAAGGTGATGAAGGTCAAGCAGAGCTTCTGCCATGACTGCCACGCCGGGTGGGAGGCACAGGATTACCTGGGCTACCCACTGGAAGAGGTGCGCCTGGGCCAGTAGCCAGCACACGGGCCACCGGCCCCTGCACCGAACCGCGTCGGCTGCCCGTCGGCGCGGTTTTGCGTTTGCAACCCACCGCATCATGGATCATGACGGGTATATGACACTGCAAATGCGCGCCCTGGGCGTTCACCTTCTCACCGCCACCGGGGCGGTCTTTGCGATGCTGGCGATGCTGGCTGCGGTAGATGCCAAATGGGACCTGATGTTCCTGTGGCTGGTTGTGGCGTTCTTTGTCGATGGGATCGACGGACCCCTCGCGCGCCGATACGACGTCAAGACCAACGCCCCCGCATTTGACGGCGTGCTGTTGGACCTCATCATCGACTACCTGACATATGTCTTCATTCCGGCCTTTGCGCTGTTCTCGTCTGGCCTGATGGCCGGTTGGACGGGCTGGGTGGCGATCATCCTGATCACCTTCGCGTCCGCGATGTATTTTGCGGACACGCGGATGAAGACCAAGGACAACTCGTTTTCCGGCTTTCCAGGATGCTGGAACATGGTGGTGCTCGTGATCTTCGCGCTTGAACCGAATTTCTGGGTCTCGCTGACCCTGGTCACGGTGCTGGCCGTGGGCATGTTCCTGCCGCTGAAATTCGTGCACCCCGTGCGCACCGAACGCTGGCGCTGGCTGACACTGCCGATGGCGCTTGCGTGGACCTTCTTTGCGGGTTGGGCGGCATGGGTCGATTTCCACCCCGAAAGCTGGGCGCATTGGGGGCTGGTGGTCACGTCGCTGTATCTGGTGTTCGCGGGGATCGCACAGCAACTGATCCCGCAGCGCTAGATCAGGAACCCGCCCTCATGGCGCAACAGGGCCACCTTGGTCTCAACCCCGCCGGCGCCTGAAAACCCGGTCAGCCCCTTGGCCCCCATCACCCGGTGACAGGGAATGATGATGGGAATGGGGTTGCCACCACAGGCCTGCCCCACGGCCTGCGCCGGCACGTTCAAGGCCTTGGCGATATCGCCATAGGTGCATGTCTGTCCAAAGGGGATGGCCGACATCGCGGCACACACATCGCGCTGAAATTGCGAGCCGCGCACCCGCAGCGGCAGGTCGAACCGTTCCAACGCGCCCGCATCATAGGCGCGCAGCTGCGCCATCGCGGCATCCAGCGTGTCCGACCGGTCGGCACGGCCCGACACACCCCAGGTCAGGCGCACGATCCTTCCATCCTCTTCCGTCAGGGTCAGATCGCCAAACCGGGTCTGCACATCACAGCGTTTCATACGCCCAATGTCGCGCCGCGACCGCCATGCTGCAACCCGAACCTTGCGCCAAGCGGTGGCAACCCCGCGCAGGTATCCTGCGCCCTGCCGCACAAACGCCCCCCTCGCCAAGGCCCGGCAAAAGGCGTAAAGCGCAGGCATGGCCCAGTACATCACATTGGATGATGCGCGCACATTGCCGCGCTGGCGGCGCCCGACGGCGCTCCTGTTCCTGATGGCCTTTGCCATGCCCATCGGGTTTTCGGTCTGGCTGGCGCTGTTGAACAATTTCGTGGTCGAGGCGGCCAATTTCGACGGTGCCGACATCGGCCTTCTGCATGCGATCCGCGAGGTGCCGGGGTTCCTCGCGGTGGGTGTGATCGTGGTGATCATGGTCATGCGCGAACAGGTGCTTGGCCTGATCTCGCTTGTCATGCTGGGGATTGCCACGGCGCTCACGGCGCAGTTTCCGCAGATGGGCGGCATCCTCGCACTGACCTTCATCAGTTCCATCGGCTTTCACTATTACGAGACGGTCAACCAGTCGCTGCAATTGCAATGGCTGCCCAAGGACCGCGCGCCGCAAATGCTGGGCTGGCTGCTGGCGGCGGGGTCCACGGCCACCTTCCTCGTCTACTTTGTCATCATGGTGCTATGGGAGCCGCTGGGCCTGACCTACAACGCCGTCTACATGGTGGGCGGTGGGATCACGGCGGCCATCGCGATCTTTGCGATGCTGGCCTACCCCCAATTCGAGGCGCCCACACCCCAGTTGAAAACCTTCGTGCTGCGCAAGCGGTATTGGCTCTATTACGCGCTGCAATTCATGTCCGGGGCGCGGCGGCAGATCTTCATGGTCTTTGCCGGGTTCATGATGGTCGAAAAGTTCGGGTTTCAGGTGCACGAGCTGACGGCGCTTTACCTCATCAACCTGATGGTCAACATCATCGTCGCCCCGCTTCTGGGCCGCATCGTCGCCCGGTTTGGCGAACAAAAGGCGCTGGTGTTTGAATATACCGGGCTCGTGCTTGTGTTTCTGGCCTATGGCGGGGTCTATTTCATGGGCTGGGGGCTGGTCATTGCGGCCGCGCTCTACGTGCTGGATCACATCTTCTTCGGCCTGGCCCTCGCGCTGAAAACCTACTTCCAGAAAATCGCGGATCCGCAGGATATCGCGCCAACGGCGGCCGTGGCCTTCACCATCAACCACATCGCTGCGGTGGGCCTGCCGGTGCCGCTTGGCCTGTTGTGGCTTTTTTCGCCGGGGGCCGTGTTCCTGCTGGCGGCCGGAATGGCGGCCACGTCGCTGTGCCTTGCGCTTTTGATCCCGCGCCACCCGGTGCCGGGGTCCGAGACGCGGCTGGGCACTGCCCTGCCAACCCCGGCGGAGTGACGTGGCCCAAGGGCGCTTTCTGACAGGGTCGACCATGGGCCACGTGGTCCGCATGACGGGCACCGGCGCCTTTGGCATCACATTCGTCTTCCTGGTGGACGCCGCGAACCTGCTGTGGATCTCGCAACTGGGGCAGCCGCAACTGGTGGCTGCCATCGGCTTTGCCTACGCGATCCAGTTCTTTTCCGTCTCCTCCGGGGTCGGGTTGATGATTGCGGCCACCGCACTTGTGTCCCGACGGATCGGCGAAGGCGACCGCGCCGCCGCCCGGCGGCAGGCGGGGGCGGCCCTTGCGATCTCGGTCGTGGTGCAGGCGGCCATCGCCACGCTGGTCTTTGCCTTTCGTCACGATCTGGTCGCCATGGCGGGGGCCACGGGGGAAACGGCACGGCTGTCGGCACGGTATCTGGGGCAGACCATCTTTTCGCTCGTGCCCATGGCCGTGGCGCTGACCGCCTCGGGCACACTGCGGGCCGAAGGGTTCGGGGCCAAGGCCATGTATGTGACCTTGTGTTCCGGCATGGTGCTGATGGTGCTGGACCCGATCTTTATCGTGGTCTGGGGCATGGGGCTGGATGGCGCGGCGCTGGGGCTTGTCCTGTTCCGGTTCAGCCTGATGGGGCTCGCTCTGTTCTTCGCCGCCTACCAGCACGATCTGATCGCGCGACCCGGATGGGAGGCGGTGCGCAGCACCTGGCGCCCCTACATGGGCATCGCGATCCCGGGTATCGCAACCCAGATGGCCACGCCTGCGGGCAACTACATCCTGACGGCGGTCATGGCCCCGTTCGGGGATGATGCCGTGGCGGCCTGGGCCGTGGTGGGGCGGCTCACGGTACTGACCTTTGGCGGCATCTTTGCGCTGTCGGGGGCCATCGGGGGCATTTTCGGCCAGAATTTCGGGGCCGGGTATTATGATCGATTGCGCAGCACCTATCGGGACGCCCTGGTGTTTTGTGTGATCTACACGCTGGTGGCCTGGGCGCTCTTGTGGTCATTGACCCCCCTGGTCATTTCCGGGTTTGGGCTGACCGGGCAGGGGGCCGAGGTGCTGCGCGCCTTCACGTCCCTGGGTGTGGGGGCCTTTGTGTTTGTGGGCGCACTCTTTGTGTCGAACGCGGCGTTCAACAGCCTGGGGCGGCCTGCCTGGTCGACACTTGTCAACTGGGTCAAGGACGGCGCACTGTCCTGGCCCGCAGCGACGCTGCTCGTGGCGCCCTTCGGGGCGGCAGGGGTGATCTATGGGCAAGCGGTGGCCGGGGCCATCATGGGTGTACTTGCGGCAGCCTGGGGCTGGCGCTATGTGGCGCGGCTGGGGCCGCAGACACAGATCCCGGCCGCGCCGCCCCGCCCCTGGCCCAATGCCGACAGATACCGGAGACGCTGATGCCCACATGGACCGCCCTCACCACGCTCACCGGCAAGGCCCAGGCCGATGCCTTGGGCGCCGCGCTGGAACACCTGACACCAGAGCCGACGGGCATCGGCGTGTTCGAGGTCGAAGACGAAAGCGGGCTTTGGGAAGTGGGCGCGTATTTCACCGACCGGCCAGACGAAACCGCCCTGTTGCTGTTGACCACCGCCATGGGCGCGAAACCCTTTACCGTGTCCGAGCTGCCCGAAACCGATTGGGTCGCCCATGTCAAACGCGAACTGGCCCCGGTCGAGGCGGGGCGCTTCTTCGTCTACGGCTCCCATGACGCGGACAAGGTGCCGCCCGGCAAGCATCCGCTGCTGATCGAGGCGGCGATGGCCTTCGGCACCGGCCACCACGGCACGACGCTGGGCTGCCTCAAGGCGCTGGACCGGCTGGTGGATGCGGGCGTGACGGCGGACCGGGTGGCCGATATCGGCTGCGGCACGGCGGTGCTTGCGATGGGGGCGGCCGCGCTCTGGCCGGCGGACATCATCGCCAGCGACATCGACGCCCAGGCGGTGGATGTGGCGCGTGCCAACCTGGTCGCCAACGGGATGGAAGGGCGCGTGTCCCTGGCCGAGGCCGCGGGCTTCGATCACCCGGACCTCGCAGGCCCCTTCGACCTGATCTTTGCCAATATCCTCAAGGGGCCCCTGATTGCGCTGGCCCCGGACCTCTCGGCGCGGCTTGCGCCGCAAGGATACGCGATTCTGTCGGGCATTCTGAACGAACAGGCCGACGATGTGGCAGCGCACTATGTCCGGAATGGAAACGATCTGACCCACCGCGAAGAGATTGGTGAATGGACCACGCTGACACTGCGCAGAAAGCCATAATTGATCGCTTTTTTTAGCGGCTTTCGACGCATTTGCCCAGATTTTGCCACATTTGGGGCGCATCTTGCCTTCTTGTAACCGGTGGGGGCTGGTTTGAAGTTCATGAGGCTGCCCATGGTTGAGACCCAGCAGGACTTTCACAATCGACTGACCGCGCTTGGCCGCAAACACGCGGCCATGGCCAACGGCTATGTCACGCGGATGCAACGCGACGGCCTGGTTGTCGTCAAACCCAAGCGCCGCGCACGCCGCGGGTTCCCGCTCAGGGGGCTCGTCGCCCTCGTGGCCGGGTTCTTCGTGTTCAAGGCGCTGATGCTCGCGTCGTTGGGGGACATCACCTACAACGAACGCGTGGCCAAGCTGCAGCAGGGCGCGCAGCTGGAACAGATGGGCGCAAAGCTGATGCAGATCGACCCGGCCAGCTCGTACATCGCGGGCGTCCTTGATCCACTCGTAAAGTAAGACAGACCACCCTCCAAAGAAAAGCCGCGGTACCTGTGCTCAGGTCCGCGGCTTTCGCTGTGGGTCACAGCGCGTCCAAGACTGGGGAGAGTTGGGACGCCTTCCGGTATGTCGCTGAACAGCCCTCTCGCGCGGCTCAGCTGTCTGACATGCGCCTTGGGTCAGTGGCCGTTGGCCACATCATCAATGTCGCCACGGACCAGGCCGATATCGTCAAGTTCACGGTCGGTCAGCGCGTTCAGGGCGTTGCGGGTCACACGGGCATCGTTCCAGGCAACCACTTGGGCAACCAGCTTGGAAACAAAGCCTTTGAATTGGCCGGCAACAGGTGCAGCGCCATATGCGGGGCGGGTGGTGTCGAAAGCAGCCATTGCAGCAGTCCTTTTTTCGATATGGTATGCCGATCTCATCGGCGTTGTGCTGCGCATTTAGGCACGATGAAAACACCCCGCAAGCCATCAAAAATCATATGTGCCATGCAAATTCTGCATGGCACCGGCCCAAGGTTAACGCGCTGGAATACTTGGAAAAATGCGACCATGCCCGGCGTCGATTTCGGACCTGAAAAGGGCGGAAACAGACCGTGTTCCCGGTCCCGTGTCGAAAACGGAAACGTGCATGTCGCAAACGCACCATCCGCGTTAACCCTTGGCGGATGTTCGCCTTTCGTGCTACTGCATCTCAAAAGCCACAAAAACTTGGGCGAGGGCGGTACATCATGCGAATTTTGGGGATCGACCCGGGGCTGCGCCACATGGGGTGGGGCATCATCGATGCCGATGGCCCGCGTCTGCGGCATGTCGCCAACGGCATCTGCAATTCTGCGGGCGATGATCTGGCGCAACGACTGCTCAGCCTCTTTGACCAGATCAGCACCGTGATCCGCGACCACGGCCCCCAGACCGCCGCCGTTGAACAGACCTTTGTGAACAAGGACGGGGCAGGCACGCTGAAACTCGGTCAGGCGCGCGGCATCGCCATGCTGGCCCCGGCCCGCGCCGGCCTCAGCGTCGGCGAATACGCCCCCAACGCGGTCAAGAAGACGGTGGTGGGCGTGGGCCACGCCGACAAACGGCAGGTTGCCCATATGGTCCGCGTGCAATTGCCCGGCATCGACATCGCCGGACCGGATGCCGCTGACGCGCTCGCCATCGCCATCTGCCACGCCCATCACGGCGCAGGGCAGGGGCTGGCCGCCGCCGTGGCACGGGCACGCGCATGATTGGCAAGCTCTCCGGCCGCATCGACTACAAGGCCCCCGATCACATCCTGATCGACGTGCGCGGCGTCGGCTACATCGTCTATTGCTCCGACCGCACGCTCGCGTCCCTGCCCCCCGTGGGGCAAGCCTGCGCGCTGTTCACCGATCTCGTGGTGCGCGAGGATCTCATGCAACTCTTCGGCTTCCAGACCCTCGCGGAAAAGGAATGGCACCGCCTGCTGATGTCCGTGCAGGGCGTGGGGGCCAAGGCGGCACTTGCGATCCAGGGCACGCTCGGCCCGGACGGGGTCAGCCGCGCAATCGCACTGGGCGACTGGAACGCGGTCAAGGCGGCCAAGGGCATCGGCCCCAAGATCGCCCAACGCGTGGTCCTGGATCTCAAGGACAAGGCCCCCGGCGTGATGGCCATGGGCGGCACCGTGGCTGACGCCACCGGCGACACCTCGGCAGAGGCCGAGGTGATCGAACCGATGCCCGTCAGCGCGCCACCATCCTCGGCGCAGGCCGACGCGCTCTCGGCCCTTGGCAATCTCGGCTATGGCCCCTCCGATGCCGCCGCCGCCGTGGCCCAGGCCGCAGGCGCGGACCCGCACGCCGAAACGCCCGCGCTCATCCGTGCCGCGTTGAAACTCCTGGCCCCGAAAGGATAGAGGTGGGCAGACGGCACGCCTGCCTCATGAGTAAAGCACAATGACCGACGCTTCCGACCCCACCTTGCGCGGCGCGCCCTTGCCCGACGATGATGCGGCCGGCTTTGACCGTGCCCTGCGTCCGCAAGTGCTGGATGACTTCGTGGGCCAGGCCGAAGCGCGCGCCAATCTGCGCGTCTTCATCCAGTCGGCCAAGCAGCGGGGCGAGGCGATGGACCACACCCTGTTTCACGGGCCCCCCGGTCTGGGCAAGACGACGCTGGCCCAGATCATGGCGCGCGAACTGGGCGTGAACTTCCGCATGACGTCCGGCCCGGTGCTGGCCAAGGCAGGCGACCTTGCCGCGATCCTCACCAATCTCGAAGCCCGCGATGTCCTCTTCATCGATGAAATCCACCGCCTCAACCCGGCTGTGGAAGAGGTGCTGTACCCCGCGCTCGAAGACTTCGAACTGGACCTCGTGATCGGCGAAGGCCCCGCCGCCCGCACCGTCCGCATCGAACTCCAGCCCTTCACGCTGGTGGGGGCCACCACCCGCATGGGCCTGCTGACCACGCCGCTGCGCGACCGGTTCGGCATCCCCACGCGTTTGCAATTCTATACCGAGGACGAATTGTTCACGATTGTCGACCGCAACGCCCGCACCCTCGGTGCGCCCGCGGACGAAGGCGGCGCGCGCGAGATTGCCCGCCGCGCGCGCGGCACGCCCCGCATCGCCGGGCGGCTCTTGCGCCGCGTCGTGGACTTTGCCGTGGTCGATGGCGATGGCCGCGTCACGCGCGACCTGGCCGATGCCGCCCTGACACGTCTGGGCGTGGATCATCTGGGGCTTGATGGGGCGGACCGACGGTACTTGAAGCTGATGGCCGATCACTATGGCGGCGGTCCCGTGGGTGTCGAAACCCTCAGTGCCGCCCTCAGCGAAAGCCGCGACGCGCTGGAAGAGGTGATCGAGCCGTACCTGCTGCAACAGGGCCTGATCCAGCGCACCCCGCGCGGCCGGATGCTGGCGCAGCGCGCGTGGCGGCATCTGGGCCTGACCCCGCCGAAATCCTCCGGCGATCTGTTTGATTAATCAAAGGTTAATGATGCAATCGGACGAGATCGAAGCGCTCTTTACCCGCGATACAGGCGATTATGTCTTTGCCCGCTGGGGCCGTCCCGTCGCTCCGGTGGTCTTCGGCGTGAAGGACGAAACCCTGGGCGTGATCAAGGGCGCAGTCGAGGCCGTGTGCCAACTGGCGGGCCACGAGATGGCCGAGACGGACCCCGAGCTTGGCTCGAATTTCATGTGGTTCTTCTTTTCCGACTGGTCCGAACTGCCCGAGGTGCCGGGTCTTGACCGCCTCGTCCCCGACCTCGGCCCGCTGGTTGAACGGTTGCGAGACGCCGATGCCAACCAATACCGCATCTTCCGCTTTGATGCGGCGGGCGCGATCAAGGCCTGCTTCGTGTTCCTGCGCATGGATGACCACCTCAGTAAGGTCCCGGCTGAGACTTTGGCGCTCAGCCAGACGGTGCAATCCATCCTGCTCTGGTCCGACCGCGCATTCCGCGACCGTTCCCCCCTCGCCGTGGCCGGAGAGACGACCGTCCTGCGCCCCGACATCGCCGCGCTGATCCGCGCAACATACGATGCCGTATTGCCCGCAAGCGCCAATGACGCCGCCCACGCGCTGCGTCTCAGCGCAAGACTTCCCACCACGTCCTGACCCGTCCCCGCGGGGACGGCTCAGCCGCCCAGGGATCGCAGCAGGTCCAGCGATGGTGTTCCCGTCGCGGGCAGGCCCCGACTGGTTTGGTAGGCCGCGATGGCTGCTTGCGATTTCGTCCCAAGCACGCCGTCCACGCCGCCGGTGTCAAAGCCGCGTTGCGTCAGGCGACGCTGCAGGTCGATGCGGTCGTCCTTGGTCAGGCCGTATTGATCGGGCGGAAAGGTGCCTTGCAGAGGTCCACCACCCGCGATGCGATCGGCCAGATGCCCCACACCAATCGCGTAGCTGTCGGAGTTGTTGTAGGTCTTGATGACCCGGAAATTGCGGGTCACCTGGAACCGTGGTCCACCGGGTTGCGGCTGGATGACGGTGCCCGCCGCGCTGCCCGTCACCTCGCGCCCCCAGCCTTGACCCGTCTGCCATCCGTTCCGAGACAGGTAGGCGGCGGTCGAGGCGAGGCTGTCGCTGGGGTCGTCCGACCAGATGTCACGCTTTCCGTCGCCGGTGAAATCCACCGCGAAGGCTTGGTAGGACGTGGGAATGAACTGCGTATGCCCCATCGCACCGGCCCACGACCCCGTCAGGTTCGCGGGGGTAACGTCGCCCGACTGAAGGATGCGCAACGCCTCGATCAATTGCTTTTCAAAGAACGCCCCGCGACGTCCGTCAAAGGCAAGCGTGGAGGTGGCGGAAATCACCGGCACGTCCCCGCGCCGTTCGCCGTAAAAGCTCTCGAGCCCCCAGATGGCCGTGACGATGTTGGCCGGTACACCATAGCGCGCCTCGACCGCGTTCAGAGTGCTGCGGTGTCGGGCAAAGGCAGCGCGGCCCTTGGAGACGCGTTCGTCCGAGGCGGCGATGGAAAGGTAGTCTTCGAGCGTGCGGATGAACTCGGTCTGGTTGCGGTCGCGGCGCACGACGCCGGGCAGGTAGCCGGTCCCTCGGAAGGCTGCGGTCAACGTGGACTGCGAGATGCCCTGGGTCGCGGCGCGGGTCCGGAAACTGGCGACCCAGGCGTCGTAGGCGGCGTTGGGCGCGGGGCGCAGGTCGGCCGGAAGACCACCCGAGGTGCTGCGGGTCGGGGCGGTGGCGGAGGCGCAGGCCGTCAGGGCGACGGCACCGAGGCCGAACAGGGTGGTTCTGCGGGTAAGGGACATGTTTCGGGCCTGTTTTTCCGGGCTGCTTTGGAGGCAGTTTAGGCCACTTGTGGCAAGGTGCAATGGCGTCAGTTGCGGGGCCGGATCATCGGCCTTTGCCCGCTGTCCCCGCGGGGACCGGGGTTTGTCCCCGCGGGGACAGCGTGTTCGGACGCTTTAGAAGATGTTTAGCGATATGTGATTTATGTTTCGTTGCAGTAGTTTGGTTCACCGAACGGAGGGGTGACCGGAAATTAACCATGGAAATGGAGACTGACGCACGATCGGGTGCGGTTGGTGTGAATGATGGTCGGTTAACCGCAGGGGGTGGACTTTGCAAAATTGTGTGGGATGGCGGCTTTGAGCCCATACTCCTGATTTTCTGTAGTGCGGCGAATGTCGGCTCTGGCTTTTTGGCAGTACCTCAGAAATACCGCCGCACCCGCGACGAGTAGTTCTCGAACGCGATGCCGTACTGATCTTTCAGCCAAGGTTCCTCAGAAAACGGCGCGGCAACAAGCACTGCGATTGCCGGAAAGCCAACGATCATCGCCGAAGGTGCTGCTGACAGGATCATCCAGCCACTGACGATGCCAATGTCAGCCATATATTGCGGGTTTCGAGAGTAACAATACATGCCCTCAGTGCGCAGGCTGCCTTTGGCTCCACCAGTCTGCGGCACCCCAAAGTGTGAGACTTCCATCCATACCACAATGTTGCCTATCAGGATGAGAGGCAGGGCTACGCCAAACCGCACCCAATTTGGAATGGCCAGAACACCCCAGCCCCAGACCCCAAGCAAGATGAGAACCCCAAACAGCGTGAATGTCGGCACCCAGACAAGGAACGGAGTAAGTGCCGTATAGCGCTTGGGCGGCCATATCCGCCTCGCAGGAAAGGCAATCGACCAGAGGATTGCGGCTAGGGTCATAGCAGCAACCCCAAGACCCAGAGCAATCAGCAAACTCTGCATTATGCCTCTGCGTGTTTGTGGTCGCTTATTTCCCGTCGCTCCGCGATGGCTTGTCGCACAATCTGGAAGGCCGACGACAGGAACAGCACGGCCATGATCGTCGCAACAATCAAGTCCGGCCAGCCGGTTGCTGTGCCCCAGACGCCCAAGGCCGCGAACATGACGGCGACATTGCCGATTGCGTCATTGCGCGAGCATAGCCAGACTGAACGCACATTGGCGTCACCGTCTTTGTAGCGCACCAGCAATAACACACTGGCAAGGTTCGTGAGCAACGCCAGAAAACCAACAGCCCCCATGATTTCGGCTGTGGGAACTCCGACATAAAAGACGCGGTAGACGGTCGATCCGAAGACCCAAAGTCCCATCAACAAGAGGCTGAAACCCTTGAATAGCGCGGCATTGGTACGGGCGCGAAGTGACGCCCCTATGACAGCCAGTGAGATGCCATAGGTCATTGCATCACCTGCAAAGTCGAGAGCATCGGCTTGCAATGCCTGGGACTTCGCCAAATGGCCCGCAGTCATCTCAACCGCGAACATTATCGCATTAAGTGCAATGACAATCCAAAGTCGTCGTTTGTAGTCATCTGAGACACCATCAAATTTGGCGTCATGTCCGCAGCAGCCTGCCATGGGGTAACCTCTTTCATCTTACGTTGATGATAGTGTAATGTCTCTAGTGACTAGAGGTTCAAGAGGTTTCTTCATGTTTTCTATTGGCGAGCTATCAAAGCGCACAAAGGTCAAGGTTCCCACCATTCGTTACTATGAAGAAATGGGTCTTTTGACAGAAGCCGAACGCACGAGCGGCAATCAAAGACGCTACGACACAGCCGGACTAGAGCGGTTGAGCTTCATTCGCCACGCACGTGATTTGGGCTTCTCGATAGAAGCTATTCTGTCCCTCATTGAACTCCAGGAACACCCGGATCGTTCTTGCCAAACTGCGACGGAGATTGCGACATCGCAGCTCACGGATGTGCGCGCCAAAATCAAACGGTTGCGCGCTTTGGAGAAAGAACTCGTTCGAATGTCCAAAGGTTGTTACGGTGATGGCGTTTCCGAGGATTGTTACGTGCTGGCGTCACTGGCTGATCACAGGCTTTGTGACCAAGAGCATTAACTCTCCAACGCGGGCTAAGCGCAGCAGGACTTGCCTTCTTGGATCGGCGGACATGGAACGGTTGCATAGGAACAATAAACGCAACAATCCCCCTCAAGCGGCTTTAAGACGGTCTGACATGATTTGCATTCATAGAACCACTGGCAGGCATCCGTCGGCATGGTTTCGGTTTCGACGTGCCCACATGAAGGGCATGTCAGTGTGGATGCCAAGACTACTTTTGCTTCTTCCGTCGCCATAACGCGTATCCTGTGATCAAGAGAAATCCAGCCAACGCTGGAAGCAAGACAGCATCATTGTAAAAAACACTCAATAGTCCGGTGAGGCCAACGCTGGTCAGCAATATCGGCAGCAGCGGGGTGAAACAGCACAGAGCTGCAACAACCGAGCCGCCAATTCCAAGAGTAAGAAGCTTGTCCTTCATTTTTGCAGCTTACATGGTTCGCTTCGCTTCACGAACAAAAATGAGCAGACAAACACGGACGTGAAGAATGCAGACATTCAGTTCGTAGCGCCGGGCGGCCGCAAAGTCCCGCAAACAAGCCGAACGCACCCTAAATCCAACGCCCACTTTCGATCATTTGTCTAAAGTCGCGCAGCGCACCAGTCTTGCAGCGCATTGCAGAACTTCTCGACGCGTGCAGGGCGTTTGGTCCCCGAGGCGCGTGCCAGGTTCACAGGCAAACGAGCCGCCCGTAGGTCGGGTGCCGCGTCAACGAGCGTTCCATTGTCAAGGTCTGATGCGACGAACCAGCGTGGCATGATGGCGATCCCGACGCCCTGTATCGCAGCTTCATAAATCGCGAAAATGTTGTCACTTGCCATCTTTGGGATGACGGAAAAACTCTGCGCCGCTTCGTTCTGGTCGAACAATTCAATCCGGTTTCCTTCAAAGGGACCAAGCGTCAGCCAGGGCATGGCATCCAAGCCCATACCGACATGGCGCCCAAGACAGTCCGGCGTTCCAACGACAAGACGTTCAACACGCGCCATTTCCCGCACGACAAGCGAGTCGTCTGGAACCGGGCCAATCTTGAGCCAACAATCACAGCCCTCTTCCGCAAAACGGATCACATCATCGCGCAACCGCCAGTCGATGGTGATGCCTGGATGATCTTTCATGAACTGTGCGGCGGCCCGGACGAACAGACCTTGGCCAAGCGCAACCGGAGCAATGACGCGGATCGTGCCTTTCAACGCGTCTTCCTCGCTGTGGCGGTCCTCAATGGCTTCCCATTCCCCAATCATGCGCCGCGCATCGGGCAACAGCGCCAAACCGTCCGGTGTCAGCGTTACATCGTGGGTGGTTCGGCGCACCAGCACGACGCCCAGACGGCTCTCCAATGCCGCTAGCTGCCGGGAAACGGACGGCTGGGATGTGCCCAGATCGCGTGCTGCCCCTGAAAGAGATTGCCGTTCGGCGATCCGCACGAAAGTTTCCAGCAGGGCAAGGCGGTCAAAGCGGGTTCTCATACGTGTAGCGTATAGCAGTCTTGTTGTTCATGTCGCTACCGTTTTTCCGGGGGCTGGGTATGTTCCTTTCAACGACAACGAAAGGACCCAGGACATGGCCCATGATCTCAACACCACTTTCACCTTCCCGAACGGACGGACCGTGAACCGGATCGGTTATGGCGCGATGCGCCTGACCGGCCAGCCCCGCAACTTTGGCGCTTACGCTGACTGGCAAGGCGGTATTGATCTGCTGCGCCGTGCCCGTGATCTGGGCGTCAATCACATCGACACGGCGCGGGCCTACGGCCCTCACGAAAACGAACGGCTGATTGCCGACGCGCTTGTCGGTGACGATGGCCGCTATGGCGGTATGTTCATCGCGTCCAAGGGGGGCGTCGAGAAGAGCGCCACAAGCATTAGCCGCGATACAACGGCTGACACGATGAAACGCCATTTGGAGGACAGCCTCGCCAGCCTGCGCACCGACAAGATCGACCTCTACTATGTGCATTCGCCGGATGGGATCACGCCGATTTCCGAGAGCGTGGCCGCGCTGGAAGACATGCGGCAAGCTGGAAGGATCGACATGATCGGGGTGTCGAACGTCTCTCGTGCGCAAGTCGAGGAGGCGTTGAAAGTCGCACCAGTTGCGGCGGTCCAGAACCGCTTTTCGCCTGCCGATGCGCGCGACGGCGCGTTGGAAGAGATGATCGACTGGCTGAACGACCAAGGCATCGCTTTTGTGCCGCATGGTCCATTGGGTGCAAACCCGATGAAACAGGGGGCAACGGTTGACCCTGGCGAGGCACTCCGCACGCTGCTGGCGCGGTCGCCGAATATCCTTGTCATACCGGGTACAACGACACTCACGCATCTGGAAGACAACGCAGCGGCGTTGGCTGCTTGACTTGCGCGGGGTTCTGATCAGATGGGCAGCGGCATGGCCGACACTCACGGCTCTGCTACTTGCCTTTGAAGGTTTGCGCGAGGATTGGCCGTTGGTCCTCCGACCCCTCCTTCGCACCGGTGTGATGGTCCCCGCGATGACCCTCTTGAGTGTGTCGGCGCTCAACGCGCTGTTCGATCATGCCTTTGATCATTGGCGGACACGGCGTCATGCGGACGCCTAGAGCCATCCAAATCAACATGCAAAACTGCTCCTACACTGCGTGCCTTTGCGTCGAAGTTTGTCGCCTACACCTATTTGGCCGACATTCTGCAATCCCTCGCAGATGGGCCAGCAAGCCGGGTGGCCTGGTATCTGGTGGGCGTCGGGATTGTCGGTCTGTTCGGCAACGGGATGGCCGGTCAATATGGGGATCGCAGCGCGATGGGTGTGACGGTACTGTCCCTCGCCGTTCCGCCTGCCGCATCGCTCGCGACGATTACACTGACGGGTCGAACGATGTTGTTCCTGATCCCGTTCGCGATCTGGGGCGCAGCCGGGAATGCGGGCGTCATCGCAAACCAGCTGCGCGTGATGAATGAGGCCCCTGAAGCGCGGGCGTTCGCATCAGCCCTGAGCGTGACAATCGCGCAAGTTGGCATCGGCCTGGGCGCTTTGATCGGTGGCAAGGTGATCGACGCCGAACGTCTTGCCGCGCTCGCCTCGGCCAACGCAGCGATCGGTATTGCGGGGCTTGCCGTTGCACTTTTGATTGTCGTCACAGTGCGCAGATCGAAGCAGCAGGTTGTGCCTGCTGCGTGCGACCCGTGAGATTTCGAGCCTCACCAGTTCCTTCACATTCGAAATGCAGCTTTCTGCTTGTCTGAAAGATGCTCGGTGGCCGCTGTGATCGTCGGCCTTGGCAATCGGTGTCTGTTCCGGTTGAGAAACGCGATCAAGGCGTCCGGGCTCTTCTTCCCGGCCTCGCGTGTCCACGAACCGATTGCTTTCTGGACATAAGTGTCAGCGTCCTCAGCCAGCAGCTCTGCAATCCGAAAGGTATCCGAAACGTCCCCGCGCCGGATGAACGCAAATGTGCTGACCAGGGCAGTGCGCCGTTCGTGCGGATTTTCCGAGCGCGCCAGGCGGTCGAGCAACGAGCGGTCCTTGTCAAGCAGGTATTCCCCGATGACATGGGGTGCCGCGCGATCCACGAAGTCCCAATTGTTCAGCCGGTCATGTCGGCGCAGGTAGAGATCAAACAGAGCCTTGCGGTCTTCATCCGGCAGTCGCTTTTTACGCGCCTGGAAATCCATGACGGAGACCGCCGCCATGCGGACTTCGTAACGGGGATCATCCAGAAGCGCGTCAATCTCCGTCAGTGGCAACCCGACAAATGCCTTTGCGACAGGAAAGACCTTTGGCATGGGCACACCCATGATCCGGGTGTCAGGATCTTCTCCTCGGAAGATCTTGGCGACATATTGGATCTTCGCCGGATCTGCGACATCCTCCAGCGCAGCGATGAGATCAGCGGCGGTCATGCCCATCGACCGCCCTTAAACAGTCTCGGGCAGCAGCGCATCAAGGTTGGCGTAGCTCGCCTCAAGTCCCTCCTCCATCGGTGTCTGCAGCACGGCATCACGTGTCGCCGTGCTGTCGTAACGAAGCAGCATTGTGACGATGGTTTGCCCGCCCTGTTCTGTGAATGTTTGTTCGACGAGCGTTTCGCTGTCCGGCGCAAAGTCGAACGCTTCGGTGCAAACAATACGGTGATTGGTCTCAATTTCACGGAAGGTGCCGCGCGCACTCATCCGGCCCTCGGGCCATTCCCAGACATAACGATAGGTGCCCCCAACACGCAGGTCGATGTCGCATTCCGGCATCGTGTGGCCAGCAGGGCCCGTCAGCCAGCGCTTCACAAGCGCAGGCTCGGTATGCGCACGCCATACAAGGTGTCTTGGCGCGTCGAAACTTCGGATGATTTCAATCGTCGTGTCTGTTGGGCTGCTCAGTTTCAGAGGCTTCATTCTCTTTTCTCCTCCTGATCCATAAGTTCAGTAAGCACACCGTCGAGCCGCGCATAATTGGCCTCCCAGACGGCTCGATACTGCTCCAACCAATCGCGAATGGCGCTGAACGGCGCGACCTCAATGCGCCGTGGCCGTGCGGTTCCGTCGATACGGGTTGAGATCAGGCCTGCGTTTTCAAGCACCTTCAGATGCCTGGAAATCGATGGCTGCGACATGTCGAACGGCGCGCTGAGTTGGTCAACGGTGGCTTCTCCCTCAACCAGGCGCGCCAGGATTGCGCGCCGAGTGGGGTCTGAGAGGGCTTGGAAAACGGTGTCCAGATTTTGCATGCGTAATTTATATAATATTTTCGCTATATAGCAATGTTGGTATTTATCCCGAACTTCGGTATGGTTGGACCTACGCCGATGGAGGAGGATGCAATGACCACGACCGGCAAGCCAACACATTCGTCATCCGGGAACCCTTACATTCCGAAAGGCGACGGCGACGCCCCCGTGCAGGCCTACATCGCCGCCATGCCCGACTGGAAAAGCGCCGTCGGCAAGCAGATCGACGTGATCGTTGCAAAGGCCTTTCCCGATGTCAGAAAGAAGGTGCGGTGGAATACGCCGTTTTACGGCAAGGAAGATGGCTGGTTCCTCGCACTGTATTGCTACAAGAAGTATGTCCAGATCAGCTTTCTGAACGGCGCATCGCTGGACCCCATGCCGCCGAAGGCGTCCAAGGTGGAGGGCATCCGATATCTGGATATCCATGAGGATGACGCGTTGGATGAAGTGCAACTTGCCAACTGGATTGCGCAGGCACTGACCTGTCCCGGTGTGAAGATCTAGGTGACCGAATTGGCGCATGTGGTTCTTTTTCATTCCATCCTTGGGCTCAGGTCTGCGGAGCGCGAGATTGCCTCGATCTTTGAGGCGGATGGGCACGGCGTGTCCCTGCCGGACCTTTTTGCAGGTGAGATCGCCAAAACTTATGAAGACGGCTTTGCGCTGAGAGATGCGATTGGTGACAAGCTTGTTCACCGGCGCGCCCGCGAAGCGCTGAGCAACGCGCCTGAAACTGCGGTTCTTGCAGGTGTGTCTTTTGGCGCATTTCTCGTCGGAGCGCTTTGGGGGTCACGCCCGAAGATGCGGGGCGCGCTTCTCTTCTCGGGCATTGCGCCCTGGATGAACGACCCAAGACCCGGTTTGCCGGTTCAGGCCCACGTTGCGCAGCCGGACCCGTTCGATGATGAGGCGTTCTTCGAAGACTGGATGGGGGGTGCAAATGACGCCGCCTGTGCGCTGCACCGATACCCCGGCGTTGGCCACCTTTTTATGGACAGGACGTTGCCGGATTACGATGCCGATGCCGCCGAAATCGTCCTGAGACGGTCATGCGCGTTCCTTGAAACACTCGAAGGCGGCCTTTGAAGCAAAGGCCAGGAACGGCTGCAAAGTCCGCGCAAACAAGCCGACCGCACCCTAAATCCAGCACCCGCTACGGGCTGGCTTGGCACCTCCTGCTTGCCCTTCCGCCCATACTCATGGTCAATACCCGGAACCTCACCTGAACGAGCCGCCCATGATCCCGCATCGGTTTCCCCTTACCGTGTTTTACGAAGACACCGACATGGCGGGCGTTGTCTATTACGCCAATTACCTGCGCTATATCGAACGCGCGCGGTCGACGATCGTGGAAGACCTGGGTCTTGATCAGCTTGAGATGCGGAACCGGGGCATTGTCTTTGTCGTCACGCGGGTCGAGGCTGATTACATTTCGCCCGCGCGGATGGGCGACCGGTTGGAAGTGGTGACCACGCATCAAGCCGCAAGCCCCGTGCGCTGGACCTTTGATCAGGAGGTGCAGCGGGGCGGTCAGCTGCTGTTTCGCGCCCATGTCGTCGCCGTGACCATGACCACACAGGGCAAACCGATGCGGTTGCCCGCGGAAATCCGCGCAGCGATCCCCAAATAAGGGCGTTCTGACGCCGAAGTGATAGCTTTCCCCTTGGGTTTGCCTTACTCTTTGCCGCAGACAAGAGCCGAACAAGCGGCCAAACAAAAGAGCAGGCAGTATGGAAGCAGACACGCTCGCCCTGGCGCACGAGGTTGATTTCTCGATGTGGGGGCTTTTCTTGCGCGCGACATTTACGGTGAAACTGGTGATGATCATGCTGATCGTCGCATCGTTCTGGGCGTGGGGCATCATCATTCAGAAACTGATCGTCTACCGCCGGGCGCGGGCCGAGGCCGAGCGCTTTGATCGGGCGTTCTGGTCCGGCGAGCCGCTGGACGGCCTGTTCGAGCAGATCGGGCCGGAGCCAAGCGGGCCGGCCGAAAAGGTCTTTGCCGCCGGGATGATCGAATGGCAGCGGTCGCATCGCGAGGATGGGGCCCTGATTGCGGGGGCCACGTCCCGCATTGATCGCAGCATGGACGTGGCGATCGCCAAGGAGGCCGACAAGTTGCAGGGCGGGTTGACCGTGCTGGCCACCGTGGGGTCGTCCGCGCCGTTTATCGGCCTGTTCGGGACCGTCATCGGCATCATGAACGCGTTCATCGAGATTGCGGAGCAGCAGAACACGAACCTGGCGGTCGTGGCCCCCGGTATTGCGGAGGCGTTGTTGGCCACCGGGCTGGGCCTGCTGGCGGCGATCCCTGCGGTGATCTTCTACAACAAGCTGAGCGCGGACAGTGATCAGATCGTGGCGGGGTACGAGGCGTTCTCGGACGAGTTTGCCACCATCCTGAGCCGCCAGTTGGACGGTTAGGCCATGGGCGCAGGTGTCATTCAGAAGGATGGCGGCAGCGGATCCCGGCGGCGCAGGCGCAGCCGGTCCCGGCCCATGTCCGAGATCAACGTCACGCCCTTCGTGGACGTGATGCTGGTGCTTTTGATCATCTTCATGGTGGCGGCCCCGCTGTTGACCGTGGGCGTGCCGGTGAACCTGCCCGAAACGGCGGCCAATGCCTTGCCGACCGAGCAGGAAGAGCCTTTGACCATCACTGTGACGGCGACGGGCGAAGTGCAGATCCAGACCACCGCGGTGGAGCGGGATCAGCTGGTTGTCCGCCTTCGTGCCATTGCCGCCGAGCGCGAGAGCGACCAGGTGTTTTTGCGCGCAGATGGTGCCGTGCCCTACAGCGACGTGATGCAGGTCATGGGCGCGCTGAATGCAGGTGGTTTTTCCAACATTGGCCTTGTGACCGACATTGGCGGGCCGACGCTGGATGGCGAGGACGGGTGATCCTTGAACACCGGGCAGGTCATATCGGGGATCGGGCATGCGGGCCTGATTGGGTGGATGCTGTTTGGGGGCAGCTTTCAATCCGAACCGTTGCCGTTTGAGGTGACGGAAGTGTCGGTGATTTCATCGGACGCCTTCGAAGCCCTGTTGCCCAGCGGGCCGACGCCCGACACCGCGACGGATGTGGCCCTTCCCGTGGAACCCGAAGTGATCCCGGACCCGGTCGAGACGCCGGTGCCGGATGCGGCGGTGGAGGTGGCACCGCCCGAACCGACCCCCGCGCCCGAACCCGACGTGGTGCCGGAACCGCCCGCGCCAGACCCCGAACCCGAGATCGTGGACGAAGCGCCGGTTCAGCCCGCGCCGCAGGATCAGGCCGTGATCGCCCCTGATGTGTCGCCAAGCCCGGTGCCGCGTCCGTCCGAACGCGTGGCGCCTGAACCTGTGGCCCCGCCTGCGCCCGAAGCCGCCCCCGATGACGTGCAGCAGGACGCCGTGACCGAAAGCGAGACGGGCGAGACCCCGGCCGACGAACAGGAGGCCACGGCCCCCGACGAGGCGGCAACCGAGATCGTGACCGAGGCCGAAGAGCCAAGTGGCGCGCCCACGGCGTCGCTGCGCCCGCCGGCACGCCGCCCCAGCCCACCGGTACAGACGGCGGAGCCGGAACCGGAGCCTGAGCAGCCGACCCAGACAGCGGAACCGGCAGACACGTCGGATGATGTGAACGATGCGCTGCGCGAGGCGTTGGGTGGGGCAGAGGACAACGTGCCGCAAGGACCGCCGCTGTCGGCCGGAGAAAAGGATGCGTTGCGCGTGGCTGTGTCAAATTGCTGGAATGTCGGGTCGCTGTCGTCCGAGGCGTTGCAGACCACCGTCGTCGTGACCGTGGACATGGCGCAGGACGGCACGCCGGTGATCCCGTCGATCCGGCTGGCGTCGAGCAGTGGCGGCAGCCAGGCGGCGGCGCAGCAGGCCTTTGAGGCGGCGCGCCGTGCGATCATTCGCTGCACGCGCGATGGATATGACCTGCCCGCCGAAAAGTACGGGCAATGGAAGGAAATCGAGATGACGTTCAATCCCGAAAGGATGCGTATCAAATGATGGTTCGAGTGCTTTGTCTGATCCTGATGTGTCTGGCGCCTGCATGGGCGGCGGCACAGAACGGCCCCCTGCGGATCGAGATCACCGAAGGGGTCATCGAGCCCTTGCCTGTCGCCATTCCCGACCTTGTGGCCGAGGGCGCCGGGGCAGGCGACTGGGGCCAGCGCATCGCGCGCGTCGTGGCCGACGACCTGACGGGCACGGGCCTGTTCCGGGAAATCCCGTCATCCGCCTTCATCAGTCAGATCGGCAGCTTTGCTGCCCCTGTCCAATATGCCGACTGGAAGGCCATCAACGCCCAGGCGCTGGTCGCTGGCGCAGTCAGCGTGAACGGCAACCAGATCAACGTGAAATTCCGCCTGTATGACGTGTTTTCAGGCGCGGAATTGGGCGATGGTCTGCAACTGGCGGGCACGACGGATGCCTGGCGGCGCATCGCCCACAAGATGGCCGATGTCGTCTATTCCCGCATCACCGGCGAGACGGGGTATTTCGACAGCCGCGTGGTCTTTGTCAGCGAAACCGGCCCCAAGGCCGAGCGCCGCAAGCGGCTTGCGATCATGGATTATGACGGGGCGAACGTGCAGTACCTGACCGGGTCCGAGGCGATTGTCCTGGCCCCGCGCTTTTCCGCGACGGGGGACCGGGTGCTGTACACCAGTTACGAGACCGGGTTCCCCCGCATCTATGTGCTGGACGTGGGCAGTGTGCAGCGCCGGGTTCTGGAAAGCCAGCAGGGCACGATGAGCTTTGCGCCACGCTTTGCCCCCAACGGGCAGACGGTGGTTTATTCGCTGACCCAAGGGGCCAACACGGATATCTGGGCCATGAACATCTCGTCCGGGCAATCGCAGCGCCTGACCTCGACCCCGGCCATTGAAACGGCCCCCAGCTTTAGCCCTGATGGGACGCAGATCGTGTTTGAAAGCGACCGGTCCGGCACCCAGCAGCTTTATGTCATGCCAGCGGGCGGGGGCGAGGCGAAGCGTATTTCCTTTGGCGAGGGCCGATACGGCACGCCCGTCTGGAGCCCGCGCGGCGATCTGATTGCCTTTACCAAGCAGTCCAAGGGCCGGTTCCATATTGGCGTCATGCGCACCGATGGCAGCGAGGAGCGGTTGCTGACCGCGTCGTTCCTGGATGAGGGGCCGACATGGTCGCCCAACGGCCGTGTCATCATGTTTGCCCGTGAAACGCAGGGGGCTGCGGGGCGGTCCACATTGTATTCCGTGGACATCACCGGCCGAAACCTGCGCCCCGTGCGCACGCCCGACGGCGGATCGGACCCGTCCTGGGGGCCGTTGCAGCGATAAAGCGACGCGATTCCCTCTTGTGTGGGAACGTGATAGTCTGACCACAAGATGCCGCTGGAGCGGCGCGATAACCAGAGAGGCAGAGGCCATGAAACTGAAATCTTCCATTGTGATGCTGTGTGCGGCGTTGAGCGTTGCGGCCTGTACCGACCCCGCCCGTCTGGGTGGCGCGGGGGCCGGTGGCACAGATGCGTTGGCCCCGGGCGCAGGTGGCGTCGTGCCGGGCAGCGCGTCTGATCCGGCCTCGCCCGCGTATTTCCAGCAGGCGGTGGGCGACCGGGTTCTGTTTGCCGTGGACCAGTCTACCCTGACGGCTGAAGGCCGGGCGACACTGGACGGGCAGGCCGTATGGCTTTTGCAGAACGCCGACTATACCGCCGTCATCGAAGGCCACGCCGACGAGCAGGGCACACGCGAGTACAACCTGGCCCTGGGCGCCCGCCGCGCCGATGCCGCCCGCGCCTACCTGGTGAGCCAGGGCGTTCAGCCGGGCCGCCTGCAGGTGGTCAGCTTTGGCAAGGAGCGCCCGATCGAGGTGTGCAGTGAAGAAGCCTGCTATGCCAAGAACCGCCGGGCTGTTACGGTGCTGGCAGGCGGTTTGACCAGCTAGGGCGCGACGACAAGGGGCAAGTCTGTGGGGAAACGGTTTATTCTTGGTGCGGCGTTGGCCTTGGGGCTGGCGGCACCTGCTGTGGCGCAGGATCAGACGCTGGCCGATATCCGGCAGGAACTGATCGTGCTGAACACGGATGTGCAGCGTCTCAAGCGCGAGTTGTCGACCACGGGCGGCGTCGGCGGTGGGGTGTCGGGCGGGTCCGTTCTGGACCGTGTCGACGTGATCGAGGCCGAGTTGCGGCGTCTGACCGACCTGACCGAGCAATTGCAGTTTCGCATTGACCGCGTGGTGTCGGATGGCACCAACCGCGTGGGAGATCTGGAGTTTCGCCTGTGCGAATTGGAGGAGGGCTGTGACATTGCGGCCCTGGGCGACACGCCCACCCTGGGTGGGGGAGAGGCCCCGGCCGCAGGCCCCGCACCTGCGCAACCCGCCCCGGATGCCCCCCAACTTGCCACGCAGGAACAGGCCGACTTTGAGCGGGCGCAGGAGGCGCTCGCTGCCGGTGACTTTCGCGCCGCCGCGGACCAGTTTGCGACCTTTAACCAGACCTACCCGGGCGGCCCCCTCGCAATAGAGGCCGATTTGCGCCGTGGGGATGCGTTGGAGGGTCTGGGCGATGTGCGCGAAGGGGCGCGCGCCTATCTGTCGGCCTTTACCCTGGCACCCGAGGGCCCGCTGGCGCCCGAAGCCCTTTACAAGCTGGGCGCGGCGCTGGGTCGGTTGGGCCAGACGCAGGAGGCCTGTGTGACCCTGGCCGAAGTCGCGGTCCGCTTTCCATCCGCCCCTGCCGTTGCCGATGCACGAGGTGCGATGCAGAACATCGGCTGTTCCTGAGCCATGCTGGCGCCTCTGATTGCGGCGATTGAGGCACAGCTGGGGGCAACACCGCCTGAGCGGGTCGGCGTGGCCGTGTCGGGGGGCGGGGATTCCGTGGCCCTGATGGCCGCCCTTGCCCATTACTGCGGCAGTGCCGGTGTGGAACTGCACGTCATCACCATCGATCACGGCCTGCGGCCGGAGACCAAGCGAGAGGTGGCGCTGGTCACCGATCTGTGCGCCCGTTGGGATCTGCCGCATCACGTGGAATACTGGACCGGCTGGGACGGGCAGGGCAACCTGCAGGCCGCCGCCCGCGATGCCCGGTACGAGCTGATGGCGGATTGGGGCTATGCCAACCGGATCGGCACCATCGCCCTGGGCCACACCGCAGACGATCAGGCCGAGACCTTCCTGATGCGCCTGGCGCGCGGGTCGGGTGTGGACGGGCTGAGCGCCATGGCACCCCGGCGCGTGCATCACGGCATCACCTGGGTGCGCCCGTTTCTGGAAATCGAACGCTCTGCCTTGCGCCACTACCTGCGCGCGGCCCAGATCACCTGGGCCGAGGACCCCAGCAACGCGTCGCGCGATTACGAGCGGGTCCGCGTGCGCGATGCGCTGACCATTCTGGGCACGCTGGGCATCACCGTCGACAAGCTGGTCGAAGTGACCGATCACATGGCCCGCGCCCGCGAGGCACTGGATTGGCAGACCTTTCTTGCCGCGCAGGAGATGGCGCAGGTGATCCATGGTGTCATCGCCATTGATCTGGCCAAGTTCCGATTGCTGCCCCAGGAGGTCGCGCGCCGCCTGATGGTGCACACGCTCAGCTGGACCTCGCAACACAGTTATCCGCCCCGCAAGGACCCGGTGGCCCGGGCCATTTCGGCGGTGCGCACCGGCCAGACGGCCACGCTGGATGGCTGCCAGGTGTCGGTCGAGGGGGGCATGATCTGGGTCTACCGTGAACTCAACGCGGTAAAGGACACGGTGTGCGAAGTGGGCGACATGTGGGATGACCGCTGGTTGATCACGGGACCCGAAGACGACCCGGAACTGGAAGTGCGGGCGCTGGGATACGAGGCGCTGGCCAATATAGACGGCTGGCGCGACATCGGCCTGCCGCGCGCCGCCTTGGCGGCATCGCCCGCGGTCTGGTATGATGACGAGTTGATCGCTGCCCCCTTCGTCGGACTGGATGATGATTGGAGCGTGGAACTGGATGGCGGCAAGGATGCCTTTTTCGCCGCACTTTTATCGCATTGAACATGGCCGCTGCATGTCTATCTTAGGGGAAACGGTGCGGGCGCAGGCCGCGTGCCGGTAAAATCAGGAGATTTTCCTTGGGAAATGCACGTAATATCGCCTTCTGGGTTGTACTGTTTCTGTTGATCCTCGCGCTGTTCAACCTGTTTGGCGGGTCGGGCAACACGCTGCAAAGCCGCGAAATCACGTATTCCGAATTTGTGAGCGCCGTGGAAGAAGGCACTGTAACCGCGGCCACGCTGGACGGAGAGCAGGTGCGCTTTCGTCGCGGATCAGAAGATTTCGTGACCATCAGGCCCGAAGACGCCGCCGTGACCGATCTGCTGATCGCCAACGAGGTGCCGGTGCAGGTCGAGCCGCAGCAACAGTCGGGTTTCCAGACCTTCATCATCTCGCTTCTGCCCTTCCTGCTGCTGATCGGCGTCTGGGTCTATTTCATGAACCGCATGCAGGGCGGCGGAAAAGGCGGTGCGATGGGCTTTGGCAAGTCCAAGGCCAAGATGCTGACCGAAAAGCATGGGCGCGTGACCTTTGACGATGTGGCCGGCATTGACGAGGCCAAGGACGAGTTGGACGAGATCGTGGAATTCCTGCGCAACCCGCAGAAATTCAGCCGTCTGGGCGGCAAGATCCCCAAGGGCGCGCTGCTTGTGGGCCCTCCGGGCACGGGTAAGACGTTGCTGGCCCGTGCCGTGGCGGGTGAGGCGGGTGTGCCGTTCTTCACCATTTCGGGTTCCGACTTTGTCGAGATGTTCGTGGGTGTGGGTGCGTCCCGTGTGCGCGACATGTTCGAGCAGGCGAAGAAGAACGCGCCTTGCATCGTGTTCATCGACGAGATTGACGCCGTGGGTCGCCATCGTGGTGCGGGCTATGGCGGTGGCAATGACGAACGTGAACAGACGTTGAACCAATTGCTGGTCGAGATGGACGGGTTCGAGGCCAATGAAGGCGTGATCATCATCGCAGCCACCAACCGTAAGGACGTGTTGGACCCTGCGCTGTTGCGCCCCGGTCGTTTTGACCGTCAGGTCACAGTGGGCAACCCCGACATCAAGGGCCGCGAGAAGATTTTGGGCGTGCATGCGCGCAAGACCCCGCTGGGTCCTGACGTTGACCTGCGCATCATTGCACGCGGCACGCCCGGTTTCTCGGGTGCTGATCTGGCGAACCTCGTGAACGAGGCGGCGCTGATGGCCGCCCGTGTGGGACGCCGTTTCGTGACCATGATCGATTTCGAGAGCGCCAAGGACAAGGTCATGATGGGGCCTGAACGCCGCAGCATGGTCATGACGCCGGAACAGAAGGAAATGACCGCCTATCACGAGGCCGGTCACGCGCTGGTGGGCCATTTGCTGCCCAAATGCGACCCTGTCTACAAGGCGACGATCATTCCGCGCGGCGGAGCCTTGGGCATGGTGATGAGCCTGCCCGAAATGGACCGTCTGAACATGTTCAAGGACGAATGCCACCAGCGCCTGGCCATGACCATGGCCGGCAAGGCGGCGGAAATCCTGAAATATGGCGAGGACCAGGTGTCCAACGGACCTGCGGGCGACATTCAGCAAGCGTCGGCCCTGGCGCGCGCCATGGTCCTGCAATGGGGCATGTCGGACAAGGTCGGCAATATCGACTATTCCGAAGCCGCGCAGGGCTATCAGGGCAACACTGCGGGCTTTTCGGTGTCGGCCAACACCAAGGAATTGGTGGAGCAGGAAGTGCAGCGGTTCATCCAGGATGGGTACGAGCTGGCGCGGAAGATCATCGAGGAGAACCAGGAAGAGTTCGAGCGTCTGGCGCAGGGACTGTTGGAATACGAGACCCTGACCGGCGAAGAGATCGAACGTGTCATGCGGGGCGATCCGCCCCAGGCGCCTGACGACGATGAAGGTGGGTCCAAGGTCGAGGACAAGAAACCCAGCCTGACCGCGATCCCCAAGGCCAAGAAAAAATCGGGCCCGTCGGGCAGCGGTGATGGCGGGATGGAGCCGGAACCCACGGGCTGACGCGCCCCGAGGATAAGATCAGGAAAGGCCCGCTTTTGGCGGGCTTTTTTTTCGTGCAGTCGCGTCCGTGCGCGGAGGATCGCGCCGCGCGCTTGCCGGGGCTGTGTCCGGGGCGGCGGCCCCTTCGCGGGCTTTGGGGGCCGATCCGGCCATAAGATATGACAGCGGTGTCTGATCGAACTGACGGCCACCGGTCTGGGCAGGTGTCTGCGCGCAGCCGCTGGTCTTGCACCTAGTGCTGCGTGGTATCCGCAGGCGGGTGTCTGCCTGACCCATCACGAATTGTGTGCGCCCGGTTGCAAACCGTCATTGGCGCGGTGCGCCGAACGCTGCTACCTCGGGCTGCAAGCGCAAGATGAGGGGCCCCGATGCCTGCACTGATACCGACGAAATTTACAGCAACCATCACCTGGCTGGGCCATGTGCCAAGTCGCGCGGCCAGCCTGCGGGCACAGCCCACCGACGCGGTGGAGGTGACGTTGGACGGGTTTCCGGGCGAGGATCATGGCGGGCCGACACGGCCGTCCTGTGTGCGGGTGAAAACGCAGTACAAACAGGGGACGGTGATCCGAAATACACGGCAGTTGACCATCCTCAGTGCCGAAGAGCTGGCGGCTACAGCGGCCACCATGGGCCTGGACGCCCTTGATCCCGCGTGGATCGGCGCATCGATGATTGTCGAAGGCATTCCGGATTTCACGCATGTGCCGCCATCGTCGCGCCTGATGTCCGACAGCGGTGTGGGCCTTGCGATAGATATGGAGAACCGTCCCTGCATCCTGCCGGGACGCGAGATCGAGCAGGAGGCAGAAGGATTTGGGGCGCGGTACAAACCGGCGGCGAAAGGGCGGCGTGGGGTAACGGCCTGGGTCGAACATGGAGGCCGCCTGGCACTTGGCGACACCCTGACATTGCATGTCCCGGACCAGCCTGCCTGGCCGCATCTTGAGGCTGCACGGGCCGGGTGAGGCTATCGCAAGGCCGGTGCCCCCGGCGCGCTGGCGAGGTTTCGCAGGCGTTGCTGTCGTTTCCGAAATGAAACCCTTGGTCCCGATTGGGCCGCTGCACCGTCCCAAAATGTCGGAATCGCACGCATGACCCCTAGGCATGCGCGTGTATGCAGGCCACGAAAGACGTGCCCAACTTAGGACTGCGGGGAGCATCATGGCCTATAAATCCGACATCGAAATTGCGCGCGAGGCGCAGAAACAGCCGATCCAGGAGATCGGGGCCAAGCTGGGCATCTCCAGCGATGATCTGCTGCCCTACGGCCATGACAAGGCGAAGGTCAGCCAGTCCTTCATCAACTCGGTGCAGGACCGCGACAACGGCAAGCTGATCCTTGTCACCGCTATCAACCCCACCCCTGCGGGCGAGGGCAAGACCACAACCACCGTGGGTCTGGGCGACGGGCTGAACCATATCGGCAAGAACGCCTGCGTGTGTATCCGCGAGGCGTCCCTGGGTCCGAACTTTGGCATGAAGGGCGGGGCCGCGGGTGGCGGTTACGCCCAAGTTGTGCCGATGGAAGAGATGAACCTGCACTTCACCGGCGACTTCCACGCCATCACTTCCGCACATTCGCTGCTGTCGGCCATGATCGACAACCACATCTACTGGGGCAACGAGCTGGAGATCGACACCCGCCGCGTCGTGTGGCGGCGTGTCGTGGACATGAACGACCGGGCCCTGCGCCAGATCACGGCGTCCCTGGGCGGTGTGGCCAACGGCTTTCCGCGTGAGGCAGGGTTCGACATCACCGTGGCGTCCGAGGTCATGGCGATCCTGTGCCTGGCGAAGGACCTGAAGGACCTGCAAAAGCGTCTGGGTGACATGATCGTGGCCTACCGGCGCGACCGCAGCCCCGTCTTTGCCCGCGACATCAAGGCCGATGGCGCGATGACCGTCCTGCTGAAGGACGCGATGCAGCCGAACCTTGTGCAGACGTTGGAAAACAACCCGGCCTTTGTGCATGGCGGTCCGTTTGCGAACATCGCGCATGGCTGCAACTCGGTCATTGCCACCACCACGGCGCTGAAACTGGCGGATTACGTTGTGACCGAAGCGGGTTTTGGCGCCGACCTTGGTGCCGAGAAGTTCATGAACATCAAGTGTCGCAAGGCCGGGCTGGCCCCGTCCGTGGTTGTCTGTGTGGCGACTGTGCGCGCGATGAAGATGAACGGCGGCGTGGCCAAGGCCGATCTGGGCGCCGAGAACGTGGACGCCGTCAAGGCAGGCTGCCCGAACCTGGGCCGTCACATCGAGAACCTGAAATCCTTTGGCGTGCCGGTTGTCGTTGCCATCAACCACTTTGTCACCGATACGGACGCCGAAGTGCAGGCCATCAAGGATTATGTGGCCGAACATGGGGCCGAGGCGATCCTGTCGCGGCACTGGGAACTGGGGTCCGAAGGGTCCGCCGATCTGGCGACCAAGGTGGCCGAACTGGCCGATGCGGACACTGCCAACTTCTCGCCCATCTACCCGGACGAGATGCCACTGGCCGAGAAGATCCAGACCATTGCCAAGCGCATCTACCGTGCGGACGAGGCGTTGATGGATCAGAAGATCCGCGATCAGCTGAAACTGTGGGAAGAGCAGGGGTATGGCCATCTGCCGGTCTGCATGGCGAAGACGCAGTACTCATTCTCGACCGATCCGAACCTGCGCGGCGCGCCCACGGGCCATTCGGTGCCGGTGCGCGAAGTGCGGCTGTCGGCCGGCGCAGGCTTTATCGTTGCGGTCTGCGGCGAGATCATGACCATGCCGGGGCTGCCGCGTGTGCCGTCGGCCGAAAACATCATGCTGAATGATGAGGGCCAGATCGAAGGCCTGTTCTGACCACAAAATCTGACACAGGCCCCGTCACAAACAGATGACGGGGCTGAAACGCCATTGACCGGCGGCTGCTTTGGCGGTCAGCGTGCAAGCCATCACCAGGAGGACTATACATGACCAGATTGCTTGCCCTGATCGCCACTTTCATCTTTGCCGCCGTCACCGCCCATGCCCAGGAACGGTATGAGGGGTATTATTATCCCGGTGTGACTTCGACCGAAGAATTTACGCGTGTGATCCGACAAGCGCCGGATTCGAGCAAGGGCGTGCGGGTCGAGTTTGTCACCAACCTGACCGTGGCGCAGCTTGCCGCCCCCGAAAGCCCGCGTTTCGTGTTCTTTGCCAAGGGGTCCGACGCCAAGCATCTGACTGTCATCGCGCTGGATGACGACATCTTTTCCACCCTGTACCGTGCCCGCGCCGTGCTGGCGCAGATGACATCCAACATGCGCAACAACGATTTCTTTCGTGCGCAAGAGCTGCAATTCGTAGCGACCTTCTTTGACCTGTTGCAGCTGATGGAATTCGACACGCTGGTGATCAGCGATGGCGAGACGTGGGCGCATCAGGTGAATTTCGTCCGATAAGCAAGGAGATTTCGGCCACATGACCGCGACTGTAATTGATGGCAAGGCCTTTGCGGCCCAAGTACGGGGCCAGGTGGCCGATCATGTGGCGCGTCTGAAAGAGGCCCACGGGATCACACCCGGTCTTGCGGTCGTGCTGGTCGGTGAGGACCCTGCCAGCCAGGTCTATGTCCGGTCAAAGGGCAAGATGACGGTCGAGGTTGGCATGAAGAGTGTCGAGCACCGGCTGGACGCGGATACGTCCGAGGCGGATCTGCTGGCTGTTGTGAAGGCGCTGAACGAAGATCCGGAGATCCATGGCATTCTGGTGCAGTTGCCGCTGCCCGGGCACCTGAACGAGGACCTAGTCATCAATTCCATTGATCCGGCCAAGGATGTAGATGGGTTCCATATTTCGAATGTGGGCCTGCTGGGCACCGGTCAGAAGTCCATGGTGCCGTGCACGCCGCTGGGGTGTCTGATGATGCTGCGCGATCATCACGGGTCGTTGTCGGGGCTGAATGCCGTGGTCATTGGCCGGTCGAACATCGTGGGCAAGCCCATGGCGCAGCTGCTGCTGGGCGACAGTTGCACCGTCACAATCGCGCATTCGCGGACCCGGGATATCGAGGCCAAGGTGCGCGAAGCGGATGTGGTTGTCGCCGCGGTGGGCCGTCCAGAGATGGTGACCGGTGACTGGATCAAGCCCGGTGCGACCGTGATCGACGTGGGCATCAACCGCATTGATGCGCCCGAGAAGGGCGCGGGCAAGACGCGGCTTGTGGGCGATTGTCATTATGACAGTTGTGCCGAGGTGGCCGGTGCCATCACCCCGGTGCCGGGTGGCGTGGGGCCGATGACCATTGCGTGCCTGCTGGCCAACACCGTGACGGCGTGTTGCCGGGCCAATGGTCTGGCAGAACCCGAGGGCCTGACGGCCTGAGGCGGATCAGCGTCCGCCTTGCAATTTGACCGGGACCATTGTGCCCTGAAGGATCGCGACGAGGGTTTCGCGGCCTTCATTCACCGCAAAAACCTCTGACGTGACGACGATCAGACGACGGCCGGGTTTTATGACCCGGCCCCTTGCGACCAGCCGGTCGCCGGTGGCGGGCGCGGTCAGGTTGATCTTGATCTCGGCCGTGACGACCTCCTGGTCCTCGGGGAGCGTGGTGAGGGCGGCGTATCCTGCGGCACTGTCGCCCAGCCCGAAGGTCAGGGCGGCATGCGCAAAGCCCTGTTGCTGGCGGCTGCCTGCCAGAATGGGAGCGGACAGGGTGACATGACCTTGCGCGACGTTGTCGAGAGTTGCGCCAAAGGTCTGCATCATGGTTTGCCGGTCAAAGCTGGCCTGTATCCGGTTCCTCATGCGGCCCCCCGCGGCATGGGCACCTGCACCGGTTTTGGCCCCGTGAGGATGGCGTTGGCGTCCGGGCGCATGATGCGGGTAAGTGTCTGTTCGTGGCTGCGCAGCCCGCCCGTATAGGTGCCGTAGGCCGGCAGGATCAGCTTGTCGCTGTCGATGAGAAAGGCCGGGCGCGAGATGACCCGTGCCCGCGTGTGCAACGTGGCCTTGGGGTGGTAATGCCCCGACACCTCGCCACTGGCGCCGGGTTTGGCGATATGCCGGAAGGTCAGGGGCCCGATGGGCAGTTCGGCCAGATGCGTGCCGCCGAATTCGATGGGTCCGGGATCGTGATTGCCTTCGATCCAGACCCAGCGACGGCCTGCCTGAAGCCGGGTGATCCAGAGCCGTTCGTCCTCGGGCAGGCTGCGGGCGGCGGTGAGGTCATCGAAGCTGTCGCCCAGGCAGATGACGGTGCGGGCGTTTGTATGATCGAGGTCGGCGGCAAGGCGGGTGAGCGTGTCGCGTGTGTCGTAGGGTGGCAATTGCAAGCCGCTGCGCCGCGCGATGCGTTCAGCCTTGCCCAGATGGAGGTCGGAGACGCAGAGCAGGTTCTGGTCGGGCCAATAGAGCGCGCCGGACCCGAGGGCCTGGAGCGGGGTGCCAGCAAGGGACAGGTCGCAGGTGTTCATACTTTGTTCATACGCTGCCGCAGGGGGCGCATCAAGATGCGCCTTACGATTGGGGCTCTGCCCCCGGCCTGCGGCCTCCCCCGGGATATTTTTGGCCAGAAGAAGTTGGGGATCAGAAGGGGACGCGCCAGTCTTTCCTTTTTGGCTCTGGCGGCAGGCCCGCCGTGGTCATGAGCCGTTCGGCCTCTTCGGCGAGCAGCTTTTCCTCGGCGAGGCCCTTGATCGGCACGCGGCCCACTTCGAGCATCAGCGGGGCGGCAAGCGGCGTGATGCGGTCGTGTTCGATCAGGTCGATGCGGGTGCCGATGCGGGCGCACATTTCCTCGATCCGGCCAAAGTCGACGAGGCCACGCATCGCTTCTTCGGCCGTGATGTGCAGCATCAGGTGGTCGGGATCGTATTTGGCGAGCGTGTCGTAGAGGATATCGGAGGAGAACGTGGCCTGGCGGCCCGTCTTGCGGTTGGAGGGCAGGTTGCGTTCAATCAGCCCCGCGATGGTCGCGGAGGCGCGGAATGTGCGTTTCATGACCGCGTTGCCCGCGAGCCAGCGGTCGAGCCCGTCGCGCAGCGCCTCGATGTCGAAAAGCGGCGCCGGGTCGGTGATCTTGTCGAGACCCCAGATCAGTGTGGCGTAGTCGGTGGCGAGAAAGCCCAGGGGGTTGAGGCCCGTTTCCTCCATCCGCTTGGTCAGCAGAAGTCCGAGTGTCTGCATGGCGTTACGGCCTGCGAACCCGTAGACGGCGGTGTGGATGCGGTTGTCGTGCGGGAAGCTTTCGATCAGCAGGCGGCCGGGTTCCGGCAGGCGGCTGACCGCGCGTTGCAGGCTGAGCCATTCGGAGGTGTGGGCGGGCAGGTCGGGCCATGTGTCCTGCTGAAACATCTCGATGATGCGGTGCGACAGTTGTGTCGACGTGGCGAATTTGGTGCCGAGGAAGGTGGCGATCTTGGGCTTCTTGGCGGCGTCGCGGGTCACCTGGACCGTCATTTCGCGCAGTGAATCGTAGCGCACGACCTGGCCGCCGATCAGGAACGTATCGCCCTGGGTGAGGGTCGCGGCAAAGCCTTCCTCGATTTCGCCCAGGGGTTTGCCGCCACGGCCCTTCCAGCGCACCTTGAGTGTGTCGGTGTCCTGGATTGTGCCGATATTCATGCGGATGCGTTGCGCTGACCGCGGGTCGCGCAATTGCCATTGCCCGTCGGGGCGCGGTTGCAGGCGTTTCCATTGGTCGTAGGCGCGCAGGGCGTAACCGCCGGTGGCGCAGAAATCGAGGCAGGCGTCGAAGTCTTCCCTGGTCAGCGCGCTGTAGGCGCCGGTGCTTTTGACTTCCTCATAGAGGTGATCTGCATCGAAGGGGCCGGCGCACGCACGGATCAGGATGTGCTGGCACAGAACGTCGCGCGGGCCGGGGCCGCGGGGGTCGCCGTCAAGCGCGCCTTCCTTGACCGCCTCGAGGGCTGCGACGCATTCGACCACCTCGAAGCGGTTGGCGGGGACCAGCAGTGCCTTTGATGGCGCGTTGTAGCGGTGGTTCGCGCGGCCGATGCGCTGGACGAGCCGTTTGACGTTCTTGGGTGCGCCGACCTGGATGATCAGGTCCACGTCGCCCCAGTCGATGCCCAGATCCAGCGTGCCGGTGCAAACGATGGCCTTGAGTTGCCCGTTCACCATGGCCTGTTCGACCTTTTCGCGCTGCTGGCGGTCGAGCGAACCATGGTGAATGCCGATCGGCAACTGGTCTTCATTGGCGAGCCAGATGTTGTGAAAGTACAGCTCGGCCTGGGCGCGGGTGTTGTGGAAGATGAGGGTGGTCTTGTGTTTCTTGACCTCTTCCAGAACCGCCGGAATCGCGTATTTGCCACCCGAGCCGGACCATGGGGGGGCCTCGTCCGTGACCAGCATCCTGATGTCGGGGGGTGGGCCGGGGTCAGCATGGAGTATGTCGCAGGGGTCGGGGTGCTTGGCGAGGAGGTGGGCAATGGCGGCGGGGTCTTCGACCGTGGCCGAAAGGCCCACGCGCTTGAGGTCGGGGCGGAGGGCCTGGAGGCGCGACAGGGCGAGGAACATCTGGTCGCCGCGTTTGCTTTCGGCCAGCGCGTGGATTTCATCCACGATCACCCGTCTAAGACCGGCGAACATGCGCGGGGCGTCTTCGTAGCTGGTGAGGAGGGCCAGGCTTTCGGGTGTTGTCAGAAGGATGTGCGGCGGGTCGGCGCGCTGGCGTTTCTTTTGGGTTTGCGAGGTGTCGCCGGTGCGATCCTCGATGCGGATATCGAGGCCCATCTCTTCGACCGGGGTGCGTAAATTGCGTTTGATATCAGCGGCCAACGCCTTGAGTGGCGAGATGTAGAGGGTGTGCATGCCTGCGTGGTCGTTCTGGGCGAGGTCGGCCAGCGTGGGCAGGAACCCGGCCAGGGTCTTGCCGCCGCCGGTGGGCGCGATGAGCAGGAGGGCAGGGTCGTTTGCGCGGTCCAGCATCTGCTGCTGGTGGGGATGGATGGACCAGCCTTTGGACGCGAACCAGTCGGAGAAGATGGGGGGGAGGGTGGTCATGGGGCGCAATGTAGCGGCTGGTGCGCGGGTGGAAAGTGCGGGCGTGGGGGCCAGCCCCCACACCCCCGGGATATTTGCAGCCAAGAGAAGGACAGAGTTTTGATAGGGCGTTTTGCCGATGAGATAGGGGCGCGGACCGGTTTGTGATTTGGTGAGGAGTTTACCATTTATTCAATGAGGTTAAGGGCAAGACTGCGATACACAGGGCGTGCACACCCTGTGCACAACCTGTGCACCGCGCGGCATATCCGGGCCAGAGGTAAAGGGACCCATGCGTTGCGTGCGGGATGGGCGGGTGCCGGGCCGAAGCCCGGTCTGCGGTCTATGGTTTTCGGGGTTTGAGTGCCCGAACGGTCGCCTGTACCTGCTCTGGCAGTGCCGTGTCCGCGCCCTCGGGCGCCGCATCAAGCGCTGCGGCCACGTCCTTGACCAGGATGCCGATGGAATTGTCGGGGGCGTAGCCGTGCTTGGCAAATTCGATCGTGTCGAAACCGGAGGCAAGCCAGTTCTGTCCCGAAGATGTTTCGATCAGGGTCAGGAGTGCCGCGGTATCGAGCCCGGCCTCGTCCGCCCAGTCCAGCACCAGCCGTGTCATGGCCGTGTGCGAGGCGGCCAGCAGGTTGTTGAGCACCTTGGCCTGCATGCCAGCCCCGAAGCCGCCCATGTGGTGGAAATGCCGGCCCATGAGCGACAGGAGTGGCGTCGCGTCGGCGATGTCGTCTGTTGTCCCGCCCAGCATGAAGCTGAGCGTGCGGTTTTCGGCGGCGACGACCGCCCCGGACATGGGTGCATCGATCAGGGTGACGTGGTCGGGCATCCGGTCGCGCAGGCCCCGGACATAGCGGGGCGACAGGGTCGAACAGACAAAGATGCGCCGCAGGTTCGGCGCGGTGCCCATCAGGTTCTGGGTGTCGAAGAGCAGCGCGTTTGTCTCGTCCTCGTCCCGGACAACCGAGAACAGGGTTTCCACCGTGGGCGCAAAAGCCATGATGTTGGTGCTGACATGGGCCAGCCCCTTGTCCACAACGTCAAAACCCATGGCCCGTGTGCCGCCATCGCGCAGGGCCGCCAGCATCGGCGCGCCCATGCGTCCGCAGCCCGCGAGCCCGATCATTTGACGATATGTTCGTCCTTGACGAACATGTTGGCCCAGGCCCGATCAATCAGATCAGGGCGCATTTGCAGGGGAATGCCTTCGAAATTGCAGATCGCCACCATCTGGTCGATCAGGAAGTTCGGCTGGTAGTTGGCGTAGATGTTGTCGATGGTCGGGTATTTGACCTTGAGCAGGTGCACCAGCGCCTCTTCGTTCAGGGCCATCCCCTTTTTCTTGGCCACCATGGCAAAGATCTTCAGGAAGTTGGCCTGATTGGGCCCGTCGATCTTGATCTTGAAGAAGATCCGGCGCAGGGCGGCCTGGTCGAAGATCTCGTTCGGGTGGAAGTTGGTCGAGAAGACCACGAGCGTGTCGAAGGGCACTTCGAATTTCTCACCTGATTGCAGGGCAAGAATATCCTTGCTTTCCTCAAGCGGCACGATCCAGCGGTTGACCAGAGCCTGCGGCGGTTCGGCCTGACGACCCAGGTCATCCACGATGAAGATGCCGCCAGTGGATTTCAGTTGCAGCGGGGCCTGGTAGGTCCGCGCGGTGGGGTTGTAGACCAGATCCAGCATGTTGAGCGACAACTCGCCCCCCGTGATCACGGTGGGCCGTTCGCATTTGACATAGCGTTTGTCATAGGGCGTCACGCGGCGAAGCGACGTTGGGTCCTGGGCCTCTTCCTGAGCGAGGGAGTGCACGATGGGGTCATAGACCGTGATCACCTGGCCCGCGTATTCGATGGCGCGCGGCACAAAGACATTGTCACCAAGCGCGTCGCGGATGCCGTTCGAGATCGAGGATTTACCGTTGCCGGGGGGGCCGTACATCAGGATCGAGCGACCGGCGGAGACGGCGGGGCCAAGCTGGTCCAGCAAGTCGTCGGGCAGGACGAGGTGGCCCATGGCGCCCACGAGTTGCTGGCGTGTGACCATGATGTTGCGGATGGACTGGCGTTTGACCTGCGCGCGGTAGACATCGAGCGGGACGGGCATGGCGCCAAAGTATTCGGACTGGGACAGGGCGTCGAGCGCGCGCGCCTTGCCGCCATCGGTCAACTGGTAGCCCATTTCATTGCCGTTGTTGGCGTTGAGCGTGCCGGTTGCTTCCATCAGGCGCTGGTCGCGCGACATGTCGATCAGTTCCTGCACGACAGGGATGGGCAGGCACATCGCTTCGCTCAGGTCCGACACCATGTCCAGGTTCTTGCGAAACATGGTTTTCAGCAGGATGTCCCGCATCATCACTACAGGCAGCTTCATGTCCTGCAACCGTTTGGGGGCAGGGGGTGCAATCACGTCAGAGACTTGCATGTTCATGGGTTTGGCCTGTGGTATCTGCTTGTGTTTGGGACTGTCCTAGCGCAGCACTTCGGCCAAAATATGGCCCTCGCGGGTCAAGAGCCGTACACGGTGGCAAGCCCGAGATAGACCGCGAGTGTCGGACCAAGGGCAAAGCCCATGGGAAACCTGCGCCCTTCTTGCGTCCAACTGGCCCAACCGGGGGCCAGATTGCGCAGGCGTGTATGCTTGGCAATGGTGTGCACGGTATAGGCGGCCAGCAGCACCGCCGCAAAAAGCGCCATCAGCATGTGAATATCGCCCAGGGCCACGTAAGGTGCCGCGGCGGCCAGGAACTTGGCGTCGCCCGCGCCCATGGCACCGGCGGCGTTCAGGATGATGCCGGCCACCAGCACAATGCCCAGATGCGCCAGCTGCCACAGATAGGCGTCCAGCGGATACAGAAACGGCCCCATCACGGCAAAGATCAACGCCATGGCAACCACCGTGGGATTGGTGATCTTCATGCGCGACAGATCCGTGTACGCAACGTAAAGGCAAAGTGGAACGAGCAGTGGCAGGAACCACAGCGCAACCGAGGCCGAAAGCGCCATCATGGCCTAGCCGTTCGATACGTTGTTTTCGAGCGCGCGCAAGGACCGCACGGCGGCTTCGAAATGCTGGGGGTGCGTTTCGATCGCGTCACGCAACAGGCCCTTGCCTGTTTGCACGTCCCCTTGTTTCACGGCGGCAAGGCCCAGCGTGTGCAACAGCTGTGCGCGTTCCGTCTGGTCCATGGGAATGACGGGCAGGGCGTAGTTGCGTTGCGCACTGCGGGCGAGGATCAGGTTGTTCTTGGCCGTGAACAGGCTGGGATCCTGGCGGATTGCATCGGTGAACAGACGTTCGGCATCGGAAAAGTCGCCGCGTGTCAGTTTCGAGTATCCCCAGTTGTTCAACACCCCCGAGGGGCGCGTCGTGAGGCCCACGGCTGTTTCATAGAAACTGTCCGCTTTCTTCCATTCCTTGTTGCTGTCGGCAATCAGTGCTTCGAGCCGGTAGCGTTTGAACGTCTCGATCGTGGGTGGGACCTTGTCCAGCTCTTGCTCGGCGCGGGCCCAGTCGCCTGCACGCAGCAGTGCGTCGGCATAGTCGACACGGTCGTCATTGGTGACGCCCTGCATCTCGACCAGTTTGGCGTAGGCCGACGTCGCCTCGGTATAGCGTTTGGCGCGTACAAGGCTGGTCGCAAGGCCGCGTTGCGCATCGATGCGCTTGGGGTTTTCCTTGGCCGTTCGCTGGAAATAGGTCACGGCTTCGTTCGGGTCCGCGACCGTCAGCATCACGTCGCTGAGGTTGTTTTCGTCGACGACGTTCACGTCCTGAAAGGCGCGTTCGACGGTTTCATCGGCGTTTTTCTGTTCACACGCGGCGAGGGCCATTGCGCCTGCCAGAGAGACGGCCAAAATCACGGGGTGGCGCATGTTTGCGTCCTTTATCCTGCTCGTTCGCGCCGTGCTTGTCCGCCCGGTCGCATCCCTTTTGCGCCCCGAAAAGCGCAGCCTCAGACCCACCCGAACGGGCGGAATATCAAGATGCAGTGCGGATCAGAAAGTCACTGCTGCCTCGACGGACCAGTTTATACTGGCTCTCATTGGGTTCCACGCTAGCAGAATTTTCGGATTTTGCGAGTGCCAAGCGCAAATTATCCCGAATAAGTGTGCTTTCTCCGTCATCCAATGCAAAGGCCTTGCGGAAAATCTGGACCGCTTCGGCCGTTTCGCCCCGTTCCATCAGGACAACGCCAAGGTTATTGAGGTCCGACGGCGCCGGATCGTATTCGGTGGTGGCGCGGCGCAAAAGCGTTTCGGCCTGGTTCAGCCGACCAAGCCCGAGATTTGCGGTTCCCAGCCCGGACAGGATTTCGGCATCAAAGCCGCCGCGTTCCAGCGCGGCACGGTTGAAGGATTTGATGGCGAGTTCAAATTCACCTGCCGCAATCAGGCGGTGCGCCACCTCGACCCCGTCGACCCCTTCGGCACGGACATCCACACCCGGGGCAAACGGGCCCGTTTGCGAGGCATCGATTGTGGGCGGACCGCAGGCGGTCAGCGCAAGGACGAGGGAAAGGGCCAGAAATGCCCGGGTGCCTGTGATCATATCGGTCTTTGCGACGGTCTTCATTGACTGCACCGCGCGCCCGGTTCCGGGCGCGCGGTGCGTGTTCCTTAACATGTGTTGGCGTTTCGGCCTAGTTCCCCAATGCGTTCATGTTGCCAAGTTGCGTGATACCGTGTGCCGAAGGACCCACAAGGATGATCAGCAAGGGCGGCACGGTCAGCATCATCGTCGCCAGAGTCATCTTGGTGGGCAGCTTGTTGGCGGCCTCTTCGGCGCGCATGACACGCTTGTCGCGCATCTCGCCCGCATAGACCCGCAGCGCTTCGGCGATCGATGTCCCGAAGCTGGCCGATTGCACCAGCACGGTCACAAAGCTCGCCACGTCCAGGACACCACAGCGTTCGCCCATGTCGTTCAGCACGGTGATCTTGTCCTTACCGGCCTTCATCTCGTAGCTGACGACCATGAATTCGTCGGCCAGCGCCGGGTAGGAGGCCTGCAATTCATGTGCCACGCGGGTGATCGCCTGATCCAGCGACTGCCCCGCTTCGACACAGACCAGCAGCATGTCCAGCGCGTCCGGGAAGCCCTGGGTGATCTCCTCTTGCCGCTTGGCGACCCGTTTGGTCACCCAGTATTGCGGCAGGTAATATCCCGCACCACCCGGGCCGATGGTGAACATGATGATCTTTTGCGTCGTCATGTTGTCGGTGCCGACGATGAAGTTGGTATAGATCACGCCCAGGATCAGCCCCAGCACGCCAAGCAGGAACTGTGCGGCGTGGAACATGCGCACCGCATCCTTGGATTGGTAGCCGGCCTGGCGCAGCGTCAACTGGCGCTTGGACAGTTCGGCCACGTCCTCGGGCTCAAGAAACTTGGAGAAGCGTTCAAGCTGTTCGTTGCGCGCCCCCTGGCGCAGGCGTTCCTTTTGTGGGCCGGAGGCCACGACACCGTTTTGCGCCTTTTTCAGCTTGCTCAGCGGATCTTCGGGCTGGCGCAGCATCATGATGAAGACGATCACGATCATCATCAGGCCAAGCACACCGGCCAGCACGATGGGGCCAAGGGGGCCAAGGATGTCCGTTATGGGTTGCAGCAGGGCGTCCATGGGGGGGTCCTTACACTTTGATGTTGGTCAGCACGCGCATCACCATGAGGTTCGCGGCGAGGAAGATGCCCACGGCAAAACAGGCCGGGATAAAGTAGGGGTGGTCGCGCACTTCGTCATAGTAGTGCGGGTCGGTCACGTTGATCACGATCAGCGCCACGATGGGGAAGGCCGAAAGGAACTTGCCTGACCACTTGGCCTCGGCCGTGATCGCCTTGACCCGGCGGAACAGGCGGAAGCGGGCGCGGATCACCTTGGCCAGGCCCGCAAGGATCTCGGCCAGGTTACCGCCCGATTGCTGCTGGATCGTCACAGCCACCGACAAAAAGCGCAAATCCTGCATGTCGAGCCGTTCGGCCATGTCCTTGAGGCTTTCGCCCACATCACGGCCAAAGGCGCTTTCGTCGGCGATAAGTCCGAATTCCGAAGCCAGGGGGTCCTGCACCTCTTTCGACACGATCTGGATGGCCGAACTGAAGGGGTGACCCACACGCAGGCTGCGCACCATGAGTTCGACGGCGTCAGGCAGTTGTTCTTCGATCATACCCAGCCGTTTGCCGGCCTTGGCTGCGACCCAGAAATACACAGCGCCGATGCCGATGCCCACCGACAACAGGATGCGCACGGGCGGATCGGTTTCGGTGCCGACGCTCAGCCCGATGAACGCCACGACGCTGAGGCCTGCCATGATCATGATAAGCTGTTGCGGTGTGAAGGCGATGGCAGCCTTCTGTGCCTTGTCGGCCAGAAGGGAATAGAGCGGGATGGACCGCGCGCCCATGTGCTGCTGCATCTCCTTGCGGAGCTGTTCCAGCACCTCCTCGCGTCGGCCACCGGCCTTGTTCAGCATTTCGAGGCGGCGATTGACGCGGCTGTTGAGGCTGATGGACTTGCCGAAGGCGACAAGGTACAGGCCCTCGACCAGCACCAGCACGCCTACGAAGATGAGGCCGTAAATAATTGGTTCTGCGCTCATTTTCTGATCCTCTTACTGGGCCGCGACGGGTTCATAGATCGACGCGGGAAGGTCGTAACCCCACATGCGGAAGCGTTCGGAATAGTGTGACCGGACGCCAGTGGCCGTGAAGTGACCGATGATCTTGTTGTCGGGCGTCAGGCCGACGCGCTGGAAGCGGAACACTTCCTGCATCGAGATCACGTCGCCCTCCATCCCGGTGATTTCCGTGATCGAGGTCATGCGGCGCGAGCCATCCTGCAAACGCGAGGCCTGTACGATCAGGTTCACAGCCGAGGAAATCTGGGATCGCACAGCCTTCAGCGGCATTTCGATCCCGGCCATGGCGATCATGTTTTCCAGGCGCGACACCCCGTCACGGGCAGAGTTGGCGTGGATTGTCGTCATCGACCCGTCGTGGCCGGTGTTCATGGCCTGCAGCATGTCGATGACCTCTTCGCCCCGCGTCTCGCCCACGATGATGCGGTCGGGGCGCATACGAAGCGCGTTTTTCAGGCAGTCACGCGGAGATACTTCGCCTTTGCCTTCCACGTTGGGCGGACGGCTTTCCATCCGGCCCACATGGGTCTGTTGCAATTGAAGTTCGGCCGTATCCTCGATCGTGAGGATCCGTTCCGCGTTGTCGATGAACGACGACAGCGCATTGAGCGTGGTCGTTTTCCCGGACCCAGTACCGCCCGACACGATGACGTTCAGACGCGTGGCGACAGCAGCCTGCAGATAGGCGGCCATTTCTTCGGTAAAGGCGCCGAAATTCACCAGGTCGTCGATGCCCAGCTTGTCCTTTTTGAACTTACGGATGGAGACAAGGCTGCCATCCACCGCGATGGGCGGCACCATGGCGTTAAAGCGCGAGCCGTCCTTCAAGCGGGCATCCACATAAGGGTTGGATTCATCGACGCGCCGGCCCACGGCGCTCACGATCTTGTCGATGATCCGCAAAAGGTGGCGTTCGTCCTTGAATACGACGTCGGTCAGTTCCAGCTTGCCCGAGCGTTCCACGAAGATCTGTCGGGGCCCGTTCACGAGGATGTCGTTGACGGTTTCATCTTTCAGAAGTGTCTCAAGTGGACCCAGCCCGGTGACTTCGTCAAAAAGTTCCTGGTTCAGGGTCTGACGGTCCTCGCGGTTCAGGATGATGTTCTTTTCCGTCAGCACTTCGGACGAGATCGAACTGATTTCTTGACGCAGGTCCTGTTCAGACGCGTGTTCAAGGGCGGAGAGGTTCAGGTTGTCAAGCAGCGCGCGATGGAGCTCGAGCTTGATCTCGCCCATGCGTTCCTTGCGCTTGCGTTCCTTGTCCATCGGGGTGACCGTGGCCGCCGGAGCCGACGGGTTCGCCTTGCGCACGATTTTTTTCGTGGCTTCCGGCTTGGGCAGTTCCGCGACCTTTTCCTCGGGTGCGGCAGCTTTTGGTGCGGCTTTCTTGTACTTGGAAAACATCGAGGGACCCCCGGGTTGTCGGATCACGCCGCTTTGGCGTGGTCCTCGCTGAGTTCATGGATGGACGCTGCAAGCTTCGCAATTTCGCGGCGCAGCGGGTTCTTTGTGGCGGAGGTGGCAAGCGGCAGACCGTGATCCGCGCCCTGCGTGATGGGTTTGCCACCGTCGGGAAGCTGGACTTCGACGGCGATATCAAGGCTTTCCGACAACCGTTTGACCCGTGCCTTGCCACCAAGATCGGTGAATTTCGGCGCGCGGTTCAGAACATAGCGCAGCTTTTCAATCGGCAGCTCTTCGGACTGAAGGGCGCGTTTGAAGCGCAGTGTGTTCTGGGCTGACCGCATGTCCATCTCAAGCGTTGTGAAATAGAGATGCGACGCGTTCAGGACGGTTTCGGTCCATTGCACCAGGGTCGAGGGCATGTCGACGACCACGTAGTCGAAATGCGCACGGGCCATTTCGACCACCCGGCCGATATCTTCGGCGGTGACCAGATCCAGCGGGATCATGTCCGCGGGGGCTGTCAGCACCTCAAGTTTTTCTTCGAAGGTCAGAAGGGATTGGCCGAAAATCTCGTCATCCATGCTTTCGGTGTCCGACAGCATTTCAAACACCGCTTCGCGTCGGGGCAGGTCCAGATAGGTCGAGGCCGACCCGAACTGGAAATCAAGGTCCAACAAGCAGACCGAGGGGGTTTCGCCGCTGCACAGCAGTGCCAGTTCCCAGGCCAGGTTGACGGCCAGCGTGGTCGCACCCGTGCCGCCGGCCACGCCGTGACAAACGAAGACAGCGCCCTGTTTGTCGGTCCCGGATTTCAGTGTCGATGTGCGTTCGCTGTCGGCGGGCTGTGGACGGTCTGCAGCCTGAATCCGTTCAATGGCTTGTTGCAATTCGCCTTCGGGAAGCGGGTAGGGCACAAATTCGTCGGCGCCCTGGCGCAAGAGCTGGTGCAGGGCGGCGGGTGTGACGTCTTCGGCGATCAGGATCACCTTGATGCCGCGTGACTTCGCCTGCTTGATGATCTCGCCCAGAAGGACCAGGTTGTCTTCGTCTTCTTCATCAAGGGCAAGCGCCACGAATTCCATTGCTTCGGCTTCGGGTTGATTGAAAAACGCCAGGGCTTCGGCAAAGCCGAGATCGCCCCACGCCTCGCCCAGGGCATGTTCCATGTCTTCGATCAGAAGGTCGAAGTTCTGTACATCGCGGCTGATCGTACAAGCCGTGATCGGCGCTGTTTCCGGTTGTGGCATTACGCTGCTCATTGCCCACTCGTCCTTTGTTCAAAGGGTCTTGCAGCCAAATGCCCCGTTGTGGGCGGATGCGCTGACCCTCGCCCGGTACGTTTCACCGGGCATACGTGTCCTCAGGGGGAGTTGTCGCAGCGAATTCAGGCGAGATTTGGGCCAAAAAACTCCAATTGTTGGGTATCTCAGAACGATAAAGGGCCCGGAGACAGGATTGTCTGCGGGCCCTTGGCATTGAAAGGGGTAGATTTACTCGGATGTAACGAAGTCGCTGCCGCTTGTGCCGCTCAGCGTCGACTTGGCCTCGGCCGAGGTTACGTAGTCGCGGTAAATGATCTGCGCATACTTGCCGTCGAGGACGGTGGGGTGCGATTTCACAAAGCCGCTGACCTCGGTCACGGTGCGCCGATTGCGGCGTTCACGGCCCTGGGTGACGATCAAGGGCTGCGTTTCGCCAAATGAGGCGACCGCTTCGAGCCGCGACCGGCTGATGCCTTGGGTCGTCAGGTACTGCACAACCGCATTGGCGCGGGCCAGACCCAGCCGCTTGTTATATGCCGCCGATCCGACCGCATCCGTATGGCCATAGACACGGAACCGGATTTCTGGGAATTGACGGATCCACACTGCCTGTTCACGCAGCGCGTCACGCGCACCTGCATCCAGTTGCGACGAGTTGAAGGCGAAGTTCACCGTCGTACCAACCTCGGACGCGAAGCGTTGGGCCAGATCGAAGGTGTATTGACGTTCACCGGTCAGCAAAAGCGTGTTGTTCGCGGTTGCGTTGCCAAACTGGCCCGTATCCACCAATGCGCCCGCTTCGCGGTAGAATTGGGTATACACCGGGTCGTTGGACGGTCCACAGGCGCCAAGGGCGATGCTGCTTGCCAATGCGACGGTGAAGATCGGTTTCATGACCCTGTCCTTAATCCAACACGTAGCCATATGAGCCGGAGAAGTCCTGTTTGGCAACCTCGCCTGCGGCACCTTCCTTCGGGGGACGTGTGCCTGCGGCTGTGCGGCCAAAGAGGAACAGGTCCCGTTCGCTCGGGGGTTTGATGCGGTCCGTGGGCAGGGCCAAAGCGTCACCCTTGACCGGCGAAACCAGATGCGCGGTGATGATGATCACCAGTTCTGTCTGTTCGCGCTGGTATGAGGCGGAGCGGAAGAGGGCACCCAGCACCGGCACATCGCCCAGCCAGGGCAGTTGGCTGTTGCTGTCGAGGAAGTTGTCTTCGAGCAGGCCCGCGATTGCAAAGCTTTCGCCATCCCGCAGTTCAACTGTGGTCGAGGTTTCGCGGCGGCTGAAGCCCGAGATGCTGAACCCGTCTGCCGTAATCGACGCGGTGGGGTCGAGGGCCGACACGGATGCCTCGAGTTCGAGATTGATCAGGTCCTTGTCCACCACGCGGGGGATAAAGTTGAGCTGTACACCGAACGGTTTGAATTCAACCGTGATCACGCCCTGTTCCTGGGCGATTGGGACGGGGAATTCGCCACCGGCAAGGAACCGCGCCTCTTGCCCGGACAGGGCCACCAGGTTCGGTTCTGCCAACGTCCGCACAACCCCTTTGGATTCAAGGGCTTCCAGCAGAAGGCCGATTTGCGCGTTGCCCGCGTTGAAGCCAAACAGAATCGCGCCCGCATTGGTGTTTGAAGCTGGCAATGAACCGGACAGCGAGTTCGCAACACCACCCGCGGAAACGGTTGTGCCGTTACCGCCACTGATGCCGAGGTCACCGGACAGGACGGACCCGCCCAGGGACAGCGACGAACTGAGAGATTTTGATACAGAGCGGTTCATTTCCGCAAAGCGCACTTTCAACATCACCTGTTGGATGCCACCCACGCTCATCAGGTTGCTCACGCGCCCTTCGGCATAGCGTTCTGCAAGGTCCAACGCCCGTTGCAGTCGCGCAGACGATGATACGACGCCCGACAGGACGATCCCGTCATTGGCTGTACGCACTTCGATTTTTTCCCCGGGCAGGATCTGGCGTAGCCGTTCCTTGAATTCCGAGATATCCGCCGACACGCGAACATTCACGTTCGTGATGAGCCGTCCGTTCGCGTCCAGCAGGGTTAGGGTTGTCAGACCGGGCGACTTGCCCAGAACATAGATCGTCCGGTCGCTGAGCGACGAGATATCGGCAATCGCGGGGTTCGCGATGCTGAGCTCGGCAAAGGCCGTGTCGCTTTCGACCACGACCGCCCTGTTCATCGGAACATTCAGCGTTGATTCAGTTGACTTGCGAACCACACGCAGATTTTCCGCATGAACGGTTTCCGCAATTGGGCCTGCAGCGAAACACAACCCGAGAAGGGCCGCTTTGATAAGTCCGTCAATTTTCATGTGACCTGCCTTTTTGATCACGCCTCGGTGTCGGGTCTTGGTGCCCGCGATTTGGGTCACCATGCGGCAGTTTAGATTTTTTTGCAAGAATCAATGGGTTCAGGCAGTTCGTTTATGTGGACAACTGGCAACAGAGGCACAAACGAAAACCGGCGCCACTTGGGGTGACGCCGGGGTAAGTGCTTGAAATCGAGGCGATCAGTTGGTGCAGGGGATCGGAATTTGAACCACCTCGGCGCCGCGGCGCGTACGGATGGAACAGGTCTTTTCCTCTTCGACCTCGACCTTGACCTCCTTGGTTTCGATGCCCAGCAGCGCACGTTGGTCCACTTCGATTGCGCCTGCAACCGTGTCGTCCTCGGCGCCCACAAGGGACAGGGACAGACGCCCGGTCGATTGCGCCTGGGCCAGTTTGGCCACCTGATCCGGGGCCACGGAAACGGTCACGGTCTGCGCGATGATCGCGCCATCCAGGTCACCGGCCGCATTCTGGTCGATGGCGATCAATTGAATGGCGGGCTGGATCAGCTTGGTAACTTCGCCGCGCGTACCGCCCAGGTCCTGGTTCACGCGACCTGTCCAATAGACGTCCACGCGGTCGCCGGGGCGCAAGAAGCCGGAAACGCCGGAGGCGACGTCGACGCGAATGGCAAAGGCGCGCATTCCGCGTTCCAGCCGGGATGTCAGGCCAGCCTCTTCGCCGGGTTCGGTCACTTTCACCGCGAGGATGGCTTCAAATTTTTCCATGGTGCGCAGCACGACACGCGGTTCGTTCTGGCCCTCGGGGAACAGCGGTTTTTCAGCCGTAAAGGCACCTTCGGGCAGCGCGTTTTGCGGCCAATCGATCCGGCGCACGTCCTTTTCCGTCAGGGTTTCCCCGTATTTCAACTGCCGGTCGGCAACATAGACCGGGACGGTCGGCACGATCTTGTCACGTTGGGCACGTTCAGCGGCCAAAGCCGTCTGATATTGCCCGATGTAATTCTTGGCCATGTATACGGCCCCACCAGCCAGGGCGACCCCGGCAAGCAAGACCAATCCAAATACCATTCGCATTTCAGCACCTCATTGCTTGGGCCCCTGTCCGGAAGGGACGGAACCTCTTGCGAGTCAACTGACATCAGAATGTGGCGATTTCGGGGAGCGGGTGGGGAAGGTCGAAGGCAGTGATGCCGGGCGGGCCCTCGAATGACAAAGACCCGGCGCGCACGAGGCGGTCGGGTCATTGGATGTCGATCTGCAAGGTGTGGACTTTATTCGCCCTGGAAGAATGTCGTGTCAAAAAAGTCGCCGACATTGCCGGTCAGCGTCAGCGCACCGGTCTGCATGGCTGTAATGACTGCGATGGCCAGGCCGACGATGGCAGCACACAGCACAACCCAATCGACGGTCACAGCCCCATCTTCGCTGCGCTTGAAGTTTCTCAGGAAATGGATCATCGACTGCCTCATTACACATACTTGAATGTTTGTTGGTCGAAAAAGGGGCCGCGTCCTGTTGCGGTCACGGCCCCTGGTGTCAGACGATATGTCCGATATTATTCGCCGGCAGGCTCGCCGATTTCGCCAACAGTCTGGCCGGTCAGGAACGTGTCAGTTGCGTCGGTCAGGCCGGTCGCACCGGATTCGATCGATGTGTAAGCAGCAATTGCCAGGCCAACCACAGCAGCGGTCAGAACAACCCAGTCAACTGTCACGGCGCCGTCTTCGTCGTTGCGGAAGTTTTTGATGAATTTGATCATGATAGTGTCCCTCCAAAGGATCAGTAGATTTGCGTTTCAACCTCGCCGTCCTTGGTGGGCCGCTCTCTCTCATTGGCCCGTGTCCGACTTGGTATGACGCTATATAGTCGGGGGATTGGGGCACGAATTTGGCGGCATATTGAGGATTTCACGTCTGGGTCAGATTTTTTTGCGGAAAATTCTTAAGCTGCTGTTTTCATTGAATTACATGTCGGGCGACCATGTGAATTCGTGTAATTTTCGTTAAACACCGGTGCAAATGTGGCAGCATCGCCATTTTTCGCCGTCCTGGGCTGGCCTGAAACGCCAGTTTTTGCGAATATTAGGCAATGCCTGCCGGAGAGCGGGCGCAACCGAGAGCAGTTTCATGGTTCGTTTGTCTGTTGCTGTGCTGACAGCGCTGTGCTTGTCCTGTGGTTTGGCCGCGGCAGAGGACCCGCCGCCATTCAAGGAGTTCTCCGCCAAGCGGGTCAAACCGCCGAAACCCGGTGCCAAACGGTTTATCACGATACAGATCGAACCGGACGTCCCTGCCGCGCCTGCACCATCCGCCACGCCGAATGCAGATGCGCCGGCGGCTGCCGCGCGGTTCGACTGGTTCTGGCAGGATGTGTCGCCCGACATTGAACAGGCAGGGCCGGGGCGGCTGGACCTGGCGCTGCGGGCGCTGGCGCGTGCGGAACAGCCGGTGCCGGTTCCGCGTCTTCAGCAAATGCAGGCGCTGGCGCAGGCGCAGGGAGTAGAAATCCTGAAAGCCACCATCGGAACAGACGTGTCACCCGCCCTGGTTCTGGCCGTGATGATGGTGGAATCCGCGGGCAAGGTGGACGCCCAGAGCAGCGCAGGTGCGCAGGGCCTGATGCAATTGATGCCGGACACAGCGGCGCGTTTCGGGGTCAAAGACAATTTCGCGGCCGCCGACAACATTGCGGGCGGGGTGAAATACCTGGATTGGCTGATGCAGCGGTTTGACCGCGATCCCGTACTGGTCCTTGCAGGCTATAACGCGGGCGAGGGGGCAGTGCGCACCCATCAAGGCGTACCGCCCTTTTCCGAAACGCGTGATTATGTGCCCAAGGTGCTGGCCACCTTTCAAGTCGCAAGCGGGCTGTGCCTGACGCCGCCGGAACTGGTCACCGATGGATGCGTGTTTGCAGCGTTGAACTGAGGGGGTGCGTCAGACGTTGAACGCATCTGCCCAATCGGGATGCATGGCCCGCTGCGCATTCACAAAGGGGCAAAGCGGCACGATTTTCCATCCTTCGGCACGCGCGTCGTCCACAAGACGTTTGACCAGCGCCTGGCCCGCACCGGTGCCGCGCAATGTGTCGGGCACGCCGGTGTGGTCCGCGATGCGGGTCTGGGGCGACAGGATGGAATAGGTCAGTTCCGCCTCGACCCCGTTCCGGGTCAGAACGTAACGCCCCTTGGTGTCACCTTCTTCCCGCCGGATGTCGACATCAGACAAGGGTGGCTTGCGTGGCGGCGCGCAGTTCGTCTTCGGTCACGCCATCGGCCATTTCGACAATCTCAAGCCCGCCCTCGACAACATCGAGAACACCGAGATTGGTGATGATCCTGTCGACAACGCCCTTGCCGGTCAGGGGCAGGGTGCATTCCTTAAGCACTTTGCTGTCGCCATGCTTGTTGGTGTGGTCCATGACCACCACCACGCGGCCCACGCCCGCAACAAGGTCCATCGCGCCGCCCATGCCCTTGACCAGCTTGCCCGGGATCATCCAGTTGGCGAGGTCACCGTTTTCGGCCACTTCCATGGCGCCAAGGATCGCCATCGCGATCTTGCCGCCGCGGATCATGCCAAAGCTTTGGGCGCTGTCGAAATAGGCTGTCTGGGGCAGTTCGGTGATGGTCTGCTTGCCCGCGTTGATCAGGTCCGCATCCTCTTCACCCTCGACGGGGAAGGGGCCCATGCCCAGCATCCCGTTCTCGGATTGCAGGGTAACCTCGATCCCCTCTGGGATATAGTTCGACACCAGCGTCGGAATCCCGATCCCGAGGTTCACATACCAGCCGTCTTCAAGTTCCTGTGCGGCGCGCGCCGCCATTTGGTTGCGATCCCAGGGCATCGATTGTCCTTATTCGTCGGTGAGGGCTGCGCCCGCGGGCACATCAATGGTAATAAAGCTGCCGGCCGCGCCACGGCCCAGATGAATCGTACCTTCCAGGCCCTCGATCAGGCCCGAAACGATTCTTCCGCCAACTGTCTTGGTGTCCGGCCACTCCATGTCGTTGGGGATGCCCACACCGTCATCAGACACGGTCAGGCGCAAGCCACCGGCGCTCAGGCGGCTCATGCGCACTTCGACAAGGCCCATATCGATCCGATCGAAGGCGTGTTGGAAGGCGTTGGTCAACAATTCCGACAGCACAAGACCGACACGGGTTGCTGTTTCAATCGGCACTTCAAGCGCTTCGATCTGCAAGGATACGCGGATGCCCGAACGCCCTTCGATATGGGCGATGGCGGCGGACAGACGGGACAGGTAGCTGCCCATCTGGATGCTATCGCGGTTCGACTGCTGATCGCTCAGCTTCATTTCTTCGTACAGCAGTTGCAGCGTTTCGATTCGGCGGCTCAGGGCCGCGAAATCCTCGGGAACGGACGTGGCGCCGGATTGCTGGCGGATCATGCCGATGATCATCGACAGGTCGGACGCCACGCGGTTCTGGATCTCGATCAGTTGCGCGTTGATTTCTTCGACGCTGGTCGACAGTTCATTTTGGCGCAGTTCTTTCTGGATGCCGACAAAGTATTGCGTCTGTCCCTTGTCGTCATGCACCGGCGCGACGATCAGGCGGTTGGTGAACGGCTCACCATTGGCGCGGTAGTTCAGGATATCGACCGTCACGCTTTCCTCGGCCTCGATCCCGGCGCGGAGCTTGTCCACGTCCGCCTTGCGCGTGGCTTCGCCCTGCAAAAACCGGCAGTTGCGCCCGATCGAAGATGACCGGGCATAGCCTGTGGACCGGGTGAATGCCTGGTTCACATAGACAATCGGATTGTCCTCAAGATGCGGGTTGGTCACGATCATGGCGACCTGGGACCGGGAAAACCCTTCAAAGGATTTGTCGTCCCGTAGCAGTTCTTCGATGGTGTCAGGCATGGCCTGGTTCCTTACGCGGCGCGCGTTGTCCGTTGTTCGATGCGCTTTTCATGTTCGCCCTGGATCAAGCGGTGGACATAGATGCCCGGCAGATGAATGTGATCGGGGTCGAGGCTCCCTGTTGGCACGATCTCTTCCACCTCGGCCACGCACACCTTACCACACATCGCAGCGGGTGGGTTGAAATTGCGCGCCGTTTTGCGGAACACCAGATTTCCGGTCTCGTCCGCCTTCCACGCCTTCACGATCGACAGGTCGGCAAAGATGCCCTCTTCCATGATGTAGGTTTCGCCACCGAAGTCTTTATGTTCCTTGCCGTCCGCGATCACGGTGCCGACGCCGGTCTTTGTGTAAAACCCCGGGATGCCACAGCCGCCGGCGCGCATCCGTTCGGCAAGTGTCCCTTGCGGGTTGAATTCCAGTTCCAACTCTCCGGACAGGTACTGGCGCATGAATTCCGCGTTTTCACCGACATAGGACGAGATCATCTTTTTCACCTGACGCGTCTGCAGCAGGATGCCGATGCCAAAATCGTCAACGCCCGCATTGTTGGACGCAAATGTCAGGTCCTTGGTGCCTGCGTCCTTGATCGCATCCAGCAGCAGTTCGGGGATGCCACACAGTCCAAATCCTCCGGCGGCGATGAACATGCCATCAAACAATAGTCCGTCCAGCGCATCAGCGGCAGAGCCGTAAATCTTCTTCATGTCTTTCCCCAAATCACCCCGAGCAAGGGATCGTTCGCCGGGCATAGTATGTGAATGTATACATCATCAAAGTCAACGCGCTGAACCAAGCAGGCGCTATATTGCGTGATGGCCCATCATGGGCGTCAACGACTGGCGAAATATATCAAAAAACAGGTGATTGCCGCTGGTCGGCGCACGTTTGCCGGTGGGTGCAATGCCGCGCACCGGTGTCCCGGACCTTGGTACAGGTTGTGCGGCCAGCAAGGGTGCCGGCCGCATCAGGTTTCGTAGCGGATCAACGAGGGGCGTAGGCGTTCACGGTTCCCGTCATTCCGGCTTGCATGAACGGCGCGAAGTCTTCTTTGAGGAAGGTGTTGATTGCGGGGCGAACAAAAAACGCCCGTGGTTTGATGTTGTAGTCCCACGTGATTTTGACGTCGTCACCTTGCTGATCAAAGTTGAACTCGCCCTTGATATGGTTGATGGCCCGCCCGGCAGGTGCGGTGATATTCCAGATCTGGTAGACGAAGCGGCTTTCGGTGTTCACGACGACCTGCTCGTGCACGCTGTAGCCGTTTGCCAGATCGACGCGGCGCAGCGCTCCGGGTTCCGGCCACGCCCCGGCAAGATAGGTGATGTCTTCGATCGCCGGGATCGATTCTGTGGGCACCGTGAAATTTGTCACCGGGTTTTCTTCAAAATGCGCACGAACACCGGCAACGGTGCCATGCAGGGTCGCCGTGACAGTGTTGGTCAAATAGGAACCGTCGGCAGCCAAGTCCGGTGGCAGCGGGATATCGGGGTTTTTCGCGATAAAGGCTTCGGTCGCGGTGGGTTCGCTTTGACTGGCCAACACATGCGCGGAAGGGGTGTCTTCGACGGTTGTCTGGAAGGTGAGGTTGGGCAGTTGAACGGCAGCATTCGTGCCAGCAACGGACATGCCTGCCATAGGCGCCAGAACAAGTGCCGCGATCACAAAGGGGCGTAGGGTCATCGTCAGGATCTCCTTGATACGAATCTCGTACTAAAATATACGAGTGTCGCACTAAATGGGATTGTCTCTTGAACGTTCAAGTCCTTTTGCACAGAAATCGGCCTATGACCGAAGATTACAGGCTGTTGGGATATGTCCGCACGTTGATGCGGGTGATGTTGGTAAGCGAGCGGACCTCGCCCGAACACCAGCATGTGGTGCGCTTCAACGCGCTTGATTTTCACGCCTTGGGCATGCTGCGGGAAAACGGTGTGGTGCGGGCATCCGGCATATCGGATGCGCTCGGGATTGTGCCCACCACAGCCAGCAGCGTCGTGGCCCGCCTGATCAAACGCGGACTGATCGAGCGCCAGCAAAGCACCGAAGATCGGCGCGCCTACGACTTGCAATTGACGTCGGAAGGGCGGCGCATCGCCGACGCCATCCACACGCAGGACCTGCACAACATGAACCTGTTCCTGTCGGCGTTGGAGCCGCACGATCAGGCCGCATTGCTGGATTTGCTGGGGCGCGTGGTCGAGCGCGTGTCGGCGCTCGAGAACGGGTCAGGCTGACTTCTTCTTGGCAGCCGCCTTTTTCGGGGCGGCCTTTTTACGCGTCGCCTTTTTCTTCGGCGCTTTTTCCGCGATCAGCTGAACGGCCATGTCCATGGTCACGTCTTCGGGTTCCGTCCCCTTGGGAATGGTCGCGTTGACCTTGCCCCATTTGACGTAAGGACCGTACTTGCCCTTCATCACGTTGACAGGCCCGCCTTCGCTTGGGTGTTCCCCCAGCTCATGCAACGGCTTGGCGGCAGCCCCGCGTCCACCCCGACTGGCCACCTTTTCAGCCAAAAGCTGCACGGCGCGGTTCATGCCAACGGTCCACACCTCGTCAATGCTTTCCAGATTGGCGTTGGTGCCGCCCCGGTCCGACGTCGTTTCGGCGTGTTTCAGGTAGGGCCCATATCGCCCGATATTGGCCCACACCATGATCCCGTCTTCGGGGTGGGGGCCGATTTCGCGCGGAAGCGACAGCAGCATGACAGCGCGGTCCAATTCCAGATCTTCGGGGACCCAATCCTTGGGGATCGATTGGCGAGGGGGTTTCTTGTTCTCTTCCGTCACCTCGCCGCGTTGCACGTAGGGACCAAAGCGGCCCTTGAACACGCGAATCTCGTCTCCCTCATCGGTGCCCAGCAACTTGCCTTCGGGCGGAATGGCGCTGGCCTCCGCCTCTGGGTCCGGCGGGCCGAAGGGCCGGGTATAACGGCATTCAGGGTAGTTCGAACAGCCGATGAACGCGCCGCCCGACCGGGCGGTCCGCATGGACAGGCGACCGGCCCCGCAATTGGGGCACAGTCGCGGATCACCGCCATCTTCAAGCGGCGGAAACAGGTGCGGTTCCAGCACCTCGTTGATCTTTTCCAGCACTTCTGTGATCCGCAATTCGGACGTTTCGGCAATCGCGGCGCTGAAATCCTGCCAGAACCGGCCAAGCACATCCTTGTAGTTGCGGTCGCCCGCGCTCACATCGTCCAACTCTTCCTCTAGGCCCGCGGTAAAGTCGTAACCGACATATTTGCGGAAGTAGTTTTCCAGGAAGGCAATCACCAACCGGCCCTTGTCCTCGGGGATCAGGCGGTTGCGGTCCTTGCGGACATATTCGCGATCCTGGATCGTCGTGACGATGCTGGCATAGGTGGACGGTCGACCAATACCCAGCTCTTCCATCCGCTTGACCAGCGTCGCCTCGGTATAGCGCGGCGGGGGCTGCGTGAAATGCTGTTCGGGGGTGACCGAGCGCTTGTCGGCGCCTTCGCCCTCGCTCAGTTGCGGCAGGCGCTTGTCGTCGTCATCGACGACCTCGTCATCGCGACCCTCTTCGTAGACCCGCAGGAACCCGTCAAACAGCACCACCTGGCCGGTGGCACGCAGAACCACCTGGCCGTCATCGCTGCCAATCTCGACCGTGGTGCGCTCGAGCCGGGCGCCTTCCATCTGGCAGGCCAGCGTCCGTTTCCAGATCAGGTCATAGAGCTTGCGCTGGTCGTCATCGGTGATCTTCAGGCTGGCGGCATCGCGGGCCATGTCCGTGGGCCGAATACATTCGTGCGCTTCCTGCGCGTTCTTGGCCTTGTTCTTGTACATGCGCGGGCTGCCGGGCACATATTCCGCGCCATAGCGATCCTTGATCGCGTCGCGGGCGTTCTGCACAGCCTCTGGTGCCATATCTATGCCATCGGTCCGCATATAGGTAATATAGCCCGCCTCGTAGAGACGTTGGGCTGACGACATGCATTGCCGCGCGCCCATGCCGAACTTGCGGCTGGCCTCTTGCTGCAGGGTGGATGTCATGAACGGGGCCGAGGGGTTGCGGGAGGCAGGCTTTGCCTCGACCGACTGGATTTTCAGATCGCGGCTGGTGATGGCCTGTTGGGCCAATTCAGCGGCCGTCTGGTTTTCCAGGTCGTATTTTTCCAGCTTCTTGCCTGCAAGGCTGACCAGCCGCGCCTCGTATTCCTGTCCCCGCGGGGACGCGAGGACGGCCTTGACCGACCAGTATTCGCGGGCGCGGAAGGCTTCGATCTCCATCTCGCGTTCCGTGATGAGGCGGAGGCAGACCGATTGCACGCGACCCGCGGATTTCGCACCCGGCAGCTTGCGCCACAGCACGGGCGACAGGTTGAAACCCACAAGGTAATCCAGCGCGCGACGGGCCAGGTAGGCTTCGACCAGCGGCATGTCGACCTGGCGCGCGTTTTTCATCGCCTCGGTCACAGCTGCCTTGGTGATCGCGTTGAAGGTGACGCGTTTGACGTCGGTGTCTTTCTTGATTGATTTCCGTTTGGTCAGCGCTTCTTGCAGGTGCCAGCTGATCGCTTCGCCCTCGCGGTCGGGGTCGGTTGCGAGGATCAGCGCATTGTCGTCTTTCAGCGCATCGGCGATGGCCTTGACGTGTTTCTTGCTGTCGGACGCCACTTCCCAAAGCATGTCGAATTCATTGTCGGGATCGACCGATCCGTCCTTGGGCGGCAAGTCACGCACGTGGCCGTAGCTGGCCAGAACGGTGTAATTGTCGCCCAGATACTTGTTGATCGTCTTGGCTTTGGCTGGGGATTCGACAACGACGACAGGCATGTAACGGGCTAACCTCGGACGGGAAAATTTGCTGCTCTATGGCGGCGCAACATGTGGGGTGCAAGCGCCGAATGTCAACAAGCGCCGCTGGAAGGGTCGCTGGGGTGCGCTTAACTGGCGCGGGTCAGCAGCCCGCCGGGCGCGCGGTCGATGCTGCCATCCAGTTCCAGTTCCACAAGGGCAGGGGCCACGGTGGACGAGGGCGCGCCAAGGTCGCGGATCAACTGATCCTCGGCGAGGGGGGAGGGGCCAAGCCGGTCCAGGATTTGCTGATGCAAGGCGGCGGTCGCCTGCAGGCTCCGCTTGTCGTGGGGCCTAGTTGTCGGCGGCTGCAAGGGCAGTTCCGGCGGCACGCGCGGCGCGATCGGCGCCAGGGCTTCGATCACGTCGGCGGCGTCACGCACTAGCGTCGCGCCATCGCGGATCAGCATGTTGCACCCCGACGCACGCGCATCCATCGGGTGCCCCGGAACAGCCAGTACATCACGTCCCAGATCCAGCGCGTCACGCGCCGTGATCAGGCTGCCCGATTTGGCCGCCGCCTCGACAACTATGGTTGCGCGGCCAAGGCCGGAGATGATGCGGTTGCGTGCTGGAAAGTGCCGCGCCATGGGTTGCAGCCCCATGGGTTGCTCGCTGATGCGCGCACCTTTTGCGGCAATGTCTTCGGCCAGTTTGGTGTTTTCAGCGGGATAGATCGTATCGACCCCACCGGCCTGCACCGCAACGGTGCCTGTGTCGAGCGTAGCAAGATGGGCTGCGGCATCCACACCCCGCGCCAGCCCGGACACGATGACATAGCCATGGTCGGCAAGGTCGCGGGCAAGGGACCTGGCCATGCGCGTGCCAAGCGAGGATGCGTTGCGCGCGCCCACCATGGCAATCATGGGCCGCTGCAAGATCGCCGCGTCCCCCAGCAACCACAGAAACGGAGGTGCATCGTTCAGGTCATTCAGCGGAGCGGGGTAATCGGGGTCGCCTTGTGCGACCAGCCGCGCGCCGGCGGCGCGGGCGGCGCGCAGTTCTGCGTGCACGACGGCTTCGGGGCAGACATGGTATTTTTCAACGCCGGCGGCGCGCGCTACCTCAGGTAGCGCGGCCAGCGCATTTTGCGCGGTGCCGTGTTCAATCAGCAGGCGTTTATACGTCGAGATGCCGACCCGGCGAGAGCGCAACAGACGGAGACGTGTGAACTGGTCATCTTCCGAGGTGGGTGGGAGTGGGGGGTGAGTGGAAGAAGGATGGGTATCCTTTTCAGTCATCCGTGGCTCCGTCCGTTGCTGAATGTGTTTTAAGTGCGGCAAGGTTAACAAGGCGTGAACAAGCGCGAGTGAATGGCGGATCGCTCGTCTACTGGTTGATTTCCCACGAAAATTTCTGGGCAAAAAAATCGGCAAAGAACAAACGAGGAACTGCGAGGCTGCCCAAACCTCCCCAGATATGGGGAGACTGCGGCTAAGTCCTTGTGTCTTTTGGTCTATGCAGAATCAGCGTGCCGTCAGGTTGCGGACCCACCAACCGTCAATCCGCCGATCATCAACGTGGGCTGTCCGACCCCCACAGGCACCCATTGGCCAGCCTTGCCGCAATTGCCCATCCCGGGATCAAGGGCCATGTCATTGCCGATGCCGCGGATCTGCTTGAGGGCCGTCGCGCCGTCGCCGATCAGCGTGGCCCCCTTGACCGGCGCGCCCACTTTGCCGTTCTCAACCCTATAGGCTTCGGTGCAGGAAAAGACGAACTTGCCATTGGTGATGTCGACCTGACCACCGCCAAATCCCACGGCATAGATGCCATCCTTGAGGTTCGCCACGATATCGCCGGGCGCGGTGTCGCCGCCCAGCATGTAGGTGTTGGTCATGCGCGGCATCGGGGCGTGGGCATAGCTTTGCCGCCGCCCGTTTCCGGTGGCCTTCACGTCCATGAGGCGCGCGTTTTGCCGATCCTGCATGTAGCCGACCAGAATGCCATCTTCGATCAACGTGTTCTTGGCCGACGGCGTGCCTTCGTCGTCCACGGTGATTGACCCGCGCCGGTCCGGGATCGTACCGTCATCAAGGACGGTCACACCGGGTGCCGCGATGCGTTCGCCCATAAGCCCAGCAAAGGCGGAACTGCCCTTGCGATTGAAATCGCCCTCCAGCCCGTGCCCGATGGCCTCGTGCAGCAGAATACCCGGCCAACCCGGTCCAAGGACCACGTCCATGACCCCGGCGGGGGCGGGCACGGCATCCAGGTTCACGACGGCAACGCGCAACGCCTCGCGGGCCTTGGCCTGCCAGTCGTCACGATCAATCAGGCCGTCCAGACCAACGCGCCCACCGCCACCCGCGCTTCCGCTTTCGCGGCGTCCGTCCTGTTCCACGATGACCGAGATGTTGAGCCGGGTCATGGGGCGTACATCCCGCACGGAATGACCTTCGGGACGCAATATTTCGACCTCTTGGATAGAGGCGGCAAGGGAGGCCGAGACCTGAACCACCCGCGAATCAAGGTCGCGGACATAGGCGTCTATATCCTTCAGGGTGTCGAGTTTGACGGGAAAGCTGGCCCCGGCGATGGGATCATCGGATGTATAGAGTCGCGTGTTCGTCGGGGTCGGCGCATCGGCGAGCGTCCCGCCACCGCTGCCGACGGCAAGCCGCGCGGTCTCTGCAGCACGGCGCAGCGCCGATTCCGAGATGTCGGTGGAATGGGCGTATCCGGCCACTTCGCCACGCACCGCACGCAGTCCAAACCCCTGCGCTGCGTCATAGCTGGCTGTTTTCAGGCGGCCATCGTCGTACACCAACGCCTCGGACCGGCGGCGTTCTAGAAACAGTTCGCCATCATCGGCCCCGGCGGTCGCATCGCGCAGCACCTGCAGGGCCACCCCGCGATCAATGTCGTGATCCAGCGAGGCAAAGGGGGCGTCGGTCATCAGGTATACTCCGGTATGCTGTGGGGCATTTCGCCACGGCAAGCGTCCGTTTGACGCGCCCCTTACGTCTTTATCTTGAAGTCAGAATATGATTGTAAGTCGCGACAATACAACGGGAGGCGGAAGCAGTGCGCGCTGTGGCCTTTCTCCCTCCTCATGTTGATCATCAAGATCAGGACGACCAGATGAAAAAGCTTTTCTCGATTTCGGGTGTGCTGAGCGCCCTTGCCGCCGCCCCGGCCTGGGCCCAGGATGGTCTGGAAGTGATCGGCCGCCCCGTTGACGGCGGCATCGGCTTTCAGCCTGCCGCGACAGAGATTGCCCGCCGCCTGCAATGGCTGGATGGCATGATCCTTGTCATCATCACGCTGATCACCTTGTTTGTGGTGGCGCTGCTGGCATGGGTGATCGTGCGCTACAACCGGACCCGGAACCCCGAGCCTTCGAGCTTTACCCACAACACCCCGGTCGAGATTGCGTGGACCGTGATCCCGATCGTCATTCTGGTGTTCATCGGTGCCTTTTCGTTGCCGACGCTGTTCCACCAGCAGGAGATCCCCGAAGCGGATGTGACCATCAAGGTCACTGGCTACCAGTGGTTCTGGGGCTACGAGTATGTGGACGAGGATATCTCATTCGACAGCTACATGATCGGTGCCCCGGCCAGTGCGCCGCTGGATGCCGAGCTGGCGTATGACTATGCCAAGAACGACGAGGTCGTGGCCCAGCTGCAAGCTGCGGGTTATTCCGAGGAAGATTTCCTTCTTGCCACAGACACCGCAGTCGTCGTGCCCGTGGGCAAGACCATCGTGATGCAGGTTACCGGTGCGGACGTGATCCACGCGTGGACCATCCCGGCTTTCGGTGTGAAGCAGGACGCGGTGCCCGGCCGTCTGGCCGAGCTGTGGTTCGAAGCCGAGAAGGAAGGCATCTATTTCGGTCAATGCTCTGAACTGTGCGGCATTGCCCATGCCTATATGCCGATCACTGTCAAAGTTGTCAGCGAAGACGCGTATGCCGCGTGGCTCGACGCCAACCGCGACGGCGGCGACTATGTCGATGTGAGCGCGGTTCTGACCAACTAAGGCTGACGCGGCGGGTCACCCCGCCGCATACACCGTTCGTCCAGCAGGATTGAAATGACCGACATCAGCTATCAGACACAGACACAAGAGGCAGAAGCATCCTTGGGTGACTACTTTGCCCTGCTGAAACCTCGTGTAATGTCTCTGGTCGTCTTTACCGCGCTGGTCGGCCTGCTGGCTGCCCCGGTGCCGGTGCACCCGGTCATTGCATTTGCGTCGATCCTGTTCGTGGCCATCGGCGCGGGCGCGTCGGGCGCGCTGAACATGTGGTGGGATGCGGATATCGACGGCGTGATGAAGCGCACGGCCAAACGGCCCATCCCCGCCGGTAAGGTAACCGCGGACGAAGCCAAGGTGCTTGGCTTTGCCCTGTCCGGCATGTCGGTGATGATGCTTGCGCTCAGCGCGAACCTGCTGGCCGCCGGGCTGCTTGCCTTCACCATCTTTTTCTATGCCGTCATCTACTCCATGTGGCTCAAGCGCTCGACCCCGCAGAACATCGTGATCGGTGGCGCGGCCGGGGCCTTCCCGCCGGTCATTGGCTGGGTGATTGCCACCGGGTCCATGTCCATCGAGGCGTGGCTGATGTTTGCGCTCATTTTTATGTGGACGCCGCCCCACTTCTGGGCGCTGGCCCTGTTCATGAAGTCCGACTACGACGACGCGGGCGTGCCGATGCTAACCGTGACCCACGGGCGCAAGGTGACCCGCGTGCATATCCTGGCCTACACCGCTTTGCTGTTTGCGCTGGCCGTGGGCACGGCGTTCACGTCAATCGGCGGGCCGGTCTACTTGGTGGCTGCCGTGGTCCTGAACGTATTGTTCCTCAAGGGGGCCTTCGACATCTGGCGCCGGGATGAGGCACAGGCCGAAGCCGACGGCTATGCGGTCGAGAAGACATTCTTCAAGCTGTCGTTGCTGTACCTGTTCCTGCACTTTGGTGCGATCCTGGTTGAGGCGATGTTGCCCGCCGCGTGGGGGATCTGGGCATGAGCATCAAGGCAGAACATGAAATCCATCAGCGGCGCAAAGGGCGCAATGTCGGTGTGGGTCTGATGTTGGCCGGATTCGTCGTGCTGGTTCTGGCGCTGACATTCGTGAAAATCACAGGCGGCGCGTTCGAACTGCCGCGGATCGAGGAGACACAGTGATGCGTCTGGAAGGTCCTACAAGAACCGTCGCCCAGACCGTGGGCCTGGTTGTGGTCATGGGTGGCCTGGCGTGGGCATCCGTGCCCTTCTACGATTGGTTTTGCCGGGTCACCGGTTTCGGTGGCACGCCCGGTGTGTCCGAGGTCGCAAACGAAGATATCCTGGATCAGACGATCAAGGTGCGCTTTGACGCATCGCTGGAGCGTCACATGCCGTGGCAATTCACCCCCGAAGTGCGTGAGATGGAATTACGCATCGGTGAAACCGGCCTCGCGTTTTATGAAGCGTACAATCCGACGGACCGGCCCGTGGCCGGATCGGCCAGCTATAACGTGGCCCCCTACGAGGCGGGCGGCTTCTTTTCCAAGATCGATTGCTTCTGCTTTGAAGAACAGGTCTTGCAGCCCGGTGAACGGGTGGTGATGCCTGTGACCTTCTATGTCGACCCGGACATCGTGACGGACCGCGACGCAAAATATGTGCATACGATCACGCTGAGTTATACCTTTTACCAAATCGACCTGCCCGACGGCTATGCCGCGTTGGAGCAGGCGGACGATACAAACCTGAACTGAGGGACGGACCATGGCCCACGCAAAAAATCACGACTACCACATTCTTGCGCCATCGACCTGGCCTTTGCTTGGCGCGCTTGCGGGCTTTGCCATGTTGTTTGGCGCCGTTTGCTGGATGTCCGGCGGTATGACCATCTTCTTCAAGTCGATCGAATTGAGCGGTCCATGGTTGTTCCTGATCGGCTTTGTCGCTGTCCTTTATACGATGTTCGGTTGGTGGGCTGACGTTGTTGCCGAAAGCCGGATTGGCGATCACACACCCGTCGTGCGCATTGGCCTACGCTATGGCTTTATCCTGTTCATCATGTCCGAGGTGATGTTCTTTGCCGCCTGGTTCTGGGCCTCGTTCAAAAGCTACATCTACCCGATGAGTGAATATGTCGGCACTGAATACGTCCAGCCCGAAATCTACCATGTGGATGCATTCCACCTGCCGCTGATCAACACGTTGATCCTTTTGCTGTCCGGTTGTGCCGTGACCTGGGCGCACCACGCGCTGGTGCATGGCGGGGAACGCAAGGACGTAATCAACGGCCTTGCCATCGCCGTGGTTCTGGGTGTCGCGTTTACCGCTTTGCAGGCCTACGAATATTCCTACCTGCTGTACCAGGGCTGGGAATTTGGCGGCGACAAGTTCTTTTCGGGCTTCTTCATGGCAACCGGGTTCCACGGGGCACATGTGATCATCGGCACCATCTTCCTGTTTGTTTGCCTCCTGCGGGCGATGAAGGGACATTTCTCGGCCGAGAAGCATATCGGGTTCGAAGCGGCGGCGTGGTATTGGCACTTTGTGGATGTCGTGTGGCTGTTCCTGTTCATGGCCGTCTACATCTGGGGCGTCAGCACGATGCCCGGCCTCGATCACTGATCCGCGGCACATGCACCAAGGCCAAAGCGCGCGGTTTCCGCGCGCTTTTCACTTTCAGACAGGACAACCAGGCGGATGCGTCGCTTCCTCTTTCTTTTGACCTTTGGCCTGATGGGGGCAGGTATCCTGATCAGACTGGGTGTGTGGCAGGTCGAGCGCCTGGCCTCGAAGCAAGAGATGCTCGCCCGGATCGAGGCGCAGATCGAAGCACCGCCCGTCACACTCGCTGCCGCGACGCAGCCTGAATTCCGGCGGTATGCGCCGGTGGAGGTTACGGGGACCTTTGCCGACGGGCAGGCGCGTATGCTGGCCTCGCGCAAAACGACCGGCGCGGTGTACCGGATCATCCGGCCCTTCGAGGCCGATGGTTTTGGCCCTGTCCTGATCGACACGGGGTGGGTGCCGGGCGGGGCCGAGGTGCAGGATGCGCCTCTGCTGCCCCTCACGATTGTCGGAAATCTTGATTCACCGAACGAAGCGGACAGTTTCACGCCGGCACCGGACCTGGAAAAGGGCCTGTGGTTCGCCCGCGATGTACCCGCCATGGCAAATGCCCTGGGCACCCAACCCGTTCTGATCGTCCTGCGCGACACGCCGGAAATGGACCTTGGCGTGACGCCCTGGCCGGTAGACACGGCTGGCATTCCGAACGATCACCTGCAATACGCAATCACCTGGTTTTCGCTGGCGGCGATCTGGGTGCTGATGACTGCCTATTTCGTGCTGCGCACCAACCGCAGCCCGCGCTGAGAAAGACGACCCATGCGCTACATCTCGACCCGTGGCCAAGCCCCCGTGCTGACCTTCGAAGATACGATGCTGACAGGCCTTGCCCGCGATGGGGGCCTGTATGTGCCGGAAACGATCCCGACATTGGATCAGGGCGCAATTGCCGCAATGGACGGGCAAAGCTACGAAGAGATTGCCTATACCGTGATCCGCCCCTTCATCGGGGACACCTTTACCGATGACGAAGTGCATAGCTGCATCGACAAGGCCTATGCCGGATTCGGTCATGCGGCCCGCGCACCCATGGTGCAACTGGACCAGGGCCATTTCCTGCTGGAGCTGTTTCACGGACCGACGTTGGCGTTCAAGGACTTTGCCATGCAGCTGATCGGGCAGCTGTTTCAAACTGCGCTGAAACGGCGTGGGCAGCGCGTCACCATTGTCGGTGCCACATCCGGTGACACCGGGTCGGCCGCGATCGAAGCGTTTCGCGGGCTCGACAATGTTGACGTGTTCATCCTGTACCCCCATGGCCGGGTGTCCGAAGTGCAGCGCCGCCAGATGACGACGCCGGTCGAGGCCAATGTACATGCCCTCGCCGTCGAGGGCGATTTCGATGATTGCCAGGCACGCCTCAAGGAGATGTTCAACGATTTCGACTTCCGCGACGGCGTGGGCCTTGCCGGGGTGAACTCGATCAACTGGGCGCGGGTGCTGGCGCAGGTCGTCTACTACTTTTCCTCGGCCGTGGCACTTGGCGCGCCTCACCGCAAGGTCAGCTTTACCGTGCCGACCGGCAACTTCGGCGATATCTTTGCGGGCTACATCGCAAAACGGATGGGTCTGCCCATAGACAAGCTGGTGGTTGCAACCAACCAGAACGACATTCTGCATCGCTGCCTCAGCGGGCAGGGTTACCACAAGGGTGCAACGATCCCGTCGATCAGCCCATCCATGGACATTCAGGTCAGTTCCAATTTCGAACGGGCGCTGTTTGACGCCTACGACAGGGATGGATCGGCCGTGGCGCAGTTGATGGACGAACTGAAAGATGGCGGGTTCGATGTCAGCCAGGGCGCGATGCAGGTGCTACAGGACCACTATGCCTCTGGCCGCGTGTCCGAAGAGGAAACCAGCGCCCAGATCACCACGTCGCTGAAGGCCACCGGAGAGCTTTTGTGCCCACACTCTGCCGTCGGGGTCCACGTGGCGGATGCGATCCGTACGTCCGACACGCCCATGATCACACTGGCGACGGCGCATCCCGCCAAATTCCCTGCGGCGGTCGAGGCGGCGACAGGCATCACACCCCCCCTTCCACCGCGGATGGCAGACCTGTATGAACGCGCGGAACGGCTGACGCGGGTGCCCAACGACCTTGAAGCGCTCAAGGCGCATATCCTTGACCATCGCGCGCAGTGACCAAACGGCAGTGAGACTGAATTGACCACGCACACCCATCGTCTGAAGAACGGCTTTCGTATCGTGACCGAACACATGCCCGGGCTCGCCTCGGCCTCGATCGGCATCTGGGTCGGGGCCGGCGCCCGGCACGAAGCACCCGAACAGAACGGGATCGCGCATTTCCTCGAACACATGGCGTTCAAGGGCACCAAGCGGCGAAGCGCCTTGCAGATCGCCGAGGCCATTGAGGATGTGGGTGGCTACATCAACGCCTATACCAGTCGCGAGGTGACCGCTTATTACGCGCGGGTGCTTGAGAACGATGTGCCGCTGGCATTGGACGTGCTGGCGGATATTCTTCTCAATCCCGTCTTTGATCAGAACGAGATCGAGGTGGAGCGCGGCGTGATCCTGCAAGAGATCGGCCAGGCGCTGGATACGCCGGACGATGTCATCTTTGACTGGTTGCAAGAGCAAGCCTATCCCGAACAGCCCCTTGGGCGCACGATCCTGGGACCATCCGAACGCGTTTCCGCCTTTAACCGCGCTGACCTGTCCCGGTTTGTTGATGAACATTACGGTCCGGAACAGATGATCCTGTCGGCTGCTGGCGCGGTCGACCACGACGCGGTTGTTCGGCTGGCCGAGACGTTGTTCGGGCATCTTTCGCCACGCCCGAAACGGGTTGCGGATCTTGCGACCTTTTCGGGCGGTGAAGACCGGCGCAGCAAGGCGCTGGAACAGGCCCATTTCGCGATGGCTTTCGAATCGCCCGGATACAGGGACGACGCGATCTATACGGCGCAGATTTATGCCAGTGCGCTGGGCGGTGGCATGTCCAGCCGACTGTTCCAGGAGGTGCGCGAAAATCGCGGCCTGTGTTACACGATCTTTGCGCAAGCGGGGGCGTATGCGGATACGGGCATGACCACGGTCTATGCAGGCACCTCTGCCGAACAGGTCGCCGATCTGGCCACCATCACACTGGACGAGATCAAGCGCGCGGCCGACGATATGACCGCGGCAGAGGTTGATCGCGCGCGGGCGCAGATGAAGGCGGGCCTTCTCATGGGCCTTGAAAGCCCTTCCAACCGGGCCGAACGGCTCGCGCGGCTGGTCCAGATCTGGGACCGGGTCCCGGCGCTGAACGAAACCGTCGCGTTGATCGATAGTGTGACGGTGGAAGATGTCCGGGTCTTTGCACAGCACATGGCAACACAGGCGCCCATGGCGCTGGCCCTCTACGGGCCGATTGATGCCGCGCCGACGCGTGCCACCCTGCAGGAGCGGCGCGCCGCCTGATGATCCTGAACAAGCGGAAACTGCGGATCGAAACGGAGCGTATGACGCTGCGCCCGCCGACACATTCCGACTTTCGCGATTGGGCGTCTCTTCGGGCCACCAGCGCAGAGCATCTGACCCCGTGGGAGCCGAGCTGGGCAAATGATCATCTGACGCGCAAAGCCTTCACCAATCGGGTCTATTGGGCTCAGCGGTCGGTCACGAGCGGCACAGCCATGCCATTGTTCCTGCTGCGGCGTGCCGACGATACGCTGCTGGGCGCCATTACGTTGGACAATATTCGGCGCGGGCCTGCACAGGCGGGAACGCTGGGCTATTGGACGGGTGCGGCCCATGCGCGGCAGGGATACATGCGCGAAGCGATCCTTGCGGTGGTCCACCACGCGTTCACCCGGCTGGATCTGAGCCGGATCGAAGCGGCCTGCCTCCCGGAAAACGTGGCGTCGCGCGGGCTGTTGGAAACGTGCGGGTTCAAATACGAAGGCGTCGCGCAGAGCTATTTGCAAATCGACGGGCGTTGGCGCACCCATGTCCTGTATGCGGCCCTGCGGATGGACCGGCGCGGTCGAACCGACGCGGGATAAAAACCCGACACGGATTTTTGCCAAGATTTTTTGTAAAAATCTCAAGGTGCGCTAACCTCAATTCATGCGTTTCTTGATCCTAGCCTTCGCGTTCTGTGTCGTGCCGATGTCATTGGCCGCCCAGGATGTCCGTACCCCCAGCCATTGCATTGCCCTTGCCGACCAGATCGACGGGGCCGCGTTCGCGCGCAAAGCCAGCTTTGACGTGCAGGTAGCGCCGGAAACGGTGCGCCTGCACTACATTGCGCACGCCTCATTTCTCATCCGTACGGCAGGCGGGTTGAACATGGTGACGGATTTCACCGGCTTCACCGGCTCAGCCCCGATGATCCCGGATGTGGTCACGATGAACCACGCTCATGAAACACACTGGACCGCCTTTCCGGATCCGGCCATTCCCCATGTCCTGCCCGGATGGGGGGAAGAGTTCGGGGCGGGTATCGACCACCGTCTTGACCTTGGCGAGGTGCTGATCCGTAACGTATCCACAGATATCCGGTCGCAATGGTCGGGCGTCGAGGACAATGGCAACTCGATCTTCATTTTCGAAGTGGCGGGCCTGTGCATCGGGCACCTGGGCCACCTGCACCACGAGCCCAGTGACGAACAATATGCAGCCATTGGGCGCCTGGATGTGGTCATGGCAGCCGTGGACGGGGGCATGACCGTTGACCTGCCCACCATGATGCGGATCGTGTCGCGCCTCAAATCCTCGATCGTGATCCCGATGCACTGGTTCGGAGAGTTCACATTGGACGCGTTTCTGGCAGGCATGGCCGAAGAATTCGCGGTTGTCGAAGTGGGCGGCCCGTCGCTGGATGTCTCGCTTGATCGGTTGCCGGGCCGCCCGACCATCATGGTGCTGCGCCCCGCCTGGTTGCGTGCCACGCCCGAGGAGTAAGACGGCGCTTCGATATTGTCCCGTGCCGGTCTTTCTGGCACCACGGGATGTATCGCTGTTCCGAGGATCGACATGCTGATTTCAATGACTGCGGACACGGCAGAGGCGCTTTGCGCAGTGTTGCCCAAAGACCGGTTTTCCCAAGCCGACGACGCGCATCTGCAAGAGCCGCGGGGACGGTATCATGGGCAGGCCGGGCTGCTCGCGCGCCCGCGCAGCACGGAAGAAGTCGCACGGCTGGTCCGCGCGGCGGCGGACTTGCGTGTTCCGATCGTACCTTATGGCGGTGGCACGGGCCTGGTTGGTGGCCAGGTGGCAGAGGAAGGCCCCGTGCCGCTGATCCTGTCCCTTGAAAAGATGGTGTCCCTGCGGGGTGTCTTCCCGGACGAAAACGTTCTTGTCGCGGATGCGGGCGTGATCCTGGCCGATGTGCAGGCCGCGGCGAACGAGGCGAACAGGCTCTTCCCGCTGTCTTTGGCGTCGGAAGGGTCCGCGCGCATCGGTGGCACCCTCAGCACCAATGCGGGCGGGACAGGGGTCTTGCGGTACGGCAATGCGCGCGACCTGTGCCTGGGGATCGAAGCGGTGCTGCCCAACGGTGACATCTTCAACGGCCTCAGCCGCCTGCGCAAGGACAACACCGGATATGATCTGCGCCACCTGCTGATCGGGGCCGAAGGTACGCTGGGCATCATCACCGCGGCTGCGCTCAAGCTGTTTCCGCGCCCCACCGCAACCGGCACGGCGCTTTTGCAGGTGGCGTCGCCCGCCGCCGCGCTGTCACTCCTGGCAGTGGCGCGCGACCATATGGGGGACACCGTGTCGGCGTTCGAGCTGATCAGCGCGCAAGGCTTTGCCTTTCTGGCCGAAACGTTGCCCCAAGTGCGCAACCCATGGGACCGAACCCCGGCATGGTGCGTCCTGATCGAGGTGGGCATGTCCGGCGGCCAAGATCCCGCCACGGCGCTGGAACAGCTGTTCGAGGCGGCGGTGGGCGCGGATCTGGTGCAGGATGGCATGATCGCGCAGAATAGCCAGCAGGCAGCCGACTTTTGGGCGATCCGCGAAACCATACCCGAGGCCAACCGGCGCATCGGGTCGGTCAGTTCGCATGACATTTCTGTCCCATTGGGGGCGCTGGCCGATTTCATCGCGGAAGTCGACAGGCGTATTGCGGGCCTGGGCGCGTTCCGTATCAATTGCTTCGGTCATGTGGGGGACGGTAACCTGCACTACAACGTGTTTCCGATGCCCGGAAAATCCCGCGCCGATCACGACGATCAACGGTCCGACATCAAACGCACGGTACATGACCTCGTGCACGAGATGGGTGGGTCGGTCAGTGCAGAACATGGGGTTGGCAGGCTCAAGGTGGGCGATCTGGAACGCTACGGCGACCCGACGAAACTGGCAGCCATGCGCGCGATCAAGACGGCGCTTGATCCGCATGGCATCATGAACCCGGGTGCGGTGCTGCGCAGTCAGGCCCTATGAAGCGGCGTGCCGGATGAGGGCGGGCATACGCATGGCGCTGTTGGCGCCGGTCCTTCTGCCGCAGGCCATATGGGTGGCATCACGTGCGATGCGGCTGCCCGAGGCGGCGGGGCCGCGTTCGGGCATTTTGGGCCCTGCGCCCGGATTGCGGGTCTTGATTGTCGGTGACTCCTCGGCTGCCGGGGTTGGTGTCGATCATCAAACCGACGCGCTGGCCGGGCGGCTTGTTCATCATTTGGGTGCGGGGCACGGCCTGTCCTGGTCGCTTGAGGCGAAATCGGGCTGGACCAGCCGTCAGGCCTGTCACGCGTTGGAGCAACTGGCACCCGCCGCGGTTGATCTGGCAGTGATTGCCGTTGGAGTGAATGACGTCAAAAACGGTGTCCACATCACGAAATGGCGCAGGAACTATGCCACCATCCTCGACACATTGCGGCGCAGGCACGGCGCGACCTGTTGTGTTGCGTCCGGTGTGCCGCCCCTGGGGGCGTTTCCGCTGCTGCCGCCGCCGCTGCGCGGTGTTCTCGGCGCGCGCGCCAGCCGGTTTGACGCGGTGCTGGCGAACCTGTGCCGCGACACCCCGACCGCGTTACAACTGCCCTTTGACGCGCCCGTCGATACGGCGCAGATGGCGCAAGACGGGTTTCACCCCGGGGCCCCGGTCTATGACATCTGGGCAGGCAAGGTCGTGGAAGCGGCGCGTGGGCACGCGCCGCACCTTTTCAGCCCCCCATGCCGTCAATAAGCCGCCAGACCAGTTCGCCGACATGCGGATTTCGGATGTCGCCGTGGCTGGCGATGATGGCGCTGGCGTCGACGTACAGCACCTTCTTGTTTTGCTTCACCTTTTTACCCATAGCCACAACGTTCGGCAGGTCCGAAGGGGATGCGATGACCGCGCGCTCGAACAGGGGGGCCAGTTCCGACCGCCTTGCCAGCACATCATGTCCGATCTTGCCCCCGACATGGGCCGCGCCGGTGGCAAAGCGGGCCACCGGATTGGCGGTGTCGCCCTTGGCCCAGGTCAGCGCCAGCGCGCCGCCCGGCCCTGCGTGATCCTGATAGGGCGCTCCTTCGCCCGTGGTCAGCCAGCGGAACGGCGGCAACAGCCGTGCGCCCTTGCGGAAGCGGTTCATGCTGAACGCGGCCTGCAATCCGATCACGATGGGACCTTGCGTCGTGCGCACGGCAGCGTCGCGCAACACATCGGCCGCATAATAGGCGCGTGTCAGGATACGCGCGCCCATCGAATGCCCGATCAGGACGCTGCGCAGCCCCGTTTGTGCTTCAAGGCGGGGAAGCATGGCGTTGACGATGTGATTGGCAATGCCAAAGCCAATTTCGTCCGCATCCATGGATTTGGTGGCGTAACTGCCCAGATGCAGCGCGCGATTGGCCAGGTCGTTGGGGGACAGACCACCCCAGACCGAAGGCCATGTCAGCCCGATGACCATCGGGTTGAAGGCACGGCCCTGCGCGGCGGCCCACCGGGTGCTGTGTTGATAGATGGCGTTATAGCGTTCCAGTGCTTCGAACTGGTCATTGTTCCAGCCCATGGACAACAGCATCAGGTGGGTGAACGGGCGTCCCGCGTCAGAGGCCGCGGCAAGATCGGCACCGATCTGCGTTTCAAGATCGGCCAGCGCGTTCCAGCCACGCGCATAGCTTTCGTTCAGGCGCGGGCTGTCGGGCGTTTGGCCAAAGGCTGTTTGGCTGTACGCGCTATAGTGCAGGTCGGTTGTGGACTTGGCTGTATCGGGCGACTGGCCGTAGCGCAGGATATGCGACACGAACATGACCTTGGGATCGTCCATGACGGCGGTAAAGGTCCGTTGTTGCTGGTCCAGGTCCCGCGTCAACCCACCCTCGGGCACTTTGTGCGGGGCTTGCAGCCGCTCGAAATCCGGGCCTTTTTCGGGCGCACCGATGCGTGTGCGGGGGCTTTTTTCGATCCCGATCAGATATCCGGCGCCCGAGAACGGGTGCGAATAGGGCGTGTTCAGCAGCGCGTGATATCGCGCGATCACGCCGGACGTGGCAAGCGATCTCTCTTCGCGCTCGGGCACGTGGCTGTTGATCCTGGCAGGTGATATCGGGGCCACGGGATAAGGCAGGGCAAGTGTGGTCAAGGCAGGGTCCGAATGCAGACGTTTAAATGCCGACACTCTGACCGCCGGGCCTGCACTTTGGCAAGCCTTTGTTATTCCCCGTCAAAAGCGCACAATGCGTGCACATCCATCCCCATCGCTTCCAGCCGTGCCCGTCCGCCAAGGTCGGGCAGATCGATGACAAAGGCGCAGGACACGATTTCTCCGCCCAGCCGTTCCACCAGCTTGATCCCGGCTTCGGCCGTCCCGCCCGTCGCCAAGAGGTCATCGACCAGCAGGATCTTTTCGCCAGCCTTGATCGCGTCGTCATGCACCTCGACAATCGCTTCGCCGTATTCCAGCGTGTAGGCTTGGGAAATCGTGGCGCCCGGCAGTTTACCCTTCTTGCGGATGGGCACGAAACCGACGCTCAATTGGTGGGCAATTGCACCCCCCAGGATGAAGCCGCGCGCCTCCAGCCCGACGACCTTGTCAATCTCAAGCCCGGCATAGGGATGCAGCATCTGATCCACAGCAATCCGGAACCCGCGCGGGTCAGCAAACAAGGTGGTGACATCCCGAAACATGATCCCTTCGTGGGGGAAGTCGACGATGGTGCGGATATAGTCCTGAACGGTCTTCATGTGGCTCTCCGTAGGGTGGCGGTCAGCAGGCCCATGCCGACCAGTGTGGCCCCGCCCGCGCGGGTCATCCACATCTGGACGCGGGGTCGCGTGATGCGGCTGCGCATGGCATTGGCGGCCAGCGCAAAGAACAGGGCGTTGATACCGGCAATGATGACAAAGGTCGCGATCAGAATGGCGGCTTGTGGTGCGAAGGCGGCCGCCGGGTCAATGAACTGCGGGACGAACGCCACAAAGAATGTATTGGATTTGGGGTTCAGCGCCGTCACGGTTGTCAGGTCCCGAAACACCTTGCCTGCCCTTTGCCCATCGGGCTTGTTCACCAAGGTGGTTTCGGCAGGGGTGCGTGCGCTCCACAGCATGCGCAGGCCGAGATAGACAAGGTACACTGCCCCCACCCATTTCAGCACCGTAAAGGCAAGGGCCGAGGTCAGAAAAAGGGCTCCGAGCCCGATCACCGACAAGGTCATCGCGATCAGGTCTCCGGTCGCCACGCCTAGGGCGGAGGCAATCGCGACCCGGCGGCCTTGGGTCATGGCGTAGCTGAGGACCATCATCAGGGTCGGGCCGGGGATGACCAGCAGGGCGGTCGAGGCGACCACGAAGGGCAGCCAAAGATCAAAGGGCATGAGGAACCTTTCAGAGCATGCGCCCGGCCACGGCATCCAGCTTGGCCATAAGCGCAGGGTCGCGGTTGTCGGGTTGAGTGAGGATCGCGAATTCCAGCGCCCGGTCACAGCCGTGCGGGCAGGGCGCGCGGTCGACCCCCAGCAGCGTGGGCAGCCCTTTGACCAGTGCGCGGCCCTTGTCGGCATTGCCCATAAGTGTTTGAATGATTTGGGTTACGTCGACTTCGCCATGGTCTGGATGCCAACTGTCATAGTCGGTGATCATGGCGACGGAAGCATAGCACAGCTCTGCCTCGCGGGCGAGTTTTGCCTCAGGCATGTTGGTCATGCCAATCACGTCCGCCCCCCAGCTTTCATGGTACATCTTGCTCTCGGCAAGGGTCGAGAACTGTGGCCCTTCCATCGCCAGATACGTCCCGCCGCGATGCACCTGGATGCCCGCGCTCCTGGCGGCTGTTTCGCAGGCATCGCTGAGGCGCGGGCAGGTGGGGTGGGCAACCGACACGTGGGCGACACAGCCCGTCCCGAAAAACGACTTCTCGCGGGCAAAGGTCCGGTCAATGAATTGATCTACAATGACAAAATCACCCGGCGCCATCTCTTCCCGGAAACTGCCGCAGGCCGAGACCGAGATCACATCCGTGCATCCAAGACGCTTCAGCGCGTCGATATTGGCACGGTAGGGCACGGTGGTCGGTGAGTGCACATGCCCCCGTCCGTGGCGCGGCAGAAAGGCCATGGCGACGCCGTCCCGCGTACCGGTGAGGATCTGATCCGACGCCGCGCCCCAGGGGCTGTCGACGGTGGTCCATTCCGCCTCCTCCAGCCCGTCGATATCATAGATGCCGGAGCCGCCGATCACGGCGATTTTGGTCTGGGTCATGGGGGCCTCGTATTGGTGGGTCGGGGCGACTTAATCAGCCAAAATGCGTGTGCACAACCCGTGCACAGAGTGTGCACAGGCCGTGCACCGGTTTTGTGCATTGCGCGGTCACTCGCGCCGGATGATTCCGGTGATTGCAGTGGCGCCGAGTGACCAGTTCGCGTTTCGACTAAGTCGGCCTGTAAGCCTCCGCATCTTCTTCTATCGCTTCGGTTGTCACGTCGTTTGCCGAATTCCTATCGTGTTTGATTTTCGGGGCAGGTTTCTTCCAAGCGGACAAATCGCTTCCCACATCCCTGTAAAATGCTGGCACACACTCTTCGAGATCTGTAATGAAGTTCACTTGTTGCGTGAACCTCGCGCCCAGCCGTTTGGAATGGAAAACATGGAAACTGTGCGGAGCGAGGTGTGCCTTGCCTTCGGATGCAATCTCAACGTTCTCACGCAGAGCTTCGACACTATGTTGGGTCGGTTCGTTTTTTCCGGGCCACATCAGGCGTATGTGTAAATCACTGTCGCGATCAGATTTGATTTGTCGAAGCAACCAATTGACACGCGCCTTTGTTGAAACTCGGTCCTCTGGCGCGCGAAGGGACATCCCGACGTCAACCGTTCGACGCGGTAGGTCTGCGAACACTTCAAGGGGGGCAGCCGCATCAGGAATTTCAAGAAAAACAGAGATTTGTTTCTTGTCTCTTAGCGTGGTCAACTCATCCTTGATACGTAAAGTTGCATCGGTTCTGTGTTTCTTGCTGAGCCGCTCCGAAACACTCGCCTCGGTCAACCGACTAAGAATCAGTGCGAGGTCTCGTGTTTCCTGATGCCAAGCAGCTAATACTGCAACTGCATCTTCTGACTTTGCAGGAATCGCACCGCCGCTTGAAACCAATTTGTTTAGATCGCTCCACTCTTTTGGCATTCGATCGAAACCTTTGACACCCGCACTTTCGTGGGAAAGGAAACGCCTGAGTTCATTCAGCAAAGTGCGCTGGTCAACGTCAGCCACAGTGTCTTGACTGATGAGCAGATCGGCCTCGGTCAGGATGTACATCCAAGACCAATGAAATACTGGAACTTTTGAACGGCTTTTGTTTACATCAGCAAGCGGATGCACCGTTGGTCTGGTGGCAAACTGGTTCGAAATCGTGATGACACAATCAATTCTATTGTCTTTTGCGAGCTGTCGGTACCTTTCGATCTGGGAAGTCTCCAGTTCGTTATTTCCAATTTTGGTTTCGACCAGCGCCCGCCACTCGTTGCTCCCGTTTCTGAGAATGACTAGTCCGTCTGGTCGATCTTTGATTTCAGACGTTCCATTTTTGCAAACAATTTCTGTGTAAGTTTCAATCTTTGATCGAACGCCGACTTTCTTTCCGACACTGGACAATAAAGCTGCGCCAAGTTCGTCAATCTTCGCGAGACATGCCAAAACTATTGAGGTCGTCCTGCCTTCCTTTGACGTTGTTGCTAAGACTGGAAAAAGTCGCGCTTGTTCGCCTTGGGACAAAAATGTTGGAAATGCGTCAGCCACTGTAAATCTCCCAATCAACTAAGAGTAGGTTGCGCGATCAAAACGGTTTTCGTCAAATTCTTTCACCTATCACCGTGTCGGATGGAGAGGATACGGTTAGCAACTTGTTGTGCCTCCGACTGGAAGCCGGTTTCTGCATACCCAGAAATACCGTGCCATCCGTGTCAGACCTGTTATGTCCAGCGCACATGACAGCCCCGCGACTGGTGCAATGGTTATTGACCCATGAATGGTTTACCCACCCCCGATCGCGACCTCACGAACAGACGGACGATGTATGGCCTTTCTTGACAATCTGAACACCAAGACACGCTTTGGCGATTTTTCCATCGCCCCCGGCGACACCAAGCTGACCCCGGGCCAGATCAAGACCGACCTGCTGTCGGGTCTGACCGTGGCGCTGGCGCTGGTGCCCGAAGCGGTGGCCTTTGCCTTTGTCGCGGGCGTGCATCCGCTGGTTGGCCTTTATGCCGCGTTCATGGTGGGGTTGATCACGGCCGTTTTCGGCGGGCGGCCCGGCATGATTTCGGGTGCGACCGGCGCGCTGGCCGTGGTGATGGTTGCGCTGGTTGCGCAACACGGGGTCGAATACCTCTTTGCCACCGTGGTCCTGATGGGGCTGTTGCAGATCTTTGCCGGGGTCATGCAGTGGGGCAAGTTCATCCGCCTTGTGCCGCATCCGGTGATGCTGGGGTTCGTCAATGGCCTCGCCATCGTGATTTTCCTGGCGCAGCTGACCCAGTTCAAGGTGCCCGGCAGTGCCGAGGCGTCGGGCCACGGCATGGCGGGGGGTGAATGGCTGTCGGGTCTGCCGCTGTACCTGATGCTGGGCCTTGTGGGGCTGACCATGTTGATCATCTGGCTGGCCCCGCGCGTGACGCGGGCGATCCCTGCGCCGTTGGCGGGCATCGGAATCGTTGCCGCCATCGTCATCTTCTTTGGCCTTGATGTGCCGCGCGTGGGCGATCTGGCCAGCATCGAAGGCGGGCTGCCGCCGTTCCACATTCCGGCCGTGCCGCTGACGTGGGAGACGTTGCAGATCATCCTGCCCTATGCCGTGATCCTGGCGGCCATTGGCCTGATCGAAAGCCTGCTGACCCTGAACCTGGTGGGTGATCTGACCAACCAGCGCGGCGGGGCGTCGCAGGAGTGTATTGCCCAGGGTGTCGCCAACACGGCCACCGGCTTTTTCGGCGGCATGGGTGGGTGCGCGATGATCGGCCAGTCCATGATCAACGTGAAGTCCGGTGGGCGCACGCGGATTGCAGGCGTGTCGGCGGCGCTGTTCCTCTTGGCCTTCATCCTGGTCGGGTCGAGCATTATCGAACTGATCCCGCTGGCGGCGCTGGTCGGTGTCATGTTCATGGTGGTGATCGGCACATTCGCGTGGAACAGCCTCAAGATCCTGCGCAAGGTGCCCCGGATTGACGCCTTTGTCATTTTGCTGGTGACGGTCGTGACCGTGATGGAAGACCTGGCGGTTGCCGTGGTCGTGGGTGTGATCGTATCGGCGCTGGCCTATGCCTGGAACAACGCACGCCGTATCCATGCCAAGACCTACACCACCCCCGAAGGCGCACGTGTCTATCAGGTGCAGGGCCCGCTGTTCTTCGGGTCGGCGACGGGGTTTGTGGAATTGTTCAAGGTCGATACCGATCCGCGCGAGGTGATCATCGACTTTGCCGACAGCCGTGTTGTGGATCAATCCGCGCTGCAGGCCATCGAAGCGATTGCGCAAAAATACGAGGCGGCAGGCAAGCGTGTGCAATTGCGCCACCTGACGCACGATTGTCACAAGCTGCTGACCAAGGCCGGGCACCTTATCGTCGACAGCGATGACGACCCCGACTACGAAATCGCAACGGATTATGGCGTGCGGACGGGTATTCTGGGCGGCCACTGACCGCCCGCCGCCGCCCGCCAAGCCGTTTCTGCCAACGGGCGGATGACGCTTGCGTGGAGTGGTGGTGGCGCACCGAAATGCGCCGGGCGGGGTCAGTTGGTGATCACGCCCACGCCCGCACCGACGACGGCCCCTTCGACGCAGCGCCCATTGGCCAGTACTTCGCCCGCGGCACAGCCGATGGCCCCGCCAATCACGGCCCGTTCGACGCCATTGTCGCCGCAAGCTGCAAGCCCCAGAATTGAAACCGTTGCCGTCAAAGCCAAAATTCTGCGCATGTGCCACTCTCCTGAGCCGTTGATGTGCCGTCAGGCTAGCACCGGAGGCTGCGTGGTTCGAAAGGTTTGGCGGCAGGGCCCGGAATTGCGCATCAACTCGCCGATCAGGCGTCTGGCGTCAGGGGCGGTTGGCGCCGCACCTTGCAGTGTGCATCTTGGCGGCGCCGGTACCGCAGCGCGAACCCGGCGCGCCTTGGCAATGACCCGCGGCTAAGGCGCGCAGTCTCGGTCCGCACGTCCGCCAGATCCGCACCATGACGGGCTTCGATATGTGCGCGAAAGCGATCCAACCTGGCCTGCGACATGGGCGGACCAGTCCACGCACCGCCCGGCGTGCCCGGATCAAGGGCCGTCTTGCGCGCAGCGATCCGAGTGTCGATGGCCCGACCATCATGGATGTTCGCCGCCACGCACCCAACCGGCGTGCCGTGATCACCGAAACACAGCGTGCCGATATCGATGGTGGTGAGGGATGACCCCCGCCGGCCTTCTCCAAAAGTTGGGCGATGACACGGGTCGTAGGGTCGGATGCGGTGCCAAGTGCCAATGCTGTTTGGCCCTCGGCCGTGGTTCGCGGCCTGAACAAACGCCAGTTCCCCCGGCGTCGTGGTGCCAAGGCCGGGGCCGTTGCGTGCGGCGCGCAAGGCCGTGCCGCTGTCCAGGTCTAGCAGGAGAGCAGCCCATCCAAATCGCCCGCCAGCAGCGTTGGCACCGCTGCGGCGACCCGGTCTGCGGGCCAGTCCCACCAGGCCAGCGCGTTCAGCGTCTCGACCTCCGCTTGGGAAAACCGCATGCGCACGACCTGCGCCGGGTTGCCTGCGACGATCGCGTAGTCAGGCACGGTGCCCCGCACCACAGCGCCCGCGCCCACGATCACCCCGTTGCCGATGCGCGCGCCGGGACAGATCAGTGCGCCGTACCCCAGCCAGACATCGTGGCCGATGATCGTGTCGCGGCTGTCGGGTTGATACTCCGCCATCTGCGCCGGATCGAAGATGGGGAAAGGAAAGGTGGTCACCCCATCCATCGCGTGATTGGCCCCGGATGTGATGAACCGTACCCCATGCGCGATCTGGCAGTATCTGCCGATCTGCAGCGTTTCGGGTCCGTAGCCGAAAAGGTAGGGTGCCAGATGGGTTGCCCAATCCTCGACCACGTCAAAGCTGGAGGCATAGCTGTAGTCGCCAATCGTCCAGGCGGCGTGATCGATGACCCGGTTCAGAAACACCGTGCCCTGATGTTCGGACCCGTCAGGCAGGGTCACGGGGTAGGCGCGGCTTGGGTCGGGAAGTCTCATTCACCCGGTCGTTTCAGGCTGAACTTCTCGCGGATCACGGAATAGTCGCGATATCCCATGCGCGTCAGCGGGTTGAACTGCGTCACATCGAAAATACCGTCCACGACACAGTCATCGCGCAGGTGGATGCCCACGACCTCGCCGAAGACGACATAGTTTGTGTCGCCCTCGATCTTGTGAATCTGGGTCATCCGGCATTCAAGGGACGCGGGCGCGGTGGCGACACGCGGGGCATTGATTTCCGAACATTCGGCCTTGTCGACCGAGGCCAGTGCAAATTCATCCGTGTCCGCCGTCCAGTCGCCTGACGTCTGGTTCATCACGTCCTTCATCGCGTATTCCACGATGTTCACGCAAAACACTCCGGTGTCGCGGATGTTTGCAACGGTGTCCTTGGTCCCGTCCCGGTCCGGCTTGGCGCTGGTCGAGGCAAACATCAGTTGCGGCGGCACGTACGCCGTGGCGTTGAAGAAGGAATAGGGTGCCAGGTTGTCGGACCCGTCGCTGCCGCGCGTCGACACCCAGGCGATGGGGCGGGGGGTGACAATGGCGTTGAACGGGTTGTGGGGCAGGCCGTGGCCATCGGCTGGGCGGTAGAACATGAAGGCTCCGATAGGTCGTGCGTTTGCGCAAGGGATAGCCCCATGCTAGGGCGGGGGCCAGCCCTGACGAACGGTATACCTCGCATCCCCCATGTACCATCTGCGCACAGAGACGCCCGAAGACCGGTGGGAGGTCGAGGCCCTTTATGACCTGTGTTTCGCGCCGGGGCGCGAGGCGCTGTCGTCCTACCGTCTGCGCGATGATGTCCCGCCTGTGGCTGGGCTGAGCCATGTCGCCCGCGATCCGGACGGTATTCTGGCGGGTGCCATCCGCTATTGGCCGGTGCGGGTCGGGGGGCATTCCACGCTGCTTTTGGGACCGGTGGCGGTGCACCCCACCCGTCAGGGCGAAGGGCTGGGCGGCGAGTTGATCGAAAGCTCGCTCGCCGAGGCGGCAGGCGCAGGCTGGGACCGCGTCATGCTGGTGGGCGATGCCCCCTATTACGCGCGTTTCGGGTTTCGGAAGCTGACAGGTGTCGTGATGCCCCCGCCGACCAATCCGGAGCGGGTGCTGGGCCGCGATCTGACAGCCGGGGCATGGAGCGCCGTGCAAGGCGACGTCACGCGGTTCGGTTGATTATGCGGCGATGCGCGCCCATCTTGGGGCCATGAACGAGATCATAGTTGTGCCCGACCCGGTGGATGCAGAAGCGGAAGTCGAGCGCCTCGCCCGGCGCTACAAGGCGGCTGGCGGCCTTGGTATCCAGCTGCTCAATGCGCTGGGCACGCAGGCTGACGGGTTGCTGGGGCGCTTGCCCGAACCGGTGCGCAACCAGTTGAACGAGGCCACCCGCGCGGCCCTGACCCAGGCGCTGAGCGCGGCAAGCACGTCGCGCGGTGTCGTCCCCGATCAGGCCGAGTGGCTGAACGCCACGGTCAGCGCGGCCATGGGAGCGGCGGGCGGATTTGGCGGCCTGCCGACGGCGCTGGCCGAATTGCCGGTGACAACGACGCTGCTGTTGCGCGTGATCGAAGGGGTCGCCGAAGACCACGGGTTTGATCCGCAGGCCGCATCGGTGCGGTTCGACTGCGTACAGGTCTTTGCCGCGGCGGGCCCGCTGGATCATGATGACGGGTCTGATATCGCCTTTCTGTCGGCCCGGATGGCGCTGTCGGGGGCTGCGATGCAGGCGCTGATCGCCCGGGTGGCACCGCGCCTTGCCGTGGTGCTGGGACAGAAGCTGGCGGCCCAGGCCGTGCCGCTGCTGGGGGCCGCGGCGGGTGCGGCGATCAATTTCAGCTACACCAAGTACTACACCGACATGGCGCATGTGCATTTCGGCCTGCGCCGTCTGGCGGTGGAGGCCGATCAGCCGCACGCCGTGATGGTGGACCGGTTGCGGCGCGAGGTGCTGGCGCTCAGGTAGCCGCGCCCGAAATGGCCGATTGGGCCACGGACGTGGCCTTGATCACTGCAAACAGGTGCTGCCCCTCGGTCAGGCCCATGCGGTGCACGGCCCGGGCGGTCACCCGCGCCAACAGCGCGTCCCCGCCCGCATCCAGTGCAATCGCAGCCCCCGGCCCGTCGCCTGCACGGATCGCGGTGATGGTCACGGGCAGGATGTTCTGCGCACTCAATCCCGCAGGTTCGGTCAGCGACAAAAGCACATCCTGCGCCAGCACGCGCAACCGTACCTCTGCGCCGACAGGGGCCTGCACCCCCAAGAGCTGCACCGACCCCGCCGCCAGCGCCAGCGTGCTGAGCCCGTCATCGTCATGTGCGGTCACACGGGCCCGCAGGACCGCGCCTGCCTCGCGCACGCCCAGAAGGGGGACCGCGGCGGGATCCGCCATCACATCGAACAGCGGCCCGGCGCGCGCCACGCGGCCGTGGGCCAACAGCACCATGGTGTCGGCCAGACGCGCCACCTCGTCCACCGCGTGACTGACATAGAGAATGGGCACACCGGTTTCGGCCTTGAGCCGGTCGAGATAGGGCAGGATCTCGGCCTTGCGGGGGGCGTCGAGCGCCGCAAGCGGTTCGTCCATCAGCAACAGGCGCGGATCGGACAGCAAAGCGCGCCCAAGCGCCACGCGCTGTCTTTCCCCCCCGGACAGGGTGGCCGGGCGACGCTCCAGCAGGGCGCCGATCCCCAGCATCTCGATGATACGGGGACGGTCCCTGGCCCGCGCACCGAACCGACCTGCATAATCCAGATTGTCGGCGACACTCAGATGGGGAAACAGGCGCGCGTCCTGAAACACGTATCCAACCCGGCGCCTGTGCACGGGCAGGGTGTCAAAGCGGATGCCATCCAGGGTGATCTGCGCATGATCGGGCCGCAACAGCCCGGCAATGGCATTGACGATGGTTGTCTTGCCTGCACCGGACCGGCCAAACAGCGCCGTCACCCCCGGTCCCGCCTCGAAGCCGATATCAAGCGCAAAGTCACCGAACCGGTGGCGCAGGGAGACCGACAGCGTCATGTGCCCGCGATCCTTCGCGCGACGCGGCGCGCCAGCCACTCCGATACCACCACCGCGCCCAGGGCGATGAGGCAGGCCCAGATCACCAATCGGATCGCGGCATCCTCGCCACCCGGCACCTGCAACAGGGCATAGATGGCCGATGGCAGGGTCTGAGTCTCACCCGGGATATTGGCGACAAAGGTGATGGTTGCGCCAAATTCGCCAATGGCCTTGGCAAATCCCATGACGGCCCCGGCCAGCACGCCCGGCAGGATCAGGGGCAGGGTGATGGACCCGAAGACCGCCCAGCCCGGCGCGCCAAGGGTGCGGGCGGCCTCTTCGATCTTTGGATCCACGGCCTCGATGGCAAGGCGAATGGCGCGCACCATCAGCGGAAACCCCATGACAGCGGCCGCCAGCGCGGCCCCCGTCCAACGGAAGGCAAGGACAAGGCCGAATGTCTCTTCCAGAAAGCGGCCCGCGGGTCCGTTGCGGCCAAAGGCGATCAGCAGCAGGTACCCCGTCACGACCGGAGGCAGCACAAGCGGCAGGTGCACCAGCGCGTTCAACACCTGCTTGCCCCAGAACGCGCGTCGCGCCAGCAGCCAGGCCACCCAGATCGCAAGGGGCAGGGCCACAAGCGTGGCCGTCACACCGACAAGCAGCGACAGGCGCAAGGCCGTCCATCCGGCGGCGTCCAACATCATGGGACGCTGAACCCGGCAGCCACAAAGCGGTCGATTCGCGCCGTCACGTGGTCAAGGAACGCAGCCCCTGCCGGGGTCAGGGCCAGGCCGGGATACAGGATGGGCGGATGGCTGTCTGCCGGGACGGAGTAGACGACATCGACCTGATCGCTGGCCGCCGCATCCGAGGCATAGACGATTCCCAATGGCGCTTCGCCCCGGGCGACCAGGGCCAGGGCCGCGCGCACGTTTTCCGTTTCTGCCAGATGGGGACGCAGGCTGTCCCATGTGCCGACCCGGTCCAGCCAGGCCTTGGCATAGATACCGGCAGGCACGGACATGTGCTGGCCCATGGCAAGGCGGCGGCCATCCAGCCTGTTCAAAAGCGTGCCTGCACGCGCATCAGGCAAGGCGCGGGCGCCGGTTTTTTCTATGATTACCAACGTGTTGGACAGCAATGGGCGCGGGGTGCCCGGAACACGCCCCGTGGCCGCCAACCAGTCGGCCCAGGCCATGTTGGCCAGGATCACGACATCCGCCGGTGCGCCCTGGCTCACTTGCCGGGCCATTGCACCGCTGCCGCCGTAGCTGATGACAACGGGGCTGTCCCAACTGTTTGCCACGGCATCGAGCGGCCCCTGCAACGAGGCCGCCGCAAAGACTCGCAAAGGCTCTGCCTGGGTGGCGCCGGTGACGAAGATCATCACAGATGCAAGCACCAACCCCTTGATCCGGTTCAGGGTTTTCATCACGCCCGACTATTGGGCAATGGGTGCATCCCCTCAAGGGCTAAACGTGCCCGTGCTGCCGTCGCATACGATGTTTCAACCCTGTTGCGCTATGTCATGGACCTGAAATGTTCAGCACGGAAACTGGTAATTCCACCAAAAGCGCGTTATATTATTGGCAATTATGGAGGGCAGGGCAGTGACGGCCCCAATGATCAAGCAGCTTCCCTTGAATCTGGGACGCGTGAGAAAGGCGGATGTGCGGACGCAGTTTGCCGCCCTCTGCTACCGTGTGAAAAAAGACAAGGTGCAGGTATTGTTGGTGACCTCGCGCCGGATGCGCCGCTGGATCATCCCCAAGGGCTGGCCGATGGATGGTCTTACACCCGCCGACAGCGCAGCGCAGGAAGCCTGGGAAGAAGGCGGTGTGGTCGGGCGTGCCGATCAGCGCGCCCTGGGCATGTTTACGTACAGCAAGGACATGGGCGAAGATGCGGGTCTGCCGATTGCGGCCATGGTCTATGCGGTCAAGGTCAAGTCATTGGCCATGGATTTTCCCGAAGCCGCCGAGCGCACCCGCAAATGGGTGAGCCCGAGAAAGGCGGCGAAAATGGTGGATTCGCCCGAACTGTCCCGTATCCTGCGCGATTTTGACCCACGGTTTCTGGCCTGATTTCCGACATTTAGCGCTTTGACGTGGGCGTCCGCGCCCTTATGTTTGACAGGCTATGATCAAGTACACGCTCAAATGTGACCGGGGGCACAGCTTTGACAGCTGGTTTGCAAGTGCCGATGCGTTCGAAACCCTGAAGTCTGCGGGCCATGTGGCCTGCGCCCTGTGTGGCAGCGCTGATGTATCGAAGGCGATCATGGCCCCGCGGGTCAGCACCGGCCGGCAGGCGGCGGCACAGGGCGATGCGCCCAAGGATGTCGCACCGCTGGCCGCGCCCGCATCAGATGTCGAAGCGGCGATGTCCAGGATGCGCGAGGCCGTCGAGAAGAACGCCACCTATGTGGGCGGCAACTTTGCTTCCGAAGCGCTGGCGCAGCATCTGGGCGAGCGGCCCGACAGGCCCATCTGGGGCGAGGCCAACCGCGAAGAGGCCAAGCGCCTGATCGATGACGGCGTGCCCGTCGCCCCACTGCCCTTTATTCCATCACGCAAAGCGAACTGATTTTACATGCATATTCTGATTACCGGGGCCACCCGCGGCATTGGTGCGGGGCTGGCAGCAGCATATCGCGCGCAAGGACATGACGTGACGGGCACCGGCCGGTCGTCGGGGGCCGAGGTGACATTGGATGTCACCCAGCCGCCGGATCACCGGGCCATGGCCGCCCAGCTGGACGGGCGGCCCATTGACCTCTTGGTGTGCAATGCCGGGGTGTATCTGGACAAGAACAACGCGCTGGAAACGGGCTATGCCCCGGATCTGTGGAACCAGACCTTCGCCGCCAATGTGACGGGTGTGTTTTTGACGGTGCAGGCGCTGTTGCCCAATCTGCGCGCGGCGCCGGCGCCCCGCATCGCCATCATCTCGTCGCAGATGGCGTCGCACACACGCGCCCCCGGCGGCAGCTATATCTACCGGGCGTCCAAGGCGGCAGTGCTGAACCTGGGGCGCAACCTGGCTGCGGATCTTGCCGGTGAGGTGGCGGTGGGCATCTATCACCCGGGCTGGGTGCAGACGGATATGGGCGGCGGCAGCGCTGCCATCACCGTGGATGAGGCTGTCGAGGGGTTGATCCGGCGCTTTGCCGCCCTGACCCATGACACCACCGGCTGTTTCGAGACATGGGACGGGCAGGCGCACCCCTATTGAAGCGGGCCCGATCCAGCGGACGCGCATACGCGCGACACGACCTGTGTTTGTGAATGGGGGCTCTGCCCCCAAACCCCCGTCGTATTTCTGGTCAGAAGAAGCCGCAGCGGCGCCCCGCCTTGCAACTTGGTTGTCGCGGGGATAAGGGCAGGCGGACGGAAAATTGGGGCCTGTCATGCCTGTTCTCGTGATGAAATTCGGTGGCACATCGGTCGCCACCCTGGACCGCATCCGCCGCGCCGCCAAGCGTGTGGGCGTCGAGGTTGCCAAGGGCTATGACGTGATTGTCATCGTGTCGGCCATGTCGGGCAAAACCAACGAATTGGTGGGCTGGGTCAACGAAACCTCGCCCTTGTTCGATGCCCGCGAATATGATGCCGTTGTGTCGTCGGGTGAAAACGTGACGGCCGGGCTGATGGCGCTGACCTTGCAGGAAATGGACGTGCCCGCGCGGTCCTGGCAAGGCTGGCAGGTGCCGCTGAAGACCAATTCCGCGCACTCCTCGGCCCGGATCGAGGAGATTCCGACCGACAACATCAATGCCAAGTTCGATCAGGGCATGCGCGTCGCCGTGGTGGCAGGTTTTCAGGGTATCAGCCCCGAGGGCCGGATCACCACGCTGGGCCGGGGCGGGTCGGACACGACCGCCGTAGCCTTTGCCGCCGCGTTTGGGGCCGAGCGCTGCGACATCTACACCGATGTGGACGGTGTCTATACCACCGACCCGCGTGTCAGCGCCAAGGCGCGCAAACTGGACAGGATCGCGTTCGAAGAGATGCTGGAACTGGCGTCGCTGGGCGCCAAGGTGCTGCAGACCCGGTCGGTCGAATTGGCGATGCGGTACAAGGTCAAGCTGCGTGTGCTGAGCAGTTTCGAGGAACAATCCGACGAGGCCGGAACCCTGGTCTGCGATGAGGAGGATATCATGGAAAGCAATGTCGTGGCCGGTGTGGCCTTTTCCCGGGACGAGGCCAAGATGACGCTGGTGTCTGTGGCCGACCGCCCGGGCATCGCGGCCACCATCTTTACCGCACTCTCCGAGGCGGGTGTGAACGTGGACATGATCGTCCAGAACATCTCGGAAGAGGGGCGGACGGACATGACCTTTTCCTGCCCCACCGACCAGGTGGCGCGGGCCGAAAAGGCGATGGCCGAGGCCAAGGCCGCTGGCATCATCAATTTCCACGAACTTATCGCCGACACCGACGTGGCCAAGATCAGCGTCGTGGGCATCGGCATGCGCAGCCACACAGGTGTGGCGGCCAAGATGTTCCAGTGCCTGAGCGCCGAAGGCATCAATATCAAGGTCATCACCACGTCCGAGATCAAGATCAGCGTTCTGATCGACCGAAAATACATGGAACTGGCCGTGCAGGCGCTGCATGATGCGTTTGAATTGGACAAGGCCGCCTGACCCCGGAGCCCGCGCGTATCACCGGCGCCAGGGCGCGACCCATGTTGCGCACGCCATACGATTTGGTGCATGTGATTGCACACGACGCTGCGCATGCGGTGGACCTGCCGTTCCGGCGGGCGGGCCAACTGCAATGGCATGAATGACGACACCCAAGCTGCTTGTGCCGATATGGAACCCGACCTGTTGCGTGGCTGGCGGCGGCGCGCGCACCGCTTTGGATGGCCCGTGTGCGCGAAGTGGGACTGCGCGTTGATCCGGAGCGGGTGGCTGTGGCCAACCGTGTCCTGATCACAACGGCGCTGAACATGCTGTCCCGTATTGACTGGTATTCACGCGTGCCCCTGCAATTCAGGCCATGCGCAGGTTTGGCTGGTCGGCACGGCAATAGGTGTGCGGTTTTCCTGTGCCACGCCCATGTTGACAGGATGATCGCCCAATTGGCGGAATGAAGCGCCCGCGGCTGCGGATTACTGCGCGATTTCTACTTCTGCGGGAGAAATGCAAGCGGCACCGCCGCTTTGTCGTTTCGCTTTGGGCGTCCCTGTGATCTAAGCTGATGTCGCAGGACGAAGGTGGGGACAGCGCGGCCATGGCCGAACGCATCGAAACAGAAAGCCGCAAGCTGCTGGGCCGCTTGCGTGACGCGATGGCGGGGGATGATCCCGGCCAGGCGCGGCTGGACAAGATCACCCACCTGATTGCCGACAGCATCGGGTGCGAAGTGTGCTCGATCTACCTGTTTCGGGACGAAGACACGCTGGAACTGTGTGCCACCGAGGGTCTGAACCCGGATGCTGTGCACCAGACCCGCATGCGGCTGGGCGAAGGGCTGGTGGGGCGGGTTGCGCGGCGACGGCAGGTCGTCAACACCGCTGATGCCCCGAACGCGGGCGGCTTCCGTTACATGCCCGAAACCGGGGAAGAGGTATTTTCCAGCTTTCTGGGCGTACCGATCCAGCGGCTGGGCGACTCGTTGGGCGTACTGGTGGTGCAGTCCAAGCAGGCGCGGGAATTTTCGGCTGACGAAGTCTATGCGCTGGAAGTGGTCGCCATGGTGTTGGCCGAAATGGCCGAACTGGGCGCGTTCGTGGGCGAGGGGGCGGCCATGGGCGCGCGCCATTCGCAGCCGTCCATGTTGCGCGGCACGGTCGCCCAGGAGGGCGTGGCCGAGGGCCATATCTGGCTGCATGAACCGCGGGTGGTCGTCACCAACCCCATTGCCGACGATCCGCATCGCGAACTGGAACGTCTGACCGAGGCGGTCGAGGAATTGCGCGTGGGTGTCGACAAGATGCTGGCGCTGGCGGCTGACAAGGAACAGGCGCAAGTCCTTGAAGCCTATCGCATGTTTGCCAATTCCAAGGGCTGGATGCGGCGCATGCAAGAGGACATCGCGAACGGGCTGAGCGCCGAGGCCGCCGTTGAGAAGGAGCAATCGCTGGCCCGTGCCCGCATGGGGCAGGCGACGGACAATTACCTGCGCGAACGGTTGAGCGATCTGGATGACCTGTCGAACCGCCTGCTGCGCATCCTGACGGGGCAGGGGTCCGATACAGGTGCCGAAATGCCTGCCGATCCGATCCTTGTGGCGCGCAATATCGGCCCTGCCGAATTGCTGGATTACGGGCGGTCGCTTCGGGGTATCATTCTCGAGGCCGGGTCCGTGGGCAGCCATGCGGCCATTGTCGCACGCGCGCTGGCCATCCCGCTGATTGTGCACGCCGAACGCGCCACGCTTGAGGCGCTGAACGGCGACCATGTCATGGTCGATGGCGAACAGGGCATCGTGCATTTGCGCCCTGACGATACGGTTGTGACCGCCTTCCGCGACAAGATGGCGATGCAGGCGGCTGCCGTGGAACGCTATGCCTCGATCCGTGACAAGCCGGCCTGCACCTTGTGCGGATCGACCGTGGCGTTGCACATGAATGCAGGGCTTATGGCGGACCTGCCCTCGCTGGAAGGGTCCGGGGCCGAAGGGGTGGGCCTGTTCCGCACCGAACTGCAGTTTCTGGTGCGCAATCAGATGCCCAAACGGTCCGAACTGTCGGCGCTTTATGCCCGCGTGCTGGACGCGGCGGGTGGCAAGCCGGTGGTGTTTCGCACGCTTGATATCGGGTCGGACAAGGTGCTGCCGTATATGAAGCCCAATGACGAACCGAACCCGGCGCTGGGGTGGCGCGCGATCCGCGTGGGGCTGGACAAGCCCGGCGTGATGCGGATGCAGTTGCAGGCGTTGATCCGCGGTGCGAATGGGCGGCCCCTGACCATCATGTTCCCCTTCGTGGCGCAATACGAGGAATACACCCTGGCCCGCGCCGAGGTGGACAAGGCGCTCGACCGCGAGGCGCGGCTGGGCCATGTGCTGCCGTCCGAGATCAAGGTCGGCGCCATGCTGGAGACCCCCAGCCTGGCCTTTGCGCCCCGGAAATTCTTTGAAGAGGTCGGGTTCCTGTCCATCGGGGGCAATGACCTCAAGCAGTTCTTCTTTGCCGCCGACCGAGAGAACGAACGGGTGCGGCGGCGCTATGACACGCTGAACGTGTCGTTCCTGTCCTTCATCGAACGCATTGTCGAACGCTGCAACCAGACCGACACACCACTGTCCTTTTGTGGCGAGGATGCGGGCCGTCCGGTCGAAGCGCTGTGTTTTGCCGCCATTGGCTTGCGCAGCCTGTCCATGCGCCCAGCCTCTATCGGTCCGGTCAAGTCCTTGTTAAGGCGGTCAAATCTGGATGACGTGCGAAAGGTCATCGCGGATGCGCGCCACAGGGGCGATATGAACGTGCGACCCGCGATTATGGAGTATCTGCGCAGTCAGAGCTGAGGTGATGGATTTCGGTTATGATTCAATCCAGTACGCGGTAAACGTCATGCGTTGCCTCAAGAGGCCTTGACTTATCCACAGGGCCCGCCGCGTGCACTGATCGCCTCGGCACAGCGTGAATTCGAATTGAAAGCGCGGTGGAAAAATTTCAAAAAGCACGCCAAAATTCGGAAATTTCCGCAGTTTAATCAGGTGAAATTTCAAATAACCAATATCTCCCCAAACCCTCCCCAAACTGCAAATTTTCACAAAAAAGGCCGCCACCTGCATCACAGACGGCGGCCAATCTTGTTCAAAAAACGCTTAACGTAGACGCTGTTCGCTCTGGGTATCAAAGAACATCACGCGGTCATCGGCAAAGCTGATGGTGACCTCGGTACCTTCCTCCATCGCCATGTCGCCCTTTGATTCCACAATCAGCCGCTCGCCGGTAGGCGTGGTCAGATAGTCATAGGCCACACCGCCCAACCGCTCGCGGATGTCCAGCTTGATGGGCGACGCGCCCTCGGTCAGTTCCATGTCCTGCGGGCGGACACCCACGGTCACCTCGGTCCCGGCGGCGGGCAGGGCCACGGTTGTGCGGACCACCCGATCGGCCAGGCCGGGTACGCGCACGCCCTCTGCCTCGACCACGCCCCTGACAAAGTTCATGGCGGGCGAGCCGATGAAGCCTGCGACAAACTTGTTGTCCGGGTCCTGATACAGATGCATGGGCGATCCGACCTGCTCGATATACCCGGCGCGCAGGACGACGATCTTGTCGGCCAGCGTCATCGCCTCGACCTGGTCGTGGGTCACGTAGATCATCGTGGTGCCCAATTCCTTGTGCAGGCGGGCAATCTCGACGCGCATGTCGACACGCAATTCGGCATCCAGGTTCGACAACGGCTCGTCAAACAGGAACACTTCGGGACCGCGCACAATCGACCGGCCAATGGCCACGCGCTGACGTTGCCCCCCTGACAGCGCGGCAGGCTTGCGGGCCAGATAGTCGTCCAGCTTCAGGATCTTCGACGCGCCATCGACCTTCTTCTTGATGGTCTCCTTGTCGACGCCATTCATCTTCAGGCCAAAGCCCATGTTTTCCTCGACCGTCATGTGCGGGTAAAGCGCATAGGTCTGGAACACCATCGCCACGCCACGCTCGGCCGGGTCCATATGGGTGACGTCCCGTGCGCCGATGTTGATCTGGCCGTCGCTTGTCTCCTCCAGGCCTGCAATCATGCGCAGCAACGTGGATTTGCCGCAGCCCGACGGGCCGACAAAGACGCAGAACTCGCCGTCTTCAATGGTCAGGTCCACACCGTGAATGACCTGTGTGGCCCCGTATCGCTTGATGGCTTTCTGCAATGTGACGCCGGTCATGGTGTCCTCCCTCGTTTATCTGGCCTTATTGACTTGGAAACTGCCAGTTGGCAGCGGCACCGGCGATATCGCGCGCGGTGGATTGAAGATGCGGCGCAAGCTTGGCCAGATCGGCCAGTGACTTGCGCGCGGTGGACGTGGTGACGCTCAGCGCACCGATGGAACGGCCCGCATCCGACAGGATGGGGGCGGCCACGCAGATGATGCCGGGTTCGTGCTCTTCGCGGTCATAGGCAACGCCATCGCTCCGAATCGCGGCAAACTCGGAACACAGGGAATCGCGGCTGGTGTGGGTGTGGGCGGTATGGGCAAACCACGCCTGCTGGGACAGCGCCACTTCCAGTGCCTCGTCACCCAGGAAGGCCAGCATCGCCTTGCCCACGCCCGTGCAATATCCGGGGCCGACCTTGCCCGCCTGTGAAAACATCTCGAGCGGTTCGGCGGCGTTGCGTTTGTCGACGTACAGAACCTGCCCGCCGTCCATCTGCGCCAGGTGCACCGTCTCTCCGACCTGCGCGCTCAGCGCATCGATAAAGGGGCGCGCAATCGGGGCAAGCGAACTTTGCCGCCATGCCGCATGGGCCAGGCGCACAAGGCGCAAACCGGGGGCATAGGTCTGACGGTCGGTGTCGTATTTCAGCATGCCAAGGGCGGTCAGATTCTGCACCAGGCGGTACAGTGTCGCCTTGGGGTGGGGGGACAGGGACAGCAGTTCGGAAAACCGCACAGGACGTTCCAGCTGGGCCACAAGGTCCAGCACATCCAGCGCCTTGGCAATGGTTCCTTCCCCCGACCGGGGGGCTGCGGTGTTCATCTGTCTCCTCCCAAAGACCGGCGCGACAAAATCTGTTGACCTGCCGCCCAAGTGCCCCGTAGTGTTCCAATAGTTGGAAACCGGTTTCACTATGTGGAACATTCACAAAGCAGGGGCCGGTGTCAAAGAAAAACTGACTTTTCGTCGCCGACAGGAAATTGCACGCTCGGCGGCGGAGCGTAATGGAACCAACGGGAGGAGAACCAATGTTCCTTAATCTGAAAACCGCGGTTGCGGCAATTGCACTGTCGGCTGTGGCCAGCACCGCATTCGCGCGTGATCTGGTCATCAACTTCGATGACCTGAACCCCGGCCCCAAAAAAGGGTTCGAGGATGCAGTGGAGCAGTTCAAGTCGGAAAACCCCGACATCAACGTGATCGTCAACATCAACGACCGCGAAGCGCACAAGACCGCGATCCGCAACTTCCTGACCGCTGACGCGCCTGACGTGACCAGCTGGTATCCCGGCAACCGCATGGCGCCCTTCGTCGATGCGGGCCTGTTCCAGCCCATCGACGACGTGTGGGAAGAAAACGGTTTCAACGAGGATCTGGCCGCGATCAAGGCCACGATGAGCCGCGATGGCAAGATCTGGGGCGTGCCCTACAGCTACTACCAGTGGGGTATCTACTACCGCAAAGACATCTTTGACCTGCTCGAGCTGGAAGAGCCCCAGACCTGGGACGAGCTGCTGGCGGCGTGCGGCAAGATGAAAGAGAACGGCGTGACGCCCTTCACCATCGGCACCAAGTTCCTTTGGACCGCTGCGGGTGTGTTCGACTACATCAACCTGCGCACCAACGGCTATGACGTGCACAACGCGCTGACGGCGGGCGAGATCAAGTATACCGATCCGCGCATTGTCGCCACATTCGACAACTGGGAACAGCTGATCAACGAATGCGGTTTCGTGGACAACCACGCGTCGATGTCCTGGCAGGATGCGATTGCACCCTTCGCCAATGGCGACGCGGCCATGTACGTGATGGGCAACTTCTCGGTCGACGGCTACAAGAACGCGGGTCTGACCGAAGACCAGATCGATTTCATGCCATTCCCGACGATCAACGCGGACGTGCCTCCGGCTGAAGAAGCGCCTGCAGACGCCTTCTTTATCCCCACGAACGCCAAGAACGTCGAAGATGCCAAGAAATTCCTGGCCTTCGTTGCGCGCCCTGATGTGCAGACCCAGTGGAACAAGACCATCGGTCAGCTGCCCATTAACTCCAAGGCCGACATCTCGGATGACAAGTTCATCCAGGAAGGGTTTGCCCTGCTGAACGGCGCCACCGGTCTGGCGCAGTTCTATGACCGCGACGCACCGGCGGCGATGGCCAAGGCGGGCATGGAAGGCTTCCAGGAGTTCATGCTGGATCCGTCCAAGAAAGACGCGATCCTGCAGCGCCTGGATGAGGTTCAAGCCGAGGTTTACTGATCTCCAAGACGTGCGGTGCGCCGTAAAGGCGCACCCTACACCGTAGGGTGTGCGCTCTGCGCGCACCATGCCTCACAACCCGACTTTTACCGCTTAACCTTCTGTAAACAAAAATTAATTTCTGTTTTTTCAAAAGGTTAGACCTGTCCCCGCGGGGACAGATGCCCTCAGACCAGGAGGTTGCCCATGGCAGATGCAGTTGTCACCGACACAGGACCCCGGGGTGAGCCCAGTTGGTTCAGGCGAAACAAGCTGGCCATTTCCCCTTGGATATTCCTGATCCCGGCGCTGATCTTCTTTGCGATCTACGTGGTCATTCCGATCTTCGAATCGCTCTGGCTCAGCCTTTACGAGTGGAACGGCCTCTACGATGCCAACGGCAATTCCACCGCCACATGGGTCGGGTTCGACAACTATGTGAAGCTGTGGGACGATCCCAATTTCTGGACGTCCCTGCGCAACAACATTCTGTGGCTGGTGCTTTACATGCTGGCCGTGCCGCTGGGCCTGTTCATCGCGCTGTTCCTGAACCAGACGGTCACGGGGATGCGGTTTTACAAGTCCATGTTCTTCTTTCCCTTCGTGATCAGCCAAGTCGTTGTGGGCCTGATCTTTGGCTGGTTCTACAACCCGGACTTCGGCGTGGTCGGTACCGTCTGGAAGGCGTTGTTCTGCGAGGAAACGGTCAACATCGTCGGCAACGTCACCTTCAACTGCGCGCGCCCCGTGCCGGACATCCTGTCGAGCCCGGAATGGGCGACCTACGGCATCATCGCCGCCGGTCTGTGGCCGCAGATCGCGTATTGCATGATCCTGTACCTTACGGGGCTGAACAACGTGGCCGCCGACCAGATCGAAGCCGCGCGCCTTGACGGTGCCAAGGGCTGGAAGATGCTGTGGTACGTGGTTGTGCCCCAGCTGAAGCCCGCGACCTTCATTGCTGTGGTGGTGACGGTCATCGGGGCGCTACGGTCGTTCGACATGATCGCGATCATGACACAGGGCGGGCCGTTCGGGTCCACCAACGTTCTGTCGCATTACATGTTCGAGGTTGCGATCTCCGAGTTCGGTGAACGGTACGGGTACGGGTCGTCCGTGGCGACGGTCCTGTTCGGCATCATGCTGTTCTTCATCAGCTACTTCCTGTGGCGCATGTACCAAGACGAGAAGGGGGGCCGCTAAGATGTTTCCGCGTCCTATCGAGAAATCCGGCCCCGGGGCCAAGGCCGCCTATCAGGCCTTTCTGCCCGTCGCATTGATCCTGTGGCTTCTGCCCTTGCTGGCGATTTTCCTGACGTCGATCCGGTCGGCCAAGGACATCAACTCGGGCAACGTGTTTGGTTGGCCTAGCGAGTTTGCCATCATCGAGAACTATACGGCCGTGTTCACCCAATCGGCGGCGGCGCAATACATGTGGAACTCGGTGCTGATCACCGTGCCCACAGTCGCCATCTCGGTCGCCCTTGCCTGCCTCGCGGGCTACGCGCTGGCGATCTATAAGTTCAAGGTGGCGCTGCCGCTGTTCTTCCTGTTCGTGGCGGGCAACTTCATCCCGTTCCAGATCCTGATGGTGCCGGTGCGCGACATGTCCGTGCAGACCGGGCTTTACGACACGATCGCAGGTCAGTTCCTGTTCCATGCGGCCTTCCAAACCGGGTTCTGTACGCTGTTTATGCGTAACTTTATCAAGGCGTTGCCCTTCGACCTTGTGGAATCCGCGCGGATCGAAGGTGTCGCGGAATGGCGCATCTTCTGGTACGTTGTCCTGCCACTGGTCCGGCCCGCGATTGCGGCGCTGGCGGTGCTGATCTTCACCTTTGTCTGGAACGATTTCTTCTGGGCCAACGTGTTGACCCAAGGCGAGAGCGCCAAGCCGATCACGGCGGGTGTGCGCGCGCTGAACGGGCAGTTCGTGAACAACTGGCACCTGGTGTCGGCGGCGTCCTTGCTGGCGGCGATCCCACCTGTGGTATGCTTTTTTCTTATGCAGCGGCACTTTATTGCCGGTCTGACGCTGGGGGCTGTTAAGTGATAAGATGTTGGCGCCTGGATGATGGGCGTCAGTCTTTGGTTCTCGGCTCTGACAGGGGCCGACTGGCGGAGGTTGTCTATTGGGGCCCCCGCCTGCCGGACGAAGAAGACCTGACGACCCTCTATGAGGCCTATACCCTTGATGTGACGGGCGGAATGCTGGATGCGAATCCCGAACTCAGCATCTGCCCGGAAGCGACACGGTCCTTTCCCGGACAGCCCGGCCTGATCATCCGGCACGGGGACGGCACGCCGTTTCTGCCCAAGTTCTGTCTGGAACGGTCGGATGTGGCCGACAATGTGCTGATCCTGACCTACATGGACCAGGACCGGGTGCTGACCTATCGCGCGCGGTTCGCCATCGATCCCGAGACGCATATCATCGAGGCCAGCGCGGAACTGGACGCGATGGAGCCGATGCACCTGCATTGGCTGGCAGCGCCCGTGTTTCCCGCGCCGCAACTGGCCGATGACATGATCGACTTTGCCGGGCGCTGGTGCGGTGAATTCCAGATGAACCGCACGCCCTGGTCGCCCGGTATCCGCTATCGCGAGAACCGGACGGGGCGGACGGGGCACGAACATTTCCCCGGGTTGATTGTGCCCGTGCGCGGCGCAACGAACGCGGCGGGCCATGCCTATGCCTTTCATTATGGTTGGTCCGGTGGCCACCGGATGGTGGCCGAAGAACTGCCCGATGGGCGGCGGCAGATCCAGTTCGGGCATGCGGCGCGGGTTGAGGGGGCGGCGCAAAAGACGTTTGCAACCGGCAAGCTGTATGCCGTGTTCTCGGACGACGGTCTGAACGGGTGTGCGGTGGCGTTCCAGCGCCATCTGCGCGACCGGATCGTGACCTTTCCCCGACCCGATACGCCGCGGCCCGTGCACTATAATTGCTGGGAAGCCGTCTATTTCGACCATAACCTGGATGCGTTGAAAGATATTGCCGAACGCGCCGCAAAGCTGGGCGCGGAGCGGTTTGTTCTGGATGACGGTTGGTTTGGCAATCGCGACGACGACACGCAGGCGCTGTCGGATTGGGAAGTTGATCCGCGCAAGTACCCCGACGGTCTGACCCCGCTGATTGATCATGTGAAATCACTGGGCATGACCTTTGGCATCTGGTTCGAGCCGGAGATGATCAACCAGAATTCGGACATCTTTCGTGCGCATCCAGATTGGGCGTTCGGGGGCGAAGACCAGATCATGGGCCGCCAGCAGATGGCGTTGAACATGGCCCTGCCGGCGGTGCAGTCGTTCCTGTTCGAACGGATCAGTGACATCCTGAGCCGCCACGACATCGAGTATGTGAAATGGGACCACAACCGCGTGCTGCCCATGCCCGATGCCGCCCAGACGCGCGGATCATACACCTTGCTGGACCGGCTGCGGCAGCGGTTCCCGGATGTTGAAATCGAAAGCTGCGCAAGCGGGGGCGGGCGCATCGACTTTGGCATCATGGAGCGAACGCAGCGGGTATGGCTGAGTGACAGCAACGACGCGGTTGAACGGCTGCGTATTCAGCACAACGCGTCGATCTTCTTGCCCATGGCGGTCACCGGGTCGCATGTGGGGCCGCGCACCTGCCACACCTCGGGCCGCACCCTGGACATCCGGTTTCGGGCCTGGGTGGCCGCCCAGCGGCATATGGGGTTCGAAATGGACCCGCGCGAGTTGTCCGACGAAGAAATGCGCGTGCTGACAGACGTCACCGGGTGGTGGAAGCACAACCGCGACTGGATGTACGGTGCGGATATTCTGCGTCTGGACAGTGCAGACCCGGCGGTCTTTGCCGAACAGCATCTGGAACTGGGCGGTGGGCAGTTTGTCGTGTTCGCCGGCAAGGCCGCCACCAGCGACCAGATTGCGCCGCGCCCCTTGCATCTGACCCGGTTGACGCCCGACGCCAAGTACCGCGTCGAGTTGATCAACCGCGAGGATGCCAGCCACTTGTCGCGTGGCCAGAATGCGCTGAAAACCGGCCCGATTGTGGTGAGCGGTTCCTATTTGATGTACCATGGCCTGACGCTGCCATGGAGTTTCCCGGAACGGATGTGGGTGATCAAGGGTGACCTTGCCTGAACCTGCGCAGAAAGAGTGATGCCATGAAAGAGACAGCCACATTCCACGATTTGAACGGCGCATCGGTGTTCATCACCGGGGGCGGGTCGGGCATTGGCGCATCGCTGACGGACGGGTTTCTGGATCAGGGGGCCAGGGTGGCCTTTGTGGGCCGGTCGGACGCGACGGCCTTTTGTGACGAGATGGAGGCCAAGCATGGCGCACGTCCGCTGTTCATGCAGTGCGATATCACCGATACGGACCGATTGAAGGCCTGCATGGACCAGGCGGCAGAGGCCCACGGGCCTGTCACGACGCTGGTCAACAACGCCGCCAATGACAAGCGCCATACCACGGCCGAGGTCGACAGCGACTTTTTCGACTGGATGATGGCGATCAACTTCAAGGCCTATTTCTTTGCCTGTCAGGCGGTGATCCAGGGCATGCGGGCCGCAGGCGGTGGATCCATCATCAACTTTTCATCGATCAGCTACATGATGGGGAATGCGGGCTATCCGCTGTATACCGGGGCGAATGCCGGCATCAACGGGATGACACGGTCGCTTGCGCGCGAATTTGGGCCCGATCGCATCCGTGTGAATGCCCTGGCCCCTGGTTGGGTGTTGACGCAAAAGCAGCTGGACCAGTGGGCGACGCCCGAAGGTCTGGCGGCCCATATGGAGCGTCAGTGTTTGAAAGACCATCTGGAGCCGGATGATATTGTCGGTGCTACCTTGTTCCTGGCCTCGGGCACGTCGAAGATGATGACCGGCCAGTCCCTGGTGATTGATGGTGGTGTGGTGGTGACCGGCTGATGGCAGATGTTGCGTGGATTGCTGTGGATTGGGGGACGTCGCATGTCCGTGCGTGGGTGATGCGCGCGGATGGGGTCGTTCTGGATCGACGGATGTCCGCGCAAGGGATGGGCACGCTGGACCGGGGCGGGTTCGAGCCTGCCTTGCGCGCGTTGGTCGGTGATGTGTTGCCTGCGCCTGTGCTGGCTTGCGGGATGGTCGGGTCGCGGCAGGGCTGGGCCGAAGCGCCCTATGCCGCGGTGCCTTGTGCGCCGCCCTCTGCGACCGAGGCGGTTCAGGTTGCGGGCACCGATCTGGATGTCCGCATTCTGCCCGGCGTGAAACAGGGGCGGCCTGCGGATGTGATGCGCGGGGAAGAGACGCAGATTTCCGGGTATCTGGCCACGTCCCCCGGCTTTGACGGGGTGATCTGCCTGCCCGGCACCCACACCAAGTGGGCGCATGTGAGCGCGGGCGAGATTGTGAGTTTCCGCACCGCCATGACGGGCGAGATGTTTGCCCTGCTGTCGGAACGGTCCGTGCTGCGCCATTCCATGGGCGAGGGGTGGGATGCCGAGGCCTTTGCTGCTGGTGTGGATCAGTCGCTGTCGCGGCCCGAAGGGTTGGCGGCGGCGCTGTTTTCCTTGCGGGCCGAAGGCCTGTTGGACGGGTTGGACGGAGACATTGCACGTGCGCGTCTGTCGGGCCTTCTGGTCGGGGCGGAGCTGGCGGCGATGCGGCCCTATTGGCTGGGCCAGCAGGTTGCGCTGATCGGGGCGGAACGGCTGTCGGCGGCCTATGCCGACGCATTGCAGACACAGGGCGTGCCCACCCAGATCGCGGGCGCGGAAGAGATGACATTGGCAGGCCTGACGGCCGCCTACACGCAGATTTACGGAGAGGCCGCATGAGCCGAGAGATCATTGCCATCCTGCGCGGGATCACCCCGGATGAGGCTGTGCCGGTCGCCGATGCGCTGGTCGCGTCGGGCATCACCCGTATCGAGGTGCCGCTGAATTCGCCTGATCCCTTTGACAGCATTGGCAAGTTGCTGGATGCGCACAAGGACGCGGCAATGATCGGCGCGGGCACCGTTCTGGACGTGCGTGATGTCGAGCGGCTGCACGACATGGGTGCGCATATGGTTGTATCGCCGGACGCGAACGCCAGCGTCATTGTCGCGACCAAGCAGGCAGGCATGATGTCCTTCCCCGGTGTGATGACCCCAACGGAGTGCTTTGCCGCGCTGCACGCGGGGGCCGATGGGCTGAAACTGTTTCCGGCGTCCCTGCTCGGGATCGAGGGGTTGAAGGCCATCGGCGCGGTCTTGCCCAAAGGGACCAGGACCTATGCCGTGGGCGGTGTTGGCCCTGCCAATTTCGCGGATTGGTTCGCGGCGGGTGTCACGGGCTTTGGCATCGGGTCGGCCCTTTACAAACCCGGCATGTCGGTGGCGGATGTCGCCAGCCGGGCCGCGGACATGGTGGCGGCCTACGACGCGGGCGCGTGATGCAGGTCTTTGACGATCATGCCTGTGCTTTGGGCGAGGGGCCGATGTGGCACCCGGAACGGGGCGAGCTTTTCTGGTTCGATATTCTGGGCAAACAGATGATGTCCAAAGGCGCGCGCCGCGCGTCCTGGGATTTCGATGAACATGTGTCTGCCTGTGGCTGGGTGGACCGGGACACGCTGCTGATGGCGTCATCATCCGGCCTGTGGCGGTTCGACATTCCGACCGGAGATCGTGACCTGGTGGCCGCGCTTGAGGCCGACAATCCGGTCACGCGGTCCAATGACGGGCGCGCCGATCCGCAGGGCGGGTTCTGGATCGGGACGATGGGCGTGCAGGCCGAACCCTTTGCCGGGGCGATCTATCGCTACTTCCGGGGTGAGCTGCGTCAACTGTTTGACCGGATCACGATTTCGAACGCGATCTGTTTTGCGCCGGATGGCAGGTGCGCCTATTTCGCGGACACGTTTTCGCAAAAAATTCAGAAGGTTGCCTTGGATGCTGACGGCTGGCCCACGGGTGCGCCGGAGGTGTTTGTGGATCTGCGCAAGGATGGGCTGAACCCGGACGGCGCGGTCGTGGACGCAGAGGGCAACCTGTGGAACGCGCAATGGGGGGCGGGCCGCGTGGCCTGCTATGGGCCGAACGGTGTGTTCCTGCACGCCATCGACGTGCCGGCCCGCCAGGCGAGTTGCCCGGCCTTCGGCGGGCATGACGCCACGACGCTGTTCGTCACGACCGCAGCAGACGGGCTGGACGAGGCGGAGGGAGGGAAAACCTTTTACGGACCCGCAGGCACAAATGGCCAGCGCGAACATCGGGTGATCCTATGAAACGAACACTTGGGGTATGCTATTACCCCGAACACTGGCCCGAGACGCGATGGGCCGAGGATGCGCAGCGCATGGCGGATCTGGGCCTGACCTGGGTACGGATCGGTGAATTCGCGTGGAAGCGGATGGAACCGCGCGAAGGCGATTACCAGTGGGGTTGGCTGGACCGCGCCATTGACACGCTGGGGCGGGCCGGACTGAAGGTTGTGCTGGGCACACCCACGGCCACACCGCCCAAATGGGTGTGCAAGAAGCATCCCGACATGTTTGCGGTGGATGCGCAGGGCCATGTGCGCGGCTATGGGTCGCGCCGGCATTACTGTTTTTCCCATCAAGGGTTTCTGGAGGAAAGCCGCAGGATCGTGCGCGCCATGGCCGACCGCTATGGCCGCAACCCCCATGTGGCGGCGTGGCAGACGGACAATGAATACGGGTGTCATGATACGGTGCTCAGCTATTCGAACGCTGCCCGTGACCGGTTTCGCGACTGGTTGCGTGGACAGTTTCCGGGGCAGGGGAACGATGGTGACATCAATGCGCTGAACGCCGCATGGGGCAATGTGTTCTGGTCGATGGACTATGACGATTTTGACGAGATCGGCCTGCCCAACCTGACGGTTACCGAACCGAACCCAGCCCATGTGCACGCCTTTCGCCGGTTTGCCAGCGACGAAGTCGTCGCCTTCAACAAGGCGCAGGTCGACATCATTCGCAGGTTTTCCGACGCGCCCATTGCCCACAATTACATGGGCCGCGTGACCGAATTCGATCACTTCAAGGTTGGCGATGATCTGGATATCGCGTCCTGGGACAGTTATCCGCTGGGGTTTCTGGAGGACCGTGTCGGGGCGGATCCCGGCCATCAACGTGTTTATGCGCGCCAGGGTGACCCGGATTTTCAGGCGTTTCACCATGATCTGTACCGGGCCGTCGGCAAGGGCCGCTGGTGGATCATGGAACAGCAACCCGGCCCGGTGAACTGGGCACCCTACAACCCGTCACCGCTGCCCGGCATGGTGCGCCTGTGGTCCTGGGAGGCCTTTGCCCACGGGGCCGAAGCGGTCTGTTACTTTCGCTGGCGGCAAGCCCCTTTTGCGCAGGAACAAATGCATGCGGGGCTTTTGCGGCCTGATTCCGCCGAAGCCGAAGCCTTTGCCGAGGCCCGTGATGTGATGGCCGAGTTGTCAGACGCGCCTGACGTGGCCCCCGCACAGGCGCCGGTTGCGATCCTGTTTGACTATGATGCGGATTGGGCGTGGTCCGTGCAGCCGCATGGCGCAGGTCTGAGTTACTTTGGGTTGGTGTTTGACTGGTATCGGGCCTGTCGCAAGCTGGGCCTGTCCATGGACATCCTGCCGCCTGATACGCGCCGCTTCGATGGCTATGAATTGGTGGTGGTGCCGGGCATGATGCACATGCCGGATGACTTGAAGGTCGCGCTGCAAAATTCTGATACGCAAGTTATTTTAGGTCCACGCACTGCTGCGCGGGATGGCGATTTCAACATTCCCACACCGTTGCCGCCCGCGTGGCCCGGCAGCGATCTGACCGTCAGTCGCGTGCAATCCATGCGGCCCGATCTGCCGGTTCCCATACAGGGAGGTGGGCAGGTCATTGGCTATCTCGAGCAGTTGGAGGGCACGGGCGACAGTGTCATGACAGCCGATGACGGGGCCTTTGTTGCGGTGCGCTGTGCCGATCATGTGGCATATGTCGGGGGCTGGGGCGACGACGTGATGCACATGCGTCTGATCGAGACGTTGGCGCCGGGCCTGGATGTGGAGCGGATGCCAGAGGGGGTGCGCCGCCGTGACACCGGCACCGAGCGGTTCTGGTTTAATTATTCGGATCGGCCTGTGCAGGTCGCGGGTCACACGCTGCCCCCGGCGGGCGTTTTGCGCCAGTCGAGATAAGGGCGTTGCGGCCGCTGCATCGGGCGTCATATATATTTCATGGAATCATGAAATAGAATGACCCCATGCTGCTCGACCAACTCTCGACCCTGAGCCATCCCGAACGGATGCGCGTGTTTCGCCTGCTGATGCGGCGCTGCCCTGACGCGGTGCCTGCCGGCGAGGTGGCGCAGGTGCTGGGGTTCAAGCCGTCGACCACGTCGGTCTATCTGGCGGCCCTGCACAAGGCGGGGCTGATCCAGCAGTCACGCGCGGGCACGTCCCTGCGCTATGCCGCCGATCTGGGGGGTGCCCGCGAGATGGTGGCGCAGCTGTTTCTGGACTGTTGCAATGGGCGGCCCGACCTGTGTCCGCCTGCAATGGTTGATCCGAACACAAGGATGGGTCCCATGTCTGACCAAAAGCACACTGTCTTGTTCATTTGTACCGGCAATTCGGCCCGGTCGATCATCGCCGAAGCGATCATGCGCCACACGGCGGGGGACCGGTTCAAGGTGTTCTCTGCGGGGACGCGGCCAACGTCCGAACTCAACCCCTTTGCCGTCGAGATGCTGAAACAAAAGGGCATCGACCCGGGCGATTTGCGTGCCAAGAACGTCGCCGAGTTTCAGGGCCCTGATGCCCCGCATCTGGATTTCGTGTTCACCGTCTGCGATCTGGCCGCGAACGAGGAGTGCGCCCCCTGGGACGGCCAGCCCATCAGCGCGCATTGGGGCCTGCCTGACCCGGTAAAGGCAGAGGGCACAGACGCGGAAAAGCGTCTGGCGTTCCAGCAAACCTATGGTGCAATGCGCAACCGCATTTCCGCTTTCACAGCGCTGCCGCTTGAAACGCTCAGCCGCGCGTCGTTGCAACAAGAGGTCGATCAGATCGGCCGGACCAAGGACCACTAGATGACAACTTATGCGCTGAACGGCCTGGGCCGTATCGGAAAACTGGCGTTGAAGCCTCTGCTTGAACGTGGATGCGAGATAGCCTTCGTGAACGACGCCCTGGGCGATCCGGCGATGCATGCGCACCTGCTGGAGTTTGACACCGTGCATGGGCGCTGGGATGCGGAATTTGCGGCGGATGAGCAGAGCATCAGCATCAACGGCACCCGTATCCCCGCACTGTCCACGCGCCGGATCGAAGGTTTGCCGCTGGACGGTGTGGATGTGGTCATCGACTGCACGGGAGTTTTCAAGACCGAAGCCGCGCTTGCGCCGTACTTTGCGGCTGGCGTGAAGAAGGTTGTCGTGTCGGCGCCGGTCAAGGATGGCGACACTGCGAACATCGTTTACGGGGTGAATAGCGACGCCTATGTCGGGCAATCAATTGTGACGGCTGCATCCTGTACGACCAATTGCTTGGCGCCTGTTGTTAAAGTGATACATGAGGGTATCGGGATTGCCCACGGGTCAATCACGACCATCCATGACGTGACCAATACACAGACCATTGTGGACCGCCCTGCCAAGGATCTGCGGCGCGCACGCTCGGCGCTGAATTCGCTGATCCCGACCACCACCGGCTCGGCCACGGCCATCACGCTGATCTATCCCGAACTGACCGGCAAGCTGAACGGACATGCGGTGCGGGTGCCGCTGCTGAACGCCTCGCTGACGGATTGCGTGTTCGAAGTGACGCGGCCCACGACGGTTGAAGAGGTCAATGGCCTGTTCGAAACCGCGGCCAATGGACCGCTGCGGGGGATCCTTGGGTACGAAACCCGGCCCCTGGTGTCGACCGACTATGTCAACGATGCGCGGTCGTCCATCGTGGATGCGCCCAGCACCATGGTCGTGAACGGGACCCAGGTAAAAATCTATGCCTGGTATGACAACGAATGGGGCTATGCCCACCGGCTGGTTGATGTTGCGCAGATGGTGGGGGCCAGTCTTTGACCCGACCGGAAGGTTTTGCCGCCTATGTCGCGGTGACGGCCGCCTATTGGGCCTTCATGCTGACCGATGGCGCGCTGCGCATGCTGGTGCTGCTGCACTTCAACAGCCTGGGCTTTTCGCCGGTACACCTGGCGTATCTGTTTGTGCTGTACGAGATCGCCGGGGTCGTGACGAACCTGAGCGCGGGTTGGATTGCGGCGCGGTTTGGTCTGACATCGACCCTGTATGTGGGCCTCGGGTTGCAGGTTGTGGCCCTTCTGGCGCTGACCCAACTTGATCCGGCCTGGTCCATCGCTGCGTCCGTGGCCTTTGTGATGGCGGTTCAGGGGCTGTCCGGCGTCGCCAAGGACCTGGCCAAGATGTCGTCGAAATCCGCGGTAAAGCTGTTGGCCCCGGCCGAAGGCGACGGGCTGTTTCGGTGGGTTGCGCTGCTGACCGGATCAAAAAACGCCGTGAAGGGCCTTGGGTTTCTGCTGGGGGCCGGGGCGCTTGCGCTGTTCGGGTTCGTGCCGTCGGTTCTGGGTATGGCCGCGATACTTGGCCTGATCCTGATCGTGGTCTTGGTGCGAATGCCCGCGGGTCTGCCCGGCGGCCGCAAGGATGCAAAGTTCAAGGACGTGCTGTCCAAGAACCCGCGTATCAACTGGTTGAGTGCGGCGCGTGTGTTTCTGTTTGGGGCACGGGACGTGTGGTTTGTGGTGGGGATCCCGATCTACTTTTATTCGGTGCTGAGCGATGGCAGCCCCGAAGGCCAGCGCGCCGCATTCTTCATGATCGGCATTTTCATGGCCGTTTGGGTGATCCTGTATGGTGCTGTTCAGGCCAAGGCGCCATCGCTTTTGGGCAGCGCCCGGCGCAGCGAGGCGGATTTGGCCGGTGCGGCACGGTTTTGGGTCGGGACGTTGTTCTTTGTGCCTGCCGCCTTGGCGACAGCGGTTTGGCTGGTGGGCACCCCCACCTTGTGGCTGACCGGTGTCGTGGTCGTGGGGCTGCTGATCTTCGGGGTGCTTTTTGCGCTGAATTCATCCCTGCATTCCTACCTTATCCTCGCATTCACGGATGCAAAACGGGTCACGATGGATGTGGGATTTTACTATATGGCGAACGCGGCAGGGCGGTTGATTGGAACGGTTCTGTCCGGACTGACTTACCAGTTGGGCGGCGTGCCGCTGTGCCTGGCAACGGCCGCGGTGATGATTTTGCTAAGCTGGCTGTCCATTGGGCGCATCAGCCAAACCGTTGCATCCACCCCAGCGTAGCATCCGTATCCCCAATCGGTTTGTATTCCGCACCCAGGGGGTGGGGCCAATCGCCAAGTGCCTCGAAGATGGTGGCATAATCCAGTTCCCCGTGATCCGGTGCCCCCCGGTCGGGGACGGATGCAAACTGGATATGGCCGATGATGTCCGACAGGTCCGACAGTCGGGTCAGGATATCCCCTTCGGTACGGCCCACGTGGTAGCAATCGAACATCAGCCTGAGGTTTGGTGCCGCCACCTCGTTCAGGATGGCGCGGGCCTGGTCCGTTGTCTGCAGGAAGTAGCCCGGCGCGTCATGGCGGTTCAGCGGTTCGATCAGGATGGTTCTGCCGGTGGCCGCGCACGCATAGCGCAGGTTTTCGGCAAAGGTCGCGTGCGCGGCGGGTCCGCTGGCAAAGCCGGACATGACGTGGATTGCGCCGGCCTGCACCGTATCGGCATATGCAATCGCCTGGTCGATTGCCGCCTGCGCGTCCTGTGTCCGACCGGGCAGGGCGGCAAGGCCATTTTCACCCGCGCCCACATCGCCGCGTGAAGTGTTGAGGCCCAGCATGGGCAGGCCTGTGGCATCGAGCGCCGCGCGCACATCCCGCGCCGGAGTGTCGTAGGGCCAGTGGCATTCGACCGCATGAAACCCTGCCGCCTTGGCCGCGTGGATCGCATCGGGCAGTGGGCGATCCTTCCATAGAAAGCCGAGATTGGCCGAGAATTTCATGTGTCGTCTCCGGGCAGCGCCAGGCTGGCGTTGCGGGCATAGACCTTGGCGACGGCGGCGTCATCCTCGCCACCAAGGCCCATGCCCGCCGCTGCGATGAATTGTTGCAATGCGGCTGCCGTGATGGGGGCGGAAAAGCTGGCAGATTTGGCGATGTCGAGAACGATGCCGAGATCCTTGGGCCAGATGTTGACCGATGAATGAGGCGTGTAGTCGCCCGCCACGATATGCGGCGCGCGGTTTTCCAGCATCCAGGAAGTGCCTGCGCATTTCGAGATCACGTTCAGGAACTGGTCCGGCGCGACCCCTTGGGTCATGCCGAAGGTCAGCGCCTCGGCCATGGTGGCGATATGCACACCGGCCAGCAACTGGTTGACGGCTTTCATGGCTGACCCCGGGCCTGCGTGGTCACCCAGTTCAAAGACCGTTTCCGCCATCGCATCAAGCGCCGGTTGGGCGGCAGCGAAGGCCGCGGGTGTGCCTGCGGCCATCATCGTCAGCGCCCCCTGCGCCGCCTTCACGGACCCGCCCGAGATCGGCGCGTCGAGATAGTGGACCCCATGGGCCTGACAGCGGTTTTCCATGTCCCGGGCAAAGTCCGGCGGCACGGTGGCACAGCCGATCACGCAGGCGCCGGGTTTCAGACGGGCGACAATACCTGCGTCGCCAAACAGGACCGTTTCGGTTTGCGCCGCGTTCAGAACCACCGTCACGACCGTGTCGAGTGTGCCTGCGATGTCGGACAGGGCGCCCGGTGTGCCGCCCTCTGATTGGAACCGCGCGACGGCGTCGGGGTTGATATCGAACCCGTGCGTGATGTGGCCTGCAGCCAGGCAGGATTGCGCCATGCCATAGCCCATGGAGCCGAGGCCGAAGACGGCGGTTACATTGGGCATTGCGCTCTCCTGTCTTGTGGGTCGGCGCCATCATGGGCATGGCAGGCCAAAGGGCAAGGCCCTCGGAACAGGTGCTTTTCCTTGGCAAGCACCGCCGCCGGCGCGCGGTTTGCCATTCCCGGCCGGGCCCGCACGATCCTGACATGCAACTTTGCCATGACCCTTTGAGCCCCAGGGTTGTGTGCCATTTCCTTGTTGAACTGGCCGATGCACAGCGTGTTCCACGCCGTCATGCGACACATTCATTGCGCTTGTGCCGATCGTTACGACCGTATGCAGTGCTGATGCGGGCGCAGACTGCGCCCGTCTTGACGCGGTGCGTGCAATGGAACGGTCGCAGCCCGCGCACGCGCTGCAAGACATCATGACCCTCGCCGCTGGCGGTTTCGCCCGGGCCATGGTGCGCGTCAGCATTTCCTGCAAGCAGGGGATGGGCTCGGCCCGGTATTTGGACATGATCGCCCGGGGTTGGCACCAACGCGCCGTCCCGGCAGGGCCCCGTTGAGCGCCTGCGTCGGCAATGGATGAGGTCGTGCGCTGCGGGCGGCCGGAGCGGGCAAAGTGCGCCGCGCTTACGGAGTGCTGTCTTCCAAACTGTTACAGGATCGTGGAGGCGAGTACCGGAATCGAACCGGTGTACACGGATTTGCAATCCGCTGCGTCACCACTCCGCCAACTCGCCATCCGTGGTGTGTGAGCGGCGATAGACCATAAGCAAAGCCCGTGCAAGGCCGTCCGGCAACGCCTTGTAGGAAAATGCCGCAGATGGGACGTGCCGCGTTGCTCAGCCGGGCGGACTGTGGCACACGTGAAGAGACAAATGTGAACCAAAGAGTTTAGCTGCAATGCCTGACTTTCCGACCCGCAGAACAATGATGGTGGACACGCAGGTCCGTCCGTCGGATGTGACGAAGTTTCCAATCATTGACGCCATGCTGACGATCCAACGCGAAGACTATGTCCCGTCGGCGCAGCGCGAGATGGCGTATATGGGCGAGAATATCGAATTGGGGGCCGGGCGTGTGATCTTGGAACCGCGCACGCTGGCCAAGATGCTCGATGCGCTTGATATCGCGCCGGATGAGCTGGTCTTGGACGTTGGCTCCGCACTTGGTTACTCGGCCGCCGTGATCGCACAAATGGCGCAAGCCGTTGTTGCGCTGGAGGAAGACGAGACGCGCGCAAACGAGGCGCAGGAAACGCTGCTGAACAGCGGCATCGACAATGTGATCACCCATGTTGCACCGCTGCGCGACGGTGCCGCGGAACACGGGCCCTATGACGTCATCGTCATCGAAGGAGGGGTCACGGACGTTCCGGATGCCCTGATTGCCCAATTGAAGGACGGCGGGCGCATCGCCTGCCTGTTCATGGATGCCGCACTTGGGGAGGTGCGCATCGGATACAAGCGGGACGGGGCCGTGTCGTGGCGCCGTGCGTTCAATGCAGGGGCACCGGTCTTGCCGGGGTTTGAAAAAGAACACGCATTCACGCTTTGACCGGGCAGGGACCGGTCCGGCACGTCATCAGAGGGCAGGGCAGATGATCAGCAAGTTGACGCGTAAGTTTCTGAACACAACGGCGGTCTTGGGTGCGCTGGCAATGGGCGTTGGGGGCCTGTCGGCAAAGGCCGATACGCTGGCCGACGCATTGGTCGGGGCCTACACCCACAGCGGTCTGCTGGATCAGAACCGCGCGTTGCTGCGCGCCGCGGACGAGGATGTTCCGATTGCTTTGGCCGCCCTGCGGCCGATCATCACTTGGACCGGCAACATCACGCAACAGCTCGGAGAGTCGACCTCGCGTGGTTTCTCGGGGGCCGTCAGCACAAATGCGATTGACAGCACGACGATCTTTCTGGAACTCGCGTTGCAATGGCAAGTCTATGACTTTGGTGCCGACGCGGCCCGGGTCGAAGCGACCAAGGAAACGGTCCTGGCCACCCGCGCGACCCTTCTGGACGTAGAGCAGTTGCTGCTGTTGCAGGCAGCCACGGCATATTTCAACGTCGGACGGTCGGAAAGCCTTGTGGCACTCAGCCGAAACAACCTGGGCCTTCTGCAGGAAGAACTGCGCGCGGCCTCTGACCGCTTTGAAGTTGGCGAAGTGACCCGCACGGATGTGTCATTGGCCGAAGCCGCTGTCGCGCAGGCGCGCAGCAACCTTGCGGATGCCCAGCGTGACCTGATCCAGGCGCAGGCGGAGTATACAAACGTCGTGGGGCGCAAGCCCGGGCGCCTTGCCGGCCTTCCACCGTTGCCGCGCACCGAAACCCGGGTCGAGGCCGCGCAGGCCGTTGCCGTCCGCACGCACCCGGACATGGAAGAGGCGCGACGCCAGGTGTCCGCCAATGAACTGCTGGTGACAGCCGCGTTCAAAGACATGCTGCCAGTTGTCACGCTGAACGGTACGCTGCGTGTGACCGAGGAATTCGGGGATCCGGACGCCAGTGAAACCGCGACTGTCGGGTTGAATGTCACCGGCCCCATCTACCAGGGCGGACAGTTGACGGCGCTGGAGCGTCGGGCCATCGCGGTTCGCGATGCGTCGCGCGGTAACCTGCACAATGTCCGCCATGATGTGCAACAGGATGTTGTTAACGCGATTTCCGATTTCGAGGCGGCGCGCGCCAGCCTTGTTGCATCGGAACAGCAGATCCGTGCGGCCCGTGTCGCGTTCCAGGGCGTGCGCGAAGAGGCGACGCTGGGCGCGCGGACCACGCTGGATGTGCTTGACGCCGAACAGGACCTTTTGGATGCCGAAACCAACCGGATTTCTGCGCAGGCGGATCAGTATATTGCCGCGTATGCAGTTCTGGAATCCATGGGTCTGTTGACAGCACAACGTCTGAACCTGCCGGTCCAGATCTATGATCCGGCTGCATATTACAATCTGGTCAAGGATGGGCCCGCCAAGCAATCCAAGCAGGGCAAGCAACTGGATCGCGTGCTGCGGGCATTGCAGGTAGACGATTAAGGTTTTCAGCACAGTATTGTGCGACTCTCACCCGCGGGGTAAGCTGGGGCTGAGGTTGAGAGTGGTACTTTGACATGTCTGATCCAATGACCAACACCGAGGTGGAGGACGTTTTGGCGTCTATCCGGCGCTTGGTGTCTGATGACAACCGACCGGAATCACAGGAAAAATCCGCTGTGGCGTCTGATCGCCTGGTGCTGACGCCGGCATTGCGCGTCATGGACGACGCCGCACCGAACAAGAACGACACAGCGGAACGCGATGACATTGCGCAGGATGTTCACGCGCAGGCTGAAGCCGTGCCCGCCTTTGACGTGACCGAGGATACGTCGCGCGAGGATGCGGATGTTTCGGATGAAGAGGCGCAGTTGGACGCCATGTCCGAAGACGCGGCGGAAGAAGTGCGTCACGAGCCCGACGCAGCCTCGGACTATGACGAAGGCGAACCGATCACGCTTGATACTGTGGATCTGGATCAGGACACCCTGATGTCGATCCAGGATGCCTTTGCAGACATCGACAAGGATGAAGCGACCGACGCCGCGCCTGTGCCAGAGAGCGACCGGACGTCGGACGCAAATACGCTCAGCGATAAGATTGCTGCGCTGGAGACACTGATTGCCGGTCAAACGGGTGAATTTGAACCCGACATGGCCGGTGACGGAGAGAACGCAGGTACCGAAGCGCCAACCCTGGAATGGGAAGACGCGGACGAAGACGACCTTGTTGATGCCGCGCCAGAGATGGCGACGCCCGACCAGCACCCGCCGGTCGGGGCTGCGCCGGATGAGGCGCAGATCTTTTCAAGCGACGAGGATGTGCTGGACGAAGACGCGTTGCGCGATCTGGTCAGCGACATCGTGCGTGAAGAGCTGCAAGGCGCTTTGGGTGAACGGATCACGCGCAACGTCCGCAAATTGGTGCGGCGCGAAATCCACCGGGCGCTTGCTGCGCAGGACCTGGAATAGGCGTTGCCGCGCCTCGGTCAGCGATGGGCCAAGGTGGCGTGAACACACCTGCGCATCTGCTTGTCGGCGCGGCCGTCTTCGGCAAACCGGCGCATAACCGCATTCTTGCCGCTGCATTTGCAGGGGGGCTGTTGCCCGATTTGTCGCTGTACGTTATGGCGGGTGTGTCGCTTGCCGTGCTGGGCATTCCGCCAAGCGTCGTTTTCAACGACCTGTATTTTTCCGATGCATGGCAAACCGTCTTTGCCATCGACAATTCATTTGTCGTCTGGGGCGGTTTGTGTGCGCTTGCGGTCTGGTACAAATCACCCTGGGCAATTGCCCTGACAGGCGCAGCGCTGTTGCATGTGGTGCTGGATTTTCCGCTGCATCACGATGATGGGCGTCCACATTTCTGGCCGGCGACCTGGTGGGTGTTCGAAAGCCCGTTCAGCTATTGGGATCGGGGACATGGTGCGGCGTGGATCGCACCGGTCGAGGCGGCCTGTGCAACAGCGGCCGCCGTGATCCTGTGGCAACGCAGCTTGCCCATATGGGCCATTCCCTGTGTTCTGATGTTGCTGGCGGCGGAATATTGGGTGGTCCGCCAATGGCTCTTTTTCTTCGCAAGCGGGTAGGCGAAAAAAGAAAACGCGCCCGGTCAGAGCGCGTTTTCCTTAAGGCAGCAAACTTTTTGGATCAGGCGGCTTCGGCCTGCTGTGCGGCATTGCGCCGCTCAGATTCTTCGCGGCTCAGCGCGACGGATGTCCGCACGCCTTTACCCACAAATTCCATAAGCCCTTCCACGACCCGTTCATTTGGATCGATGCCTGCACAGCTCAGCACTTCGCGCCCATCGCGCGAGCGTGCCCAGCGGGCAATCTGCTCGGGACCATTGCCATATTTCTTGTCGTCGGCGATGGCATCGTCGAGTGCAGCCAACACAACGGCTGCAAATAGTTTACGTGCACGGTTGCCTTGTTCATTGTTAAAGGCTGTGCCGTCAACGAAATCTTTCATTCGTCGTCCTTCCTTTATTCTTGCTCTTGTCTTTTCGGCGTGACGCTCGTTATGGACGAAGCTGGCCGATTCGGATACCCCGTTTCTGCATGGCACCTTTGCAACCAGCGCATAACTCGCTGCGGGTGCAGCACCGTATTTCGTTGTCTTGCCGGGCATGCTTCCGCGAGATATAGGGGGCATCAACTTTTCATCAACCTTTTGCCACGGTTTTGTCGCATGCCAAAAATCAACGGAAACGAGATCCGCCCCGGAAACGTGCTGGAGCATAACGATGGCCTGTGGGCCGCTGTTAAGGTCGACCATGTGAAGCCCGGCAAGGGCGGGGCCTTTGCCCAGGTCGAACTGCGCAACCTGCGCAACGGGTCCAAGCTGAACGAACGCTTTCGCAGCGCCGACAAGGTCGAGCGGGTACGCCTTGAACAAAAAGACCAGCAGTTCCTGTATGAAAATGACGGCATGCTGGTGTTCATGGATGCCGACACCTACGAACAGATCGAACTGCCAGCCGAGTTGCTGGGCGACCGTCGTCCGTTCCTGCAGGACGGCATGACCATCGTGGTGGAATTTTACGACGAAGAGGCGCTGAACGCGACGGTGCCGCAAAAGGTCGTTTGCAAGATTGTCGAGACGGAACCCGTGGTCAAAGGCCAGACAGCCGCCAATTCGTTCAAACCGGCAATCCTTGACAATGGGGTCAAGGTCATGGTGCCCCCGTTTGTGGGCCAGGACGAAGATATCGTGGTGAACACGGAAACCATGGAATACGCCGAGCGCGCCTGACGGCTTGCCATGATCGGTGCAGAGGGCGGGGCACTTCGGCGCCCCGATTTGCTGGGGCTTGGGCGGTTAAAGCCGGTCCAATCCGTCCGCGATCTCTTGGGCGATGGCAAGCGCATCAACGCCCGTCCGTTCGGCTGACATGCGCAGGCCCAACAAATCGGACTGGTACCGCCGCGCCAGACTGAATGGATCGTAGGTGGCACCGATCTCTTTGTCGGCCTGCGCTTGCTGGAACAGCTGCGCAAACGCCTGTTCCATGCGCCGCAGGTTGTCATTTGCCACACCTGCCAACGGGTGATCCTGCGCCTGCAACTCAAGCAGCGTCTTGGTCATCATGCACGCCTTGGCCGGTGCGTCCGGCGTGTCGATCACCAATCGCGGGTAGAGTTTGAGCGCTGTAAGCGCGCCATGTGTTTCGGCCAGGTTGTGCAGACGCGCTGTTCCATCCCTGGCATAGCGTCGCAGCGCCAGTTCAAACAGCGCGTCCTTGGACCCAAATGCGGCATAGAAGCTGCCGGGCTTGAGCTTCAGTTCGCCTTCCAAATCCTTCAGCGATGTCCCCGCCCACCCACGCGCCCAAAACAGGTCACGCGCCCGATTGATCAGGTCGTCGCGGTCATATTGCGGTTTGCGCGGCATGGGATCACCTTTTCTTGAACGTTCACTCAAGATATATACTTGAATGATCACTCAAGAAAGGTCAATTGGTGTGCATCGCCAACACAAAAGGATGATCAGGATGTCCAACTTCCCCTCCCACGATCTCGATTCCGCCCCCGAAGGTTCCAAGCCGCTTCTGGAAAATTCATTGAAGGCCTTTGGCCGGTTGCCGGGCCTGCACAAGGTGCTGTCCGAAAGCCCGCAAGCCTTTGAAGGCTATCAGGTGCTGCACAAACTGTTCACCGAAACCGACTTTGATGCAGATGAACTGACGGTTGTCTGGCAAACGATCAACGTGGAACACGAATGCCATTACTGCGTCCCGGCACATACGGGCATTGCCAAGATGATGAAGGTGTCGGACGACATCTCTGACGCGCTGCGCAATGAAACCGCGCTGCCCACTGCCAAACTGGAAGCGCTGCGGACCTTCACCCTGCAAATGGTGCGGTCGCGTGGCAATGTGACAGAGGACCAGATGGCTGCCTTTTTCGATGCAGGATACGGCCACCGCGCGGTTCTCGACGTGGTTCTGGGCCTCGCGCAGAAGACCATGTCGAACTACATCAACCACATGGCACAGACGCCCGTGGATGAGGTGTTCCGCCCCTTGCTGTGGACCCGTTCGAACACGCATATCGCGGCCGAATAAGAGCCCACGCGCGCAGGTCACCGGCCGTCTGGCCGGTGACTAGACCTCGATCCGCGACACCGTCGCGTCGCCCGCCTTCATGTCGCCCGTCGCCCGATCAAACCGCAGATAGGCGATGGCCCGATCGCCCGCGCGTGACAAAAGCGTGCCCGCAGGTTTTCCGTTTGCCTCAATTTCGGTGCCGCTGTCGGCGTCACCCGCCACAGTCACCGGGGCAAGACCCTTGCGCAGAGTCGTTTTGTGCTTCATCCGCGCGGTGACTTCCTGTCCCACATAACAGCCTTTGCGGAAATCGACGCCGTGCAACGCTTCGAACCCGGCTTCGAGGATGAAGGTGTCGGGTGTCAATTCGATCCCCGTTTCCGGGATCAGGTGCGCCACCCGCAGGGCCGTCCAATCCGTGCCGGTGTCCGGTTGCGGGTCCGTGCGGTAGGCGCGCCACCCCATGTCGGGGTGCCGGGGGTCTGCGTACCCGCCAGCAGGCACGTCGCCCAACCCGCGGTGCACCTGCAGGCCAGCGTCCTCGATCACAACATCAGCGCGCAGCTTGTACATGCTCAGACGCTGCCGCAACATGTCCGCCTGGGCCTCATGTGCATCCAGCAGCACCGCGTCGCCGTCCTTGCTGAGGAAAAAATCGGCCATGAACTTGCCCTGCGGCGTCAACAAGGCGGCGTAGACCAGGCCCCCGTCAATCTTGTCGACATCATTGGTCACCAGACCTTGCAGGAAGCTGCGGGCGTCTGGACCGGACAGACGAAAGACATGGCGATCGGACATGAGAGTTCCTTTTCGATGCGTCCCTTGTCATATAGCAGCGCACCATCCATCCGAAAGAGGGGCGCACGTGCCTGCACCGATCTCTGTCATCATTCCAACGCTGAACGCCGCGGGCGTTCTGCAGGCCTGCCTCGAGGCGTTGATGGAAGGCGTCGATGCCGGATTGCTGGCCGAGGTTGTCGTGTCCGATGGCGGATCGACTGATGACACGCTCAGGCTGGCGGATGCTTGGGGGGCCAACATCGTCACGGGTGCTGCATCGCGCGGCGGACAGCTGCGGCGCGGCTGCGATGCGGCGCGGGGCGAATGGTACCTCGTGCTTCATGCCGACACGGTGTTGTCACCGGGGTGGACGGATGCCGTGATCGCACATCTGGGGCAGGCCAATGCGGGCTATTTCAGGCTGGCCTTTGACCGGGGCGGACGCTGTGTGGCGGGATGGGCCAACCTGCGGTCACGCTGGTTCGGACTGCCCTATGGCGATCAGGGGTTGTTGGTGCGCCGCAACCTCTATGCGCAGGTTGGGGGCTACCCCGACATTCCGCTTATGGAAGACGTATCCATTGCCCGTGCCCTGCGGGGGCGGTTGACCCGACTGGACGGCGTGGCGGTGACGCGCGCCGACAAGTATCGCGCCCAAGGTTGGATGACCCGCGGCACCCGCAATCTGTGGACCCTGTTGCGCTATTTCGCAGGTGTCAGCCCCGAACGGCTTGCCGCTGAATATCGCCGCTAACCGAACAGGCGTGACCGAAGACGCGTAAAGAGACTGCGGGATTCATTGACGTCCTCCCGGTTGCGCAGCACATCCGACAGCGGGGCATCAATCACCGTCTTGCCGTCCTTGAACTGCAGTCGGTAAAGGTCGGCATAGATACCGCCCCGCTCCAACAACTCCTCATGGGTGCCGGTATCCACCACCTCGCCCCGGTCCATCACAACGATCTGATCCGCGCCGCGAATTGTGGACAGACGGTGCGCGATGACCAGCGTCGTGCGACCGGCAGACAGACGATCCAGCGCGTCCTGCACCACCTTTTCGGATTGCGCATCAAGGGCCGAGGTTGCTTCGTCCAGCAGCAGGATGGGTGTGTCGCGCAACAGGGCGCGGGCAATGACGACACGCTGCCGCTGCCCGCCGGACAGGGCCGACCCACGCGGGCCGACATGTGCGTCGAGGCCATTTGGCAGCTTTTCCACGAAATCCGTCACGTGGGCGGCGTCCATCACTTCCTTCAACCGTTCATCGCTGACATCGGTGCGGCCCAGCAGAATGTTTTCCCGCAGGCTTTCGTCGAACAACAGCGCCTCTTGCGTCACCACGGAATAAAGGCTGCGAAGGCCGGCCAAATCCATGGTCGTGGTCGCGGTATCGCCCACATAGACCGTGCCGTTTTGCGGATCGATCAGACGGGTGAGCACATTGAAAATCGTGGATTTGCCCGCCCCCGACGCACCGACCAGCGCCGTGGTCTGACCGGGGCGCGCGGTCAGCGACACGCCGCGCAGCACCGGCGTGTCGCTATAGGCCAGTTCGACATTGTCCAGCCGCACCTCGGGTACGCCACCCGGCGCCGGTTTGGCATTGGGCGGAGAGGTCAGGGCAAGCGGTGTGTCCATCAGCTCCTTGACCCGTTCGATAGACGCAGCTGCGGCTTGCCACAGCCCGGAAATGGCCCCAAGACGCCGCATCGGATCAAATGCGAACCCCATCGCGGTAAAGAAGGTCATGAACTGACCGATGGTCTTTTCGCCCGAGATGATCTCGGACCCGCCATACAGAATGACAGCCATGAAGCCGACGCCCGAGATGATGTCGATCATCGCGGGGATCGCCGCACCACCAAAGGCGGTTTTTGTTTCGGTATGGATAAAGCGTTCCGTCAGGCCGCGATATTGGCGCGCCTGATAGGCCTCGAGCGCGTTCAGCTTGACCTGCACGATGCCATGAAACACCTCATCCAGGCGCGTGGACAGACCTGCACCCAGATCACGCGACTTACGCGCCTGCTTGCGCACATAGCGTTGTGCCATCGCGGCGGGAAGGACCAGAACCGGGATACCGATCAGTGCCAACATGGCCCAGATCGGATCGACACTGATCGCGACGCCCAACAGAACGATCAGACCCAGAAAGTCGCGGCCCGCACCCGTGATGATGGCGCGCCAGACGTCCCCCACGGCCCCCACATCGCCCTGCACGCGCTGGATCAGAAAGCCCGGGGGATGTGATTGGTGAAATGCACCGTCCTGAAGCATGATACGGTCCAGCAGGTCCATGCGCAAAGCTGCCGATGTTACAAGCGCGACCCGCGTCAGGATCAGTTTCTGGACAACGGATGCGCTGGCCCGGACGATAAAAATCGCGATCACCAGGAAACCGACCCAGATCAACATGCCGCCGTCCCCTTCGACGAACACATTGTCGAACATGGGCTGCATCATGTAGCTGAGCGCGCCCAGCATGGATCCTTCGATCAGCATGAACAGCACCGCGATGCTCATCAAACCGGTGTGTTTCTTGAGGTAGCCGTGCCAGATCCAGCGCAAGAGCTCGCGCGAATCCTCGGTCGGTTGATGGGGGGGCACTGTCTCGGTCACGCGTGGTGTCGGTCGGCGAACCGCCGCTCTCAGGTAAGGGACATTGGAGGTCAGGCTTAGCGTGGTGCGCAGGCAGGGGCAAGCGCTGCGGCGTGATTGACGCCGCGCTGGCGCGCGCTAGGGTGCGCGCATACCACATGAGGCGGAGCACGGGCATGTCATCAAGGAATACAAGGTCTTCCGGGCGCGCGTATCTGGCGATTCCGGGCCCATCGGTGATGCCGGACGCCGTGTTGCAGGCCATGCACCGCGCCGCCCCGAACATCTATGCAGGCGAGATTGTCGAGATCGCGGCCAGCCTGGTGCCGGACCTCAAGTCCGTTGCGCGCACGGCTGGGCATGTCGCAATGTATATCGGCAACGGGCATGCCGCATGGGAAGCGGCCCTTGCAAACACCATCGCTCCGGGGGACGCGGTTCTGGTGCCGGCCAGCGGCCGCTTCGGGCACGGCTGGGCGGACATGGCCGAAGGTTTGGGGGCCGAGCCGCACATCCTTGATTTCGGCAAGCGCGCGCCTTGGGACATGGACCGGATTGCAGAGGCGTTGCGTGCCGACAAGTCGCATCGCATCAAAGCGGTCCTGGCGGTGCATGTGGACACGTCGACATCCATCCGGAACGATGTTGCCGCGTTGCGGGGGCTGCTGGACGATGTCGGTCATCCGGCTTTGTTGATGGCAGACTGCATTGCGTCGCTGGGCTGCGACCATTTCGATATGGATGGCTGGGGCGTCGATGTGATGGTTGCCGGGTGTCAAAAGGGGCTGATGGTGCCACCGGGCATGGCGTTTGTGTTCTTCAACGCCAAGGCGGATGCGGCACGGCGCGCGCTGCAGCGGGTCAGCCGGTATTGGGACTGGTCCCCACGCGCCAATCCGGACGAGTTTTTCATGTATTGGAATGGCACGGCCCCCACGCATCACCTGTTCGGTCTGCGAACCGCGCTGGATATGATCCACGCCGAAGGGATGGAGGCGGTCTGGGCCCGCCACGCACAATTGGCGCGCGCCATTTGGGCGGCGTGCGACGCATGGGGCGCAGAGGGGCCACTGGAATTGAATGTGGCTGACGCGGCGCACCGCAGCACGGCTGTGACGGCGCTGCGACTGGAGGCACCGCACGCAACCGCGCTGCGTGATTGGACAGAGCAGAATCTGGGCCTGACGCTAGGGATCGGCCTGGGCATGGCCCCACCGGGCGACCCTGCCTGGCACGGGTTCTTCCGGCTTGGGCATATGGGGCACGTGAACGGTCACATGATCATGGGGATGCTTGGCGGGATCGAAACAGGCCTCAAAGCGCTGGGCGTGCCCCACGGGACAGGGGCGCTGAGCGCGGCGGCAGGCCAGATCGCCAAAGGGTAGACCGCCGCGAGAGATGGGGGGCGTTCGGCCTGCCAGTTGACGATGCGGGTGGCTGACCGGGTCTGCGCGCCTATTGCAGGTCGCCGCGATAGTGTTCCGAGATGCGGTCCAACGTCCCGTCCGCACGCATGTCCGCAATGGCCGTCTGATATGCCAGGCGCGTGTCATCGGGCAGGCGCAGGCTTGCCACCATGAACACCGGGATTTCGTGGATCATGTCCCCGACAATCAAGTCCGTTTCGCGCCCCATCATGCGCCATGTCCGGCGCATCAACTCTTCCGTCAGCAGCCACGCATGCGCCCGCTTGGACGCCAGCATGCTGGCACTGGCCTGCGGTGACCGGGGTTCCTGTACGTTGGTAAAGCCAAGCTCACTCAGAAAGAATTCGGACGTCGTGCCGCGTTCAACCACGATCAAGGGCAGGGTGCGCGCCTGATCCAGGGTGTTGACCGGGTCAGAAACGCTCGCAAATCGGAGCGCGGTGCGATCAACCTCTGCCAGCCAAAGGATATCCTTGTCCCGCTTCTTGCCCTTGAACAGGGCGGGCATCAGCGTATCAGCCTCTGACAGAATGGCATGAATGGCACGTTCAAATGGCAGGAATTGCAGGTCGATGTCGCGACCGGCGCGATTGGCCGCCTCGCGCAGCACCTCGACCGCGTATCCGGGTTTGTCAGGATCGCCGTCCACCATCAGCGGCGGATAGTGCGCCGCGACAACCTTGTCGACAGGGCGCGTGTCTGCCAGGGCGTGGACCGGTGCCAGCACCACCGCCGTGATCAACATCATCAGGACATGGTGCAGTTTCAACTTTTCGACCTTCCCGGGGAACACGCCGCGTCGCTTGCTGTCACGTATCGTATGATGTCCGAACGATGCCAAACCATTCTATCCGCTTAGCCCCCAAGAGTTTCGCGAGTGTTAACGCACGTGTTTGGAGGATTGGCGCATCAAACCTGTTTGCCACGCCGGATGGACGCGGCCTGTCGTTGCGCGGCCCATACTTTGCCGCGTTCAATCAGGTGGTTCACGCCCAAGCCCAGCAGCATCGCGGCTATGAGGCCCCAGATGGCCCAGATGGCCACCAGAACCCATGTGATGTTCACGCCAAACATCACGATGCAGGCGCGGGTGTAGTTGGGCGCGGGTCCAATGCTGTGATCGTTCATTGTTGCCTCGGGTTTGTGCCAGGTGACACCAACTATAGTGCGACAATCTGACCTGTCAGCCCCCTCTGGCCGCCTTCAGTGCACGCGGAAGGGCGCGTGCAAGGGCATCGAGGTTCCGGGGTGTGCCACAGCTGATGCGGATGCAGCGATTTTGGGGTGCGGCAAAGGGCATGCGCACAAAAATGCCGCGCGCGATCAGTCCATCCAACACGGATTTGGCAAATGCGCCGTCCCTGCCGCAGTCGATGGCGACGAAATTCGTGGCCGACGGGATCGCCGTCAGCCCATTGTCCGCTGCAATCCGCGTGATCCGCGCACGTGCGTCATCAATCTGCGCCAGCACGTGCGCAAGGTGGTCTTGGTCCTGCAACGCGGCAAGCGCCCCCGCCTGCGCGGCCCGGTTCATCCCAAAGTGGTTGCGCACCTTGTTGAACGCATCGATCAGCGCCGGATGGCCGATCGCATAGCCGACACGGGCACCGGCGAGGCCGTAGGCCTTGGAAAATGTGCGCATGCGAATGACGCGCGGGTCATGTGGATCAAGTGCCGGGGCCGTGCCTGCCGGCGCACAATCGATATAGGCTTCGTCCAGCACGAGTACGCTGCCTGACGGTAGGGTCCTGAGGGCCTGTGTGAGGGCGGAGCCGTCATGCCAGGTGCCCATCGGGTTGTCCGGATTGGCGAGGTAAACCAGCTTGGCATTCGTTTCTGCCGCCCTGGCAAACAGGGTCTCGGGATCTTCGTGATCGTCGGCGTAGGGCACGGTGTGTACCGTGCCGCCATACCCGGCCACGTGGTAGTTGAAGGTCGGGTAGGCACCCAGCGATGTCACCACATGGTCGCCTGGTCCGACAAACAAACGCACGAGATAGCCCAACAGGCCATCGATGCCTTCGCCCACCATGATATGCGCGGCGTCGATGTCATGATGGGCGGCAAGTGCGTGACGCAGGTCGTGATTTTCCGGGTCTCCGTATTTCCAGATGCTGGATCTTGCCATGGCCTCGGCCACGCGGGGCGAGGGGCCGAAGACGCTTTCGTTTGCGCCCAGCCGGGCATCGAAGGTGGCTTGGCGCGCGCGTTCCTGCGCTTCGGGGCCGACAAAGGGCACGGTGGAGGGCAGGCTGGCGGCAAGCGGGGTCAGGCGAAGATCGGTCATGCAGGCAGGCGTAGCGCGGGCGTTGCCCATGGGCAATGCCCTTACGTTTTGCTGGTGCGCCGGGCCGCTTTGGGGTTGGGTGGGCGCAAAGAGGAGGCCCCCCATGTCTGATCGCGTGTCCATCACCTACGAAAACCACATTGCCCATGTGCGCCTGACCCGTGCGGACAAGATGAATGCCGTGGATCAGGCGATGATCGACGCGATCATTGCGGCGGGGCGCGAGGTGGCGTCCTCGAAAGCGCGGGTTTGCGTGATCTCGGGCGAGGGCAAGGGGTTTTGTGCGGGCATCGATGTGGGGGGCTTGGGGGCCATGATTGGCAAGGATCCCAATGACTTGCTGATGCCCCGCACCCATGGGGACGGCACCACGAACCAGTGGCAGGAGGTGGCCATGGTCTGGACCCGGGTGCCGATGCCGGTGATCGCAGCGGTGCATGGGGTCTGTTACGGCGCGGGTCTGCAGCTGGCATTGGGCGCGGATATACGCATCGCGGCGCCTGATGCGCGCCTGGCGGTGATGGAAATGAAGTGGGGGATCGTGCCGGACATGGGCGGCATGGTGCTTTTGCCGCGGCTGGTGCGCGGGGACGTGTTGCGCAAGCTGACCTATACGGCCGAGCCGATTTCTGCCGGGAAAGCAGAGGCCTGGGGGGTGGTCACGGAGTTGGCCGAGGACCCGCTGGCGGCTGCAATGACGTTGGCCGAGGCATTGAGCCTGAAGTCACCGGCGGCGTTGCGGGCCGCGAAGGCGTTGATTGGATATGCCGAGACGCATGGGCCGGATGAGGTGTTGCTGGAAGAGAGCCGGGTGCAGGCGGAGTTGATGGGCACACCGGAGCAGATGGAGGTTGTGGCGGCGCAAATCCAGAAGCGGGCCCCTGTGTTCACGGACTGAGTCGCGGCGTGTGATTTACCATATATTCAAATAGGTTAACCGTTTTTGCCGCATGAAAAGGGCTGTGCACCATGTGTGCACAACCTGTGCACAGTCCGTACACCGGGGATGCACCTCGTTGCCCGCGTTAACGGAGCGGACGGTGCATTTACGATATGTTGATCAACAGGACGCGCTGACGCGCGGCGCGATCTCTTTCTGAATGAGGGGCTCAGCCCCTCAAACTCCCCGGAGTTTATCTGGCAAGATGACGAGGATCAGAGTTCTTTGAGCCGGGTGAGCGCTTCCTGGAGTTTGCTTTCTTCGTCTTCGCGCAAAGCCAGGTTGGCTTTGGTTTCTTCGACAACTTCTGGCGGGGCGCTTTGTGCGAATTTGGGGTTCTTGAGCCGTCCGCGCAGGCCGCCGAGTTCCTTGGCGAGTTTGCCCAAGGTTTTTTCGAGACGGGCGATTTCTTCGGTGACGTCGATCACGTCTGCAAGCGGCAGGCCGAACGTGCCGCCGGAGATGGCAAGTGCGACGGTGCCTTTGGGGAAGTCGTTGACCTCCGTGAGCGATTCCAGTCGGGCGAAGCGGTGGATGAGCGCCTTGTTGCGGTCGTAGGCCGCGCGTGCCGCAGGTTCGAACCCTTTGACGACGCAGGGGACGTAGGCGCCTGCGGGGACGTGCATCTGGGCGCGGGCGGAGCGGATGGCTTCGATCAGCTTGATCACCCAATTGAGTTCCGCGTCGGCCTCTGCGTCCACCAGATCGGTTGTGTAGGTGGGCCAGTCGGCGTGGATCAGGCGTTTGGGGCGCTGTTTTTGGCCCCACAGTTCTTCGGTGATGAAGGGCATGATCGGGTGCAGCAGGATCAGGCATTGGTCGAGTGCCCAGGCGTAGGTGGCTTTGGTTTCTGCGATCTCTTCGGGCGTGCCTTCGTCGAAGATGGGTTTGGTGAATTCGAGATACCAGTCGCAGAACGTATTCCAGGTGAAGGCGTAGAGGGCCGATGCCGCGTCGTTGAAGCGGTAGTCGTTCAGCGCTTGGTCGACGGTTTCGCGGGTCTTGGCGACTTCACCTTTGATCCAGGCGTTGAGCGGGTGGTTGGTGTCGGGGATGTCGGCGGTGTGCGGCACGTCAAAGGTGCCGCGCATCTCGCCGTAGCTGGCAGCATTCCAGAGCTTGGTGCCGAAGTTGCGGTAGCCTGCGATGCGCTGGGTGTCGAGTTTGAGCGTGCCGCCAAGCGAGGCCATCGCGGCGGAGGCGAAGCGGAGCGCGTCGGCGCCGTATTCGTCGATCAGGTCGAGCGGGTCGATGACGTTGCCGGTGGATTTCGACATCTTCTTGCCCTTGGCGTCGCGCACGAGCCCGTGGAGGTAGACGGTGTCGAAGGGGATTTTGTCTGTCACCGCCAGTTGCATCATCATCATGCGGGCGACCCAGAAGAACAGGATGTCCTGGCCAGTGATGAGGTCGGAGGTGGGGAAGTATTTTTGCAGTTCCTCGGTGTTCTCGGGCCAGCCGAGGGTGCCGATGGGCCAGAGGCCGGAGGAGAACCAGGTGTCGAGGACGTCGGGGTCGCGTCTAAGCCAAAAAGTCAGCGTTTGTTGGCCGGTTATCTTGTCATTTGTAACCCGCCACCTGCTGGCTCTGCTCCCCGTCAACTTTTGCGTTTTGTATCGTTTGGTTAAACCGTGTTGTTCGGCAAACTCATTGTATTCAGCGTAGTCTTCTTCGGACTCAGGCCATGCATCGGTAACGTCGTCAAACATCTCTTCAATGGAGACGTTAGCGTCTGGGAACTTACTGCTGTAATGTAAGAAGGCATCCTTTTTTGCGATTTCAAAGTCTGATGCACAGAATGTGGTAAACTTTAGGTCTTGCCCAGCTTCTGGGTCCATAGCGTACCAAACCGGGATCTGGTGCCCCCACCAGAGTTGGCGCGAAATGCACCAGGGCTCGATGTTTTCGAGCCAGTGGAAATAGACCTTTTCGCCGCTTTCGGGCAGGATTTTGACGTCGCCATTCTTCACAGCCTCCAGCGCGGGGCCGACGATTTTGTCGGTGTCCACGAACCATTGGTCGGTGAGCAGGGGCTCGATCACGACCTTGGAGCGGTCGCCGAAGGGCTGCATGATGGGTTTGTTTTCGACGTATGGGATGAGGTCGGCCTCCCCCCCGGCCCCCCTCCTTTGGGAGGGGGGGGTGGCGCTGTCGTCGGGTGTTTGCGCGTCAGATGCGGGGGGGGGAGGTGCCACCATGACCGCGTTGCCTTCGGCGGTGATGTCGGCGACCACTTGCGCGCGGGCCTCTTCGCGGGTGAGGCCGCGGTAGGCGTCGGGAACAAGGTTCATGGCGGCGATCATGGCCTCGTCGAAGCTCTGTTCGCCGTTCGCGATGGCCTGGGCAGTGGCGGCTTCCTCGGCATAAGGTCGCCCGTCGGACCGCATGTTCGCCTTTGTGTCCATCAGGTTGTACATCGGGATGCCGCCGCGTTTGGCGACCTGATAGTCGTTGAAGTCGTGTGCCCCGGTGATCTTGACCGCGCCCGAGCCGAAGTCTGGGTCGGGGTACTCGTCCGTGATGATCGGGATCAGGCGGCGGTGTTCCTTTGGTCCGACGGGGATTTCGCAGAGTTTTCCGACAATTGGCGCATAGCGTTCGTCCGATGGGTGAACGGCGACGGCGCCGTCGCCCAGCATGGTCTCAGGCCGGGTGGTGGCGATGGAGATGTAGTCGCGTTCCTCGGTCAGGATGACGTTTCCGTCTTCGTCCTTTTCGACATAGGTGTAGGTTTCGCCCCCTGCGAGCGGGTATTTGAAGTGCCACATGTGGCCGGGCACTTCGATGTTTTCGACTTCGAGGTCGGAAATCGCCGTCTCGAAATGCGGGTCCCAGTTGACCAGTCGCTTGCCGCGATAGATCAGGCCCTGATTGTACATCTCGACAAACACCTTGATCACGGCGTCGTGGAAGTTGCCCTCTTCGCCCGCAGGTGCGCCGGGGGCGCCGGACATGGTGAACGCCTCGCGCGACCAATCGCAGGAGGCGCCGAGGCGCTTGAGCTGGTCGCGGATGGTGCCGCCGCTCTCGGCCTTCCAGTCCCAGATTTTCCGGGTGAACGCCTCGCGCCCCAGTTTGGTGCGGGTGGGTTGCTGGGTTTCGGCCAGACGCCGTTCGACCACCATTTGCGTGGCGATGCCCGCGTGGTCGGTGCCCGGCTGCCAAAGCGTGTCGAAGCCGCGCATGCGGTGCCAGCGCGTCAGGATGTCCTGCAACGTGTTGTTGAAGGCGTGGCCCATGTGCAGGACGCCCGTGACATTGGGGGGTGGGATCATCACGCAATAGGTGTCATCGCGTGACGCGTTTGCGCCTGCCGCGAAACAGCCCGCCGCGTCCCAGTCGGCATAGATGCGGGCCTCGGCCTCTTTTGCGTTGAATTTTCCCAGTGCCATGGCGCTTTGTCCTTCGTCTGATGCGGCGTGAGATAGCGAAGGGCCGCGGTGGGGGCAATGGGGTCGCTTTCGTCTCTGGACATGGGCCCTGCACGCGATAGGTTCGCACATGACACTGCCCTGCACGAAAACGGGCGGCACAGAGGAGTTTCCCCATGGACAAGTTCGGCAAATCCCAACCCGTGAAACGTCGCGAAGATTTGCGCTTTTTGACGGGTGAGGGCCGGTATGTGGACGACCTGGCCCCCGCCAACGCCTTGCAGTCGTTTGTTTTCCGATCGCCGGTCGCACATGGCACGATCACACAGCTGGACGTCAGCGACGCGCGTGAGGCCGACGGCGTGCACGCGATCTATACGCTGGCCGATCTGGAAGCGGCGGGGATGAAGGTGGGGATGCCTGCGGCCATCATCAAAAACAGCGATGGCAGCGATGGGGCCAGCCCGGAACGGCCCATACTGGCCCGTGACCGCCTGCGCTTTGTCGGTGAGCCGGTGGCCGTTGTCGTGGCCGACACGCTGGCGCAGGCGCGCGATGCGGCCGAGATGATCCTGCTGGACTATGACGACCTGCCCGCCAAGATGGACATGGCCGCGGGCGGTGCGCCGGTGCATGCGGAGGCACCGGACAATGTCGCCTATGACTGGGCCCTGGGTGACGAGGCGGCCACGAACGCCGCCTTTGACAAGGCGGCGCGCGTCGTATCGCTGGATGTCGGTGACAATCGCGTCATCGTGAGTTCGATGGAGCCGCGCGGCTGTTATGCCGAGCCCGAAGGCGACCGGATTCACGTGGCCATCAACGGGCAAGGTGTCTGGGGGCCGAAAGGCGCGCTTGCCACGGCGCTGAACATGTCCGAGGACGATGTGCGGGTGACAAATCCCGACACGGGCGGCGGGTTCGGCATGAAGGCGTTCATGTATCCCGAGTATTTCGTGGTGGCCCATGCCGCGCGTGACCTCAAGCGCCCGGTGCGCTGGATGTCCGAGCGGACCGAAGCCATGCTGTCGGACAACGCAGGCCGTGACCTGACATCGCTGACCGAACTGGCCTTTGACGAGACCCACCGGATCATCGGCTACCGTGTATTTACCGAAGCGAACATGGGCGCTTACAATTCGCAATATGCGCAGTTCATCCAGACGCAATTGTTCAGCCGCGTGCTGACCGGCGTCTATGACATGCCTGCCGCGCATCTGCGGTCAGTGGGGTATTTTACCAACACGACACAGGTGGACGCCTATCGCGGGGCGGGGCGGCCCGAGGCGATTTATATCCTTGAACGTGCCATGGACCGCGCCGCGCGCGAGTTGGGCGTGGACCCGCTGGAGCTGCGCCGCATCAACTTCATCAAGCCTGATCAGTTTCCCTACAAGACTTTGGTAGACGAGACCTATGACGTGGGCGATTTTGACAAGGTGCTGCGCCGCGCCGAGGTTGAAGCGGATATCCCCGGCTATGCTGCGCGCAAGGCCGCTGATGCGGCGGAGGGGCGCCTGCGGGGGATGGGCCTGTGTTACTATATCGAAAGCATTCTGGGCGATCCTTCGGAAAGCGCGAAGGTCGAGTTTACGGATGAGGGCCGTGTGAACATCTATGTCGGCACCCAATCGAACGGGCAGGGGCACGAGACAGTCTATGCCCAGTTCCTGTCGGACCAGACCGGGATTCCGGTTGCGATGATCGATGTGGTGCAGGGCGACAGTGACCGGATCAAGCAGGGGGGCGGCACCGGCGGGTCGCGGTCTGTCACGGTGCAGAACACGGCAACCCTTGCGACGGTGGATGCAATGCGCGCGGCGTTTGTCGCCTTCCTGTCCGAGGAAGAAGGCGTGCCTGCGTCCGAGATTTCCTTTGATGACGAACGCTTCCGTATCGAAGGGTCCAACATGACCCCCACCATGCTGGAGGTTGCGGACCTCGCCCGCGAGAAGGGGCGCGAGGACCTTCTGGTGCATGAACAGCGTACAACACTGGAGGCGCGCAGCTTTCCCAACGGATGTCATGTTACAGAGGTTGTGGTCGATCCCGACACGGGCGTCGTGACCGTTGACCGCTATGCGGTGGTGGATGATTTCGGCAATCTTATCAATCCGATGCTGGCCGAGGGGCAGGTGCATGGCGGGGTCGTCCAAGGCATCGGTCAGGCCCTGACAGAGCATGTTCAGTTCGACGAGGACGGCCAACTTCTCACGGCATCGTTCATGGATTATGCCTTGCCCCGGGCGGATGACGTTCCCTACATCGGGTTTACGTCAGAGCCGGTTCCGTCAACCGCGAATGTCATGGGCATGAAAGGGTGCGGCGAGGCTGGCACGGTCGGAGCATTGGCCGCGGTGTCCAATGCGGTGCAGGACGCGCTGTGGGAGCACGGCGTGCGGCAGGCGGATATGCCATTCACACCGATCAAGGTTTGGGAATTGATGAAGGATGTTAAGGTCGCGGCTGAATAAAACCATCTCGGGCTGGCTGAAGGGCCGGTTCGGGGACGGTTTGCCTCAGGTTGACCCGCCTGCGCGGGGCCAGACCATCCATGTCATCATCATTGACGGCACCATGTCCACGCTGGAGCCCGGCGAGGAGACCAATGCGGGCCTGACCGCCAAGCTGCTGGGCGAGATGGGCGGCGAGGTGTCGCTGTATTACGAGCCGGGCCTGCAATGGTCCCATTGGCGCAAGGCGGGGGATGTGATCTTTGGCCGGGGCATCAACCGGCAGATCCGCCGCGCCTACGGCTATCTGGCGTCCCGCTACCGTCCTGGTGACAAGGTGTATCTGTTCGGCTTTTCGCGGGGGGCCTATGCGGTGCGGTCACTTGCCGGCATCATCGACCGGGTGGGCCTGTTGAAGTCTGACGCGGCCACTGAACGCAACATTCGCGATGTGTACCGCCATTACGAGTGCACGCCTGACGGCGCATCGGCCCGCATATTTGCGCGCAACAATTGCCATCAGAAGGTCGAGATCGAGATGATCGGCGTCTGGGACACCGTGAAGTCCCTGGGTCTGAACATGCCGTTTCTGTGGCGCCTGAGCGCCCCGCGCCACGCCTTTCACAACCATCAATTGGGCAAATCGGTAAAGCACGGCTTTCACGCGATTGCCCGCAACGAGACCCGCGTCGCCTATGCCCCCGTGATGTGGGACACGACCGATGACTGGGACGGTCACCTGGTGCAGATGTGGTTTCGCGGTGTGCATGGCGATATCGGTGGGCATCTGTCGGGGCGCCGTGCCTCGCGCCCTCTGGCCAATATTCCGCTGGTCTGGATGCTTGAACAGGCCGAGCGATGCGGATTGCCGCTGCCCGAGGGTTGGGCAGACCGGTACCCGCAGGATGTGTCCGCCCCCTCGATGGGCACGTTTGTGGGCCTTGGCAAATGGTTGGTCACCCGCAAGCCGCGGACCGTGGGGTGTGATCCATCCGAGCGTGTTCACCCGTCCGTGGCGCAGGCCCCGCCCACGCCGGGCCTGCTGGACCGCGTTGCGAACTTGCGCCGGTCCGGTGCCGACGCTCTTTGACCCTGCGGGTCAAAGTCGCCCCGCCCGCCGTCCCGAAATCAGCGTATTTTCATGATGATGCAGGTTGTCGAGCCCGTGGCATAGAGCTTGCCATCCTCGACGCCTCTGATCTCGCCGCTGGCGACGCCCGTGCTGCGCCCGGCATGATCGATGCGGCCGATGCATTCGATTTCCATCCCCAGCGGGATGCCACGGGTTATGTTGATCTTGTATTCCAGCGTTGTGTAGACCGAGCCGGCGGGCACTTTGGTCATTACGGCGCAGGCCATCGCGCTGTCCAGGAGCGTGCCGTACCAACCGCCATGCACCGTGCCCATCGGGTTTGTCACGTCGAATTCCGGGGTGCCGCGAAAGGTCACGCTGCCGTCTTGCACCGCATGAAGCGCATAGCCCAGCGTGTGTCCGATGGGTGGGCCCGGAACCGTTCCGTCGAGGATGCCCTGCATGAAGGCGAGACCGGACATGGACAGCAGGGTGTCCTGGCCGGGCAGGTCTGTCAGGTCTTTGGCGATGCGGGGCATGTCTGTCTCCGGGGATGTTGCCGGGACGGTAGTGCGATCAGACCGATTGGTCTAGTGGCAATTGGAGGCCTGGGCCGACGTTTGCCCTGCGGCCCCCCGCGATTTTTCAATCAGAGACGGCGCGCGGGTCTAAGCGACGTTGCGCATTTGTGTCGGACGGACAAGGCCAAGGGCGCGACACACTTTCAGCGTCAGCTCGGGCCGGTTGAGCGTGTAGAAGTGGAGCGCATCGACCCCTTCGCTGATCAGCGTATCGCACAGGTCGGCACAATGCGTGAGCGCAAAGAGTTGCGCGCGGTCTTCGCGGTCGGCCCTGTCAAATGCCGTGGCCGTTGCCACCGGAACACGTGCGCCGCATTTTTCGGCAAAGCTGCGGGCGCGGGTCCAGTTGGCGATGGGGAAGACGCCGGGTGTGATGGGGGCCGTGATCCCTGCTGCAACGCAGGCGTCGCGGAACCGCAGGAAACTGTCCGCTTCGAAGAAGAATTGGGTGATGGCCTCGGACGCGCCTGCATCCAGCTTGGCCTTCAACCAGTCGATGTTCTGTTGAGATGACGCGGCGTCGGGGTGGCTGTCGGGATAGGCCCCGACACGGATGTTGAATGTGCCGGTGTCGGCCAGCGCCTGGATCAGTTCGATGCTGTTGGCAAATCCGCGTGCATGCGGTTCAAACGCGCCGCCCTCAGGGGCATCGCCACGCAGGGCCACGATGTCCCTGACCCCGCTGTCGGCATAGCGCTGGGCGGTGGCCAGCACTTCGTCCTTGCTTTGCCCGGTACAGGTCAGGTGCGCGGCCACGGGCATGCCCGACGTCTTGCGCAGCGTCTGCGCCGCTTCTTGCGTCAGGGACTGGGTGGACCCGCCCGCGCCATAGGTCACCGACACGAAGCGGGGGTTCAGCGGCGCAAGCGCCTGAACGGTGTCCCACAGGTGAAACGAGGCATCCAGTGACTTGGGGGGGAAGGTCTCGAAAGACAGGGCAACGGCGGGCGTGGGCATGGGCAGGGCTCCTTTGGGCTTGTTGTAGAATGCCCCGGCGCGTATCTTGAGGCAAATTCATAACTCTCAAGATAAAGATGAGTTCCGTATGCATATCGAGTTTCGCCATCTGCGCACCATCAAGGCCATACACGAAGCGGGTGGGTTGGCGCGGGCTGCCGATCAGTTGCACATCACGCAGTCCGCACTGAGCCATCAGATCAAGGGGTTGGAGGACCAGGCGGGGGTCGAGTTGTTCGTGCGCCGGTCCAAACCGCTGAAGCTGTCTGCTGCGGGTTTGCGTCTGTTGCGGCTGGCGGATCAGGTGCTGCCCCAGGTCGAGGCGGCCGTGGCCGAGTTTTCTTCGCTGCGGGACGGGTCGTCCGGGCGCCTGCATATCGCAATTGAATGCCACGCCTGTTTCGAATGGCTGTTTCCGGTGCTGGAAGTGTTTCGCAGGTCCTGGCCGGATGTCGATGTTGATATCCGCCCCGGGCTGGCCTTTGACGCGCTGCCCGCGCTGATGAAGGAAGAGGTTGACCTGGTCGTGTCGTCCGATCCCGAGGACCTTGCCGGCGTCACTTTTGTCGAACTCTTTGATTACGCCCCGGTTTTTGTGGCGGCCTCGACCCACCCGCTGGCGCAGAAGCCTTATGTGGATGCGGTGGACTTCCGAGATCAGACGTTGATCACCTATCCGGTGGAGCGCACGCGGCTGGATGTGTTCAGCCAATTGCTGATCCCGGCCAAAGTCGAACCCGCAGCGGTACGCCAAGCCGAATTGACGGCCGTGATCCTGTTGCTTGTGGCGTCCAACCGGGGGGTGTCGGTGCTGCCCGATTGGGTGGTGCGCGAGGTCAAGTATTCGAGCGATTATGTCACGCGCCCCCTGACGCGGGACGGGTTGACCCGCAGGCTGTATGCGGCGGTCCGCGATGACGATCTGGGCAAACCCTATATGGACAAGCTGATCGAGCTGGCCCGTGTCGAGGCGCGCAAGTTGCAGGCGGTCTAACCGCCCTGTGCGCGCGGCGCGCAGACCGCGTTGTCCGTGATCTGTGTTTTGACATCGTTGAACGTGGCCTGCGACAGGGACCAGCTGAGGGTGAAATTGATCACGCTGGTGTTCAGGGCTGCGACACAATGCGTGGCCTTGCCGCCCAACACCTCGTTTACCCGCGTCTCGGAATGCGCGCTGCGGGCGCGCCACGCGGCCAGGAACGCGCCAAGGGGCGCGCCAAGCGTGCCCTTGATTTCGGCATGCTGCGTGGGTCCATCCGCGCGAAAGCTGATCAGTTCGATGGCGCGCCCGGCATAGGTGCCGCTTTTGTGCAGGTCCAGGATGATGTCCATGGCCGTTTCGATCCCTGAATTGTCGAAATAGCCGCCGTCCACCAGTTGCACGGTGTTGTGGGGGTGATTTTCTGCATCAACCGGGTCGATGGCGACCCGGGCCGGTGGCGTGACGAGCGGGAAGCGGGCAGAGATCACCATGCTGTTCAGGACGGTCAGATGCGTGTCCGCCGCCGTTTCCAGCGCCATGGGCGCCTTGTTCACGGCCCGGATGGGGGACAGGACAATCTTGGCCCCGTTGTCGACCTGCGTGCTGTTGAAAAAAAGCAGTGGATGCGTGGCCGGAACGCTGGGGTCGGGGCCGACATAGGCGCTGTCCGGCATGCTGATTTCAAGCAGATCCGACGGGGCCTGCGCAGTCTTGGGTGGCTCTTGCCCTTCGGTTCTGCCCTGGAACCAGGCCTGCATCTGCGACTTGAGTTCCTGTTCCAGCACATGCCCGCGGTCAATCGGGCCGAACCCAAGCCTGTTCCACAATGCGGATATGGGCACGAACGTATCAAAGAGGTCGCGAAACAACAGTGTGGCCAGCGATGGGGTAAGGTAGTCATTCTCCAGTATCTCGCTTACCGCGTCTCGGTGGCAGGTGTTTGTGGCGTCGCCTTCCATGGGTGCCTTGCACAGCCCGCTTGCCCGCACGGCCCAGTAGACACCCGCACCGACGGACCCGCCCGACACGCCGGAAATGGCGTAGACGCTGTCGGCAAATCCCGGTTCTTCATCCGCCCTGTGTGCAAGGTAATAGGCCGTGTGATACGCAGCGTAGAGCCCGCCGCCCTGGGCTGCGATCACGCGGATCGGGCCGGTATCGCGCGCGGGCGGAAGGCCTGCCAGCACGGGGTGCTGCGGCTGGACCCCCGCGACCATGTTGCAGCCTGCCAGCGTCTTGCAGTGTGGCACCTGGAAAAATCCATACATGTAGATGAAGGACAACACGCCCAGACCGCCAAAGACGACCGTGCCCAGGATCATCCGGCTGTGCGGTGTTTTCGATGCTGGACTTGCGGCGACAAAAAGCGCGATGAAAAACGCAAAAGTGACAACCACCGCGGCCAAGATTGACCCCACGGCGACAGACAACAAGACGGCCAACAGGATGATCGGCGTGTTGCCGGGCATCCGGCTGGACAGCACCGTCATTGCGCTGAGCACGATGATCGCGATGGTGAAAAAGTTGGCGGACAGCCCGACCGGGCCGACGCTGGTTGCGAGCGCGGGGTCCCAGAACCCCACATAGGCCGCCAGGCCCACAACGCCGATCAGGATCACGACGATGATGGACAAGCCGCGGATCAGGTCCGAGCGGATCTTGGCCAATGGATTGATCAAAAGCACGACCTTGGCGATCTTGTGCAGGAACGGAACCTGCTCCAACGGGGCCAGAAGCTCTTGTTCTGTTGTGGTGTTGATCGTGTCGACCATCGTCCACACCAGTTTCGAGCCGAAGAAGAAGGCGGCATAAATTGCGCCCACGACAAACGCGATCAGCCCCCACAAAAGAGCGACCCAACCAATGCTGAGATGAAGTTGCGTGTTGCTCAGTTTGCGCAATGCCTCAACCTCGGGGCTGAAGACCACGTTTGCAAATGCAAAGGCATAGCCCAAAAGGCAGATGATCGGCAGACCTGCCCGCAGGTACCGGGCCGTCGGTTGTTCGATCTTGCACAGGCGCAAGGTGATTTGCGATGCCGCGGCAGCGGTCAGGGGCAGCAATACGAGCGCAATCCAAGCCGCCCAGACCGACAGTGTCTTGCTGCGCTCGATCGATCCCTGGTTCTGCCAGTCGAGCAGGAAGCTGATCAGCACCTCAACCGACGGATCAAGGTTCAGAACGATTGAAAAGATCAAAACCATCAACCAGGGGCCATACGTATGTTCAAGCACCGTGACGATGGATTTGCGGATGTTCGGGGGTGCGCTGTGCGGTTTGGCGGGGTGCCCTTGATCCGCCAATGCCCCTTCGCCGGGCGGGGTGTGGTGGTCCTGTTTCATGTGGGTTCTCAAAATAGGTGCATAAAATATCGCCATGGTAGAAGCGCATGGCGTTTCAATGCAAGAATTTGTGCTGCGCATAAGCCCTTGGCATCGGGTGCGACCGGGCGTATAGCGCGCCTTTGATCTCACTCACCCGGAGCGTCTCGATGCAAGGTAGCGCAAATCTCAACATCATGATGAAAGCCGCGCGCAAGGCAGGCCGGTCCCTGGTCAAGGACTTTCGCGAGGTCGAGAATTTGCAGGTGTCGATGAAGGGTGCGGGCGACTTTGTGTCCAAGGCCGACCTGGCTGCTGAAGAGATCCTGAAAGAGGAATTGCGCACCGCCCGTCCGAATTATGGCTGGTTGGCTGAAGAGGGCGGCGAAGAGCACGGCGAGGACCCCACGCGCCGCTGGATCGTCGATCCGCTGGATGGCACGACGAATTTTTTGCACGGGCTGCCGCATTGGGCCGTGTCCATCGCGCTTGAGCATAAGGGGCAGGTTGTTGCCGGTGTCGTCTATGATGCTGCGAAGGACGAAATGTTCTTTGCCGAGAAAGGAACAGGCGCCTTTATGAATGACAGCCGTTTGCGGGTGTCCGGGCGCCGCAAGTTGATCGAAAGCGTGTTTGCCACGGGCTTGCCCTTTGGCGGGCGTACCGATCTGCCGGACACGTTGAAGGAACTGGCCCGGCTGATGCCCACATGCGCCGGTGTCCGGCGGTGGGGGTCGGCGGCGCTTGACCTCGCCTATGTCGCGGCGGGCCGTTACGATGGCTATTGGGAGCGGCGTCTGAACGCCTGGGACCTGGCCGCCGGTCTGCTGATCGTCCGCGAAGCCGGTGGGCTGGTCGAGCCGCTGACCGCAGGCAATGACATCCTCGAAGATGGCGAGATCATATGCGCCAATGACCATATGTTCCCGCAACTGGCCAAGATCATCCGCGCGTAGGCGCAAGGACCCATTGATCGCGTGGCCCTGGTTTGACGGACACCCTGACCGGACGGTTTGCTGGGCCCTTGGATCGGACCGACGCTTTGCCGTGCGGCCCAAACAACTGAAACTTCGCGATTGTGGCAGCGGCACCAGAGGATTGGTGAACCGTGAGCCTAGTCGCTCAACGCGGGGACCTTCTTGATCTCGTTGGCGGCGAAATCGACAAAGGCGCGCACCCGGGCAGGCTGGATCGCGACGGGCGGCCACACGGCACAGATCGGCAAGGCCGGTTGCGTGTGATCCGGCAAGACCTCGACAACCTGGCCCGTGCGCAACATCTCTGCAAAGGCCCATCGCGGGCCCGCATGCACGCCCATGCCTGCGGCCACGGCATCCGCAATGGACCGCACCGCGCCAATGGTCATCCGGGCGCGTCGCGGGATGCTGTGTTCCTTGCCGTCCGCATCCGTCAGGCGCAGCGGTCGGTTCGCGTGTTCCGGCAGGAACAGGATGTGATCATGGGTCTCAAGGTCTGAAGCCATGACAGGAGTGCCGCGCCGCGCCAGGTAAGCCGGGGCCGCCACCAGCACCCGGTGCGCCGTGCCCAGCTTGCGCGCCATAAGCGCGCTGTCGGGCATTGTTCCAATGCGAATTGTCAGGTCCAGCCCCGCCTCGACCATGTCCACCTGCCGGGCGTCGAGGGTCAGTTGGCCTTGAACCTGATCATGTAATTGGCAAAACTGCGTGAGCCACGGCGCGACAAAGGCCTGTCCAAAGTCGATGGAGGCCCCAAGCCGCAAGGTCCCGCGCGGCGTGCCCGCATCGCCCGCAACCGCCGCCTCGAGCGCGTCGATCTGACTGAGAAGTGCGCGCATCTTGTTGTAATAGAGCGCGCCAGCCTCGGTTGTGCCCTGCGCCGCCCGGTCGATCAACTGGGTGCCCAACCGGACCTCAAGCCGGGCCAACTTGCGCGACAAAGAGGACGGTTCCATGCCCGCCTCGCGCGCGGCTGCCCGGATCGAGCCAAGTTCGACGATCCGCAGAAACGTGCGCTCGGTGTTATAGCTGCCTGGTGTTGTCATACACGCAACAGCGTGCTGCATCTTGGGTCAATATTCAACCGTTCAAGCAACGCCTAGATCACCGTCAGACGCAGCAGAAGGAGCGTGACGATGACTTATGACTTGACTGGAAAAACCGTTCTGATCACCGGCGGTAGCCGTAGCCTGGGCAAGGCAACGGCCCTGCGGTTGGCCCGCGAAGGCGCAGACGTGATCCTGACATATCGCACCAAGGCGGCTGAGGCAGATGCCGTTGTGGCCGAGATCGAGGCCATGGGCCGCAAGGCCGCGGCCCTGCCCGTGGATCTGGAAGGCACGGCCGGGATCGCCGATTTCGTGACCCGCCTTGCCCAGACGGGCAAAGACGTGATGGGGCACGACCGCATCGACGTCCTTGTCAACAATGCAGGGATCGAACGCAGCGCGGTGTTCGGGGCCGTTACCGAGGCGGATTGGGACGCGATGATGGACACCAATCTGAAATCGGCCTTCTTTCTGACCCAGGCCCTTGTGGACCGCATCACTGATGGGGGCCGCATTCTGTTTCTTGGCACGGGTCTGACCCGCTTTGCCCTGCCGCCCTATGTCGCCTATGCCGCATCCAAGGCCGCGCTGAGCGGTGTCATGCTGTACCTTGCCAAAACGCTGGGTCCGCGACGCATTACGGTCAACGTCGTGGCGCCCGGTGCGCTGGACACCGACTTTAACCGGGCACATTTCGAAGCCCACCCGGAGGTGGTGGCGGCGATTTCCTCAAACACGGCGCAGGGTCGCGTGGGGCAGGCCGAGGATGTCGAAGGTGTGATCGCCTTTTTGGCCAGCCCCGCGGCGCAGTGGGTCACTGGCCAACGTGTGGAAGCCTCCGGTGGGATGTTCCTTTAGCGATCCGACGGGTGGTTGACCCCATCCTCCCAGCGGATCGGTTCATGCTCGGCGGGGTTCACCCCGTCGAGCGTGCCCATATTCACGCCGATCTCGTTCGGGTCAGACCGCCGGTTGTGATACATGTAGATGCCGCAAATGCTGCAAAAATAGTGCTTGGCGGTTTTTGTCCCCCATTGGTAGCAGGTCAGACTGTCAGCGCCCTGCACGACCCTGACCCCGTTCCTGGGGGCCGTCACGGCGGGCGCCGCACGACGTTTGCAAAAGGAACAGTCGCACACCGGCCCGCAGTGTCGAGCCCGTTTGTCAGCGTTACCTCAAGCACCACGGCCCCGCAGTGGCAGGACGCTTTCATCGCCGCACCTTGGGGATGCGCGACGACGCATAGCGTGCCTGAGGGTGCGGCGGGTGCCCGTCCGTGCGCCGCCAGAACGCCGGCCCGCCCAGGCGGAGCCACAGCGGAACGGTCAGGATAACGCCAGCCACAAATCCCCCGGCATGGGCCCAATAGGCCACGCCGCCGGCGTTTGGATCACTGCCCACACCACCGATGAATTGCATCCCGAACCACAGTGCCAGCATGATCCACGCAGGGATCGGGAAAATGCGGAAGATGATGATCAGGATCAGCAGGATGTCGATCCGGGCCTTTGGAAACAGCAACAGATAGGCCCCCATCACCCCGGCAATCGCGCCGGACGCACCCACAACCGGCACGACGGACCCCGGCGCGGACAGGATGTGGATCGCGCTGGCAGCCACGCCTGTGGCGAGGTAGAAGCCCAGAAAGGGCGCGTGCCCCATCTCGTCTTCGACATTGTCGCCAAAGATGTAGAGAAACAGCATGTTGCCGCCCAGATGCAGCCACCCGCCATGCAGGAACATCGACGTCACCAGCGTGGAAAAGCCATCCCCCGACAGGATGCGGGCCGGGATGGCCGCGTAGTCGAAGAAAAACCGGTTGAGCGCGCGGTCGTCGGCGAACAGGCCTACATAGCTCAGAAATACCACGACGTTGATCGCCATGAGTGCATAGGTGACATAAGGCGTGCGGCCGGACGGGTTGTGGTCTCGGATCGGAAACATGTCCTGACAGTTGGCCGGGCAGGGGCCGGGGTCAAGGGCTGTGCCGGAAACCGGCAGGGATTCCTGTCTGTTTTCCCTGCATGCAAAAGGTGATGTATCAGCTTGCAGCCCCAAGCAGGGCAGCGTTCCCGCCAGATGCGGTCGTGTCGACGCATACATGCCGTTCGACCAGCACATGGGCGCGGTCCGGCTGCGCGGTGATCAATGGAATGATCGGTCCGCTGCGCGCCGCCAGCCCCAGGTTCAGGGCACGCCCTGTTGCCGCATCGCCCCACCACAGGACCCCGCCGAAGCCGGGCCCATCGGTAAGGGCCTCGGGTGCGATGGCACCACTTGCCGGTACGCCCTGGCCGCCAAGGCGTTCGACCGCCTGGATTTGGGCCGCCACGGCGTCATCGCCCGGACCCGCGCACAAGATTGCAGGGCGGGGATGGCGGCTGTGCAGATTGGATTCGCCGGTGGGACCGGGCAACGCCGTCGCCGCCCGGGTCGTGTGCTGTCGGGACGGCAAAGGCGGCACTGCCGCCTGCTTTGTCCAGGCGTCCTGTTCCGCGACCGGCTGTGGCGCCCGAAACCGCAGCAAATAGTCCGGCCCGCCCGCTTTCGGGCCCGTCCCGGACAGCCCGTGACCGCCAAAGGGTTGGCTGCCCACAATGGCCCCGATCTGGTTGCGGTTGACGTAGATGTTGCCTGCGCCGATCCGGTCTGTCACGTGCTGCACCCGGTCATCGATCCGCGTGTGCAGCCCAAAGGTCAGCCCGTACCCGGTGCCATTGATCGCATCGATCACCTTGTCCAGATCCGCCGCCCGGAACGTCGCAATGTGCAGAACCGGCCCAAACACCTCGCGCTCGAGGTCGGCGATCCCGTCCACGCGGATCAGGGTAGGGGCCACAAAGCACCCGGTGGCAGGCGTTTTCAGTTCGTGCACAACGCGGCCTTCTGACCGTGCCTGGTCGATATGTGCCGCGATGCCTGCCCGCGCGGCGTCATCGATCACGGGACCCACATCTGTGGACAGGGACCATGGCAAACCGAGTTCGAGCGCCTCCATGGCACCAACCAGCATATCGGTCAGATGCGGCGCGATATCCTCCTGTACATAAAGGCACCGCAACGCGGAGCACCGTTGCCCCGCGGACTGGAACGCGCTTTCAACGATGCTGCGCACGGCTTGCTCGGGCAGGGCGGTGCTGTCGACGATCATTGCGTTCAATCCGCCTGTTTCCGCAATCAACGGCGTGCCGGGTGCGGCGTGTGCCGCCAAAGAGGACCGGATCCGAAGTGCCGTTTCCGTTGATCCCGTGAATGCGACGCCGGAAACATCCGGGCATGCGGTCAATGCGCCGCCGATGTCACCCGCGCCCAGAACCAGTTGCAGCGCCGCACGCGGCACGCCCGCCTCGTGCAGCAACGTGACCGCGCGGTGCGCAATCAGCGGTGTCTGTTCGGCCGGTTTCGCAACCACCGCGTTGCCCGCCGCAAGCGCCGCAGCTATCTGCCCGGTGAAGATCGCAAGCGGGAAATTCCAGGGCGAAATACACACGAACGTGCCTGCGGGTGCACTGTTGTCGCCTTGGGTTGCATAGTAGCGCAGGAAATCCACCGCTTCGCGCAGTTCTGCCACGGCGTCCGGCAGGGTTTTTCCCGCCTCGCGTGCAAGCAGCGCGAACATCTCTCCGAAATGCGCCTCGTACAGGTCTGCGGCCGCCGTCAGGACCGCGCTGCGGACGGCATGATCGGCGCCCCATGTCCGGGCATCCGCGACAGCACGTGCTGCGGCATCGGGCGTTGCCCAAGCCACATGTCCCACGATGTCATGCGGGTCGGCAGGGTTCGCGACCGGGTGTTCCGCGCCTTTGAGATTACCGACCACCAGCGGCTGCGCGCGCCAACGGTGCCCGGCAAAGGGCGTCCGCGCCTGTTCTATCCGGGCCAGGGTCGGGCTGTGCGTCAGATCGAACCCCTGCGAATTCCGCCGTTCCGGCGCAAACAGGCATGGACCGTCTGGGATGGACAAGGCCGTCGCCTGCAGCATGTCAAACGGGTCCGTGGCCACGATCTCGGGCGGCACATCCGTGTCCACGATCTGGTTCACAAAGCTTGAATTTGCACCGTTTTCAAGCAGGCGCCGCACAAGATAGGCCAGCAGGTCGCGATGTGCCCCGACAGGCGCATATATGCGACAACGGGTGTTCCGGTCGTGCAAGACCATCGTGTGCAGGGCTTCGCCCATGCCATGCAGCCGTTGAAATTCGAACGGCTGGTCCGTGGCCATGTGCAGGATGGATGCAACGGTGTGCGCGTTATGCGTGGCAAACTGCGGGTAGATGCGGTCGGTCAATCCCAGAAGCTTGCGCGCATTGGCGATGTAAGACACGTCCGTCGCTGCCTTGCGCGTGAACACCGGAAACCCGGCGACCCCTTCGACCTGCGCCCGCTTGATTTCAGTGTCCCAGTAGGCGCCTTTGACAAGCCGCACCATGACCTTGCGGTCATGCCGCTCGGCCATCTCGTGCACCACGTCGATGACGGTGCTGGCCCGGGGGCCATAGGCCTGCACGACAATGCCGAACCCGTCCCATCCGGACAGGGCCGCTTCGCCCAGGACAGCATCAATCACCTGCAGGGAGAGGGACAGGCGGTCCGCTTCTTCCGCGTCTATGTTCAACCCCATCCCTGCCGAAGCCGCCAACATCGCAAGGGAACGCAGACGCGGGACGAGGTCACGCATCACGGCCGTTTCCTGGGCCCGTTCATAGCGTGGGTGAAGTGCCGATAACTTGACCGAGATTCCGGGGTTTTCGCGGATGTCTGCATGTGTGCACGCCCGCGCAATTGCAGAAATGGCCCGTGAATAGCTGAGGTGATAGCGCCGTGCGTCGGCGTCGGTCAGCGCCGCTTCGCCCAGCATGTCATAGGAATAGGTGAACCCTTTGGCTTCCATTCCGGCGGCGCGGTCCATCGCACTGTCGATATCCTCGCCCAGCACGAACTGACGGCCCATCTCTTTCATGGCACGTGACACGGCGGCGCGGATCACTGGTTCGCCCAGGCGTTTGATCGCGCCGCGCAGGTGCCCGATTGGGCCGGGTCGGCCATCATCCAGCACGCGTCCGGTCAGCATCAGGGCCCAGGTCGAGGCATTGACCAGCGAAGAGGTCGAGTGCCCGAGATGTCTGCCCCAATCCGACGGGGCGATCTTGTCCTCGATCAATGCGTCGATGGTGTCGGCATCGGGCACCCGCAACAGGGCCTCTGCCAGGCACATCAGGGCGACGCCCTCGTCGGTGGACAGGCCGTATTCGGCCAGAAACGTCTCCATCAGACCGGGGGTGGCGTCATTTCGGATCGCCGTGACGAGTTCGGTTGCCGCCGTGCAGATCGCGGCGCGGTCCGATGCCGACAGCCCGGCCATGTCAATCAAGCGGGCCAGTACCGCATCCGGGGCCGCATACATCTCCGCATCCAGCCGCGCCGCAAGGTCACAGTTCAGGTCACGCGCCATTGTGCATTCCTTTTCCATTTCGGAAAGTATATCATCATGTTTGCGGTCAAAATGATTGAAGATAACCAAATCGACAGAACAAGTGATCGATCAACCCATGCAAGACACGAAAAAAGGCCCCGTAACGCTGGATCGTCTGGATCAATCGATTCTGGCTGCCCTGGCCGAAGACGGACGCATCAGCATTACCGATCTGGCGGCGCGGATCGGCTTGTCGAAATCACCGACCCAAGCGCGCCTGCGACGTCTGGAAAAGTCTGGAACGATCATGGGGTACCGGGCATTGCTGGACCCGATTTCCTTAGGGCTGGACCATGTTGCCTTTGTCGAAGTGCGCCTGAGTGACACCCGCGAGGCCGCGCTGCGTGCGTTCAACACGGCGGTGCAACAGGTGCCCGAGATCGAACAGGCGCATATGATTGCAAGCCATTTCGATTATCTGCTGAAGGTGCGGACGCGCAACATGGCGCATTACCGGCAGTTTTTGGGGGACATCATTTCGGGTCTGCCGCATGTGTCGTCGACATCGACCTATGTGGCGATGGAAGCGGTCAAGGAAGTGATGTTACCTGGTCTCGACTAGGCGGGGCTTGACCTGCCGGGCTGGGGTGCCATCCTCAGGGCCATGAGACACCTGATCATTGCCGCTCTCCTCTCGACGCCTGCCTGGGCCGACACATGCCCGCCAGCGCCGGAGATTTCATCAGAACTGAACGTCTTGATCGAAGCCGCGAACGCGGCGCCGGATGAACGGGCGGGGCGGGTTGTGTCCGACCAGATGTGGGAGGTGTGGTTGCGCGCACCCGACGCATCGGCCCAAGAGGTTCTGGACCGGGGCATGCGGCAGCGTGGCAACTTTGATTTCACCGGCGCTTACGACAGCTTCGACGCGCTTGTGGCGTATTGCCCGGACTATGCCGAAGGCTACAACCAGCGGGCGTTCATCAGCTTTCTGCGCGAGGATTTCGAAGCTGCCCTTGTTGATCTTGAGCGTGCGCTTGCCCTGTCGCCGGATCATGTCGGTGCGCAGTCCGGGCGCGCCCTGACCTTGATGAACCTTGGTCGCACTGATGATGCGCGCGCGCAGCTTGAAGCCGCGCTCGAGAACAATCCGTGGTTGTCGGAACGGCACCTGCTGGCTGATGGTGCGCCGCTTGGACCAAAGGGGCAAGAGCTGTGATCTCGGCCTTGAGATAGTGCGCCTGATTGCCTATCACACCTGCGACGCGGGCGTGATGGAATGGTAGACATATCGGACTTAAAATCCGAAGGGCTGACGCCCGTGTGGGTTCGAGTCCCACCGCCCGTACCAGGTTCCTAAACTTTGCCATAGAATGATCAGGCTGTTGCGCGGCGCTGTTAAGCAGGCGGTAATGGCACGTCGGTATGGACATGATCCAGTTCAGATCGTGGTCGCAATTTGGCCACGCGCAAGCCAGGGATCAGATCATGTCAACCAAGGGCTACGGCCGAACCTATTTGTCGCGCTGCAACACGTTGATGGTCAAAGCCGTGTTTATGACGGCATTGCTGACGATTTCGGTGCTCGCGGCGATGGTCACTTTCGATTACTCGGCACAGCGCAACCTGTTGCACGACGAATTGTCCTCGCGGGCGCAGGATGTCACTGGGCTTTTGGCGATGCAGATGGGCGGATCGATCAAGTTCGGCAATGAGGTTGCGGTGGCCGAAATCACGACCAGCGTGATCGACGCGGCGGCACCCGAAGCGCGCGGGGCGTTTGTGGTCAATGCCGCGGGGGTTCCGCTGTTCGCCAGCCCCGACATGGACGCGGTGACGCCCACCGCCATGGAGTTGGCCGCCGTGGCGATGGAGAACGGTGGTGTCGCCATGTCGGACACGGGCATGCTTGTTGCGTATCCCTCCAGGTTTGGGGCCGACGGCGCCGTGGCCGGTGCGGTTGTCACATATTGGGATGATGCGCAGATGCTCGCCTTGCTTGCGCGCAACCAGATGATGGCGATTGCGGTCGCAGCGGGGGTGTTCGCCGTCACAATGTGCCTGGTCATCGTGTACGCGTGGTACGACGTGTCCCGGCCCCTGAACCGTATCGCAATTGCGATGTCGGCGATTGCCGGCAAGAATTACGACGTCAGCGTGCCCGGGGCGGCGCGCGGTGACGAAGTGGGCAACATTGCCCGGCGTCTGGATGGCTTTCGATTGGCGCTGGCCAGGGCCCAGAAGGGTCAACTGGAAAGTGCGTTCAAGGGCGCAGCGTTCGAGGGGTCAACCGCGCCCATGATGATGGTGGATCAGCGTCGCAGGATCACCTTTGTCAATCCGGCATGCGTATCGCTCTTGAACGGGTTGTTCGCAGACCTGTCGCCCCTCTGGAATGGTGCCGAGCGGGACAACTGGATTGGTGCCGATCTGGCGGAATTGACTGAAATTGCGGATCTTTTGGCGCATGAGGAAACCGGCAACCAGCCGCCGTTTCGCAGCACGGTAATGCGCGTGGGTGAGCGTCACATCCAGGTCAATGTCAGTCCCGCCACCGATCAGGACGGCGCATCGATCGGCGCCGTTGTCGAGTGGGCCGACCGAACCGAAGCGCATCGAAATGCGGCGCTCCTTGGCGGTATCGACAGCACGCAGATGCGCATCGAATTCGACGCGGCAGGCAAGTGTTCCAACATGAACGGCGTTGCCGCCGGTCGGTTGGATCTGGACGCCAGTGATCCGGGCGGTTTGACCCTGTCGTCTCTGATCGCGCGGGAGCAGTCGGGTGGGGACATGCCCGCGGATATTGAACACGCCTTGGCGCGGGGTGACAGCGTACATGGCAAGATTGACCTCACGCGGGCAGATGGACAGCGGATTGTTGTCGATGGCGGCTTTATCGTTGTGCATGGGGAAACCGACGTGATCGAGCGCATGATCCTGATTGGAACGGACGTCACCAAGGCCGAGCTTGAAGTGCGCACCGTCCGCGACCAGCAAACACGCCTGGCCGAAGAACAGGCCCGCGTCGTCGAGGCGCTTGGCCAGGCGCTGCAATGCCTGTCCGAAGGGGATTTGACGCTGGAACTGGCGGACGCATTTCCGGACGAGTACGAAAAGCTGCGGCAGGACTTCAACGCCGCGCTGATTGGTCTGCGCGGTGCCATGACGACGGTCAGTCAAAATGTCGAGTCCATCCGGAGCGAAACATCCGAAATCACCAGCGCCGCGGACGACCTGTCCCGTCGCACGGAGCGCCAGGCCGCGACCCTTGAGGAAACGGCAGCCGCACTTGACGAACTGACATCGTCGGTACGCTCGGCCGCCGAAGGCGCGGATGCGGCCAGCAAGATGTCGGAAGATGCACAGCAGAATGCCGAACAGGGCGGTGACATTGCCCGGCAAGCGGTTGTGGCAATGGACGGCATCAAAACTTCGTCGCACGAGATATCCAAGATCACCTCGGTGATTGATGACATTGCATTTCAAACCAATCTCCTGGCCCTGAACGCAGGTGTCGAAGCGGCCCGCGCGGGCGAGGCGGGGCGTGGATTTGCGGTGGTCGCCACAGAGGTTCGTGCGCTTGCGCAACGGTCTTCGGATGCCGCACGGGAAATCAATACGCTGATTTCGACCAGCGGAGAGCAGGTGCGGCAGGGAGTGGAATTGGTGGATCGCACAGGCACCGCCCTGTCAGCGATCGTGTCTTCGGTTGCCGATATCTCGAACCGGGTCGCAGAAATTGCGACGTCCGCGCGCCAGCAGTCGGCCGGCTTGAACGAAATCAACGCCGCCGTGAATGAACTGGATCATGTCACCCAGCAAAACGCCGCCATGTTCGAGGAAACAACGGCCGCCAGCCACGCGCTGACCGGTGAGGCCGACGCGTTGGCGGAAGCGGTCGGAAAGTTCAACATCGGTGTCCGGCGCATTGCACAAGTGCGGGCATCCAGCCCGCCTGCGCCCACCGTGGCCGCTGATCAACCCACGCTGACGGTGGGCGCGCTTGCCATCGACACGACCCCGGCGGATGGCCCGGTGCCAACCGGGTGGGAAGAATTCTGATGCGCTGTTTGCACCGTGCGCATCTGGCGATGCGTGCATGGCGCGCCAAGGCGGCTTGAACTGGTTTCGGGTCACCCGGCGCGGGTGGTCGTGTCAAAACGCACCACCATGACTTGATCAGGTGCGGATGCCTGCAAATTTTTCCTGCCAGGCGGCGCGATCCTCGTCGCTGATTTTCGCGAACAGGTTGTCGGGCACTGCAAAGCTGTCGCCAGCGGCCAAAAGGTCCAGTGCGTCAGCGCACGCAGTCGGCCAATCCGTCTCCGAGACACCCAAGGCAATGTGCATCTGGGCGGCGGCATCCGGGATGAAGGGCGCAGACAATGTCGCATAAAGGGCGATCAGGTTGAGGCCAAGGCGTATTTGCATCGCGGCCTTGTCACTGTCTTCCTTGATCGTTGCCCAGGGTGCTGCCGCCTGCAGATATTCATTGCCGGACACCCAGATTGCGCGCAACTCCTGTGCCGATTTTCGCACCTCCATCGCGTCCATGAAGCCAGCGTACCGGGCGATGCGTGCGTCCAGATCCGCGATCAAAGCATGTTCCTCGGGTCCGTATTGCCCTCCCGCGGGAACCTCTTCGCCGAATTTGGATCGGCAGAACTTGGTCACCCGGCTGACAAAATTGCCCAGAACATCCGCCAGGTCCTTGTTCACCCCTTGCTGGAAAAGGTCCCATGTAAATTCGGAATCCGACGTTTCGGGACAATTCGACAACAGCCACCAGCGCCAGTAATCGGCAGGCAGCAATTCAAGCGCCTGATCCATGAACACGCCGCGCCCCTGGCTGGTTGAGAACTGGCCGCCATCATAGTTGAGGTAATTGAACGACTTGAGGTGGTCGACCATCTTCCACGGTTCGCCCGACCCCAGCAGAGTTGCGGGGAAGCTGAGCGTGTGGAACGGCACGTTGTCCTTGCCCATGAACTGGGTATAGCGCACATCATCCGCGCCCTTGTCGGTACGCCACCACCGTTCCCAATCGGCGCCGCCCTGCGCATCGGCCCATTCGCCCGCGCAGGCGATGTATTCGATCGGCGCGTCGAACCAGACGTAAAACACCTTGCCCTCCATGCCCGGCCAATCCGCATCGCCACGCTTGACCGGGATGCCCCAATCCAGATCCCGCGTGATCCCGCGGTCTTGCAGTCCGTCGCCATCATGCAGCCATTTCTTGGCAATTGAGGTGGTCAGGACGGGCCAATCGGTCTTGCTGTCGATCCACGCATCCAGGTCATCCTTCAACGCCGATTGGCGCAGGTACAAGTGCTTGGTTTCGCGCACTTCCAAATCGGTTGAACCGGAAATGGCGCTGCGCGGTTCGATCAGGTCCGTCGGGTCCAACTGCTTGGTGCAGTTTTCGCATTGATCGCCGCGGGCTTTGTCATAGCCGCAATTCGGGCAGGTCCCCTCGATATAGCGATCAGGCAGGAACCTGCCGTCGGTGTGCGAATAGACCTGCTTTTCAGTGACTTCCCGGATCAACCCGGCCTCGGCCAGGCGCCCGGCGAAATGCTGGGTCAGCGCATGGTTCTGGTGCGACGAGGAGCGTCCGAAATGGTCAAAGGAAAGTCGGAACCCTTTGGCGATCTCCGCCTGAATGGCGTGCATTTCGGCACAATATTCGGCGACAGGTTTGCCTGCTTTTGCCGCCGCCAGCTCGGCCGGTGTGCCGTGTTCGTCGGTGGCACACAGAAACAACACCTCGTGCCCGCGTGCGCGTTGGTACCGTGCGTACAGGTCGGCGGGCAACTGGCTGCCCACAAGGTTTCCAAGGTGTTTGATCCCGTTGATATAGGGGATCGCTGAGGTGATGAGATGACGCTGCATATCCGGCCCTTGCATGGTTGCGGCCCATGTAACAGTGCGGTGCCTCGTGGAAAAGGCCTCTTACCGCTTGTCCCGGCTGCGCCCGGTCAGCCGCCCGATCAGGAACGATGTGCGGGGCGCATACACATAGCGGGTGCGTTCAGCCGGTGTCGCGCGTGCGCGCATTCGTGCCAACCCAAAGACGATCAGAACCCCGTGCCCCACGGCGATCATGGCAAAAAGCGCGGGCGGGCCAAAGGCTTCGATCAGGGCTGATGCGGTAAGAGGCGCGGCAATTGCCCCCAATGCAAAATAGAACATGAGGGCCGCGGACAGTTCGACCCGTTCCGAGGTATCCGCAAAGTCATGCGCGTGCGCTGCGGCAACCGAGTAGATGGGAAAGGTCGTCAGGCCAAAGACGCCAGCCGTCAGCATGATCCCGGCGGGCTGCAGGTCGGTGGCAAGGGCGGTGACGGCGCAGCTGCCCATTGCAGCCGCTGACAGCCAGATCAGGACCCAGCGCCGGTCAAATTTGTCGGCAAGCCAACCCACGGGATATTGCGCCAGGGCCCCGCCCAGCACGAACGCCGCAAGGAACCAGGCGATCTGCTGGGCCGAAAGCCCGACTTCCTGCCCATAAATGGGCCCCACCATGCGGAAAGATGCGCTGGACAGCGCGGCCACGATGACCCCCGCGGCCGCCAGGGGCGAGCGTTGGGCTGCAAGGCGCGGGCGCAGGCGTGGGGCCGTGGGCGTCTCGGGTTGCTTGACCTTGGTCAGGGTCAGCGGCAGCAACGCCGCGCAACACACGATCGCCAGCAGGTTGTAGCTGACATAGCTGGCCGGTTCGAGCACGCCGATGACCAACTGCGCGGCCAGTGATGCGCCCATGTCCATCACACGGTAGACCGCCATCGTCCGTCCGCGGGTTTCATTGGTGACCTTGGCCTGCAACCACGCCTCGATCACCGTGTAGCACCCGGCAACGCACATGCCGGATGCGATCCGCATCACGGCCCATGCGACGGGATCGACAATCATCATATGTGCGATCAGTCCGATGGCGCCGGTTGCGGTGAACGCGGCAAAGGCGCGGCTGTGGCCGACGCTGCCCATCAGGCGCGGTGCACACCAGCATCCGATGAAAAACCCCAGAAAATGCGCGGACCCAAGCAGGCCAATCTCTTGCCGCGTAAAGTCGAGGGCAAGGCCGGACAACGCATCCAGAGGACCAAGCGCGCCCGAACTGAGTTGCAACAGGATGACCGAGAGAAACAGGGCCGCGAAGGAAATGAGCATACGCATGGCCCGCCCGTTGTGGCGCAGTCTGCGGTCAGTGCCTAGTGGGGATTCGACGCGCGCGCGTCGTTTTCAGCCTGCTGCCCTGATTTCTGCGACGATGTCGATCCCGACCGTATCTTCGACAAGATCGGCATAGCCCGTGGCGCCGAAATCGCGGCGATTTACCCGCCCCTTGAGCATGACCGTCAATGCGCTGAAGTCATCCGTGCTGCTGCCGCGGGTGCGAAACAGGCCGGCGTCGAACCTGACGCGGCGGGTCACGCCACGCAGCGTCAGATCGCCTTCCAGCGTGGCCCCGTCCGAGATACGGCCCCCGGGCCCAAGCGTCACGCGTGTTGATCTGAACCGCGCGGTGGGGTGCGTTTTGGCATCCAGCACCGAAGCGGATTTCAGCGCTTCGGTGGCAAAGATCAACCCGGTGCGGGCGCGGCGCACATCCGCGCTGACCAGTGCGGTCGATGCTGACAGGTTGCCGGGATCAATGCTGAGATCCGCCTGGTTGACCGGCACCGTGCCTTTGACCGGCGCACCGTTCAGCATGAAGGTATACGTGATGGTCGCCCCGCCCGTTGCCAGGCGGTAGGGGGTCGGCGCGGCCCAGCTGATGCCGGGGCTGATGGGGGCAAGGGCCGCGAGGGCACCCAGCATCATGTGACGACGGTTCATGTCGGTCTCCTCTTCGCGAGCATGTTGAATAGGTAACACGCGCGCCCGGCATTTAGTCGGATGTCACGCAGCCTTGATCGAAGCGGAGATGCGGGGCAGGGGCTGATCGGGGTGCCGCGTGACTTCCCAGGCCTGTTCGGGCGCCGTGCGGGCCCGCAGCCGTGTCATCCGCCAGCGCCCGGGACTGCCCCTGTGATCGGGGGCCAGATGCCAGCGGCTTTCGACCCCTTGCGCGCCGCCCATGCCAGGGGTCAGCAAGAGGCCAAGAGGTGCGTTGCCCTTGCCCGCCCCCCCGTTTTCCGCTGCCAGATGCATACGCCGCACCGGGGTCAGCCCCGGCAGCCCCGGCAAATCACCGATGGCTAAAGGGGCCGTGCCGAACCGCAACACTTCCTCCATACTCCACAACACATCATCGGGACGCTTGGCATGCACCAGGATCAGGCGGGCAGGGTCGACAAATGGCATGAGCCCGCACGGGTTCAGCGTTTCGATGCCCCAATCCGGGGTAATCCAGATGACCGGCCCCCGGGTCTGCGCCACAAGCCACAGGGCAAAGCGGTGCCGGGCAGGCCCGCAGGCTTCGTGCACCCGGCCCAATGCCAGTCCGTGCCCCAACCCCTGATGTGCGCCGTCGGGCAGAAGGGGCAGGCAAGGCGTTTCGCGGGTCCGGGTCCGATGGGCAAGAGAAACAGGGAGCGGCATGGGACAGAGTATACATGTTCTTATTTTGTTCTCAATCCTGAACTGGAAAGGGCCGCCCCGCTTTTTGGGCTTGTCCCCCGGCAAAGCGCCGTTAGGGTCGGCGCCGCCAAGACAGGAGGGCACGGGATGGAAAGACGCGCATTGGGCCGCACCGGGATCGAGGTGTCAACGCTGTGCCTGGGGTCGATGACCTGGGGCACACAGAACACAACAGAGGAAGGTCACGCCCAGATTGACCGCGCGCTTGAGGTCGGCATCGACTTTGTCGACACGGCCGAAATGTACCCCGTCAACCCGATCGCCAAGGACACGATTGGCCGCACCGAAGAGATCATTGGCAAATGGTTCGAACGCGGTGGCGCACGGGACAGGATGATCCTTGCCTCCAAACACTCCGGGGCCGGTATGCGCCATGTGCGCGACGGTGCCGATATCTCTGCCGACACCATACCAGGCGCGGTCGAAGGGTCGCTGAGGCGTCTTCAGACCGATTACATCGACCTGTATCAGTTTCACTGGCCCAATCGCGGCAGCTACATGTTCCGGCAAAACTGGACCTATGATCCCTCGGGTCAGGATCCGGCCGCCGTGCGCCAGAACATGGACGATTGCCTGGGCGCGCTGCAACGCGAAGTGGATCGCGGCACCATCCGTGCCTTCGGCCTGTCCAACGAAAGCGCATGGGGCACAGCGCAATGGCTGGCTGCCGCCGACCGGACGGGCGGGCCACGTGTCGCTTCGGTTCAGAATGAATATTCGCTCATGTGCCGTCTCTACGACACGGATATGGCCGAGCTGAGCCTGAACGAGGATGTCGGACTGCTGTCTTTTTCGCCGCTGGCGACCGGGCTGTTGACCGGAAAGTATCAGGGCGGTGCCGTGCCATCCGGGTCACGCCTGTCGCTGAGCCCCGATCTGGGCGGGCGCAAGACGGAGCGGGCGTTCGAGGCGGTGGACGGCTATCTGGCCGTGGCGCGCAAGCACGGATTGGACCCCAGCCAGATGGCGCTTGCCTGGTGCGTGACGCGGCCCTTCATGTGCTCGGTCATCTTTGGTGCAACGACCATGGATCAGCTTGAGGTGGCCATTGGTGCCGCTGACCTGACCCTCAGCGATGAGGTGATGGCGGATCTGGACATGGCGCACCGCGCGCACCCGATGCCGTACTGAATACAGCCGCACATGGTGCGAAAAATGACGGGATTGGTCCCCGTATTTCGTTTTCGGACAAGACTGCGCACGGCGCGATGACACAGTGCCATCAAAACCGGGGAGGACACCGATGCCGTTGACCATGAACCGCGAGGTTTTCATTACCTGTGCCGTGACCGGATCGGGCGGAACGCAGGACCGCAGCCCGCATGTGCCCCGCTCGCCCGCGCAGATTGCCGACAGTGCCATTGCCGCAGCCAAGGCGGGAGCGGCGGTGGTGCATTGTCATGTCCGTGATCCCGACACGGGCGCACCCAGCCGGAAACTTGAGTATTACCGGGAGGTTACGGACCGTATCCGGGATGCGGACGTCGATGTTGTCCTGAACCTGACCGCGGGTATGGGGGGCGACATGGTGTTCGGGGACACCGAGGTGCCATTGCCTTTGAAAGACGCGGGCACCGACATGATCGGCGCGACCGAACGGGTGGCGCACGTGGCTGCATGCCTGCCGGAAATCTGCACGCTCGACTGCGGCACGATGAACTTTGCCGAGGCCGATTACGTCATGACCAATACGCCCGGCATGTTGACGGCCATGGGCCGGATGATGACCGAACTGGGCGTGAAGCCAGAGATCGAAGCCTTTGATACCGGGCATCTTTGGCATGCAAAACAACTGGTTAAGGATGGTGTTCTGGACGCGCCCGCCCTGGTGCAGCTGTGCATGGGCGTGCCGTGGGGCGCGCCGGATGACCTGAACACCTTCATGGCGATGGTCAACAACGTGCCGGAGGACTGGACCTTTTCGGCCTTTGGCCTTGGGCGCAACCAGATGGCCTATGTCGCGGCGGCGGTGCTGGCGGGTGGCAATGTGCGCGTCGGGCTTGAGGACAATCTGTGGCTTGAAAAAGGGGTGCTGGCCGAGAACTGGCACCTGGTCGAACGGGCGTGCACCATCATCGACAACATGGGTGCGCGGGTCATGGGACCGGCAGAGGTGCGGGAGAAACTGGGCCTTACCAAGCGGGCCCCGAAACAGTGAAATCCGCTGTGCACACCCTGTGCACAGAGTGTGCACAGCCCGTACACCGTTTGGGTGCATCTTGCCGAGGGCAAGGCGGATGATGGCAGGCATGCTTGTCCTTGGGGGATTGCCGCTTGTCGCCGGGGGCACGGCCTATCTTGCGGCCCGCGCCGTGTGGTGGATGGGCATCGCGGGGACACTGATTGTCGCGACGTGTCTGTTCGTGCTGACCCCGATCCTGGGGCCGTTTGCGGGCGTCTCGGTCCCGGTGATCGCCGCGCTTCTGTTCGGGATGCTGTGCAGCCTGATCGGGCGGCTGGTCAGCACCCGACCCCACATGATCGCAAGTGCCGTGTTCCTGCTGAGTTTTGCCCTGGTGGCGGCGATTTGGGGCGCGAGCCATACCGGCGGACTGTAGAGAAGGACAAACGAGATGACACAAACGGCGGCCATCATCGGCGGTGGCGTGATTGGCGGCGGTTGGGCCGCGCGGTTCCTGTTGAACGGCTGGGATGTGCGGGTGTTTGACCTTGACCCCGACGCAGAGGCCAAGCTGGCGCCGGTACTGGCGCAGGCGCGCCGGGCGTTGCCGAGCCTTACCGACGTGGCCTTGCCCCCCGAAGGATGCCTGAGTTTTCACACCGATCTGGCGGAGGCGGTCAGCGGCGTGACCTGGATACAGGAAAGCGTGCCGGAACGGCTGGAGATCAAGCACAAGGTGCTGGCGGAGGTGCAGGCCGCGTGCCCGGACGATGCGGTCATCGGATCGTCCACGTCGGGTTTCAAACCCAGCGAGTTGCAGGACGGGGCCGCGCGGCCCGGACAGATCATGGTGTGTCACCCATTCAACCCGGTCTATCTGATGCCGTTGATCGAAGTGGTTCCATCGCCGCATACCGATCCGGCGTTGGTGGAAAAGGCCGAAGCCATCTTGCGGTCGCTGGGTCATTTTCCGTTGCGCGTGCGCAAGGAAATCGACGCGCATATCGCGGATCGGTTCCTTGAGGCGGTCTGGCGCGAGGCGCTGTGGCTGGTCAAGGACGGGGTCGCCACGACCGAAGAGATCGACGAGGCCATTCGCATGGGCTTTGGCATCCGCTGGGCCCAGATGGGGTTGTTTGACACTTATCGCACCGCGGGCGGCGAGGCGGGGATGCGCCATTTCATGGCGCAGTTCGGGCCCGCGCTGAAGTGGCCGTGGACCAGGTTGATGGATGTGCCCGAGTTCACCGATGATCTGGTGGAGTTGATCGCAGGTCAGTCTGACGCGCAATCCGGCCACATGACCATCCCCGAGATGTTGAAGGCCCGCGACGACAATCTTGTTGCCATGATGCGGGCCCTGAAGGCCAACGATTGGGGCGCTGGCGCGGTTATGAACGCACATGAGGCGCAGTTGCGGGAGGGCACCGTTCTGGGCGCGCATGCAGATGCCCTGGATGACGTGACCCAGCCCATTCTGACAGTGCGGCGCGCGGTGCCGCTGGATTGGACCGATTACAACGGCCACATGAACGAGGCACGGTACTTGCAGGCCTTCGGCGATGCGTCGGACCGGTTCATGGCGCTGATCGGCTGCGATGCCGATTACATCGCCACCGGCGGCAGCTACTTTACCGCCGAAACCCATATCCGGCATGTGGACGAGGTGCATGCGGGCACCCTGATCGAGGTGCGCACGCGCGTTCTGGCCGGGGCCGACAAAAAGCTGCACCTGTTCCACGAGATGTTTGATGGCACGCGGCTGCTCGCGACTGGGGAGCATTTCCTGCTTCATGTCAGCCTGGAGACGCGCCGCCCGTCCGAGCCTGCACCCGCGATTGTCCACGCGTTGGCGCGCATTGCGCAGGCCCATGCGGGATTGCCGGTGCCGGAGGGCGCTGGTCGCGCCGTGGGGCAGCGCCCCTAGGCGGATGTGATCCGATTGAGCGCCTGACGGCGCGTTCCCGTCTTGACCGTCCGTCCGCTTCGCCACGGCCCGTGTCGCCTCAGGCAACCAGGGTGCGCAGGCTGTCGAGGTGATGCGGGAAATCGCGTGCCGTGAACGAGGCCTGACGGATCAGCGTGTCGAAATGCAGTGACAGGGTTTCGATCCGCTCGCGGTCGCGGAAAGCCATGTAGTGCCCGCCGGTATAGATCACCGCCAGCAACGGGCCGAAGAGGGTGATGGGGGCCGAATACAGTTTGCGTTGATCAAAGAGATAGAGCCGCAGCCTTGGGTAGAGCTGGTTGGACAGATCAAGCAGTTGATCCAGTTGCTGGTGCCGAATGTCCGCCGGCAGATCGGCGTAATAGCCTGTGCCCGTGGCAAAGCTGTGCAATTCGTAGATCGGCAGGGCGATTTCATAGTCGGATTGGGCGGATCGCATCCAGTTCAATCGATCCCGCGAGGCGTTGATGGCCTGTGTTGTCGTGCGGCCCAGATGCGGGCGATACTCCCACTCGAGCATGTCCTGCGTTTTCAGCATGTCGGGCAGTCCGGCGGGGACGTGGCGGATCTTGTACCCTGCGGCCTCTTGATGCCACGAGAAGATCCGTTCGTCGATCAGGGCGCGGGGGGCTTCGGTCAGCGTGAGGGCGGCGGCGGTCAGGGCCGCGGCACTTTCGGGTCGGTCCGACAGGCCTAGCAGCCAGTCCGCGGAAATGCCAAGCGCCTGCGCACAGGCCCCGACCACCTGCGCGCCCGGCAGGCGCGCGCCATCGTCGTTCAGCGCCTGGCTGATGGTAGAGCGGTCTGTCCCGATCAGGCGCGCCAGCGCGCTTTGGGACATGTTCTGGTCCCGCATGGCGCGCGCCAGTCGGGTGCGGAATTGCGCGGCGCGGAGCCGTTTGTCTACTATTTCCAACATATGATGATATTTATCTGCGTCTGCCAAGAATGTTAACTCAATTCGGAATTCGCGGCGGTCCTTGATCACGCTAGCGTGACCGCACTGCATTTCTCGGAGATTTGACAATGCCCGCCCGCCGGTCCTCCCGACGCTTGCCCTTTGATCGACCGTTGCAGATCGAATGGATCACGCTGGGGCTTTGGTCTGGATGTGTCGTGTTGTGGGGTGTTGCGGTGTTTGTGCTGCCCGGTGGCTGGGCGGTGATCCTGTTGGCCCTTGTCCTGGCGTTGCACGCGTCGATCACGCACGAGGTGCTGCACGGCCACCCGTTCCCGTCCCGGATCGCAAGCGAGATGCTGGTGGTCGTGAACCCCGGTCTGTTCATCCCCTATCTGCGGTTTCGGGACACGCATCTGGCGCATCATCAGGATGCGAACCTGACGGACCCTTATGACGATCCCGAAACCAACTATGTGGACCCGGCCGTCTGGGCGCGGATGCCCGGTATCCTGCGCCTTGTCTTGCAGGTGAACAACACGCTGGCGGGCCGGATGGTGCTGGGGCCGATTGTGGCGCAGGTCAGCTTTGTACGACAGGACGTAGGCGCGATCCTGCGCGGTGACCGACAGGTGCTGCGTGGTTGGCTGTTGCATGTGCCCGGTGTCGTTCTTGTGCTGGCGGTGGTCTGGGCCAGCCCGATGCCTGTGTGGCTGTACCTTGTGGCGTGCTATGCGGCTGTGTCGATCCTGAAGATACGGACGTTCCTGGAACATCAGGCCCATGCGCGCGCGCGCGGCCGGACCGTTATTGTCGAAGACCGCGGCGTTTTGGCGTTTCTCTTTCTGAACAACAACTTCCACGTTGTGCATCACATGCATCCACGGGTGCCCTGGTACCGCTTGCCCGGCCTCTACCGCGCGAACCGGGATCGGTATCTGACCTGCAACGAGGGCTATCGCTATGCCTCCTATCGCGAGGTGTTCGTGCGACACTTCCTGAAGGGCAAGGACCCCGTGCCGCATCCGCTCTGGTCCCCGGATCACTGAGCAGCCATTAAGGGCCATGACCCTCTGGATCCCGATTACGGTGGCTGCGGCCCTGTTTCAGACGTTGCGCTTCATGCTGCAGCGCCAGTTGTCGCTGGGCACGTTGAGCGCGACAGGCGCCACGTTGGCGCGGTTCCTCTATTCGTCGCCCCTGGTTGCGGTTCTGATCCTTATCTACATGGGTGCCACGGCGCAGGCCTGGCCCCGGTTCGGCGTGGCGTTCTGGGGATATGGCGCCATGGGCGGGCTGGCCCAGATCCTTGCGACCGTCGCGACCGTGCGCCTGTTCCAGGCGCGCAATTTCGCGGTGGGGATCACGTTCAAGAAAACCGAGGTCATGCAGGCCGTGCTGGTTGGTTGGGTCCTGTTGGGGGATGTGGTCAGCCCGATGGGCTTTGCCGCCATTGGCCTGGGCCTTGTCGGAGTGCTGCTTTTGTCGGCGCCGCCGGACATGGTGCGGTGGGGATGGCGGGACCTGGCCAATCGGTCAACCGCGCTGGGGCTGATGGCGGGGTTGTTCTTTGCCGTGTCGGGCGTGTGCTATCGCGGGGCGTCGCTCAGCCTTGAACTGTCCGATCCGCTGGCGCGGGCGGGCGTGACACTGGCGGCTGTCACCGCCATGCAGACCGTTGCCATGCTGGTGTGGTTGCGGTGGCGCGACCCGGGGCAAGTGGCTGCGGTGTGGGCGGCGCGGCGCATCGCGGTGTGGGTGGGGCTGATGTCCATGGCCGGATCATTTTGCTGGTTCACCGCCTTCACCTTGCAAAACGCGGCCTACGTGAATGCCGTCGGTCAGGTCGAGCTGGTGATGAGCGCGCTGGTGAGTGTCTTGATTTTCAAGGAAAAGATCACGGTGCGCGAAGGGTTGGGCATGGCTGTGTTGCTGGCCTCGATCCTGCTTTTGATCACGGTGATCTAGTCTGGCATCTTGTGTCCGCGCAGGCGCAGGAACAGGCTTTCTTCGTCATCGTTCCTGAAATAGGGCACGCTGGCTGGCGGTGCCCGGTCCGCAACGCGGGCGGCAATTTCGGCCAGCACAACCTCGGTGATAAAGGGCATGTCGAAGCCGCGCACATCGTCCAGCCCAACCCATTGCAGATGCGACAGCTCGTCCGAGGCCTGCGAGAAATCGTCGGGATCCGAGGCAAGGTCATCGGCATCAATCAGGAAAAACCGTGCATCGAAGCGGCGGGGCCGACCCGGCGGGGTCAACGCCCGAAAGACGAACTGAAGGGGGGCGGCGTGGGGGCGGTGACCGGTGGCCGCAAACTGCGTCCAGTCGGCGGGCGCATCCGGCCATGCGCCCGGTGCGCCCAGGACCTGGCCCGTTTCCTCGAACAGCTCGCGAATGGCGGCGGCGGCCAGGGCCGGCACAAGGGCGGCATCCCCGTCTTCGGCAAGACGCGCGTCGTTTGGAGCCGTCAGCGGCGTGGCCAGCGGGATATGGTGGTCGTCCGCGTCAACCGCGCCACCGGGAAAGACGAACTTGTTCGGCATGAACACCGCCTTGGCCCCGCGCTGGCCCATCAGGATGCGCGGTGTCGTCAAGCGGTCGCGCAGCACGATCACGGTCGCGGCATTGCGGATCTGGGTTTTGTCCTGAGGTGTCATGTCGCCCCTTCTTGGCCGGTTTCCGCGCCGGGGCGTTGCCTACCCGGCGGGGCCGAAGCCGCCCATCTGCCTGGCCCATTGGAACCCCACGATGGCCCCCTTGAGCCGTGGCAGAAGGTAAAGCGACAGGCCCACGCAGCCAACCGCAAAAATCGTGAACAGCACCAGGGGTTCCGGCCGCCACGTGACAAAGACCAGGTGCAGCAGGGGCGCCATGAGGTGCCCAACCAGCAGGATTGTCAGATAGGCAGGTCCATCATCTGCCCGCGCGTGGGTGTAGTCCAGCTTGCAGACCGGACAGGTGGCACCAAGCTTCAGGTACCCTTTGAGCAGGTGCCCGTTGCCACACCGGGGGCATCTGCGCCGCCACCCACGCAAAAGCGCGGGCCGCAGGCGCCGTTGCGGGGCATTGGTAAAGCTGGTCTGCTCGGGTCGCATGGCATACGCCTTTCTGAATGGTGGAACTGTGCCGGGGTGGATGGCGAAACGGAATGGCGCAATCTGTCCTTGCGTCCCGATGTCGCGTTCGCCGGGGCAGGTCAGGGCGGCCGCCAAAACTTTTTTCGACGGAACCGGGCCCGGGGGGCGTTTGAAGGGGCATAGGGTGGCAGGATGATCCTGCTGCCGCAGAGGCAAGAACGGAGAATGATCCATGCAACGCAGTACCTTTATCGCCGCCATCGCCGCCGCAGCCATCGGGCTGACCACAATGTCCGCCATGGCACGCGACCGCGGTCCCGACTTTTCGGCCCTGGATGCCGATGGCAGCGGGGAAGTGACCCTGCAGGAAATGCAGGCCAGCGCCCAGGCGCGCTTTGACGGTGCCGACACGGACGGCGACGGGTTTTTGTCGTTGGCTGAACTGGAAGCACGCAGCGCGGACCGTGCCAAGGCGCGTGCCGAACGTGTCCTGTCGCGCCTTGATGCCAACGAAGATGGCAAGCTGTCTGTCGAGGAAATGCAGAACACCCGCCGTGATCCGGCCCGGTTCTTTGACCGTCTGGATGCAGACAACAGCGGCGGCATTTCGCAAGAAGAGTTCGAGCAGGCGCGCGCGGAATTCCGCAAGCGCGGTCCCAGGTTGCGCGACAACTGAAGCCGTTTGGCCCCATCCCTTGTTTGCTGGGGTGGGGCCGGGCAGTGTTCCGGGACGATGACGATGCCATTTGACGCCCAATCCCACGAGGATGACGCCGCATTGCTGCTGCGCTATGCGCGGGGCGATGCGGCGGCGGCACGTGCATTGACGGTGCGGCTGGTGCCGCGGGCGCAGGCGCAGGCCTTTCGCATGCTGGGCGACCGGGCCGAGGCCGAGGACGTGACGCAAGAGGCCATGTTGCGTCTGTGGCGCATGGCACCGGATTGGCGCAGCGGCGAGGCGCAGGTGTCGACATGGGTGTTCCGCGTTGTGTCCAACCTGTGCACGGACCGCTTGCGCAAGCGGCCGCGCGCGGGCATTCCGCTGGAGGACGTGGCCGAACCCGAAGATCCGGCACCGGGTGCCGAAGCCCGTCTGCAAGACACGGCACGCCATGCTGCGGTGCGCGACGCCATGGCCGTCTTGCCCGAACGACAGCGGCTGGCCCTGACCCTGCGCCATTTCGAGGGCGCATCGAACCCGGAGATTGCCGAGGCGTTGGGTGTCAGCGTCGAAGCCGTGGAAAGCCTGACAGCGCGCGCCAAACGTGCCCTGGCCAGCGCATTGAAAGGGCGGGAATCCGCCCTTGGATATGAAGGATGATGGATATGACCCAAGGTTCCAAATCACCTGGCCCCGACCGGATCGAAGCGATGCTGGACGACATGTCGGCCCTGCCCGTGCCGGAGCCTTCGCCGGATCTGATGGCCCGTGTGTTGGCCGATGCGCAGGCCCATCTGCCCGCGCCAGGAGGTGGCCGCCCCCAGGCGCGGATGTGGCGACAGATCATAGGTGGCTTGGGGGGATGGGGCGCTGTTGGCGGTCTTGTCGCGGCCACGGCGACCGGATTTGTCATTGGCCTGGGCGCCTTGGACACAACCGGTGTCGATGCGCTGTGGACCCTTGGATACGACGCGGATTATGACACCGACCTTGGTCTTGATGCCTTTGGCTGGGCCCTGGAGGAGGGGTAGGAATGGCGGACACAGATATCACACGGCGCGTCCCCTTGTGGGTCAAGGTCCTGCTGACGCTGTCGTTGGCCATCAACCTGGCCGTGGCGGGGCTGGTTGTGGGGCTCGCGGTGCGCGGTGGGCCCTTGGGTGGAAAGGGCCCGGGCATGGGTTATGCGATGCCGTATGTGCTGGCGTTGCCCAAGGAGGACCGGCGCGCGGTCTTTGGTGCGGTGCGCAATGATCCCGATCTGCCGGGGCGCAGCGCCCGCAGGGCCACCTATCGCGACATGCTGGATTTGCTGTCCGCTGACACGCTTGACACCGCGGCGGTCAGGGCGGTTCTGGCGCGGCAGGCCGCGAGTGTCGGACAGGTGCAATCGGTGGCCCAGTCTGCATGGCTGGAAAAAGTTGCGGCCATGTCGGTGCAGGACCGGCGCGCCTACGCGCAACGGGTGCAGGAGGTGATCTCGAGAGGGGGGCGCGGCCGGCCCGGGCCGGGCAAGCGCGACTGATCAAGCGGCCGTTACGCCGCCGGACGGCTGAGCGTGACGCGGTTGCGCCCTTCGGCCTTGGCGCCGTAAAGCGCCTTGTCCGCGCGATCCAGCAGGGCCTGTGGCGTGTGCGCGTCCGAAGACTTGGCGCCGCGCCCAGGATCGACCACGGTCATCCCGATGGACATGGTCACCGTAATGGGCGCCGTCTGGCCCGGCACATCGAAGGCTGTGGTTTCAATGATCCGGCACATCCGCTTGGCCGCCTTGCGCGCATCGCTCAGCCCTGCACCCGGCAGAACGATCAGGAATTCTTCGCCCCCGATCCGGGCCACAAGGTCGACGGCGCGCAGGTTTTCCCGCAGCCTGCGCGCCGTTTCGATCAGCACGGCGTCACCGGCGGCATGGCCATAGGTGTCATTGATCCGCTTGAAATGGTCCATGTCGGCAACCATCACGGCATAGGGTTTGCCGGTGCGCGTGGCCCGGTCGGCAATCCGCGTCAGGTGGGGCATGGCATAGCGGCGGTTGTGCAGGCCCGTCAGCGGGTCAATCACCGCGGCTTCGATCCCCGACCGTACGGTATCGCGCAGCGCATCCGTCACGCGCTTGCGGCGCAGCAACGCATCCAGGCGCACCGCCAATTCGTCGGCTGATCGCGTGTGGCGGATCAGGTCATTTGCGCCCATGTCCAGCATCTGCGCGCCAAGCGTCATGTCCTCGGGCCCGATCACGCCCAGAATGGCGCAGTGGCGCGTGCTGGCCTGGCTGCGCACCGTTGCAAGCAATTGCAGCATCTGCGTGCCTTCGTGTGGCCCCACAACCAGAACCAGCGCGTCAGGCGGGGACCCCGGCTCGATATCATCGACGGCGGTGGCGGGCTTGGCATAGGTGATCCGGGCAGAAATCCGGTTGGCAAGCGCCGACGACCATGGTTCAGCCGCTGCCGGATCACGCGCGATGATCCGCACCGTCTGGGACGGGGCGAACGCATCCGCCGCCTCGGCAAAGCCAAGCGCACGCGACGTGCCTTCGCGCAGCGTCCATTCGCTGGCCGTTGCATAGGCACGAATGATCGACCGCGTGCGCGCCAGCAACAGGGCGTCGTTGATGGGCTTTTGCATGACGTCATCGACCCCGCCGGCCAAGAGGCGCAGCCGTTCGCTGTCGTCATCGCATCCGCTGAGGGCGATGACCGGCACCTTTCCCGTCAACCCCGTCTTGCGCATGCGCCGCAACAGCCGGAGCGGATCGCCGTCCGGCAAATCGGTTGCGCACAGGATCAGGTCAGGCAGGTCCTGGGACAGCACCTGCATCGCATCGGCGATCGAGGCTGCCTGCGTCATGTGGTAGTGGCTGGCCGCCAATTTGACGCGCAGCACGATGCGGTTGGTCGCGATCGGGTCAATAAGAAGGACCTTGCCGTGCATGAGGCGTTTCCAATTCGTTACAAAAGCCGTGCATTCGGTTTTTGATCGTTTAGGTTAACAAAGCGTTTCCACGAGACTGCAAAGGCACAAACGTGATGTCCCATTCGCGAGAATCCGCCGAAGTTGTCGGATTGCAGGCGGTTGCCTGGATGGCCGGCAACGCGGAATTGCTGCCCGTGTTCCTGGGCGCCACCGGCGCCAGCGAGGCAGATATGCGCGCAGGCGTGTCCGATCCGGCCTTTCTGGGTGCGCTTTTGGATTTCATCATGATGGATGATACATGGGTGAAATCCTTCTGCGATGCCAGCGGTCTGTCTTATGACGCGCCGATGCGTGCGCGCATGGCATTGCCCGGAGGGGGGGATGTGCATTGGACGTGACGCCGTCTGGCCCCCCCGTGCAAGGCATCATCTTTGACAAGGACGGCACGCTTTTCGATTTTACCACCACGTGGGAGGCATGGGCCGCCGCGTTCCTGCGCCGGGCTGCCGGCGGGGATCAACACTTGGCGATGCGCGCAGGCGCGGCCATCGGCTTTGACCTTGCTCAGCGTCGGTTTGCCCCGGACAGCGTTGTCATCGCCGGAACCCCGGCTGAGATTGCGGACGATTTGCGTCCCTTTTTCCCGGACATGTCCCGCGATGCGCTTGTCGCGCTTCTGAATGCGGAAGCGGCGCGCGCACCTCAGGCCGAAGCCGTCCCGCTGCTGCCGTTGCTGACGCACCTGCGCGCGCGCGGCCTGGTTCTGGGCGTTGCCACCAATGATGCCGAGGCCCCGGCACAGGCGCATTTGCAATCGGCGGGTATTGCCCCCTTGTTTGATTTCATTGCAGGCAGCGACAGCGGCTTTGGCGGCAAACCTGCGCCCGGTCAGCTCTTGGCGTTCTGTGCCGAATTGGACGTGCCTGCCGAGGCCGTTGTGATGGTGGGCGACAGCACCCATGACCTGATGGCGGGGCGTGCCGCGGGCATGCGCACCGTTGCCGTGCTGACCGGGCTGGCCCCAAAAGACGTGCTGGCCCCGCATGCCGATACCGTTCTGCCCGACATTGGCGCGTTGCCTGCCTGGCTGGATCGGGTCGCGGCCCGCTGAGAACGCGTAAACGGCCCTTGCCGCTGGAAAAACGACACGGTCCGTCGCAAATGGAAATGTGGGTCGCCCCGCTCTGAGGTGTGTTTGATGTCACACGCGATACATGGGGATCACACAATGGCAGACACAGCGACACGGCGCAGAACACGCGGCGGTGGCCGGGCCGGGGCAGCCGCCCGGCGTGGCGGGGCCGTGATCGAGCAGATGCCGTGGAACCCGCCCGTGATCACCGACGCCCCGGTCGAACCACTGAGCCCCGAAGGCGTTGCCGCCATTCACGAGGGCGCGATGCGCATCCTTGAAGAGATCGGTGTTCAGTTTCTGAACGAAGAGGCCCTGGAGATCCTGCGCGAGGCCGGATGCAGCATCGATGGCGATATCGTGCGTATGGATCGGCATTTCGTCATGGAAATGGTGGGCAAGGCGCCGTCGCAGTTCACCCTGACGCCGCGGAACCCGGACCGCAAGATCACCGTCGGCGGGCGGCATCTTTTGTTTGGCAACGTGTCGTCGCCCCCGAACTACTGGGATTTGGCGATCGGCACGAAGGTCCCCGGCACGCGCGAGATGTGTGCCAATCTTTTGAAACTGACACAGTATTTCAACTGCATCCACTTCGCGGGCGGCTATCCGGTCGAACCTGTCGACCTCCACGCCAGTGTGCGCCACCTTGACGTGCTCTATGACAAGTTGACGCTGACGGACAAGGTCATGCACGCCTATTCGTTGGGCAAGGAACGGGTCGAGGACGTGATGGAGATGGTGCGCATCGCCAGCGGTCTAACCCATGAAGAGTTCGAAGCAACGCCGCGGATGTACACCAACATCAATTCGACCTCGCCGCTCAAGCATGATCATCCGATGATCGATGGCTGTCTGCGGTTGGTGCGGCGCGGTCAGGCGGTTGTCGTCACCCCCTTTACCCTTGCTGGCGCGATGGCCCCCGTTACGATGGCGGGCGCAGTGGCGCAGTCCATTGCCGAGGCCCTGTGCGCCATCGCGCTGTTTCAGTACGTAGCGCCCGGTGCGCCCTGCGCCATTGGCACCTTTACATCGAACGTGGACATGAAATCGGGCGCGCCTGCCTTTGGCACGCCCGAGTACATGCGGGCCACCCAGATGACGGGCCAGTTGGCGCGCCTTTACGGGTTGCCCATGCGGTCGTCGGGCGTGTGCGCTGCCAACGTGCCGGACGGTCAGGCCATGTGGGAGACATCCAACAGCCTGTGGGCCGCGGTGCAGTCCGGCACGAACATGGTGTATCATGCGGCAGGCTGGCTTGAGGGCGGTCTGATCGCCAGCCCCGAGAAGTTCATCATGGATTGCGAAATCCTGCAGCAAATTCAACGCTATATGGACCCCAGCCTTGTCGCGACCGGACCTGATGAGATTGCACTGGATGCCATCAAGTCGGTGGGAAATGATGGCCATTTCTTTGGTATTCAGCATACGCAGGACAGGTACACCACCGCGTTCTACCAACCCTTCCTGAGCGACTGGAAGAACTATGAAGGCTGGGAGGCGGCGGGTGCCGTGTGGACACCCGAGCGGGCGCACGGGATGTTCAAGGACATCATTGGCAGTTTCGAGGCCCCGGACATGGACGCAGGCATTCGCGAGGAATTGGCGGATTTCGTGGCCCGCCGGAAAGCCGAAGGCGGTGCGCCGACCGATTTCTGAGCCGTGCGGGCCCAAAAATACGTCAAATTGCATCTGTTATTGGATTGTTTAGGCTTCGGCTTGCATGGTGCGTGCGTGGAAATGGGAAAGTCGTGCCATGCATGGGCTGATCAATCGGGCAATACAGTGTTTCGTCACCGACAGTTACGGTGCGGACAAATGGGTCGAAGCAACCCGCTTTGCCGATCTCGACTTTGTCGAGTTCGAGGCGATGCTGATCTATGACGATGACATCACGCCGCGCCTTCTGGATGCGATCAGCAACATCCTGGACCGCCCGCGCAGCGATGTGATGGAGGATATGGGCACCTATCTTGTGTCCCATCCGAATGTCGAAGCGTTGCGCCGTCTGTTGCGGTTCGGTGGCGTGACCTTTGTCGAATTCCTGCATTCGCTGGACGATCTGCCGGATCGCGCCCGTCTTGCGGTGTCCGACCTGAACCTGCCCCGGATCGAGCTGCGGGATCATTCGCCCACCCAGTTCAGCCTTGTATGCGAAAGCCCAATCGACGGGTACGGCCATGTCATGATGGGGATATTGCGGACGATGGCCGACGATTACGGTGCGCTTGCCTTGCTGGAGTATACGGGCAGCGGCAATGGCGTCGAAACGATATCCGTGACGCTTGTCGAAACTGAATTCGCCGAGGGGCGGGTGTTTGATCTGGGGGCCCGTGCATCGTGAAGACTCAGACCATGCTGACCCGATCCCTGGATGTGCTGTGCCCCATGCACGTGGTTCTGAACGCGACAGGGCATGTCGTCCATGCAGGACCCACATTGCAAAAACTGCGCCCCGACCTGCCGATGGTCGGACGGCGCTTCCTTGAAATCTTTGATCTGAAACGGCCGCGCGCGATCACCAGCATGGAAGGGTTGCGTGCAACGGCGGGGACAAAACTGCATCTGCAACTGCGCGACGCCCCCAAGACAGAAGTGAAGGGCCTTCTTGTGGCCGGGGCCGAGGACGGGCAAAGCATCGTGAACCTGTCTTTCGGCATTTCGGTGGTCGATGCGGTTTCGGATTACGCCCTGACCAGTGCCGATTTTGCGGCCACGGACCTGACCGTTGAAATGCTCTATCTGGTCGAGGCGAAATCGGCCGCCATGGAAGCGTCGCGCAAGCTGAACCTGCGGCTCCAGGGCGCAATGATCGCGGCGGAAGAACAGGCCTTTACCGACACGCTGACCGGGCTCAAGAACCGTCGCGCAATGGATCACGTATTGGCGCGTCACGCGGATTGGGGCACGCGATTTGGGCTGATGCAAATTGACCTTGATTGGTTCAAGGCGGTCAATGACACGCTGGGGCACGCCGCGGGCGATCACGTTCTGCAAACCGTCGCCCGCGTCATGGTCGAGGAAACCCGCGACAGCGACACCGTCGCCCGGGTCGGCGGCGACGAATTTGTCATCATCCTGCCCCATGCCAAGGATGGTGAGGCGATGACCGGGATCGGACGCCGGATCATCCAACGCATTTCAAAACCCATCCCGTTCCAGGGAGACGTGTGCCGGATATCGGCCAGCATCGGATCGGCAATCTTTGATCCCGCGTCCAGCCAGACCGTTGCCGAGGTCATGGATGATGCCGATGTCGCCCTATATGCATCAAAACACGGTGGGCGTGGCCAGCAAACGCAGTATGTGCCCGCGCTGCGTCATGACGCACAAAACCTGGCGCCGCCCGTTGGTCGCGACGCCGCCAGCAACGCCTGATCACCTGCGCACACATCTATGATGTGAAACCGGTATCGGTGGCGGCGTGTGGACAGCCCAAAATGGTATCTCGGGAAGGGATCTGGCAGCCCGTAGGGGAATCGAACCCCTCTTTCCAGGTTGAAAACCTGGCGTCCTAACCGATAGACGAACGGGCCAGCGCTGATGTGAGCGCTCAGATAGGCAATAAGGCGGACCGGCGCAAGCGGAAAAAACGCCAGAGAGACGATAATTCGACGGAAAAATCCTTGGCCTGCTGCTCAGGCGCGTGCCGCATCTTCCAGCCGCAATTGGACGGACTGCCGCCCGCGAAAGCTGTTGATTTCGACCCGGCCGGCCAGGTGAAATGGCGCCCCGCCGTGATCCAGCAGGGCCTGCCCAAGTGCCGTCTCGAACGCCCCGAAAGATATTGCGTCCAGACGTGCGCCACCCGGTTCTCCGAAGGTCAGTTTCAAATGCGCTTCGCCGACCTGTCGGGCGCTGAGAATGCGCATTCCGGGGAACGCGTAGCGCGGCGCGCGCGCGCCTGCGCCAAATGGCCCGGCGGCATCGATCTGGTCCAAAAGCTCAACATTCGCAGCCCCCGGCATCAACGCACCGTCCACCCGCACGTCGGCGGGACCAAGGGCCTCGGCGCCCTGACGCGCCAGCAGCTCGCTCAACCGCGCCATGGCCGGTTCAATCATGTCTTCGGCCACTGTCAGGCCCGCTGCCATCTTGTGGCCACCACCCTTGATCAGCAGACCCTCTGCCGCCAGCCTCTGGATCGGTGCGCCCAGGTCAATGCCGGACACGGACCGGCCCGATCCCTTGCCAATGCCGTTTTCGACCCCGATCACGACAGCGGGTCGGTTTGTCGCCTCCTTCACGCGCGAGGCCACGATACCCACAACACCCGGGTGCCAGCCGGGCCCTGCGGCCCACGCCAGCGCGCCGTCACTGTCGCGGGCATCGCATTGCGCAATGGCTTCTGCCCGAACCTGCGCTTCGATGTCCCGCCGTTCGGCGTTCAGGACATGCAACCGCTCGGCCAGTGCGGCCGCTTCATGCGGGTCTTGGGTGCTCAGCAGGCGGGCGCCCAAATCGGCCTGGCCAATGCGACCCCCCGCATTGATCCGTGGCCCCAGGAGATAGCCCAGATGGTACGGGGTTGGCGCGGTGTCCAGACCCGCGATGTCCGCAAGCGCCACCAACCCGGCACGATCCCGACGCGCCATGACCTTCAATCCTTGCCGGACAAAGGCGCGGTTCACACCGATCAGGGGCGCGACGTCGGCCACGGTGGCCAGCGCGACCAGATCCAGCAGCGCCATCAGGTCAGGCCCCTTGCGGTCGGCGGCGCGCAATTGGCGGCCAGCCTCGACCAGAACCAGGAACACGACCGCTGCGGCACATAAATGGGCCAGCGCGCCGTCTTCGTCCTGCCGGTTGGGGTTCACAACCGCATAGGCCGGAGGCAGTGTTTCGGCCCCAAGGTGGTGGTCCAACACCACCACATCTGCCCCACGGGCAGCGGCAATGGGACCATGTGACAAGGTTCCGCAATCCACGCACAGGATCAGGTCATGCGCCGCGGCCAACTGTGCCATCGCCGCGTCGTTCGGGCCGTACCCTTCGTCGATGCGGTCCGGAACATAGACCGTCGCGCCGATGTCCAGACTGCGCAACCATGTGACCAGCAGTGCCGCGGAACTGCCCCCATCCACATCGTAGTCGGCAAAGATCGCGATCTTTTCCCTGTTTCGGACCGCATGGACCAGACGTGCGGCTGCGGGTTCCATGTCGCGCAGGGAACGGGGGTCGGGCATCAGGTCCCGCAGGGTGGGGGACAAATACGCCTCTGCCCCATCCGCCGGCACACCCATGCGGGCAAGGATCTGGCAAACGGGGCGCGGCAACTGCGTCGTTTGGGCCAGCGCTTCGGCCGCGCGGTCGGTCGCGCTGTCCGGTCCGATCCAGGCCCGCCCGGTCAGTGACTGCTCCACACCCAGAAATGACACAGCGATGGCTTCCTTCTCGCACCGATCGGACCAGTTCTAGCCGCAGACAAGGGTCCAGCGCCAGCCATGTCGGGCAGACGCATTGCCCGCCCGTGTCGGATCAGACGGTGTGCGTGGGCGTGCGGTAATTGATGCGGCGAACCGATCCGGTCTTGGACCGCATCAGCAGGGTTTCACAGGTCAGCCAGCCCGGTTCGCGATGCACGGATTGCAGCAGGGACCCGTCCGTTACGCCGGTGGCGGCAAAGATCACGTCCCGTGTCACCATCTCGTCCCGGGTATACACGCGGTTCAGATCATCGATCCCCGCCTTGGCGGCGCGTGCCTTTTCGTCGTCGTTGCGGAACAGGAGGCGGCCATAGATCTGCCCGCCCATGCATTTCAACGCGGCGGCGGCCAGCACACCTTCGGGCGCGCCACCTTCGCCCATATACATGTCGATACCAGTGCTTGGGTCTGCGCAGTGCATCACGCCGGCCACATCCCCATCCGTGATCAGGCGGATCGACGCGCCCGTGCTGCGCACCGCCGCTATCGCGTCTTCGTGCCGCGGACGTTCAAGGATGCACACCGTGATGTCGGACGTATCACAGCCCTTGGCCCTGGCCAGTGCTTGGACCCGTTCAGAGGGGGACATGTCCAATGTGACCGTGTCCGGCGCGTATCCCGGACCAATGGCCAGCTTGTCCATGTAGACGTCCGGGGCGTGCAGCATGCTGCCGCGCGGTCCCATGGCGATAACGGTCAGCGCGTTGGGCATATCCTTGGCGGTGAGCGTCGTGCCTTCCAGCGGGTCCAGTGCGATGTCCACGCCGGGGCCGTTCCCGGTGCCCACCTCTTCTCCGATATAGAGCATGGGCGCCTCGTCCCGCTCCCCTTCGCCGATCACGACCACGCCCGCGATGTCCAGCAGGTTCAACTGTTCGCGCATCGCATTGACGGCGGCCTGATCCGCGGCCTTTTCATCCCCATGCCCGACCAGTCGCGCAGAGGCGAGGGCCGCCGCTTCGGAAACACGGGCCAGACCCAGTGACAGCATGCGGTCCTGGAATTGTGCTGTGGCGGTCATGAGAGGAATTCCTTTGAAATATGGAGTGATCAGATGGATTCGATGCGCAACACGACCGGGTCCGACACCAGCACACCCGTGCCTTGCATGGCGGCGATGGCGTCGTCTACGGCCCCGCGTGTGCAAGTATGGGTGACGATCAGCACCGGTGCCGTCGTGTCGCTGTGGCCGTATTGGCGCATCCGGTCGATGCTTACGCCTGCTTCGCCCAGAACAGTGGCGATTTTCGCAAGCGCGCCGGGTTTGTCGACCAGCGCCATGCGCAGGTAGTAGGGCGCAGGCAAGACCGACGCCGCGCGGGGGGCGGTGTCCAAACCGGTGGCCGGTTGTCCAAAGACGGGCAGCGACATGCCACGGGCCATGTCGCAGACGTCGCCCATCACGGCAGAGGCTGTGGGCCCTTCGCCCGCGCCGGGACCGCGCAGCACGATCTGTTCCACGGCATGCCCTTCGATGGCGACCATGTTCGTGCCGCCTTGCAATTGCCCGAAGGGCGACGTGTCTGGCACAAGGCAGGGCATCATGCGCTGTTCCAGCCCACGGCCGGTTTTCTGCGCCACGCCCAGCAATTTGATCTTGTAGCCCATATCGGCAGCGTGGCGGATGTCCTCGATGCTGACCCGTTCGATCCCTTCCAGCTCGATCCCGTCGAAATCGACCTGCGTGCCAAAGGCGATCGAGGACAGGATCGCCAGTTTATGGGCCGCGTCGATGCCACCGACGTCCAATTGCGGATCGGCCTCAAGATAACCAAGCCCGTCAGCTTCGGCAAAGACCTCGTCATAGCTGAGGCCGGCAGTCTCCATCCGCGTCAGGATGTAGTTGCATGATCCGTTCATCACGCCGACGATGCGCCGGATTTCGTTTCCGGCCAACCCTTCGGTCAGGGCCTTGATCACGGGGATGCCACCGGCCACGGCAGCTTCGAACCGCAGGTTGACGCCTTTGGCTTCGGCGGCCTCGGCCAGGGCCTGGCCATGGACGGCCAGCATGGCCTTGTTGGCCGTCACCACATCCTTGCCTGCTGCAATTGCCGCTTCGACCGACGCCTTGGCGGGCCCGTCCGTGCCGCCCATCAGTTCGACAAAGATGTCCACGTCGTCGCGGGTGGCAAGTGCGACAGGATCATCCTCCCAACCATAGCCCGCGAGGGGTACGCCACGATCCTTGTCGCGGGACCGCGCGCTGACGGCGCTGATTTCGATCTTGCGCCCGGTGCGTGCGGTCAGCATTTCGGCGTGTTGACGAATGATCTTGACCACGCCGATGCCAACCGTCCCCAATCCTGCAATGCCAAGCCGAAGCGGTGCGTTCATATCGGGTTCCTTTGAGCGTTGGGCGTCGCGGGCGATGTAACGGGTTCGGAACGGGGGCGCAATTGCCCTTAGCCCAGACGGGCCTGCATCCGGGCGCGCGTGGCCGGGTCCACGATGTCGCGCCGTTGCAGGGCGCGGGCGCGGGCCCTGAGGGCCGCGATGCGCCGCTCAAGCGTGTTCGCGGTCTCGACAGGGTCGCTGACAATCGGCGCGGCCCTGGCCATCAACGGTTCCAACGGCAACAGGGCGGGAAAGTCCGCCGCCTCGACCGATGGGGGCACCGTGCCATCAAGGTCGGGAAACTGCGTGCAGGCAGCAAGGCTGAAACAAAGAAGGGCAGCAGCTGCGCGCATGGGCGAAATGCTCCGGAAACCGTGTGTTGCTCTTGTGATGCACCATGGTCCGGCGTGGTGCAAGCATAGCTTGGTTTTGAACATGTGTTCAGATAAATCCGTCCCATGGCCCGCACCACAGGTTCCCATTCCGACATCACCGGCCCGCGTGTGCGCGATGCGGCACTGCGATTGTTTGCCCGCCACGGCTATGCCGCTGTTTCCATGCGCCAAATCGCGTCCGAGGTGGGTGTGCAGGCCGGGGCGCTGTATAATTACACGCCTGACAAGCAGACGCTGCTGTTCGTATTGATGCGCGATCACATGGTCGAACTGCTGGGCGCCACGCCCGGCTCTGCCGATGCCCCGCATCTGGACCGGCTCGAGGCTTTTGTGCGGTTTCACATCGGTTTTCACCACGCGCGCCCCGACGCGGTGTTCATCGCCTACATGGAATTGCGCAACCTCGCGCCCGACAACTTTGCTGAGATCGAGGCCTTGCGTGGCCGTTACGAGGCCGTGCTTGAAGGCATATTGAGGGACGGTGCGGCGGCGGGCGTTTTCGATGTCGCCGATCCCAAGATCGTGACGCTTGCGATCATCGCGATGCTGACAGGGGTCACCACCTGGTTCCGGGACGAAGGGCGCCTGACCCTGACCGATGTGCAGGACCAGTATTGGGCGATGGTGCGCAAGGCGGTTGTGGCCTGACATGCGACGCTGTCGGCGCACGGCGCGCCGACAGCCATGTATCAATGGGCCGGTTGAATGAAGGTGCCGTTCCGCAGATCGCGCATGGCCTGCATCAACTCTTCCTGCGTGTTCATCACGATGGGACCGTGCCACGCCACCGGTTCGTCAATGGGCGCCCCCGAGATCAGCAGAAAGCGGATGCCCTCGGGCCCGGCCTGAACCGTGACCTCATCCCCGGTGCCGAACCGGATCAGGGTGCGGTCGCCGGACAGATCGCGGATATTGACCTCTTGGCCCGCAACCTCTTTTTCCAGCAGGACACCCGCGGGATCAGAGGCATCGGCAAAGGCACCGGCCCCGTCAAACACATAGGCAAAGGCGCGGCGATAGGTGTCGATCCGAAAGGTCTTCTTGATCCCGGCAGGCACCGCGATATCCAGGTATTGCGGATCGGCGGCAATGCCGTCCACCGGACCGGTCTTGCCCCAGAATTCGCCCGTGATCACGCGCACCTTGGTGCCGTCGTCGTCGATGATTTCGGGAATGTCCGATCCCGTGATGTCCTGGTAGCGCGGCGCGGTCATCTTCTGGCTTGATGGCAGGTTGCCCCACAATTGAAAGCCGTGCATCTGCCCCTTGGCGTTGCCGTGCGGCATTTCCTGGTGCAAAATGCCCGACCCGGCCGTCATCCACTGGACCGACCCGGCACCCAAAGTGCCGGAATTGCCAAGGCTGTCGCTGTGTTCGACCGTGCCTTCCAGCACATAGGTGATCGTTTCGATGCCGCGATGCGGGTGCCACGGAAATCCCTTTTCGAAATGCGCGGGCACGTCGTTGCGAAAGTCATCAAACAACAGGAACGGGTCCAGCTCTGTCGGGTCCTGAAAGCCGAAGGCGCGGTGCAAGTGAACGCCTGCGCCCTCCATGGTCGGCTGGGCGCGGCGGGTTTCCAATGTGGGTCTGAGGGACATGTCTGTCTCCTTTCATGCCATGTTCGCAGCCAAGATATTCCGGTCCCGCGCCACTGCAATCGGCGTCGGCGAACCGCATCTGTGCGCTGCTGCAACACTGGTCTGTGTGGAAAGGCGACGGGACCACCACAGCCGTTTGGTTCTCTCATTCCCGAGGACCTGTATATACAGGTGGGCGTCAGGTAACCGGACCAGGGCCCGGACAGAGCCAACTCCCTCGGAATTGCTTAAGGCCACCGGAATGCAACCTGTCACGAGAAGGGCAGAGCCCGCCACCGCGCTACATAGGGTGTCGGACCGCGCAGGGCAAGGCGGCGCAGGGCCGTCCTGCGCCGGGTGCAAGGCCGCGCAGGGACCGGACCGTCCCGTCAGGCCGCCGGTCTGCTGGTTTCAGGCTGGGCCGACGCGCCGTTCAGGTGATCCCGCAGGCTGATTTCGAAAAACCTCTGCCACCCGCGTTGGCAAATGTCGAAACAGGCGATGTGCGGGCCAAGCCCTTGGTGGGTCAGCGTCACCATGCTGCCGCCGTCCGACGGGGTGATCTGCCAGATCAGGCGGGTGCCTTTCCATTCCGCCACATCATCGACGCCGTCCATGATCATGTGCGCATCCGTGCAGGTCCATGCAAACCGATCCTGTGTGGCGCCCGGATCGAAGGCAAAGGTTGCGTGGCTGTTGTTGAACCGCACCGTGAAGCCATCTGCCCCACGGTCCACCCGTGTGGACCACCAAAGGGCAAGGTCATCGACAATCTGCCGCCCGACCAGTTCGGGTGCGACAGGTGTCGCAATCGTGGCACTGTAGTCCATCAGTCATCCCCATGCATGTCGGTGCGCAGGCGCATCAGGTGATCATCCCACCCCTTGTCAAGCGCGAGCGTCAGGCTGAAGGCCGCCTCGCCCTGCGGCAGTCCCTCGTGAACAAGGGACAGTTGCGTGCCACCCGGCACGTCGGACAGCGTCCATTTCACCGTGCTGACAGCATCGCCCATGGGACCGACCGTGAATGTGTATTCCAGATAATCCGGGGCATCCGCCTTGACCACGGTGCCCCAGATCAGAAGGTCGCCGCTTGTGGTGCCGAACATTTCCAGCGCCTGACCCTCCGCCATGGGCGTCTTGGGGGCGTGGAACCATTTGGCCAGATGTTCGGGTTGGGTCAGGTACTCCCAGACCAGCTGACGCGGGGCCTTGAGGAAGATGGTCTTTTGCAGGGTCGTGTCGGTCATTGGATGTCCTTTTCGATGGCGGTTTTGAGGTCGGACAGGCGGTCATCCCAGAAGCGGTCGAAGAGTTCGAGCCACGACAGGACCGGTGCCAGACCGGCAGGGTTCAGACGGTTGATGCGTTCGCGCCCGCGCGGTTCGACCGTGATCAATCCGCCGTCGCTGAGTACGGTCAGGTGTTTCTTGACCGCCGCCCGGGTCATGTCGAACCTGTCGGACACTTGCGCGATGGTCATCTCCTGCGACTTGAGCATCGTGAGGATGTCGCGCCGCGTCGGGTCGGCCAGCGCGCGAAAGGCGTTTTGCGTCCGGTCGTTCATTGCGTCACCCGCCGGTAATCGACCGCGCCGTTCCGGCCCAATGCCGTGACACGGGGCGCCGTGGCCCGATCCAGCCGATCGGTGGGGGTGAAGGGGATCGTCGGGTCGGCCAGCGCGGGGCGGGCTGCAAGCAAGGGCAAAGCGGGGCGCTTCATGATCTCTCTCAATATGATGCCATTTGGTATCGCATCAATAAGATACCTTTTGGTATCATGTCAAGGCTACGTTGGAGCCATTGAAGGGGCTCCGATCAAGTCATTCAGAAGACTGGATAAATCCGTATGCTTCCAGCTCTTCCGGCAGCAGCACGTAAATCTCGTCCGGCGGTGTCGACATCGCGTGCTGCATCACCAGCGGGTCGATTCCCATCTCGTCCAGATAGGTCATCACCTCGGCTTGACCGCGCTGGATGTCCTCGACCGCGAACCCGGCAGGCAGGAACGTGTTTTCGCCGAAATAGTGCTGGTGCACGCCAACCGAAGCGTCGGGGTCAATGTCCCGCGTGACACCGGCAGCCAGCATGTAGGGGCAGGCGGAGTAGCAGAATTCGCCGGCGAGCATCTGCGTTTTGATCCCTTCGCGACGGATTACGCGCCCAAGGGCAAGCGCGTCGGCAACAGAGCCGCCGGGGCTTTGCAGGATCACCGTGTCGGGCCGGGGATCGGCCTGGGTGATCAGCGCGCCCAGGCGCTCTGCATCGCCATCGCTGATCCCGCCCTCAAGCCGGTAGGTGGTGCCGTCGCTTTGCGTCAGGACCAGCCGATTGGGCAATTCGCCGGGGTCGCGGGCGGGTTGGGTGACCGGCCGGTCACGGTCCGGGCGGAAGGTGCGGCGTTGATCGCCGGGGCGCACCGGTTCGGTCAGGCGTGGCGCGTCGGGCCCGAAAGAGGGCAGGCGCAACCCCTGCATGTCGCCAAGGATCAGCAGAGCACCAATGCCAAGCTGAAAGATCAGCACGCCCATCAGCGTGCGCGCAATGGGATTGCGTGGCTTGTCCGTCGCGTCGGTCATTCCGCAACCCGCTTGGGTGGCACGGGTGCATCAATCTGGTCCGGCGCGGTCATCGTGCTTTCCACGTCCCGCAGGGCGACCATTGCAGCCCGCAGTTCCGCCAGGGTCAGCGTGTCTTCGATGGCGGCCCCTTCGCGTCCCCCGCGAATGGCCGATTGGGTGATGGCAAGGATAAAGACCAGCACCGCCGGCAACAGGTCAATCGCAATGGCACCGGCCCAGGACGGCACGAAATTGCGGGCATACAGGATCACCGCGTCCGCCGACGAGATCGGGGTATAGGTCACATCGGTGGCCGGTTCGAGCGATTGAACAGCCTGTGCGGCGCGTTCAAGCGTCGTGGCGCGCTGGGCCAGCACTTCAAGCACTGACGTGATGGTCGCGGCCTGATCGGTGCGGCCCTGTTCGGTGGAACTGTCCAATTCGGGCAGCACGACCGATGCCGCCAGATCCTGCGCGGCGCGTTCGACCAGCGGCGCAACCGACAGCTGCCGCATCTGGGTGATCAGCCCGGCAAGGCGCACGGCCTGTTCGGAAAACTCGACGGACCGCGCCTCGACCGGACCGGGTTCGACGGTCAGGGCACGCATGCGTGACAGAATGGCGTTGCCTTCGGCAAAGGCGGAGTCAACCAGGGGCGTCTGGGCACTGATTTGTGCCTCCAGTCCCGACAGTTCCGCCGCCTTCTGACGCAAGACCCGAAATACCGCGCCGCGTCCCGCAAGGCCAGACAGCGCCCCGGCCGCCTCCTGTTCCGACAGGTCTTCGAAGGATTGGCGCACACGCGCCACGTCACGCTCCAGCGATTGCCCGGTCAGGGCGACTTCATGCGCGCGCTCCAGGCTGCTTTGGTAATCCTGCACGGTCTTGGCCAAATGCTGTTCAACGGCCGCCGATCCGGCAAGGGCGGCCGCGTTCAGCCATGAGGACATGGCCACAATCGCAAGCGACCCGACACCCATCGCGACGATCAACCCAACCCGCGCCTGCGCCGACCGAACCGCGGGAAACAGACGCATCATGTAGGACCAGAACACAAAGATGCCCACGGATACCGCAATCGAATAGGCAATGGCCGCAAAGACCGACATGGCTCCGTTTTCATCCAGCAGGGACGACACGCCCAGATAGGTATAGATACCGGACGCCACCGCCAGCACACCCAGCGCCGTGCCGGAAAAGGTATCGAGCCATCCCAGATGCCCCTCCAGCTCGCGCGCGTACCTGACGCCGCGCGCCTGTGTCTGGCTCAGCTTCGTGTCTTCGGGCATGTGAACGTCCTCTCCCTACCACCCGTGAAAGGTATGCACAGCAGACGCCGCCGCCAAGGCCCATGACGCGGCTTGCGTTTGTTCAGGTTTTGTTCATACTTCGGCGCCATGGACATCGCCGCCCATCCAACCGACCTGATGCCCGGCCAAATGCTGGCCCGTGGTGTTTGCCGCCATTTGGCCAGCCTTGGCCTTGTCACGGTCGAAGAACTGGTGCCGACCCGCGGGTTGCGTGTCGATGTGATGGCACTGGGCCCCAAGGGTGAAATCTGGGTGATCGAATGCAAGTCCAGCCGCGCCGATTTTATGTCGGACCAGAAGTGGCAAGGCTATATTGAATGGTGCGACCGGTTTTTCTGGGCCGTAGATGAGGCATTCCCGGTGGATCTGTTGCCCGAGGGCACGGGGCTGTTGATTGCTGATGCCTATGACGGCGAAATCATTCGCATGGCGCCCGAACACAAACTGGCCCCGGCCCGGCGCAAGGTGATGGTGCAGAAATTCGCGACACATGCCGCGCGCCGCCTGCACGCAATGCGTGATCCCGGCGCCGGTCTGGGCTGGCCGTAACGCCATACGCAGGCGCATTTTGTTGTTTTCCGCAGGTTTGGCAGGGTCGGGACGTCCGTGCGGCGCCGAATTGTCCACGCTTGACGCAATTCGATTTTTTGACGACCCTTTTCCCGTATTTTCAGTACGACTGACCATTTCGGCGATTTGCCGCCAAAAAAACCTTGGAAATGAAATGGATATGGGACACCCGCCAGACCCGAAACCAATGCTTCGCCAGAAGATACGCAAAAGCAATGTGCGCATTGTGGTCACCTATTTCGTGGTGTTCATGTATTGCACAACCGCAACAATTTTGACTTTTGTGCTGCTTTACATCGGCAAGATCGAACTGGCCTTGGGTGTGTTTTCGGGCCTGTCCACCCTGTCGGCCGGCATTGCCGGGTTCTGGTTCGGAAATCGCGGCACCGGGTATCCCGAAGGTGTCGAAGCGCCGGGCGCGCGGCACGACGACCTACACCGGCCACCAGACATGTCCACCATGCTGATGGGGACGGCCCGGCGCCCGGTCGATGGTGCCCCGGATGAAAATCCGGCGGTGTTTCAATCCAAATCTGCGGAGGACACGGAATGAAATGTCTCTTGGCCTTGTGCCTCGCGCTGGGATTGGGCGCCTGTACGGTTCTGGACAGCAATCGCGCCGGTTCTCCGTTCCTGGCGGCCGGCGGCGCCCAAAAGCGGACTTTCTACCAAGGCAGCTATTCCTTGCCGCGGCGCTACCTGACCTTCAAAATCCTCGCCAATGATCGCCACTTCACCTCGGCCAGCCACTTTTCCGTGGTGCAGGAGGGGACAGGGGCATCGGTGCTTGCGCCTGATCCCAGTGCGCTTTTCCGGTACGATGTGAACTACACCCCCTCCCGGTTCAGCCGCGATCAGGTCGATATCGAGATGGAAAATCAGATGCTGTCGTCGATCACCGTTGCAACGCAGGATGAACTGGACGACGTGTTGGTGAACTTCGCGCAGGCGGCGGCAGAGATTGCCCGCCTGTCGGCAGGATTGGCAACCACTCCGCGCGGCCTTGGCCCACCGGGGGGCGGGCAGGGCGGTGCGGACAAGGTTGATCAGGTCGTCGCCCAGCTCAGCTTTGATCCTACTGATGTGGCCAGCGTGAAACGCGCCCAGCATCGGCTGGGGCGCATGATGAACCTGCGCATCCAACCGCCGCCCCGTCCCGTCGCCGCCTATCCATCCTGCGACCATTCCGTGTGTTACCGGCCCTTGACGACGGTCGTGATCAGTTTCGAAGAACCGCATTCCGGAAATTCGACGGATTTCGTCGTGCAGGTGCCCGACCCGCACCAGATTGCGGGCGTTGACCTCGAACGCTCTGCCTTTGTCGACCGGGAAACCACGTTGGTGTTCGCAGGTGGCACATTGCAGAAAATCGACATGACCAAGCCCAGCGAACTGGCCGCCGCGGCACTGCTGCCCGTCCGTATCATCGAGGCGATATTCACCGGAACCGGCAACGCCATCAGCGGGCTGCTGGGGGTGCGGCGAAACGAAGTGCAGGGATCCGTTGACCTGTTGAACGCGCAGGCGGCCTATTTGACCGCGCTGGCCGACTATCAGGCCACGGTCACGGCCGTTGCGGCGCGGGGGGTGGACGCGGGTGCCTTGGGCCTTGCAAACGCGCCTGCGACCTTTGTGCCGCCACCCGCAGGGCAGGCGGCGGATGCAAATGCAACGGATGCGCCGGCCACCTTCAATGGCACCGCTGCGCCGGGTGGAGCGGCAGCGGCAAACGCCACCACAACCGCGCCGGAGCAGGCGCTCAAAATGACATGCACCCCCTTGGGCGGATGCGTCTTCGAGGCGACCCAAAATGACGCGTCGCATTGACAAACCCGACCTGGAACAGGGGTTCCGGTCGCAATTCGCCACGACCGACCCGCAGGCGCAAACGCGCCCCATCGTGCTTGCGTCGGACATGGCGTTTGAACTGCCCAGTCGCGCGCTCTTCGACAAGGCCTATGCCTTCGTCAAGGCCAGCATCCCGCACGAGGAGACCTATGCCGGGATCGATCATTTCGACTGCGATGACTTCTCCTACATATTCAAGGGCCTGCTGTCGAAATGGTATCAAGAGAACCGGCCGCATGACTATCCGCTGGCGGTGGGCATCTGCTGGGGCCTGTTTCCCGGATTCGGTCAGGATCTGGTGCATTCCATGAATTGGGTGATCCTGGATGACGGTGTGCTGCACTGGATCGAGCCGCAATTCGTGCTGTCCCGCGATCCGTCCGAAGCGATGCGTCAAAGCAACAAGGCGCGCGACCGGCTGAACCTGGCGATGGTCTGACCCGTCCCACGCACCGGTAACGCAGCCGTCATTCACCGTGAACGCATAAGATGGCGCCGTCGCGGTTTTGTCCTGTGTCACACGCTCACAAGGGACACTCTGATGACTTCCATTCGACACATGCGCCGCGCCGCGATCTGTTCTGCCGCGCTGCTTGCCTGCGCCCCCGGTCTTGCCAGTGCGCAGGACAGCTATTTCTTTGCATTCGGTGGCGCTGTTCTGAACGGCGACCAGGGCGCGAGCGGCCTGATCTCGCCTGCACCTGCAACACCGCCCGGACAGAATTCGTCGGTCGACACCGACTATGACACCGGCTTCCAGTTCGGGCTTGGTGTCGGGCGCAGCTTTGGCTCTCTGGCCGATGGCGTCGGTTTGCGCGGCGAGATCGAGCTGTCCTATGCCGATGCGGACGCAGACACGATCGCGTTTTCCGGCAATGGTCCGGCCAATGAAATCAACGTGGCCGGAGGTATCCAGTCCACGACGCTGTTTGCCAACATCCTTGCCGATTTCGAAACGGGCGGTGCGGTTACCCCCTATGTCGGCGCGGGCGTCGGGATCGGGCGGTTCTCGCAGGATCTGTTTTACGGCGGCGGCGTGCAGGTGACGGACAGCGACACGGCCTTTGGCGCGCAACTGATCGCGGGTGTCGCATTCGAGGCAACGGAAACGGTCACGATTACGGCCGATGCCCGGTACCGCCGTTTCTTTGACATCGAATCCAACCGGTTTCTCCCGTCGGGCGCATCCTCAGGTGTGGTAAGTGGTGACTTCAGCGCCTTTTCCATCAATGTGGGCGCTCGGATCGCGTTCTGACGAGAGACAGGGCGCGCGCCGGTCGTTGGGCCCCCACCCGGTGATTTCGAGCGGTGCGCGACCTGATGCAGGTCATCCCTTCGGGGGTGGCCTGTTTCAGCGTTTCAGGGCTGCCGCGGCTTTGGCTGCCGCCCTGATTTCATCCGCGATTTCCTCGGCTTCGTCCGGGTCGAAATCCATCGGAATTTCAACACCTTTCGCTTCGACATAAATGCGCACCATCCCCTTGTCGGTCGGACCGATTTGCAGGTTGGCTTCGATGTCGCTTTCTTTGTTGATGCTCATGGTCATCTCCGGCGCGGTGTAGGCGCGCGTGCTAGCCTGATCAGGATTGAAAGGCAAGCCGCCACAGGGCAGGGTTGGCGCATGTCAAATGTCACGCTGCGCCCCTTTGTTCCGTCCGACACCGATTGGCTGGTCGAGGCGCACGGCGTGCTGTACGCGCAGGCCGAAGGGTTCGATGACACCTTTGGTCCGCTTGTGCGCTCGATCCTCGAGGCGTTCAACGCCGCGCATGATCCGTCCTGCGAACAGGGCTGGATTGCCGAACAGGACGGTCAGCGGCTTGGGTCCATCTTTTGCGTACGCCACACTCACGACACCGCCAAGCTGCGCCTGTTCCTGTTGACGCCAGAGGCGCGCGGCAAGGGTATCGGGCGGTTGCTGCTGGCCGAATGCATGGGCTTTGCCCGCGCGTCGGGATTTGCCGGCATGACCTTGTGGACCCATGAAAGTCACCGCGCGGCCTGTGCCCTCTATGCCCGCACGGGCTGGGATATGGTGGCGTCCAAGCCGGTCCATTCCTTCGGTCAGGATCTGGTGGAACAGACCTGGGTTTATCGCTTTTGACGGTCTTGCATTCGGCGCGCGCCATGGGTATTTGAGCATCAGTGCCGCCTTAGCTCAGTAGGTTAGAGCGCCTGATTGTGGATCAGGAGGTCCCCCGTTCGAGCCGGGGAGGTGGTACCACTTCAACGATATCCATGCTTAGGCGCGCGCCCATGGCGCTGCGTGACGGGCCATGTTGGCGGACACGTCCCCCCCCCCACTGCATGCGCCCGTGTCCCGGGGCACCTGCGTCCGGCGAACCCCCGCGGGCAAGGATCGCGCCTCTCGACACCAAACGTTAATATCTGTCTCGCACTGTAGCAGCGGTGAGACAGACAGATGCCAAATGACGCCCGCATATACCTGGTCATGATCGCCATCGGCGCGTCATTGATCTTCCTGGTGTCGCTTGTGCCGCCGCTGACCTCGGGCAACAGCGCCGTGGCATCGGGCGTCAGCCAGGCGGAATTCGATGCGGCGGTTGCGGCGGAAATGGAACATTGCGAGGCATTGGGCGGCGGTCTCGACTGCCAGTGCTATGCGGGCATCTCGGGCTATGTGCGGGCGTTGGAACCGCCCCGTGTTCCCTTCACCCGTTCGCTTGACCAGACCGAACTGGCGCGCCGCCAGGCGGCGCACAGCTGCTGAAATGGCACGTGGCGGCAGTGTGCGGTTGGCCAGTCGCTGACCCGCTGGCCCGCGCGCCTAATCCAATATCACCGTCTGGCGCAGGGTGCCTGTCACCTGATCATAGATCAGAATGCGGTCATCCAGGGTCACGACCCCATACCAGTCGGACCCGACCGTAAAGGCCGTGGCGGTTGTCCCGTCCGGCAGGGTGATCCGGTCGGGCAGGGGCAACGGGGCCGGGTCGGCGTTCAGCCGGATGACAAGCAGCGCGACCACCGTTACAACGCCCCCGATCATGATGATCGTCAACACCGTCACCAGCCGCCGCAAGAAGGCCAGGTTCGCGGGAAGCTCTGGGGTGTCCATGTCGTCCACAACCGTGTCCTTTGTCATCGCAGCCGATCCGCCTGCGCGCCTTGATAAGGCCATCGCGCGCGACGTGCCAGAGGGGGCGGCCCTGTCGCGTACCCGGTTGGCACGGCTGCTGGCGGACGGGGCTGTGACCGTGGACGGTGTGGCCGCGACCGATCCCAAGGCCCGCGTCACCGAAGGTGCGGTTGTCGAAGTCACCGTCGAGGCGGCAGAGGACAGCCATATCGGGGCCGAAGACATCCCGCTGGACATCGTCTTCGAAGACACCGACCTGGTCGTGGTCAACAAGCCCGCGGGCATGGTGGTACACCCGGCACCCGGCTCCCCCTCGGGCACGCTGGTCAATGCGCTCATGCATCACTGTGGCGACGATCTGTCCGGTGTGGGGGGCATGAAACGCCCGGGCATCGTGCACCGGATCGACAAGGACACCAGCGGCCTTCTGGTTGTGGCCAAGTCCGACGCGGCCCATCACGGGCTGGCGGCGCAATTCGCCCGGCACAGTGTCGAACGGTACTACCGCGCGCTGGTTTACGGCGTGCCCGATGCCAATGATCCGCGCCTGCGCGGCGTGCGGGGCGCGTCGTTCGAACCGGGCAACGTGCTGAAACTGACCACACAGCTTGCGCGGCACAGGACCGACCGGCAGCGCCAGGCGGTGTTGTTTCAGGGCGGACGGCACGCGGTGACCCGCGCGCGGCGTGTGGCGCGGTATGGCGCACCGCCGGTGCTGAGCCAGGTCGAATGCTGGCTCGAGACGGGGCGCACACATCAGATCCGGGTACACATGGCGCATGCGGGGCACGGGCTGGTGGGCGATCCGACCTATGGCGGCAAGCGTAAGCTGGCGCGCGGCGCCTTGAACGAGACGGCCGCACAGGCCGTTGCCACGTTTGGCCGACAGGCGCTGCACGCCGCGATCTTGGGGTTCGAGCACCCGCTGTCGGGCGAAATGTTACGGTTCGAAGCACCGCTTCCCGCCGATTTCGCGCACCTTCTTTCGCTTTTGGGCGATTAGGCCGGAACCGCGTACCTCATTTACGCATTATTCACACATCACTGAAACGAACAGCACATGCGCGTGAGAGCGCGGGCTTGGGTCTGCCCTGCCGTGCCCCCGCGTGCCATACTGAACCAGCGACGACACCCGCATCTTGAACGTGGGCGATCGCCGTCCCATATGTAATGTTAAGCCCCTAAACATGAGCGGGGCAAAGGAGGGACACATGGCCAATTATGCAAATCTTCCCGCACCGACACCCGAAGGCGGTCTGAACCGGTACATGCAGGAAATCCGCAAGTTTCCGCTGCTCGAGCCGGAAGAGGAATACATGCTTGCCAAAGCCTGGGTCGAAAAGGAAGACACAGGTGCAGCGCACAAGATGGTCACCAGCCACCTGCGGCTCGCGGCCAAGATCGCCATGGGCTATCGCGGGTATGGCCTGCCCCAGGCCGAAGTCATCTCCGAGGCCAATGTGGGCCTGATGCAAGCCGTCAAGCGCTTTGATCCCGAAAAGGGCTTTCGCCTCGCGACCTATGCGATGTGGTGGATCCGCGCCTCGATCCAGGAATACATCCTGCGATCCTGGAGCCTGGTGAAACTGGGCACCACGTCGGCCCAGAAAAAGCTGTTTTTCAACCTGCGCAAGGCCAAGGCCAAGATCGGCGCACTGGAAGAAGGCGATCTGCGTCCTGAAAATGTCAAACAGATTGCCACCGATCTGGGCGTGACCGAAACCGAAGTGATTTCGATGAACCGTCGGCTGTCGGGCGGCGACGCGTCGCTGAACGCCACCGTCGGGTCCGAAGGTGAAGGGGCCATGCAATGGCAGGACTGGCTCGAGGACGAAGATGCCGATCAGGCCGCCGACTACGAGGCAAAGGACGAATTGGAAGTGCGCCGCGAGATGCTGGCCGAAGCGCTGGGCGTGCTGAATGATCGCGAAAAGGACATCCTGACCCAGCGCCGTCTGGCCGATGCGCCGGTCACCCTTGAGGACCTGTCGACAGAGTACGGTGTCAGCCGCGAACGCATCCGCCAGATCGAGGTGCGGGCATTCGAGAAGCTGCAAAAAAAGATGCGCGAAATCGCCAAGGCCAAGGGGCTGATGGCAACCGCCTGACCGGCGGGGCGCCTTGAAATGCGGCGTGCAAGATGATCAAGGGCGTCCGTGATGGGCGCCCTTTTTTCGGTTCCCGGTCCCCGGCGGTCACGACGCCGGGTTCAAAGAGCCTTGGGACGGGGATTGTCTCGAAACAGGGACGGAGGCACGGCCCGTCAATTCAGCCGCGCGCGCAGCACCCGGACCATGTTGCCGCCCATGACCTTGGAAATCGCCGCCTCGTCCAGCCCCGCGTCCAGCAGCGCCTGTGTCAGGCTGGCCAGTTTGGATGTATCGAACGCGGTTGTCACGGACCCGTCAAAGTCGGATCCCAGCGACACGTGATCCACGCCAACCGTGTCGATGGCTTGCACGATCATGGCTGCAATCGCTTCGGGCGTGGCGTCGCGGCACAGGATGTCGCCCCAATAGCCCAGCCCGATAACGCCGCCGGTGCTGGCGACGGCCGTCATGATGTCGTCCTCGAAATTGCGCGTTACGGGGCAAAACCCGTGCAGGCCGGTATGGCTGACGATAACGGGCATGTCGGTCACCTCAAGCACGTCGCGCGCCACGGCGGGGCTCGAATGTGCCAGGTCCAGCACCATGCCGCGGGCGTCAATCTCTGCCACAACCTCGCGCCCGAACGGCGTCAGCCCCATGTCGCGGGTGCCGTGCAGCGATCCGCCCAGTTCGTTGTCGAAAAAATGTTGCAGGCCAATGATGCGATGCCCTGCGGCCTGCAGCCGGTCCAGGTTGGCCATGTCGCCTTCCAGCGCATGCGCCCCTTCGATCCCCAGAAGTCCGCCAACGGCACCACTGCCATTGGCGCGTGCCGCCAGATGGGCATCCAGTTCGGCCCGCGATGTGATCACCGTCAACCGGTCCGGCACACGCGCGGCCACCCTGTGCAGGCGTTCGGCCTGATAAATGGCCCGCTCTGCCAGTGACCCCCAGGTGCGCGGCGGCCACAGCTGCCCGATGGCCAAGGGTGTGATGTTGTCAAACGCCTCGGCCGAGTTGGTTTCATAATTCTGGCCCGCCGGCGATTTTGTCACTGCGGCAAAGACCTGCAGGGCCACACCGCCTTCGATCAGGCGGGGCACGTCCACATGCCCCCGGTCGGCGCGGGTGCTGATGTCCCGCTTCCACAACAGGCTGTCGGCATGCCAATCCCCGACGATCAACGTGTCATGCAGCGCCTGCGCGGTGTCCGAGACGGGGTAGGGCGCATGTGGCACGACCGCATTGCGCCCGCGTTCGACAAAGCCGGGCGCGAAGGTCAGAAAAAGGCCAACCGCCACCACCAGCAGGGCCAACAGCCCCAGAAGTCCCCGTTTGATCGCTCTCATCTTGCCCTCCCGCCCATGCGTTGCCCTGATCGTAAGCGGGCCAGATGTCATCAGGCCAGCATGACGGTACGGCAGGCCGGAACTTGCCACCACATGCGGGGCCGATAAGGTGGCGCCAACACGCAACCGAAACGGGGGGATGTTTGATGGCTGATCCGGTCAATTGGGGTATTCTGGGCGCGGGCAAGTTCGCGCGCGAACATATGGGCCCGGCCATCCACGCGGCGGCAGGGGCGCGGCTGGCGGGGCTTGCCACGTCCAGCGCCGACAAGGCCGCCCAGTTTCAGGCCGTCTGCCCGGACCTGACTGTCTATGACGATTATGATGCGCTGTTGGCCGATCCGGCGATTGAGGCGGTCTATATCCCGCTGCCGAACCATCTGCATGTCGAGTGGTCGCTGAGGGCGCTGGCGGCGGGCAAGCATGTCCTGTGCGAAAAACCGATGGCTATGGCCGCTGCGGAATATGAGGCGCTGATCGACGCGCGCGACAGCAGCGGCCTGTTCGCGACCGAAGCCTACATGATCGTGCACCACCCCCAATGGCAAAGGGCCAGGGCGCTGTACCAGGACGGGGCGATTGGCACATTGCGTCATGTGGATGGCTTGTTCGCCTATGACAACGCCGCCGATCCCGGCAACGTGCGCAACCGGCCGGAAACGGGCGGCGGCGGCATTCCCGATATCGGGGTCTATACCTACGGCGCCACACGGTGGCTCACCGGTCAAGAGCCGGACGCGATCACCCATGCGGATGTCGACTTCGAAAACGGGGTTGATGTCGTGGCACGTGTGTCGGCCCGGTTTCCCGGCTTCTCGGCCCATTGGGTCAATGCGATGCGGATGCATCCATGTCAGAAGATGACGTTTGTCGGCGATGCGGGGGTGATGACGTTGACCGCGCCGTTCAACCCGGGCGTCTTCGCCACAGCCCGGTTGGAGATCCACAAGGGCATGCGCGTGATCGAGGAACGGTTTCCCGGTGCAAACCATTATGTGTTACAGGTCGAGGCGTTTTCGCAGCATCTGAGGTCGGGCGGGTCCTATCCCTGGCAGCTTGAGGACGCGCGCGGCACGCAGGCGGTGATCGATGCCGTCTTTGCCAGGGCGGGCGGTGCGGCGGCAGGCTGATCGGCCCTTCGGGAAGAGTTTTCCTTGCAAGATGAAGGAGCATGAACATGGCTGGAGGTTGGGCAAAGGATGGCGCGGTGTCCGAACAGATCGAGGCGTCGATCTCGGATAAGCTGGCGCGGATGCGGGCCCGCAAGGCCCTCGTGGGCGAGAGCCTGACCCATTGCGCCGAATGCGAAGAGCCGATTCCCGAGGCGCGCCGCAGGGCCGTGCCGGGGGTGAAACTGTGCGTTGAATGCGTGGCCGAGCGGGACGCCGCGTACAAGGCGCGGGGCGGCATCAACCGGCGGGGATCGAAGGACAGCCAGTTGAAGTGACCGCCTGATTTCAGGAATCGACGCGCCTTTTTCAGAAATCGGTGCGCTGCACCGGTCTGGCGGCGCTAGGATTGCGTAGGGCTGTTTTCGGATCAGGAGGGACCGGCCATGATGTATCTGGACCTGGCATTGCGCGGCGGGGCGATTACGCTGCTGTTTCTACTGGCGCTGTTGCTGTGGCGCGCGCCCATCGGGCTGGAGGGGCGGTTGTCCGCGATGGCCATCGCGGTGACCAAGGCGTCGCTGCTGGTCACGCAGACCGCGTTGCCACTGGGGGTGCCGACACTTGTCTTGAACAACCTGTTGTTGCTGACCGCGCTGACGCCGGTGGCGATGACCTGGTTTATCGTCAGCATCTTTCTGGACGGACCCACGTGGCGGTGGCCGTGGATCGGGGCGGGCCTGGTGGCGTCGGGCCTGTTTTACGTCGAGCTGATGTCGCCGGGCACGCTGCCCGTGTGCAGCACCGTCGCCGTGGCGCTGTATGGCGCGCTTGTGGTCCTGTCGCTGTGGACGGCGCGGGATGATCTGGTGGAATGCAGATGCCGCGCGCGCCCGGCCTTTGCCGTGGCAATTGCCGGTCTGGCCTTTGTGTTGACCGGCGCGCAGGCCGTCGGGCTGTTGCAGCAAGGTTCCCTGGTGCTGGCGCTGCTGCAATCCTCGGGCGCCTTTGTCGTGTGCGTGGCCTTCGCCATCTGGTTGCTGCGCCCGGATGCAAGCCTGTGGCCGGGCGAGACGGGGGAGACGCCCGCACCGGCCATGTCCGGGGGCGAGGGGCCGGATACCGCGCTGATCGGGCGGATCACGGCTGCGATGTCGGCGGGCATCTGGCGGGAAGAGGGGCTGACCATCGGCGCATTGGCGGCCCGGCTGGCGGTGCCCGAGCACCGGTTGCGCCGCGCGATCAACCGCGGGCTGGGACACCGCAACTTTTCCAGCTTCATCAACCGCGCGCGCATCGATGCGGCCTGTGACATGCTGCGGGACCCGGCGCACATGCATACGACCATGCTCGAGATTGCCTACGAGGTCGGCTTTGCGTCGATGGGCCCGTTCAACCGGGCCTTTCGGGCCGAAATGGAATGCAGCCCGACGGAATTTCGCCGCGACGCGCTGTCGGAGGGCTGCACCGATTCCGAAGGATCATCGCCGATCCCGGCAAATCTGCACTGATTTTCAAACCCGGCGCGCATCTGCGGCGGGCCGGGGACATCTCCTGGGGCAGACATAGCAGCCAAAGGAGATGTCCCATGCGTGAACTTGCCTTGACCCTTGCAATTGTTGTGGCCAGCTTTGGCCAGGCCCAGGCGCAAACCATGCCTGCCGAGGTGCCCTCTACCTATCCCGAAGACGGGATGTTCTGCGGCTTTATGAAGCTGTGCGCGCCCAAGGCGGCAGTCCCGCGCCCGGACGCGACCCCGATCGAGGACAAGGTGGCGCAGCCCGTGTCCCAATAGACCACACCGCCGCGTGCACGCATCCCCCATGCGTGCACGTCTGCTGCATGGTCAGTCTTCCATGGCCTCCAACTCGTCGATGAAGCCCGAGATCATGCTCAGCCCCTTGTCCCAGAATGTGGGGTCGGAGGCGTCCAGCCCGAAGGGGGCCAGCAACGCCTTGTGGTGCTTGGACCCGCCCGCCTTGAGCATGTCGAAATACTTGTCTTCAAAGCCCTCGGCCCCTTCGGCGTAGACCGAGTACAGGGCGTTCACCAGACCGTCCCCGAACGCATAGGCATAGACGTAGAACGGCGAATGAACGAAGTGGGGAATGTAGGCCCAGAAGGTTTCGTACCCGTCCATGAATTCAAAGGCGGGCCCCAGCGATTCCGCCTGCACCGACATCCAGAGCGCGTTGATGTCTTCGGGCGTCAATTCGCCGCCGCGCCGCGCCTCGTGCAATTTGCATTCGAAATCATAGAAGGCGATCTGGCGCACGACGGTGTTGATCATGTCCTCGACCTTGCCCGCCAGCATGACCTTGCGCTGGGCGTCATCCCTGGCCCCGTCCAGCATCTTGCGGAAGGTCAGCATTTCGCCAAAGACCGACGCCGTTTCAGCCAGCGTGAGGGGGGTGGAAGACAGCATTTCGCCCTGACCCGCCGCCAGAACCTGGTGCACGCCGTGGCCCAGTTCGTGGGCGAGCGTCATCACGTCGCGCGGTTTGCCCAGATAGTTGAGCATCACGTAAGGGTGCACATCCGTGACGGTGGGATGGGCGAAGGCGCCCGGCGCCTTGCCGGGTTTCACGCCCGCATCGATCCACCCCTTCTTGAAGAACGGTTGGGCAAGGTCGCCCATGCGTGGATCAAACGCGTTATAGGCGTCCATGACGGTTTTTTCCGCCTCGTCCCAGGTCACGATGCGGGGGTCTTCCATGGGCAGGGGGGCGTTGCGGTCCCAGACCTGCATGGTTTCCAGACCCAGCCACTTGCGCTTCAGCTCGTAATACCGGTGGCTCAGCTTGGGATAGGCGGCAACCACGGCATTGCGCAGCGCCTCGACCACTTCGGGTTCCACCTGGTTCGACAAGTGCCGCCCGGTCTGCGCCGTGGGCATGCCGCGCCAGCGGTCGAGGATTTCCTTTTCCTTGGCCTGGGTGTTGTGCACGCGTGCAAAGATCTTGATATTGCTTGAAAACACCTCTGCCAATTCGCGCGCGGCTGTCTCGCGTTTCTTGCGGTCCGGGTCGGTCAGGAAGTTCAGCGTGCCCTCGATGTTCAACGCATCGCCGTCAATGTCGAAGGTCAGCCCGGCGATGGTCTCGTCAAACAGACGCTCCCACGCGTCGCCCACGACGCCAAGATCATGCAGGAACTTCTCCATCTCGTCCGACAGCTGATAGGGTTTCGTCGCGCGGATCTTGTCAAAGATCGGCTTGTAGCGGGCCAGGTCCGCGTTCTGGTCCAGCAGACCGGCCAGGTGGGCGTCTTCGAGCCGGTTCAGTTCAAGCGTGAAGAAGACAAGCGGCGTGGTGAAGTTTGTGATCTTTTCCTGAACGTCGGACATGAACTTGGCCCGGCCGGCATCCGTTGTCAGCTGGTAATAGCGCAGGCCCGCATAGGACATGATCCGTCCCGCCACCTGGTTGATCCGTTCCTGGCGCTGGATGCAGTCCAGCAGGCCCTTTGCATCCAGTTGATCCAGCTTGGTTTCGTAATCTGACGCGAACGACTTGCAGGCGTCCTCCAGCCAATCGAGGTCGCGTTTCAGTTCTGCGGCGTCCTCGCCGGTGTACAGATCGTCGAGGTTCCATTCCGGCAGGTTGCCCAAGGGCTGATCCCCGGCAGAGGCATTTGCGTCGCGAACGGGGAAGGGGAGTTGGAACATCGTTGAGCACCTTTTGTTACGTGTTGCGCCATAGGTATGGGGGCATGAGGGTCGGGGCAAGGGTTTCGCCGCGCGTGCGCTGCGGCGACCGGCTGGGGGGCCAGCCCCCCAGACCCCCCGGAGTTTATCCGGCAAGATGACGAGGGATCAGGGCAAGAAGAGGCGCGCGGGCGTATCGACAAGGATCTTGTGTCGTTCATCGGGCGTGGTGATCTGCGACAGGGCGTCGGCCAGGGTCGCCGCCTGCGGCATTTCCGCGCCGTTCAGCATGATGTGCGGCCAGTCGGACCCCCAGAGGCACCCCTCGGGGTTCGCGTCGATCAGGCGGCGCATCAGCGGGTGTGTTTCGGTGATGTCATCGGTCAGCCGGTAGGGGGCGGACAGCTTGACGTGCACGTGCCCCTCGGCCAGCAGCGCGCAGAGCGTGTCGACGCCGGGGGCGTGCGGGTTCAGGTCCGTGGGCCAGCCGCAATGGTCGATGACCAGCGGAACGGGCAGGGCGCGGATGTCGTCCGCGAGCTGTTCGATATGCTGGTCGGCGTGCAACAGCATCTGGATATGCATGCCGTGGTCGGCCAGCGCGGGTGCCATGGCCCTGGCCCCGTCCCATGTCAGCACGCCGCCGTGAACATAGTTCAGGCGCACGGCGACCATGTTGTTCTCTGCGAACTGCCTGATGTCCGCTCTGGCCGCGCCGTCGGGCAGCAGGCCCACGCCCTTGAACCCGTCGCCCATGGCGCGCACCGCTTCGAGCGTGACGGTATTGTCGGTGCCATACAGGATCGAATGCACGATCAGGCTGCGGGTGCAGCCCAGGGCCTGTAGGTGTGCCCGGTAGCGGCCCAGCCAGCCCTCGAAGGTGATGCCCGAGGGCGGATCCTGGGCCCGGGTTGGGGACAGCGCATGTTCGGGGCCGCCCAGCAGGTGCACGTGGGCGTCCCAGGCCCCGGCGGGCAGCGGTGTCGTGACAAAGGTCGGGGCGGGCGGCGGCGGGGCACTATCCATAGATTTCGAGCATCTCGTTCAGATCATCCAGGCTGTTGGCCTCGGCGATGGGTTTGTCGTGGCGCCACCGTGCCATGCGCGGAAAGCGCAGCGCCACCCCCGATTTATGGCGGGATGAGGCCTGTATCCCTTCGAAGGCGATCTCGAACACATGGTGCGGCGTGACCTGCCGCACGGGGCCAAAGCGTTGTTGCGTGTTCTTTTTGACCCAGGCCGTGATCTTGCGGAACTCTTCGTCGGTGAGGCCGGAATAGGCCTTGGTGAAGGGGACCAGTTCATTGCCTTTCCAGACGGCAAAGGTGAAGTCGGTGAACAGGTTGGCCCGCCGACCATGGCCGGATTGCGCATAGATCATCACGGCGTCGATGGTCAGCGGGTCCAGCTTCCATTTCCACCAGTCGCCTTTCTTGCGCCCGGTCAGATAGGGGCTGCCCCTGCGCTTCAGCATCAGCCCTTCGGCCTGCGCGTCGCGGGCGGTGGTGCGGATATCGGCCAGCGCGTCCCAACTGTCGAACGGCACGGTCGGAGACAGTTTCACGGGCGCATCCGTGGGCAAGGCCTTGCAAAGCTCCTCAAGCGTTGCGCGGCGCTTGGAAAGCGGCTCTTGTCGCACATCAACACCGCCCCATTCCAGCAGATCATAGGCATACAGGATCACCGGCGCCTCGATCAGCAGCTTTTTCGGCACCGTCTTGCGACCGATCCGCCTTTGCAGCGCGTTGAAATTCTGCGGGGCGCCGTCCCCCCAGGCCAGCACCTCGCCATCCAGAACCGTGCCGTCGGGGATAAAGTCGCGGGCACGGGCCAGTTCCGGGAACCGGTCGGTCATCAACTCTTCGCCACGCGACCAGACATAATGCGCGCCACCGCGCAGGATCAGCTGGCCGCGGATGCCGTCCCACTTCCAGTCCGCCTGCCAATCCCCTGGGTTGCCGAGGTTTTCCGGCGCGTCATCCAACGCATAGGCCAGGTAGAACGGATAGGGGCGCGAGGCGTTGGCGGCGGGATCATCCGCCTCGATCAGCTGTGCCCATGTGGTCGTGGCCGGGTCCCAGTCGCCCATCAGGCGATGCGCCATCTCGGCCTCGTCCTTGCCGGTGGCGCGGGCCAGGGCGCGGGTCATCAGCTTTTGACTGACCCCGATGCGGAACCCACCCGTCAGCAGCTTGTTGAACAGAAAGCGCTGTGTGGTATCCAGTGACGCCCACGCGTCCAGGACAAAGGCCTTGCGGTCGTCGTCTTGCCCATGGGCAATGCCCCGTAAGGCATTGATCCAATGGGACAAGCCATGGTCGGTTTCCGTTGTCGGCGGCGGCAGGACCAACGCGATGGTCTCGGCCAGATCGCCCACGATCGGGTACGCTTCTTCGAACAGCCACAGGGGGATGCCGGCCACTTCGGCCCCCCATTCCCGCAGGCGCGTGGTGTTCACGGCCCGCTTCGGACGGCGCCCGGAAAAGATGGCGATGGTCCAGATGCGATCCTGTTCGGGGGCGTCCTGGAAATAGGCCGTCAGCGCCGCGACCTTGACCGTGGTCTTGGTCGACTGGTCGATGGCGTTGAACAACGCGGCAAAGCGTTTCATGCCGCTTCGTCCTCGGCATCCTCGCCGCCGAATTCGGTCTGCAACACCTGGGCGTTCCAGCCCTGGTCGTTCAGGTAGCGTGTAAAGATATCCGTGTATCCATGCGTGACATATACATTTTCGGCACCCGTCTCCGAGATGGCGGACAACAGGCCCGTCCAATCCGCATGGTCCGAGATGACAAAGCCCCGGTCGCCCGCGCGCCGGCGGCGAATGCCGCGCACCGCCATCCATCCGGACGCAAAGGCGGTCTCCTGCGCACCGAACTTGCGGGCCCAGGCAGATCCCAGGGCGGATGGCGGGGCCAGCACAATTGCGCCCGGATGCTCTTTGGGCACCAGATCAGGCCCTGCCTGCACCGTGTCGGGCAGGATGATGCCCTGCGCGCGCACCACCGCGTTGGTGTTTTCGATGGCCGTATGCGTCAGGACGGGCCCGATTTCGGGGTTCAGCATCGACATCAGCCGCTGCGCCTTACCCAGCGCGTAGCAGCCCAGGAACGCGGTCTTGCCCGCCGCCTTGCACCCGGCCCACCAGTCATTGATCTGACGGGCGATCGTCGCCTGATCCTGCCAGCGAAACACGGGCAGGCCAAAGGTGCTTTCGGTGATGAAATGGTGGCACTTGACCGGCTCGAACGGGGTCGACAGCCCGTCATCCACAACCTTGTAGTCGCCCGACGCGACCCAGACCTCGCCCGCGACCTCGACCCGGATCTGGGCCGATCCCGGCACGTGGCCCGCGGGGTGAAAGGACACCGTCGCACCGCCGATGGACAGCCGTTCGCCGTATCCCACCGTGTCGATGGACACGTCGCCCAGCCGGTGGCGCATCACCGGGGCGGCGATGTCGGTGGCCAGATACGATCCCATCCCCCACCGCGCATGATCGGCATGCCCATGGGTGATCAGGGCCCGGTCCACCGGTTTCCAGGGGTCGATGTAGAAATCGCCCGCCGCGCAATAGATGCCGGCAGGGGTGAAGGTCAGCGCGCTCATGCGCCGTAACCTAGCATGTCGCGGATGGCGGACCAGTCTCAGGCCGCGTCGGCAAACCGCGCGGCCATGCTGTCGAAAATACCGGCACGGGTGCGTGCATCTTCCATCAGCACCTCGTGTTCGCCGTGCTGGATCAGGTGCAGGTGCCCGTCTTCCCAGCTGTCCATGCGCGCCTGGATGCGGCCCACATGCACAATGCGTTCATTGGTGCCCAGGAAGGTGTCGCAGGGCAGGTTGGGGGCAGGCATCCGCGACAGGGCCAGGGTTTCGTCCAGCGCCTCGCGCAACCAGACAAAGCTGGGACCGCCAAGCGCCAGATCGGAATGCGCGGTCAACTGGTCGCGCATCATGTCATACATCTCGGCATCCGTGGTCAGCAGATTGTCCTCGAACGGGGCGGTCAGCACATAGCTGTCGATCATCGTGCCGGGGGGCAGGCGGTGGCCCTGTCCCAGGGCCGGCATCATCCGTCCCAGCGCCCATGCCACGGGGCGCAGATGGGCGGAAATGCGGATACCCCACATCGGCCCGGTAAAGGCGGCCGCCGACACCGGCAGCCCCTCGTACAGGGCCCGCAACCCGATACAGCCGCCCATGGAATGGCCCAGCAGGAAATAGGGCTCGGGCAGGGCAAGCGCGCGGGCCGCCTCAAGCGCGGCCTGCACATCCAGCTGGTAGTCCATGAACTGCGCGACATGTCCCATGCGCGGATCGTCAAGCAACCGGTCGGCTAGGCCCTGGCCCCGCCAGTCGACGGCCAGCGTGGCAAAGCCGCGCGCCGCCAGATCACCGGCGGCAGACGCGTATTTTTCGATGTATTCGGTGCGCCCGGGAAACAGCAGAACCGTCCCCCTGGCGCCGTCAGGCTGCCACACACCCAGCCGAATGCGCACAGCGTCCGCCGTGGTCGCCCAATAGGCGGCACCGTCCAGCGGCGCGGGGTACACATCCGTGAAAAGAGGGGCAGCCGACAGGGTCATCAGGCCAGGACAGAGGCCAGTTTCATCGCCATGCCCATGTCGCCATCGACCTTGAGCTTGCCGGTCATGAACGCGGCGGTGGGATTGGTGTCCCCCTCGAGGATCGACCGGAACGTGTCGGCATCCGCCGACAGGGTCACATCGGCAGGTTCATCCCCGGCACGTGCGCCCGAGGCGTCCATCATGATCGCGCCTTCCCCTTCGATGTCGAACTTGGCGGTTCCGTCGAAATCCGCGCTTGCCAGCTTCTGGTTCAGCACGGCCACGGCTTCGGTCACTGTGTCACTCATCTTTGATGCCCTTTTTGGTCAGTGGTTGGGTGCGCTGTCTGGATTTCACGGCCCGCCCTGTTACATTGACACTTATGGGCACTCACACGCGTAAACTCTACCCTGTCGTCACGGCACTTTTTCTGACAGTAGGGAATTCCTTACCCGCAGTCGCGCAATCCTCGCTTGACGAGATGCTCGACGCGCTGCGCGGCGCCGAACCGGCCGAAGCCACACGCCTCACGCGCGAGATCGAGCGGGAGTGGGCGCAATCGGGCTCGACCGCGCTGGACATGCTGTTGCGCAGGGGCCGCAAGGCGCTGGAGGAAGAGCAGCCGGACATCGCGATCGAGCATTTCAGCGCCCTGATCGACCATGCGCCGGAGTTTGCCGAAGGCTGGCACGCCCGTGCCACCGCCTTCTACATGAAGGACCTCTATGGCCCCGCGCTCAGCGATCTTGAGCGTGCGCTGGCGCTGAACCCCGACAATTACAACGCCATCTTCGGCCTGGGCATCATGTTCCAGGAATTTGGCGACACCGTCCGCGCGGAACAGGCCTTTCAAAAGGTTCTCGACTTGCATCCCAACCACGAAAACGCCACCAAGGCGCTAGAGCAGCTGAAAGCCCAGGGCATCGGCCGTACGCTCTGATTATCGGGGGACAGCCCATGTCGGGCGACGCGCGGGTGGTGGCCGTTCTCGGCCCCACCAACACAGGCAAGACCACCTATGCCATCGACCGGATGCTGGGCCACCGCACAGGCGTGATCGGCCTGCCGCTGCGCCTGCTTGCGCGCGAGGTCTATGACCGCATCGTCGCGCTGCGCGGCCCGTCCGTGGTGGCGCTGGTCACGGGCGAGGAACGGATTGTCCCGCCCCGCACGCAATACTGGGTCTGCACGGTCGAGGCGATGCCCGAAGGCATGGGCTGTGATTTCCTGGCCATCGACGAAATCCAGCTCTGCGCCGATCCCGAACGCGGCCACGTCTTTACCGACCGCCTGCTGCGGGCGCGCGGCCTGCATGAAACCCTGTTTCTGGGCGCCGACACGATGCGCGGCCCGATCTCGGCCCTTGTGCCGGGCGTGCAGTACATGCGTCGCGACCGGATGAGCCAGCTGGTCTACTCCGGCCAGAAGAAAATCAGCCGCATGCGCCCCCGGTCGGCCATCGTGGGCTTTTCGGTCGACAACGTCTATGCCATCGCCGAACTGATCCGCCGCCAAAAGGGCGGGGCGGCCGTGGTCATGGGCGCGCTGTCGCCCCGCACGCGCAACGCGCAGGTGGACATGTACCAGAATGGCGAGGTGGACTTCCTTGTCGCCACCGACGCCATCGGCATGGGGCTGAACCTCGACATCGACCACGTGGCGTTCTCCTCGCTCTCCAAGTTCGACGGACGGCGCATGCGCCCGCTGGCGCCCAACGAACTGGCCCAGATCGCAGGCCGCGCGGGCCGGGGGCAAAAGGACGGCACGTTTGGCGTGACCGGCGACGTGCGCCCGCTGGACGAGGGCACGGCGCAGGCCATCATGGACCACCGGTTCACGCCCATCCAGAAACTGAAATGGCGCAACCACGCGCTGCAGTTTGGCACCATCGACGCCCTGATCCGCAGCCTCGAGGCCGCCCCGAACAGCGATGTTCTGGTCAAGGCGCGCGAGGCCGATGACCTGCAGGCGCTCAAGTCGCTGGCCCAAAGCGCCGAGGTCACGGCCCGCTGCACCGACGCGCCCTCGGTCCGCCTGCTCTGGGATGTGTGCCGCGTGCCCGACTTCCGCGGCATCAGCCATCAGGAACATTCGAACCTGCTGGACGTTATCTTCCGCTACCTGCACGAACGGGGCAGCATCCCGAACGACTGGATGGCGCGCCAGATCAAGCGCATCGACCGGTCGGACGGGGACATCGACGCCATCTCGAAACGGCTGGCGTTTATCCGCACATGGACTTACGTCGCACAGCGTAAGGGGTGGGTGGACGAGATAGACCATTGGCGGAACGAGACACGCCATGTAGAAGACCGCTTGTCAGACGCGTTGCACGCGAAACTGACGCAAAGATTTGTAGACCGGCGCACCTCTGTCTTGTTGCGCCGGCTAGGCCAGAAGGAGGCCATGGTGGCCGAAGTAAATGACAATGGTGAAGTGACTGTCGAAGGCGAGTTCGTCGGCAAGTTGGACGGGTTCCGGTTTTCCCAGGACAAGGGGACGGGCGCGGCCGAGGCCAAGACGATCAAGACCGCCGCATTGCAGGCGCTTGCCCCGCATTTCCACCTTCGGGCTGACCGCTTCTATAACGCGCCCGACACCGAACTGGATTTCACCGAACAGGGCGGCCTCATGTGGGGCAGCTCGGCGGTGGGCAAGCTGGTGGGGGGGCAGGATGCGCTGAAACCGCAGGTCGAGGTGTTCGTGGACGATGTCGCAGGGCCCGAGGTTGCGCAAAAGGTGCAACGCCGCCTGCAACACTTCATCGATCGCAAGGTCGCCGCCCTGTTCGAACCGCTGATGGCGATGCAACGGGACGACGCGCTGTCGGGCCTTGCCAAGGGGTTCGCCTTCCAGATGGTCGAAGCGATGGGCGTGCTGCCCCGCGCAACCGTCGCGGATGACGTCAAGGCGCTGGATCAGGACGCGCGCGGGCTTCTGCGCAAGCACGGCATCCGGTTTGGCCAGTTCACGATCTTCATGCCGCTGCTGCTGAAACCCGCGCCCACGCGGCTGCGGCTGGTGCTGTGGTCGCTGGCCAATGGCCTGTCGGAATTCCCCGAATCCCCGCCCCCCGGGCTGGTGACCGTGCCCGCCATGACAAATGCGCCGCAGGGCACCGACACCATGTCCGGCTACCGCAACGCAGGCGACCGGGCGATCCGCATCGACATGCTGGAACGGCTGGCCGACATGCTGCGGGCCGAAGATTCGCGTGGCGGGTTCGAGGCCAAGGCCGACATGCTGTCGATCACCGGCATGACGCTGGAACAGTTCGCCACCCTGATGCAGGGTCTGGGCTACAAGGCCGAGAAGGGCGAGCGCGAAAAGGTCAAGGCCGTGGATGCGGCCCTCGACGCCAAGCCCGAGGCGGACACGCCGGTCATGGATGCAGGCGACACGGCGCCGGTCACGCCCGAAGGGGACGCCGCAGCGCCCGCCGATGTGCCCGCAGGCACCGAAGACATCGCGGATGTGGGCCAAGCGCCCCTCATCGAGGAAGCGGCGGAAACGCCCGAAGTGGCGCCTGAGGTGCCCCTGAATTCCGAAACGGAGATTGACCCCGGCACAGCCCCCGACGCGGGCACGGCCGAGACCGAGATGGAAGTGTTCTATACCTTCACCTGGGGGCGCAGTGCCGGTGGCAACCGGCGGCCCAACCAGGGCGGCAAGCCGCGTGGCAAGGGCGGACCCAAAGGCAAACCCAAGGGCAAGGGCGGTCCACGCCGCGATGGCGGCACCAAGCCGCAGAACTTCTCGGCCCGCCCGCCGAAGAAGGAAAAGGCGATCGACCCCGACAATCCATTTGCCGCAGCCCTCATGGGGTTGAAGGACGACAAGTAAGTGGCGGAAGACGCAGGCAAACTACGGCTCGACAAGTGGCTGTGGTTCGCCCGTTTCTTCAAGACGCGCTCGCTCGCGGCAGCGCGCGTTGCGGCAGGCGATGTGCGCGTGAACGGCGACCGGGTCACGAAACGTGCCACCACGATCACGGCGGGCGACGTCCTGACCTTTTCACAAGGTCGTGTGGTCCGCATCATCGAGGTCGTGGCCATCGGGCATCGCCGGGGACCGGCTCCCGAAGCGCAGGCGCTTTATACGGATATGTCCCCGCCACCACCGCCCAGGGAAACGCCCGTTCCGGAAAACCCCCGGTTCGAGGGAAAAGGCCGCCCCAGCAAAAAGGACCGCCGTCAGGGCGATCTGTCACGCGCACGACATCTTGAATGATCGCGGCCCGTCATTTACTCAGGCCCCGACCGCAAAGATGAGACAGCCCGCATGACCTATATCGTCAACGATGCCTGCATTGCCTGCAAATACACCGACTGCGTCGAAGTCTGCCCTGTGGACTGCTTTTACGAAGGCGAGAACATGCTGGTGATCCACCCGGACGAATGCATCGATTGCGGCGTGTGTGAACCCGAATGCCCCGCGGATGCCATCCGCCCGGACACGGAACCGGACATGGAAAAATGGGTCGAGTTCAATCGGAAATATTCCGAGATGTGGCCGGTCATCATCACCAAGAAGGATCCGCTGCCCACCGCCGAGGAGATGGACGGCAAGCCGGGCAAGATGGAGCTGTTCTCGGAAAATGCGGGCGAGGGCGGGTAAGGTCGAATCGGGTCCGCACCCGTTCCTGTACGCATAATCGAGACGATTTGGCTTGGAAAAACAGGGGTTTCCGGAACTTTCCTTTAGGTAAACTTCCGAATCCCTGATTTTTGTGCTATATTTATGTAACAACAGACAGATGGACGCTGCCCGGACCCGTCGCACCACTGACCGGTCTGAATGAAATCTTGACCTGAACCGCACCAAGACGTGGCATCACCTGCCCCGCCTGATGCGGTTTTGACTGTCAAAAATGGGCGCGCCCTGCGTCGTTATGAGGATCAGGAATGACAAAATCTAAGAAACTCGACTTCCGCCCCAACGAATATGTGGTCTATCCCGCCCATGGCGTGGGCCAGATCACGTCGGTGGAAAAGCAGGAAGTGGCCGGCATTGAGCTGGAACTGTTCGTCATCACGTTTGAAAAGGACAAGATGACCCTGCGTGTGCCCACCAATAAGGCGACCGAGATCGGGATGCGGGCACTCTCCAGCCCCGATGTCATCAGCCAGGCGATGAAGACCCTCAAGGGCAAGGCCAAGGTCAAGAAGGCGATGTGGTCCCGCCGGGCGCAGGAATACGAGCAAAAGATCAATTCGGGCGACCTGATCGCGATTGCAGAGGTCGTCCGCGACCTGCACCGCACCGATGATCAGCGCGAACAAAGCTATTCCGAGCGTCAGCTTTATGAAGCGGCCCTGGAACGCCTGACCCGTGAAGTGGCCGCCGTGTCCGGCGGGGACGAGATTGCCGCCGCCAAAGAGGTGGACGACGTGCTCAGCAGCCGGATTGCTGCTTAAAATCCGGTTAACGAAAATCGCAAGTCGTTGAAACCAAACGTGTCCCCGCGGGGACACGTTTCTTTTTTCAGCCCCAGGTGGTCAGCGTCAGCAGCACGGCCACTTCGCTCAGCACGCAGGTCGCGCCCAGAATATCCCCGGTCTGCCCGCCGATCCTGGCCCGTGCGACCGCTCCGATCAGCAGCGCCACACCACCTGCGACAAGCGCCGCGACCAGCCCCGCCGCGCCTGCCAGGACCACGGCCCCGATCCCCCCGATCAGCACCGCCATGATCACCTCACCCAATCCCGGCGCGCCCACGCCATGGGACAGGCCACCGCTGCGCGCATGTGGCAGGGCCAGCATCAGCGGCGGCATGGCCGCGCGGCTCAGCATCAGCGCGGCGATGATGCCCGTCCAGTGCACCTCGGCAAGGCCCACCCAGCGCAGGCCCATCACGACGATCAGCGCGAGCACGCCATAGGCGCCGATGCGACTGTCCTTCATGATCTCCAGCCGCTGGTTGCGGTCGTGGCCGCCCCAAAGCCCATCCGCGCTGTCGGCCAGCCCGTCCTCATGCAGGGCCCCGGTCAGCAGCAAGAGCGCGCCCAGAAGCAGGCCCGCGACGGCGATGTCCGGCAGGCCCGCGCCGCTGAAGAGGAAATCAAGGCACGACAGGATAATCCCCAGCACCGCACCGACAATCGGATAGGCCCAGACCGCGCGGGCCCCGTTGGCAAAGGCATGATCGGGCAGCGCGGGCAGGGGCAGGCGCGTCAGCAGCACACATGCGGCCGGAATGTCCCAGAGCCGCCCCGGTGGGCTGATGTCGTTATCTTTCTGCGCCATGTCCGGTCCTGACTTGCGGGTGCGTCACGATTGGGTAAAGACCGATGCACCAACAGGCAAGGACAAGACCCATGAGCTTCGACAGTTTGGATGCGCTGCGCGCCCGTCTGGCAGGGATGCCGGACCCCGATCAGGCCGCCCTTGAGGGCGCTGCCGCGCGGAACGGGCAGTTGACCAAACCGCCCGGCGCCCTGGGGCGGCTCGAAGACCTGGCGCAATGGTATGCGGGCTGGCGTGGCACGCCGCGGCCCGACCTGGACGCGCCGCAAGTCATTGTGTTTGCGGGCAACCACGGTGTCGCGGCGCGGGGCGTGTCCGCCTTTCCGCCCGAAGTGACGGTGCAGATGGTGGCGAATTTCGAACAGGGTGGGGCGGCGATCAACCAGTTGGCCAGGACCTTTGGCGCCCGCATGGATGTGGTGCCGTTGGACCTGGATCAGCCGACCGCGGATTTCACCAAGGGCCCGGCCATGACGGAAGGTGAGGTCGTCGCGGCCCTGCGCGCCGGCTGGGATGCCGTTGACCCCGGCGCGGACCTGTTGGTCGTGGGCGAGATGGGGATTGGCAACACCACGTCTGCCGCCGCGATTGCCGCGCGCCTTTTTGGGGGCGATGCGGCGGACTGGACCGGGCGCGGCACCGGGGTCGGGGCCGCGGCGCTGGCCCTGAAAACGCAGGTGGTGGCCGACGCGGTGGCGCTGCATGGGGTGGCGACGGACGGGCTGGACGTCCTGATGCGTCTGGGGGGGCGCGAGTTGGCGGGGATGGCCGGCGCCATCGCCCGGGCGCGCAGCCTGCGGATCCCCGTGATCATGGACGGGTTCATTTGCACGGCCGCTGCGGCCTGTCTGGCGCGCACGCAGGACGGTGCGCTGGACCACGTGGTGGCCGGACATCAAAGTGCCGAAGGTGCGCATGGGCGGATGCTCGACGCGCTTGGCAAGGAACCGCTCCTGTCGCTGGGACTGCGGCTGGGCGAGGGCTCGGGTGCGGCGTTGGCGATTGGTGTCCTCAAAGGCGCGATCGCGTGCCATTCGGGCATGGCGACCTTTGCCGAGGCGGGCGTGTCGGACGGGTGAGGGGCGGCAGGTGCCCTGTTTTGCGCATGCGCGCAAAAGGCGCCCACCCACCGACCCCGAGACGGTTTTCGCTTCGGGCTCACCCAGGCAAAGCCATTGCCCCTGTCTCTTGAAGATCAAGCGAAGGCGGCTCCGAGGCAAAGAGATTGCGACCGCGCAGGCGGGCGCAATCGGTGGCAAGGACTGCTTTTGCCTGCAAAAGCTGTCAGCCACACCGTGGAGCATCTGGGCGCAGGCCAGGCACGACCGCGCAGGCGGGCGCAATCGGTGGCAAGGACTGCTTTTGCGTGCAAAAGCTGTCGGCCACACCGTGGAGCATCCGGGCGCAAGCCGTGCACGACCGCGCAGGCGGGCGCAATCGGTGGCAAGGACTGCTTTTGCATGCAAAAGCTGTCAGCCACACCGTGGAGCATCCGGGCGTGATCCTGCCACGGCACACACGCCGACGGCGCAAGTTCAGGCCCGTTTGGGTTCGTCCTGTCGTTCGGACAGCGCCGCCTCCAACGACTTTTCCAGTGTCTTGGCACGTTCCACATAGGCGTCGTTCTTCGAGGCCGGGATATTGGGATCCCAGACTTCGGCCAGTTGCCGCACCGCGTCGCGGTCATGGGCGTAGAACACCCGTTCGGCCTCGGCCGCTTCGTAATCCGTGAGGCCCAGCCGTTCCAGCGCATAGCGCCCGGCGCGCAGGGAGCTGTCGAACATCTCGCGGACGATATCGTCGGCCCCCGCCTGGTAGAGCCTGTAGGTGTGCACCCGGTCATAGGCGCGGGCGATGATGTGAATGTCGGGCCGGGTCTTGCGCGCATAGGCGACAAGGCGCGTGGCGGCATCCTTGTTGTCCAGCGCCACCACCAGAACCCGCGCCGTGTCGAGGCCTGCGGCGTGCAGGATGTCGGGGCGGCTGGGATCGCCCAGGAACCCCTTGAACCCGAAGCGGCGCATCAGCGCGATCGTTTCCATGTCATGGTCCAGCACCACGGTGTTGAAGCCGGAGCCCTGCAAGAGCCGGTTCACGATCTGCCCGAACCGTCCGATCCCGGCGATGATGACAGGGCCGTCTTCGTCGATTTCATCTGCTTCGACCTCGATCCCGGCATCGCCCATGCGGCGCGACTGCAATTCGTAGAGGATGAAGAGAAGCGGGGTAATCAGCATCGTGAGCGCAACCACCAGCAGCAGGGTTTCCGCCACGTCCTGCGGGATGACACCCTGACCGACCGAGAAGGCGACAAGGACAAAGCCGAACTCGCCCGCCTGGGCAAGGCCGAGCGTAAAGAGCCAGCTGTCGCGGCCCTTGATCTTGAACGTCACGGCAAGACAGTAGAGCACGATGCCCTTGATCCCGATCACCAGCAACGCCATCGACACGAGGGCGGGCCAGTCTTCGAACAGCAGATCAAAGTTGATCCCCGCGCCCACCGTGATGAAGAAAAGGCCAAGCAGCAGGCCCTTGAACGGTTCGAGGTCCGATTCCAGTTCGTGCCGGAATTCGGAGCTGGCCAGCACCACGCCCGCAAGGAACGCGCCAAGGGCCGGCGACAGGCCCACCAGCATCATCAGAAAGCTGATCGACACCACGATCAGCAGGGCAAGCGCGGTATACATCTCGCGCAGGTGGGCGGCATGGATGAAGCGGAAGACGGGGCGCGTCAGGAACACGCCTGCCAGAATGACCGCACCGACTGCGCCGATGGTCACAAGCGTGACGCCCCATGCGGGCAGGCCGTCAACCAGGCTCATCGCGGCGCCGTGGTGGCCGTGATCGCCGCCATGATCGCCCCCATGGGCGCGGATGATGGATCCGTCGGCGCCGATCTGCATGGGCAGCGTCACAACCAGCAAGGGCAGGAAGGCGAGGATCGGGATCACGGCGATGTCCTGCGTCAGCAGGACCGAGAACACGGATCGCCCGCCGCTGGTCTGCATCAACCCCTTTTCAGACAGGGTTTGCAGGACGATCGCGGTCGAGGACAGCGCCAGCGTCAGGCCGATGGCAAGGGCCACGCCCCAGGGTTGATCATAGGCCATCGCCACGCCCATCAGCGCCAGCGCCGACAGCAGCACCTGCATGCCGCCCAGCCCAAGCAGCTTGTGCCGCATGTCCCAGAGCGCCCTGGGTTCGAGTTCAAGACCGATCAGGAACAGCATCATCACCACCCCAAACTCGGCAAAGTGTTGCAGATCCTCGGTTTCGGCCCCGACAAGGCCCAGCACGGGACCGATGGCAATGCCCGCAGCAAGGTAGCCCAGGACCGATCCCAGCCCGAGCCGTGCCGCCAGCGGCACCGCGATGACAGCGGCGGCGAGGTAGATCGAGGCTTGGTACAGGAAGCTTTCCATGGGGGGACCTTTTGCGGGAGTGGTCTTGGGCCTCAGGATGCCTGAGCCCGGAGGAATTACAAGGCGACGTGGCCCCGCAGCGTGGGATAAACCGGAATGATGTCAGCGATGTGCGCGATTGCCGTTCATGTCGGCAAGGGCCCGTCGCGTTTCAGCTGATCCATGACGATCTGGCTTTGGACCCGCGCCACGGCGGGGTGGGGCAGCAGCACCTCGTGGATCAGTGTGTTGAGGGCCGACAGGTCGGCGCAGTAGACCCGCAGCAGGTAATCGGCATCCCCTGTCATGGTCCAGGCGCTGGTCACTTCGGGTTGCGAGTGGATCAGCCGAGCAAAGCTGTTGGCGTGTTCGGGGCCATGCACGGACAGGTGCACCTGCACGAACCCCTGCACCGTCAGCCCCAGCTTTTTGGCATCCAGCCGGGCGATGTAGCTTTCGATGTATCCGTCGGCCTCGAGCCGTTGACGGCGGCGCCCCACCTGGCTGGGCGACAGGTGCAGCATATCGCTGAGGTCCTGCGCTGTCAGGTGGGCGTTCTTTTGCAGCGCAGAGAGGAGGCGGATGTCGAGGGAATCGAGCATGTGCGGCGGTTTCCTGGAATTTTGCGAAACTGTGCGGGAAGTCCGCATGAATTGGAAGGTATGTGCTGAATTTTGCGCAGTCACCGCGCGGATCAGGCCCCATATCAGGTGCAACCCCGTCTCAAGGAGGATGTCCCATGGGCCCGTTCCCGCACAGCGCACCGAAATCTGTCATCACCGCCGACAATCCGGCAGGCACGGACGGGTTTGAATTCGTCGAGTTCGCGCATCCCGAGCCGGAGGAATTGCGCGCGCTCTTTGCGCGCATGGGCTATCAGAAGGTGGCGCGGCACAAGACCAAGGATATCGAGCTGTGGCAGCAGGGGGACGTCACCTATGTCCTGAATGCCGAGGCGGGCAGTTTCGGGGCGCGGTTCGCCGATGCACACGGGCCCTGTGCGCCGTCCATGGGATGGCGCGTCGTGGATGCGGACCACGCGTTCGAGCGGGCGGTGCAGTTGGGGGCCAAGCCCTATGAGGGCGATGGCAAGGTGCTGGATGTGCCCGCGATCTACGGGATCGGGGGCAGCCTGATCTACTTTGTGGATCAGTATTACGACACCTCGCCCTATAACGATGAATACGACTGGCTGGCCCAGTCAAAGCCGCGCGGCGTCGGGTTCTTCTACCTCGATCACCTGACGCATAATGTGCACAAGGGGAACATGGACACGTGGTTCCGGTTCTATGGCGATCTGTTCAACTTTCGCGAAATCCGGTTCTTTGACATCGCGGGCAAGTTTACGGGGCTGTTCAGCCGCGCGTTGACGTCGCCCTGTGGCCGTATCCGCATTCCGATCAACGAGGACCGGGGCGAGACGGGGCAGATCGTGGCGTATCTGAAGAAGTACAATGGCGAGGGCATCCAGCACATCGCGGTGGGGTCTGATGACCTCTATGACAGTACGGATGCGATTGCGGACAATGGGCTGAAATTCATGCCGGGCCCGCCGGACACCTATTATGACCTGTCGAAAGAGCGGGTTGCGGGCCATGACGAGCCCATTGACCGGATGAAGCGCCACGGCATCCTGATTGATGGCGAAGGCGTTGTGGATGGGGGCGAGACCAAGATCCTGTTGCAGATCTTCTCGAAAACCGTGATCGGGCCGATTTTCTTCGAGTTCATACAGCGCAAGGGCGATGACGGGTTTGGCGAGGGGAATTTCAAGGCGCTGTTCGAGAGCATCGAACAGGAGCAGATCAACAGTGGGGAATTGGCGGCGGAGTGATTTTGTCGTCGTGGTGAGATGGGCGTGGTGAGATGGGCGTGGTGAGATGGGCGTGGTGGTGCGCAGTGAATGCGCACCCTACGGAGTGATGCGCGGGGGGGCGTAGGGTGCGCATTTATTGCGCACCGATTTTGCAGACCGTCCCGCGCATGGCGCGCAGGGGATGCGCACCCGACGGTGTGATGCGCGCCGGGGGGCGTGCAGGTGTCACCCGCTGGGCATCTTGAGTACGACGTTCCGGTTGCCCTTTTGATAGCGCAATTCGCTGTCGCCGATGGCCGACACCCGTCCGCCATCAAACCGGTCACCCACCTTCACCTTTTGGTAGCGTCCGTTCTTCAACCGCACCAGCGCGCGGCGGTTGGACGGCGTGCCGTAGACCCCGATCAGGTTCACGCGGCTGAGGTTGATGGCGTTGCGCACGGTGGCTTCGCGCGCGACGGACGCCGATGACGGGATTGACGGCGTTACCGTGCGCGGCGCAACGGCTGCCACACGCGCAGGCGTGGGCTCTGCGCGGCTGGCGCGGGCGACAATCCGGTCGAAGTTGCCGGGCCGGGTCTGGGGCCGGTAGGATTGCGCGGCCGCCAGCGGGCTGATCGTGGCGGCGGCTTCGGCCTCTGCCAGGTCAGGTTCGTCCACGTCCTGCGGCACTTCGGCCTCTTGCGGGGCGGCGGGGCGCAGGCGCGGCCGCAACAGTGCCAGTTCCGATCGGGACAGACCGCCCAGGGTGGCGCGTTCATTCTGTTCAACAAGGTCCGCAGGCCGCGCGCGCGGGCGCTGTGCCGCCAATTGCCGGGTTGCCGCATCGGGGACCGTTTGCGTGTCCGGGGTCTCTTCGGCCTGCTGGCGTGCATCTGCGGGTGGTTCCACGGGCGGGCGGCCCAGGAACACGGTGAACCCATCGGGGCTGAGCGCGCCGTCCTCGGTGGGCACGATGCGCCCGTTTTCGTCAAAGGCGAAATTCGTGCCCGCCGCCGGGGGCGAGGTCACGTCGGGCAGGGCGACATCGGTCAGAAAGCTGTCCGCGCCCGGCAGGGCGATGGCATCCAGCGCGGGGCTGATCGGATCGATGCCGGTGATATAGAGGTCTTCCAGCTGGATCAGGTCCGTGGGCGGCGGCGGTGTCTGTGGCGCGCGGGGCCAGATGCCGGTGACGGCATAGCGTGCTTCGAGCGCGGCCTTGTCCAGTTCCTGTTGGGCGGCGGGGTCCGGTTGCGGGTCGCGCAGCGCGTCCAGAACGGCGGCGTCTTCGGCCGTCAGCCCGTCGCTCAGCCCTTCATTCAGCGAGGCGACGATCAATTCGTCTCCGCTGTCGCCGGTCGGTTCAAGGTCGATTGTCGCGCCCACGTCTTCGGCCAGCGCGTCCACGGCATCCGCAGGCAGGGTCGAGGCCAGCGTGCGTTCGCGCTTTGGAAACAGCTTGGCCAGCCCGTCATCCAGGAAGACGGACGCCCAGGCGGCCACACCGGCCAGAAAGACCAGCAGGATGGCCGTCAGGATCAGGCCCAGAAAGCGCGGTTTGCCACCGACCTGCACATCGGCGCGTGCACCGAACACGGTCATCCGCTGCGCTTCGGCAGCCGTGGCGCCGGTGGCAGGGGCCGGTTGCGCGGTGCGCGCGGCGCGGGCGCCCGAGGCTGCGGGCGGCGCTGGCGGCACCCGTTTGGGTTTGCGCCGCGACAGGAAGCCCCCCTTGTCCGCCGGCTTGTCCACCGGGGGCGGGACCGGATCGTCGGGAAGTGCGGCAATCGGCGGGGCCGCGCGCAGGCTTTCGGCGGCGGCCTGTTGCGGATTGAGGACGGGCGTGGGCGTGTCGGCATCCGCCGGCGCATCGCCGACTGTCAGACGCGCGGCAGGTTTCCTGGCGGGTGGATCGCGTGTGACGCCGCCCAAGGGCGCGGCCGTGCCCCCATTGGCGCGCCGCCGCGTGGCAAAGCCCATCAGGGCCGAACCGTCCACATCCTCTGCCGGGTCCGGGTCGGTGTCCGGGTCCTGGTCCGGGGCGGCGGGGCCACTGTCGGGCTGTTCGTCGTCCTTGGGGGCCGCGTCCGGCGTTGCGTCCGGTTTGGCCGCGAGATCGGGCTCAACCGGGTTCTCAAGGAGTTGCGGCTTCGGACGTGGTGCGGCGTCCGGCTGTGCCGCCGGTGTCGCGTCCTGGGCGGGGTCCGGTGCCGGGGCCGCGTCCTTTTGCGGTTCGCTTTCGGATGTCTCCGCTGTCTCGGCCGGTTCGGGATCCGGGTCTGGTGGCGCGACGACCACGACGCGGATGCCATCGGGTTCGACCTTGGCGCCGTCAGGCAGAACATTGACGGCATATGCCGTCTGGCCAAAGAACGGCTCGCCCAGGAACCCGTCACCCTCCGGCGCCGCCACGAAACTGACCGGATGGAATTTATGTTCCACGGCAAAGGCTTCGGCCTCGGTCAGGGTTTCGCGGGCGACGGCGGCGATATGCGTCCTGGCCCCTTCGGTCGAGATGTCGAAGGCCAGCGCGTCCACGGGATAGGGCGTTGCGCCATCCAGGGCGATCCGCGCCGCGTCGCGGCGGGCGTCGTCGTCCACGTCGCCGGTGTCGATGGTCAGGTACTTGATCTGGTCATCGGGAATGATCAGCTTGGTCCGCACCCGCTTGGTCTTCACCGCGTGCGCCTTTTTGCGCAGGGCACCGAGGTCCTTGTTCAGGTTGGCCGTCCCGACATCCACCGATCCAACCGCGTGCCAGCCCCCTGCCGCGCGGTGCAGCAGACGGATCCCGTCGAATGACAAGGAAAGCGCGAATTCAGGCTTCATGATCGGCCCATAGCAAGTGGATGCCCCAAACGGAACACAAAGAGTGGTTAGGCAAAGAATAAAGCAGGTCTTTGCCCATGCAAAGAAAAAGCCGTGTGATGGGGGTGTACCGTCGTCGCAGCCAAAGGCACTGTGGGGGCATCTTGGACAGGGAGCGTGCCATGAGGCGGATCGTATTCAGTGCAATTGCGTGGACTTTGCTGGTTGGGTGGGCCTGGGCCGAGACCGCCCCGCCTGTCCTGTCGGTGTCGGGCGCAGGGCAGGTGGCGGTTGTGCCGGACATGGCCGTGATCTCTTTGGGTGTTGTGCATGTGGACAAGACCGCCGGGGCGGCGATGGCCAAGGTCGGTGCGGATGCTAGGGCGTTGATTGACGTGCTGGGGGGCGAAGGCGTTGCGGCGCGGGATATCCAGACGTCGCAACTGAGTGTCGGGCCGGTCTGGGACACGCGCGCGAGCGGGCCGCGCACGATCACGGGGTTTGAGGCGCGCACCATGGTGACGGTGCGGGTGCGCGATCTGGACGGGTTGGGCGCGGTGCTGGACAAGGTGCTGGACGCGGGCGCCAACACGTTCAACGGTCTGTCCTTTCAGGTGCAGGACCCGAGCGCGGCCGAGGCGGAGGCGCGTGCGGCGGCAGTGCGGGAGGCGCTGGAGAAGGCGCAACAGTTGAGTGCGGCGGCGGGCCTGACCCTGGGTCCGGTGCTGAGGTTGAGCGAAGGGGGCGCGGGTGGCCCGCGTCCCGAGCTGTTTGCCGCGCGTGCGGCGGATGTGCCGATTGCAGCGGGTGAGGTGACGATCCGCGCCACGGTGTCGATGGAGTTCGCGCTGGAGCCGTGATGCAAAGGCCGCTGCGCGACGACAGATTGGAGGGGCTTTGCCCCATTGCGGGCGCAGGTGTCTGACCCTGCGCCCGGTCTGAAACGGCTCAGCTCACCGCTTTGGACAGCGCCTGGTCAAGGTCGGCGATCAGGTCGTCGGCGTCCTCGATCCCGATGGACACCCGGACCACCTCTGGCGCGGCCCCTGCGGCGCGTTGCTGGTCCACCGTCAATTGCCGGTGCGTTGTGGACGCCGAGTGGATGATCAGGGACCGTGCGTCGCCCAGGTTCGCCACGTGGCTGAAGATCTCGAGCGCGTTCACCAGCTTGACGCAGGCGTCATAGCCGCCCTTGACCGCGAAGGTGAACAGCCCACCCGCGCCACGGGGGCAGATCTTGGCCACCCGGTCATAGTAGGGCGAGGATTTGAGGCCCGCATAGGTGACGTAGTCAACGCGGTCATCCTTCTCCAGCCATTCGGCGATCCTGACCGCGTTTTCCACATGCCGGTCCATGCGCAGCGACAGGGTTTCGGTGCCCATCAGCGTGTAATGCGCCGCTTGCGGGTTCATCGTCATGCCCAGATCGCGCAGACCGATGGCGATGCCGTGGAAGGTGAAGGCCAGCGGACCGAATGCCTCGTGAAACTTGAGGCCGTGATAGGCGGGCTCGGGTGCGCTGAGCGACGGGAACTTGTCATTGGCGGACCAGTCGAAGGTGCCGCTGTCCACGACCACGCCGCCGGTGACAGTGCCGTTGCCGGTCAGGTACTTGGTGGTCGAATGCACCACCAGCGTGGCCCCGTGTTCAATGGGGCGGCACAGGTACGGCGTGGCGGACGTGTTGTCGACGATCAGCGGGATTTCGGCAGCATCCGCGATCGCCGAAATCGCGTCGAGATCGGTGATGTAGCCGCCGGGATTCGCGATGGCCTCGCAGAACACGGCGCGGGTGTTGTCATCAATCGCCGCTTTCACCGCGTCCAGATCGTCGAAATCGACAAAGGTCGCCTCCCAGCCGAAGCGTTTGATGGTCTGGCTGAACTGCGTGACCGTGCCGCCATAAAGACGGGTGGACACCACCACGTTCAGGCCCGGCGCCATCAGGGGAAACAGCGCCATGATCTGGGCCGCATGGCCCGACGAACAACAGACGGCACCGACGCCCCCTTCGAGCGTGGCGACACGTTCCTGCAACACTGCCACCGTCGGGTTGGTCAGGCGCGAGTAGATGTAGCCAACCTCTTGCAGGTTGAAGAGCGCGGCGGCGTGTTCGGCATCGCGAAAGACAAAGGCGGTCGACTGGTAGATCGGCGTCTGGCGCGCGCCCGTGGCCGGGTCGGGCCGGGCGCCCGCGTGAATTTGAAGGGTGTCAAAGCCGTATTTGGGGCCGTCGGTCATGTCTGTCTCTCCCACCTGCGGCGCGCGGGATGCGCCGGGTCACTGTCATTGCCTGCATGGTTAGGCAATGGCGCCGAGGGGGGCAAGGGCAGGGTGCGCCCTCACGCGGACTTCATCAGGGGCAGGGCGTCGGACACTTCCGGGAACCCAAGTGCCTTGTAGTCGATCATTTCGATCCTGGGCGACAGCGCCATCTTGTCCTGAAACACCGCATAGCGGACCTGACTGCTGCAGATCAGGCGGTCGGCGCTGTCGAAATGGTCCCATTCCACCCACAGGTTCGAGTACCCCTTGTGCGGTAGCCCCGATGCGATGACCCGCGGCGTGATGCGGGTGATGTCGGCCTTGCGGGCGGCGTCGCGATAATGCGACAGCGCCTCGACCAGCGCGCTGGGCGCGCCAAAGACCAACAATTCGCCTTCCGTGTAAAGCGGCAGGGGATAGGTGAAATTCTGCGCCAACTGCAAAAGCGCGTCGTTGCAGAAGGCGTGCGAAAGTTGCGTCAAAAAACGTTCCATGGACTGTGGCATCTCAGTCTTTCGAATGTTGGGGTTGAAGTTTTATTGACTGGTCAAATAATAACCGGCGTGCCCTAGCGTAAGGGGAAAAACGACCTCAAACGTCTCAAAATGGTCATCGCGTCCCGATGACGCAGCGTCACGGGGGGCGTCAGCGCATCCAGAACCCGTTGGACTTGATCCGGTTGCGGATGGCCTGTTCGCGGCGCGGCATGTCGTCCTGGTCAAACAGCGCCCGCACCTTGGCCCCGCGCCCCTGGAACACCATGCGCTTGATCGGGTCATAGCCCTTGAGCACCTTCTTGATCTTGTTGGGGGCGGTAACCTCTTCCAGCGTGGCGATGACCGCCTCGCTTTCGCGGGCGTAAAGCAGCGGGAAGAAGCGGTAGTGGCAGGTCACATCCCCATCCAGATGGCCATGGACGGCACTGTCGCGCCCGCCGCCCAGTCCATGGATCACCAGGGGCAGCGCCACCTGGTCCAGCCAGGGGTCCAGCGATTGGCACACCAACGGGCCCGGGGCGTCGTCGCGGATGGACAGGGCGTAGTGGAGAAACCGTTCACCAAAGGCATGCGGGCAGGCGCCAAAGAAGAAACCCGCGTTGAAGTACAGGTAGCGCTGCCAGTATTCGTCGGGTTCGGACAGGTCCAGGCTGCTTTCGAAATCCAGATCGAAACGGTCATACAGCGACTTCCAGATTTCGGTATAGCCCGGGCCATACAGCTCGATCTGCGGCCAGGTGCCTTCGCGCCGCAGCGACGCAGAGGGATAGTCAAAGTCAAACGGCACCTTGGCCAGATCGCCCAGCACCAGCGTGTCACTGTCGAAGAACACAAACGGTGCGCCCTTGGGCAGGGCCGTCAGCATCTCGATCTTGTTGCCATAGGGATAGGCGTCGCCGAAATGCCGGTTGTGGAACGGCACGATTTCAGCGCCAAGGGCAGTCAGCGCGTCCCGTACATCACCCGACATGCGCGGGTCCTTGGGCCAGAGCGGGCCGGGCTGCGGTTCGGCAATCAGGATGCGACCCTTGAACCCGGGGCTTTTGGCGCGCAGCGACGCCATGAACAACAGGGCCTCGTACCCCAATCGCCCCGCTTGCCCGACAAGGGCGATGTTGAACGTCTTGGGGGCCGTTTTCTTGGTCTTGCGTGCCATGGGTGCCTGTAGGTCTGCGTTTTCGCGGTTTTGCGGCACTATACGCGGCAGGCGTGTATCGCAAAAGACCGAAGATCGGTCATTCTGGCGGTGGGTTCAGCAGATCGTACAGTTTTTGCAGGACCGTCAGGATCAAGAACGCGCCGATGGCCCAGATCAGCAGTTCGAACGGGGCGAAATCCGTGCCGCGCAGCCATTGGCCCACAAGACCGCCCTGGGGCCGCAGCGCGTCGATGCCGAAAAGGCCGTCGCGCGGCCAGAGCCGCAGATACCAGAACCGCGAGACATAGAAGAGGATCGCGGCGGCAAGGGCGGCAATGACCAGCCAGAGGATGCGTTTCATTCCGTCACCTCGATGCTGTCCACGTCAATCTCCCAGATCAGCAGGTCGCCATGTTTGGTGATCTCGCCCTCGGCGGTGATGAACTGGGCCACGTAATCATAGGCCTCGCGCGGCAGGCGCGTGCCGTCCGGGCCGATGACCAGCAGGAATTCCTCGCCCATGACAGGCTGGGTCGACACGAAGATGGGCGGCACGTCGCCCAGCAGGCACAGGTTGGCGCAGGCCTTGTGGGCAAGGCCACGGCCCGGGCGCATGGCCCCGGCCAGGCATTTGCCGTCGCAAATCTCGCCCGTCAGTTGCCAGCGCCCTTTCGGTTCCGGCACGATCTCGGGCGCGTCTCCCTCGGCGGCCTGAATGCCGTTCCGGCCCCCGCGCAGCTGCATCATGTAAAGGTCGCCGCGCTCCAGCACGATACCCGACACCTGCGCCAGTTGCCCGTCAAGCGGCATGGCACGGCCATCGACGCCGGATTTGCCACCCGCCGTCATCATGAAACTGTCGCCCGGTTTGATCCGGTCATTGCCCTCGACCACGTGGATGACGGGATACGGGGTCATCTCGACTACGCCCGTCACCGTCTGGCGGCCATAGTCAAAGCGGAAGGCGCCCGGGCCGGGGTCGTCCTGGGTGGCACCCATCAGAAAGCCCGCAGCCCCAAGGCCCGCGATCAGCAGCGCACAGGCGGTGATCAGAAAAGTCCGCAGCGGACCGGGCGCGGGGGCGTAGCCGACGAAAAACGGTTTCTCGCTCATGCCGGGGCTCCTTCCTCGGGCGGCTCGGGGGCCGGGGCTGGCAGGGGCACAGGCTCGACATAGGTGCCGGGCGGGTTGGCGTCGGGATGCACTTCGACCATGCCGTCCACGATGCGGACGCGGTAGGTGGGCACCTTTTCGGTGAAGGGCGCAGGCGAGCGGCCCGTGCGCACATCATACTGGAACCCGTGCCACGGACAGGTCACAAGACAGTCGATGATCCTGCCCTCGCCCAACGGCCCGTTCTGGTGGGCGCAGGCATTGGAAATGGCGCTCAGCTTGCCCTCCATCAGGTAGACGGCCACGCGGTCGCCGCTGGCCAGCTTGGCGATCTTGGCAAAGCCTTCGCGGAAATCGCCCACACGGGCCACCTCGGCCCAGGCGCCATCCTTGGCGGCGGCCTCGGCCCGTTCTTGCCACCATGCGGCCAGGTGCAGAACGATCACGACACCCGCACCCGCGATGAACAGCGCGGTGAACACGTGGTTCTGCTGGTCCTGCAGGATGCCCAGCGACACATGCGCCGCGACCGAGAAATAGGCGGCATAGATCAGGTAATGCAGCCGCTTCCACACCGGCGGTGTCAGGAATTTCAGCCAGAAGTCATGGGATGTCGCCGCCAGGATCAGCAGGCAAACCAACGCAAAGATGCCAAACAGTTCAAAAGGAAATCCGGCGATCTGCCCAAAGCTGGAATTGGCATAGAGCAGGCCAACATATTTGTCGGAACTGGAGAAATTGAAGTACCAGTTCAGGATGTAGCCCGCATGGGTCAGCGCGACAAAGGCCGTCATCACACCGAAATGGCGCCGATTGTAGAGCAGGGGCAGGAACCGCGGGTCCAGCCGCGCGGCGGGGCCGATGCACAGGATCACGGTCAGCATGACAAAGGCACAGGCGCCAAAGGCGCGGGCATTGTGGATTTGCGGGTTGATCGGGCGCTCGTGGCTGAGCACACCGGGGGTCAGGTACAGGAACACCCACAGGAACGCGGCCACACCCGCCAGCATCACGGCATCATAGATCCATTTGTTCGGGTTCCACTGAACGGGGATGTACTTGACGCTCATTGGCTGGCCCCTTCGGACAATTGCACAGGGGCTGCGTCGGCGGGCCAGGTCTGGCGCACGCTCAGGCCGGTGATCACGATGACGACGATGCCGATGCTCATCAGCGCGACGGCCAGACCATAAGAGGCGCGGACCGGACGATAGCGGGCGGCCCAGGCGGCGCGTTCTGTTTCGATCTGCCACCAGCGCCACAGCACAAGGGGCCAGATCAGCAACACGCCGGGGATCAGCAGCGGGCGAAAGATATAAGCGCCGCGCGCGTCTTCGTCGATGCGGTCAATTCCGATCGTCAGGAAAACGGCGGCCACAAGCGCGCCGATCATCCCCCATGTTTGCAGTGCCATCACGAGGGCCTGTGCCACGTCCATGTCGTGTCTTCCTTGCGGCTTCGGTCGTTCCGGGATGATCCTAACAAGCCGACCGCGTCAGACCCAAGTCAAAACTGTCCATTGTGCGTGACAGTGCGAAATTGTGATCGGCCCCGCGCGTCGTCCCGCCGATATCCTGCGGCCCGGATCGAAATTGGACTGTAAGTTCCGGCCCGTTTGGGTCTATCACTTGGGCCATATTCTGCGAAAATGCCGCCAGAACAGGGAGCAAACACATGAAAAAACTCGCATTTGCCGCCACTTTGATGATGGGCACGTCCGTTGCGTCCATCGCCGCCGCCGACTGTGGCGAGGTGTCGATCACCGAAATGGACTGGGCGTCCGCCGCCGTCGTGACCAACGTCGCCAAGTTCCTGCTGGAGCAGGGCTATGGCTGTTCCGTCACCGTCGTGCCCACCACCACCGTGCCCGCCATGGCGTCCGTGGCCGAAACGGGCGAACCTGACATCCTGACCGAACTGTGGACCAGCTATACCGAGGTCTACGAAGAGTTGCGCGACGAGGGCAAGCTGGTCGAGATGTCCAAGGTCCTGTCCGATGGCGGGGTCGAGGCCTGGTGGATCCCCGATTACCTGGCCGAAGCACACCCCGAGCTGAAAACGCTTGAAGGGATCAAGGCCAACCCGCAGCTGGTCGGGGGCCGGTTCCACGATTGCCCGTCGGGCTGGGGCTGTGACATCACCAACCACAACAACTTCAAGGCCGCAGGGCTGGCCGATGCGGGCGTCGAACGCTTCCAGCACGGGTCGGGCGAAACCCTCGCCACCGCGATTGCCGCCGCCTACGAGGCGAAGGAGCCGTGGTTCGGCTACTACTGGGCGCCCACATCCGTTCTGGGCAAGTACCCGATGGTGCAGGTCGACATGCCCGCCTATGACGCCGACACCCACACCTGCAACGGTCTGGAAGACTGCGCCACACCCGGCCTGTCGTCCTATCCGGTGTCGAACGTGGTGACGGCGGCGACCCAGACCTTTGTCGACCGCGAACCCGAAGCGGCCGCCCTGATGCAGAACCTGACCTTCACCAACGCCCAGATGGGCGAGGTTCTGGCCTGGCAGGAGGCCAACGAGGCGTCCAACGAAGAGGCGGCTGTCTATTTCCTGACGACCTACAAGGATGTCTGGGGCAGCTGGCTGAACGACGACGCGCGCGGCAACCTGTCGGCCCTGCTGCAATAAGGCGCGCGCCGGGGGCTGACCCCGGCGCACCTCGCCCCGCCGGGCGCAAGATCAAGAAACGTGAGGGGACGACATGGCAGCCTATGACGGGGTGATTGACGGCCTTGGCCTGCGCGACTGGTGCGATGTGGGCAAGGAAGACGCGCCCCTGTCCATGGCGCAACTTCTGGCCCAGGCGGGCGGCGACGACGCGGCGGCAGAGACGGGCGGCTTGCCCTTCCCATCGCTGGACGTGCTGCACGAGGCCTGCGGGCGCATCGGCCAGACCCGCGATCTGACCGCCGGGATTGAACAGGGGTTCCTGTCGATCCGGTCCGAGCTGAAATTCGCCCTAGATCCCATCACGCAACCGCTGTCGTGGATGCTGGACGGCACGCTCTGGGTGTTCGAGAGCGCGCCGTGGTGGGTCATGATCCCCGCGTTGTTGCTGCTGAGTTACTGGGTGAGCCGGTCGAAATCCGTGACCGGGTTCGTGGCCGCCGTGCTGCTGTTCTTCGGGTTCATCGACCATTACGAGGTCGCGATGCAGACGCTGGCCATCGTCTTTGTCTGCACCGGGCTGTCGGTCCTGCTGGGCGTGCCCATCGGCATCGGCATGTCGAAATCCGACACCGCCCAACGCACCATAGTGCCCATCCTCGACCTGTTGCAGACCCTGCCGACCTTCGTCTATCTCATCCCGCTGATCTTTCTGTTTTCCGTCACGGAATCAAAGCTTTATGGCATTGCCATCATCCTTTACGCCATCGTGCCGGTGATCCGGTTGACCGATCTGGGCATCCGCCTCGTGGACCGCGACGTGATCGAGGCGGCCAACGCCTTTGGCCTGACCGCATGGCAAAAACTCAGCCGCGTGGAGTTGCCGCTGGCCCTGCCCAACATCATGGCGGGCGTGAACCAGACCATCATGATGAGCCTTGCGATGGTGGTGATCGCGTCCCTCGTGTCCGCCCCCGGCCTTGGCGTGCTGGTCCTGCGCGGCATCCGCAACCTGGAACTGGGCGTGGGGATTGTCGCGGGTCTGGGGATCGTGCTGCTGGCCGTGATCCTTGACCGGGTGTCCAAGGCGGCCCTGGCCCGTGTCGACACCGGCCGGAAGGAGCATTGACGATGACCGCCAAGGTGTCCCTGCGCGGGCTCTACAAGATATTTGGTCCCGACGATGCGGCCATGGTCCGCCATGTGAAGGCAGGCATGGACAAGGGCACGCTGCTGGAACGCCACAAACACGTGCTGGGCCTGCGCGACATCAACGTCGACATGCAGCCGGGCGAGATCACGGTGATCATGGGCCTGTCGGGATCGGGCAAGTCGACGCTGATCCGGCACCTGAACCGCCTGATCGACCCGTCGGCGGGCGAAATCCTTGTCGATGGGCAGGACGTGATGACGCTGGGGCAGGGCGCGCTGCGCAGCTTGCGCCAGAAACAGATGTCGATGGTGTTCCAGAAATTCGCCCTGTTGCCGCACAAGACGGTGCTGGAAAACGCGCAGCTGCCGCTGAGCGTGCAGGGCGCGGACAAGGCCACCTGCGACAGCGAGGGGCGCAAATGGCTGGCGCGCGTGGGGCTTGAAGGGTTCGAGGATCGCTATCCCTCGCAACTGTCGGGCGGGATGCAGCAGCGCGTCGGCATCGCCCGCGCGCTGACCGCCAACACCGACATCATGCTGATGGACGAGGCGTTCTCGGCCCTCGACCCGCTGATCCGGACCGACATGCAGAACCTGCTGCTGGAACTGCAAAAGGAACTGCACAAGACCATCGTCTTTATCACCCATGATCTGGACGAGGCGCTGAAACTGGCCGACCACCTCGTGATCCTCAAGGATGGCGCCGTGGTGCAACAGGGCGAGCCGCAGGGCATCCTGCTGCGCCCCGCCGACCCCTATATCGAAGACTTTGTCAGCGACATCAACCGCGCCCGCGTGCTGCGGGTCCGGTCGGTGATGACCGCCCATGACGGTCAGACCTGCCAGGGCGACGTGGCCGCCACCGCGACGCTGGAAGACGTGATCGCGCTGTCGGACGGGGACACCAACCACACCTACCGCGTGTGCGAAGGTGATACCGTGGTCGGGCAGTTGCACATGGCCGATCTGGTGCGGGCGCTTGTGCCCCGGGTCGCGTCCGGGCGCAGGTCCTAGCGGCACCGCGCGCCATATGCACAAAACTGCCGAATCTTGACGCAGGACAAGTCGTGATCGGGGCTGCGTCCGGCCCGGCGGGCGTGCCATGCGGCAGCGGATGTCGCGGCTGGGCGATCAAATTTCGCGTGAACCTGCCGATCTTCCACACAAATGTCACCTGTCGCCCGCATCGGCCCGGGCACATGCTGCCGAAGGCTAACCGCCGAAAAAGGCGCAATTTTCTGCAAACATACGGATAGCACTGGTGGTGTTGCCCATGGTCTTGGGGGCAAATCCGGGGTCGATTGCGCGAGGTGTAACGCAATCAGTACATTGATTGTGTCAGTTTAGTGTGACACATTGACACTGGCTGGGTTCCTCCTTGGCCGTTGGGACCCCGCCAGCAAGAGCGCTCGAACACATGAATTCATGATCTTTGGCGTTGAATTGGAAGTAACGGCCATCGACATGGAGGCACTTGATGTCTGATGATCCTGATAAGGTATGGCCAACCGGCCTGACCCTGAGAGAAGCTGAGGAAGTCCACAGCTATCTCATTGACGGCACGCGCGTTTTCGGCGTGATTGCCCTTCTTGCTCACATCCTGGTGGCGATCACAACGCCCTGGCTCGGGTAAGGGGGACACGTCATGAACAACTCGAAAATGTGGCTTGTCGTGAAGCCAACCGTTGGCGTTCCGCTGTTTCTCAGCGCCGTCGCGGTCGGTTCTTTCGCGGTACATGTTGCGGTTCTAAGCAACACGACCTGGGTGTCCGACTTCCTGTCGGGACAAGAGCTGGGCTCGGGCGCGACTGCGGCGCTTGACGCATCGACCGACAAGGCGATCCAGAAGGCGTCGTACCTGACCGGAACGACCGATGATGGCGCCCAAGTCATCATGGTCGAAATGCCGGATGGCAGCACGGCCCTGGCCACGCTCAAACCCGATCAAGAGGCGCGGGCAACGCACCTCCTCCCCGAAAAGTAACGGGGCTATATACAGTGCGCTCTTGGGCCGGTGCGGTTTCCCGCATCGGCTGATCCCTTCCTTTTTGGATGCCGTCCATGCGACGGCCCCCTGACGCGATGTTCAAATACCACGCCTTTGCCTTGAACAAGCTGTCGCGCCTCGCGCCGCGATATCTGCCCTTTGCAGATGTTGCGACCGAAACGGTGCCGCTGTCACGGCTGCTGCGCCTGTCCCTGTTTCAGGTCACGGTGGGCATGGCATTGGTGCTGCTGGTGGGCACCCTCAACCGCGTCATGATCGTCGAATTGAATGTCCCGGCCAGCCTGGTGGCCCTGATGATTTCGCTGCCGGTGCTCTTTGCACCGCTGCGCGCGCTGGTGGGGTACAAGTCCGATACCCATCACTCGGCGCTGGGCCTCAAACGCTTTCCCTACATCTATCGTGGCACGCTGCTGCAATTTGGCGGCTTTGCCATCATGCCCTTCGCGCTGCTGGTCCTCTCCGGCTACCAGGAGGCGGCGGATGCGCCGCGCTGGGTTGGCCTTGCATCTGCCGGGCTGGCCTTTTTGCTGGTGGGGGCGGGCCTGCATATCGTGCAGACCGTGGGGCTGGCGCTGGCCACCGATCTGGTCCCGGAACAGGACCACCCCAAGGTCGTGGGCCTGATGTATGTCATGTTGCTGTTTGGCATGGTCCTGTCGGCGCTGGTCTTTGGCCTGATCCTGGAAAACTACACGCCGGGCCGCCTGATCCAGTGCATCCAGGGCGTTGCCGTCCTGACGGTCCTGCTGAACGGCATCGCGCTGTGGAAGCAAGAGGCGCGGGTGCGCACGCCCGAAGGGCACGTGCCTGCCCCAAGCCCCAGCTTCTCGGACGCGTGGCGCGACTTCATCGCCCAGGCACAGGTCATGCGGCTGCTGGTTCTCATCGCCTTGGGCACTTTTGCATTCGGCATGGCCGATGTCGTGCTTGAACCCTATGGCGGGCAGATCCTGCACCTGTCCGTGGCCGACACGACGCGGCTGACAGCCACGCTTGCCTTGGGCACATTGCTTGGCTTCGGCTATGCCGCGCGCACCATGTCGCGCGGCACAGGGCCGTGGCCGGTGGCGGGTCTGGGGCTCGCCGCCGGCATTCCGGGCTTTGGCGCCATCATTCTGGCCGCATGGTCCGATGCGCAGGTCCTGTTCGTGACCGGCGTCTTCCTGACGGGGCTGGGCGCGGGGCTTTTCGGTCACGGCACGCTGACGGCGACATTGTCGACCGCGCCCCGGTCCCGCACGGGGCTGGCCCTTGGCGCGTGGGGGGCGGTACAGGCCACCGCGGCCGGGGCAGGGGTCGCCTTTGGCGGTGTGGTGCGTGACCTGGTCCGCTCCCTGCAGGACGCAGACAGCGCTACGCCCTATCTCGCTGTTTTCTCATCGGAAATTCTTATCCTCTGCGCCGCGCTGGCCGTCATCTTGCCGGTCATCGTCGCGCGGGCTCGAAATTCAGACGCTTCACGCTATCCTGTGTCCCAAGGGACATCGGAGGGCCTGTTGTTCCACAGTGCGCACCCAACGGCCGGACATCTCCGGCGCGAACCCAAGCGACCGGAAGGACGACCAGCACAATGACCACCGTAATCACCCGGCTCTACGCCGATGACGCAACCGCCAAGCGCATCACCTCAACCCTTCAATCGAAGGGATTTCCAGAGGACACGATGGATGTGTTTCCCGCAGGCACCAGCGCCGAGACCTTGATGGAGGCGCGCGTGGACGAGGCATCGGCCAACGCCTTTGCCGGGGCATTGTCAGGTGACATGGCCCTCATGGTTGTCCGCGCCCCGGTCACTCCGTTCGGTGCCGCCCGCGCCGCCATGACGGCCGCAGACAGCGTCACCTCGACCCGCGTGCCGGGGACAGAGGAAAACCGCCACATCTCGGAACAGATGGACCGCGACCTGTTCATCGGCCTCAGCGTGATGACGCATCACCCGCGGTTCCTGTCCAGCGACATGAACCCACGCGCCAATGCCAACCGCGACCTGGTATCGCGCGCGCTGCACTGGAAGCTGCTGTCGGACCCGAAGCCGCGCAATTCGGCCTGGTCCGGCACGACATTCATGTCGCAAAAAATATTGCCTTTCCCGCTGCTGAAGTCGCGCAAGTCGGGCACATCGGTGATCTCGGGCGGCAAACGGATGCTGTACAACCCCTTCTAGCGTGCCGCCTTGGGCGGCGCGCGTCGCCCCGGCAGCGTATCGGCAAATGCCGATGCGCGAGTGCGGATGCAAGTTGTAACGTCAATCAAGCCCATCCGTACCAGCGTGCCGCCTTCGGCGGCGCGCGTAGTTCCGGCAGCGTATCGGCACCGCCGATGCGCGAGAGGGGCCGCCCTGCGCGCGTCTTTCAGCCCCGTGCGACGCGACGGACCAATCCGTTCGATCTTGCGGATGCGCGGAAAAGAGAAATGGTGGGCGACCCTGGAATCGAACCAGGCGTGCGTCTCCGCGAGGGAGTTACAGTCCCCTGCCACACCTTGCGGCCTGTCGCCCACTACGCCATTAGGACCTTCAGGCCCGGGTGGCGTGAGCGCGTGATTACCGGGACGCATATCAGGGGTCAAGGCACAAAATCCCCCCGCACCACCAAAGGGACGCAAGATGAAAAAGCCCAAATGGGTCGTCGCGAAAGAGCAGGCGAAAAAGGCCGATGCCGCCACAACCGTCTGGCTCTTTGGCCTGCACGCGGTGCGCGATGCGCTGTTGAACCCGGCCCGCGAGAAATTGCAGCTGATGGTGACGCTGAACGCCCGGAACAAACTGGCGGACGCGATCGAAACCGCGGGCATCGCCGCTGATGTGATCGACCCGCGCAGGTTCAACCCGCCCATTGATCCCGGTTCGGTCCACCAGGGCGCCGCGCTCGAGGTCAAGCCGCTCGATTGGGGCAGCCTTGCGGATGTCGCGATCGGGGCGGATGCGCCCCGGCTGATCCTTCTGGACCGCGTCACCGACCCGCACAATGTGGGCGCGATCCTGCGCTCTGCCGAAGTGCTGGGCGCGTCCGCCGTCATTGGCACGCGCCACCATGCCGCCCCCGAAACGGGCGCGCTTGCAAAGACCGCCTCGGGCGCGCTGGAACGGCAACCCTACATCCGCGTCCGCAACCTCGCGGATGCGATCGTGGACTTGCAGGGCATGGGGTACATCGTGCTGGGGCTGGACGGCGCGGCAGAGCACACGATCGAAAGCACGCTGCACGGTCAAAAGGACCGCGCCGTCGCGCTGGTGCTGGGGGCCGAAGGACCCGGTCTGCGCCAGAAAACCCGTGAAACCTGCGATGCGTTGGTCAAAATCGACGCGGCGGGCGGGTTTGGCTCGCTCAACGTCTCAAATGCAGCGGCAATCGCCTTATATGCCTCCAAGGACCACGGATAGGAGGCGATCATCGCCCACCCCACGAAAATCGCCACATGCTGCTATTGCGGCACGCGCGCCGCGCTTGTGCTGCGCGGGCGCGACCGGCATGAACTGGCCTGTTCCACGTGCGGCGCGCCCCTGCACGACCTCAAGATGCTGCCGAAGAAAAAACAGGCCGGCGACCGCGACCTGGTGCGCCCATCGGCCATCCAAAGCCCGCGCCAGCCAAAATCCGCCCGGAAAAAATTCCAGAAACGCACGTCGCGCTGGAAGGACATGTTCGAGGACGCCTTTGATATCATTGAGGATATCTTTGACTGACACAGGCGTGCGCCCAACCCGATCAAATGCCGCGATTAAGGGTTCGTTCACAGGTTTGCGAGAGGGTCTTTTTCAGTGAGCAGACCACCATATCTGTAGAAGTGAACCGCAGGCTTGGAACTCCTGCAGGTTAATTCACTGTCCCTCGTTCCGCACCTTTTCGCCCCTTTCGCTTTGCGATCGGGGCGATTTTTTGTCTAGCTGGTGCGTATGACGGAATCCTACACAGATGCGCACCTCAAACAGGTGCTGACCAACGCCAAGACCATCGCGGTTGTGGGCGTGTCCACCAATCCGGTGCGGCCCAGCTACTATGTGGCGCGGTACCTGTCGCTCAAGGGGTATACGGTGATCCCGGTCAACCCGGTCTATGCGGGGGACATGTTGTTCGGGCGCCGGATCGTCGCGGGGTTCGACGATATCGATGCCCCGGTCGACATGGTCGACATTTTCCGCCGCTCCGATGCCGTACCCGAGATCGTGGAGACGGCCATGGCGCAGATCCCCACGCTCAGGACCATCTGGATGCAAATCGGCGTCGAACATGACGGTGCCGCGCAAATGGCGCGCGCCGCCGGGCTGACCGTGATCCAGAACCGCTGCCCCAAGATCGAATATCAGCGCCTGTTCGGAGAGCTGCGGATGGGCGGGTTCAACACCGGCATCATCTCGTCCAAACTGTAGCGGGCGCTATTGAACACGCGTCCAGGTCTGCGATTGGCAGATCGGGCCCAGGCACCCGGACACTTCCATGCGGTTGCCCGTCAATTCCATCTCCGCGCGATAGCTGCGATCATGCGCCGGGACATAGGCCTGGCCTTCATAGGTGCCGCCCCCCTCGGGCGTCATGTTCCAGAACACGCGGGTGCCGATGGTCGGTGCATCGACGGCCTGGCCGTTCGGGCCGAAAACGTCGACAATCGTGCCGCAAAACCCGTTGTCACAGGGTTGGGCACGCACATGGGCGGTCTGGCCCTTGCGGTCCGGTTCTGTCATCCACAGACCCGTTGGGTTGGCCATGGCCGTACTTGCCCCGATCAGGGAAATGGCGACGGTCAGGACGGAAAGCGGTGTTTTGATGCAGTAGGTCATGCAGGACAAACGCACGGACGCGGCCGACAGTTGCATCGCGTTTGCGTGATCGGTACGCGCGCCAAAACGAAAACAGGCCCTGCAGTGCCGCAGGGCCTGTGTTCATCCCGCCCTGATCGGCAGGTCAGTTCACGCGCGTCCAGGTCTGCCCGCGGCAGATCGGGCCGACACAGCCCGACACTTTTAGCGCATTGCCGTTCAGCGACATCTTGGACCGGTAGGTCTTGTCGACATCGGGGGCCCAGATCTTGCCGCCGGAATAGGTGCCGTTGCCCTTGGCCTTCATGTCCCAGATGATCGGCTTGCCTTCGGACGATGTGTCGTCGCTGTTGAAAACCTTGGCGATTGTGCCGCAGATATTCGATCCGCAGGGCGCGATGGTGACATGCAGGTACCCGCCGCCATCGCCGGTTTCGGTTTTCCACGTGCCGGCCACGGGTTCGGCCAGCGCCATTCCTGCGCCAACGACAGTCAGGCATGCGGCCGCGATAAGATGTTTCATGAGTGGTCTCCTCCGTAATGGGCCGGACTGTGAGCCATCGGGGCGCCTTCTGGCAAGAATGACCTTGGGTCGCGTTGCGAATCTCACGGGACCGTGCGACGACGCGATCTGACAGTGAAAGGTCCGGTACCATGATCCTTTATCCCGCCATCGACCTCAAAGACGGGCAAGCCGTGCGGCTGGTCCACGGGGATATGGAGAAGGTCACGGTCTTTAATGAAGACCCAGCGGCACAGGCCCGCGCCTTCGTGGATGCCGGCTGCACCTGGTTGCACCTGGTGGACCTCAACGGCGCCTTTGCGGGCACGCCGGTCAACGCCGCCCCGGTCGAGGCGATCCTGTCCCAATGCGACGTCCCGGCCCAGTTGGGCGGCGGCATCCGCGACATGGCCACGATCGAGATGTGGCTGTCCAAGGGCCTCGCGCGGGTCATCCTGGGCACCGTCGCGGTGGAAAATCCCGACCTCGTGCGCGACGCGGCGCGCGCCTTTCCCGGCTGCGTGGCCGTGGGCATCGATGCGCGCGGCGGCAAGGTGGCGACCAAGGGATGGGCCACGGAAACGGATGTGGACGCGACCGACCTTGCCAAGTCGTTCGAGGACGCAGGCGTGGCCGCGATCATCTACACCGACATCAACCGCGACGGGGCCATGGGCGGGCCAAATATTCCCGCCACCCGGGCGCTGGCGCAAGCGGTCCGCATCCCCGTCATCGCAAGCGGCGGCGTATCGTCTCTCGAAGACCTCAAGGCGCTGAAGGACACCCAGGTCATTTCGGGCGCCATCTCGGGCCGCGCGCTTTATGACGGGGCCATCGACCTTCAGGCGGCGTTGCGCGCGCTGGCATGACGCGCCGGGCGCAATACGCAGGCCTGGTCGCAGCCCTGCTGATCTGCGCCGCCCCCCTTGTCAGCGCAGCCATCGCCGGAACCGTGGCACATGCCTACGATTGCACCCTGCACGAAGGGTTCGTGACCCCTTGCGTGATCGGCGGCGTCGATTGGGGCGGCACGCTCTACGCCATGGGGGTCATGGGTTGGCTCTTGCTGATCACGGTCCCCGCTGGGGCCGTGATCCTTTTGGCGCTGGCACTGTGCGCGCTGCGCGACCTGATCGCATGGCGGCGCGGCTAGGCGCTATTGCGCGGCCCCGTCCGTAAACTTGCCAAGCGCGCCGGTCATGGTCTGGACATAGGCCGCATCCGTCGCGATCCCGCCCAGCTGGCCCAGCATCTCGGCAGGCGCCTCGTAGGCGATCACGGTCGCGCCGCTCTCGTTCTCGTAGACGGCCACCTTCATCGGCAGGAACAGGGCCGCCGTCCGGTCGTCCAGCATGGCCTGGGTACCCAGTTTCGGGTTGCCGAAGATCAAGAGCTGCGACGCCCCGATATCTTCGCCCACGCCCTGAGCGCCCGCGCCATGATCGACGCGCGCAAAGATGGTCAGGCCCGCGCCCTCAAGGGCGGCCTGCAACTTGTCCATCGTCTCAACCACGCTGCCCGCGGCCTCCTTGCGGATGATCCCGTTGTCACCTGCCATTGCTGTTCCCGCCAAAAATACGCTCGTCATCAGAGCCATCAAAATCCGCATCTTGCGTCTCCCGTTTTGCAATAGTCCAAACCTGACACACAGGCGACCATACGCCATGCACCTTTCCGTGATAGGCAAACTTCCCCTTCATTGTTCAAGACAATATGCCGGGGGAGGGGCCGCAGGCCCTGGGGGCAGAGCCCCCCAATAATAATGAACTCGACCTCTGGTCGAAGGGCAGAGCCCCCCAATAATGAACCCGACCTCTGGTCGAAGGGCGGAGCCCCCTGATAATGAACTCGACCTCTGGTCGAAGGGCGGAGCCCCCTGATAATGAACTCGACCTCTGGTCGAAGGGCAGAGCCCCCTGATAATAATGAACTCGACCTCCGGTCCAAGGGCGGAGCCCCTTTCCCCGTCCCTCAATCCACGCTACCAGAGCCGCATGTTGAAAACGCGCATCATCCCCTGTCTCGATGTCGCTGATGGCCGTGTGGTCAAGGGCGTGAATTTCGTCGACCTGATTGACGCCGGCGACCCGGTCGAGGCGGCGCGCGCCTATGATGCGGCCGGCGCGGACGAGCTGTGTTTTCTGGACATCCACGCGACCCACGAAAACCGGGGCACCATGTTCGATCTGGTGCGGCGCACGGCCGAGCAGTGCTTTATCCCGCTGACAGTGGGTGGGGGTGTGCGAACGGTTGCGGATGTGCGCGCGTTGCTGCTGGCAGGCGCCGACAAGGTGTCGTTCAACTCGGCGGCGGTCGCGGACCCGGATGTGCTGGCCCGCGCGGCGGATCAGTTCGGCAGCCAGTGCATCGTCTGCGCCATCGACGCCAAGACGGTCGCGCCGGGGCGCTGGGACATCTTCACCCATGGCGGGCGCAAGCCCACGGGCATCGACGCGGTGGAGTTTGCCCGGACGGCGGCGGCGAAAGGGGCGGGAGAGATCCTGCTGACCTCCATGGACCGCGACGGCACGCGGGCCGGGTTCAACCTGCCGCTGACGCGCGCCATTTCGGATGCTGTCTCGGTTCCCGTCATCGCAAGCGGGGGCGTCGGCACGCTGGATCACCTGGTCGACGGCGTGACCGAAGGGGGGGCATCCGCCGTGCTTGCGGCGTCGATCTTCCACTTTGGGGATTTCACCATTGCCCAGGCCAAGGCCCATATGGCTGCGGCAGGTATCCCGATGAGGCTGACATGACCCTGGATGATCTTTTTGCCACGATCGAGGCGCGCAAGGGTGCGGACCCCGACAGTTCATGGACGGCCAAGTTGCTGGCCAAGGGGCCGGAGAAATGCGCCGAGAAGTTCGGGGAAGAGGCCGTGGAGGCCATCATCGAGGCAGTGAAGAACGACAAGGATGCGCTGACATCAGAGGCGGCGGATGTGCTGTATCACCTGCTGGTGATGCTGGCTGCTCGGGACGTGGATCTGTCGGACGTGATGGCGGAACTGGCGCGCCGTCAGGGCACCTCCGGCATCGCTGAAAAGGCGGCGCGGACGTAGCTGTCCCCGTGGGGACAGGGGTTTGTCCCCGCGGGGACAGCCTGTTCGATGGGCCAACCGTTTCTTAGTGCATCTGTGATTTGCAAGCGTCGTCAGGGGCTTGCGCGGCGCACGCTGCGTTTCGGCAATTTTAACCACGCGAATGGCACACTGCCCGACAACGGCAGGCGGCGCTTTGAAATGCGCCTTGCCGCCACGCGGCGACGGGGCCCCCTTGCCCTGTCCGTCAGGGCGCCCAGGTCAGGAAATTGCGGATCATGCGCAGACCCACATCCTGGCTTTTTTCCGGGTGGAACTGCATCCCCAGCATGGTGTCGCGGCCCACGACGGCGGTGACATCGCCACCGTAGTCCACATGGGCCAGACGCAGGGCCGGATCGGCCACCTGGAAGTGGTAGGAATGCACGAAATAGGTGTGATCGCCGGACGCCACGCCGTCAAAGACGGGATGCGCCGCATTCAGCACCAGGTCGTTCCAGCCCATATGCGGGACTTTCAGCGTCGCATCGGACGGCGTGATCTGCACCACCTCGCCATCCACCCAGCCGAGGCCGGGCGTGTCGGCATATTCGCGGCCCCGGGACGCCATCAATTGCATGCCGACGCAGATGCCGAGGAAGGGGCGGCCCCTGACCTCGACTGCCTCGATCAGCGCGTCCTGAACGCCAGAGGCGGCTAGGGCAGCGGCGCAGGCCGGGAACGCCCCGTCACCGGGCAGCACGATGCGGTCGGCCCGCGCCACGACATCGGCGTCCGAGGTCACCACCACGGTGCCCGCGTCCGCCTCGCGCGCCATGCGTTCGAACGCCTTTTCCGCCGAATGCAGGTTGCCGCTTTCGTAGTCGATCAGAACCGTCAGGCTCATAGGCTGCCCTTGGTCGAGGGGATGGCGTCCGCTGTGCGGGGATCAACCTCGAGTGCCGTGCGCAGGGCCCGTGCCACGGATTTGAACACCGCCTCGGCAATGTGGTGGCTGTTGAGCCCGTGCAGCATGTCCACGTGCAACGTGATGCCGCCATGGGTCGACAGGGCCTGGAAAAACTCGCGCACGAGTTCCGTATCGAATGTGCCGATCTTGGGTGTGGGCAGGTCCACGTTCCACACGAGGAACGGGCGGCCCGACAGGTCAAGCGCCGTGCGCACCAGCGCGTCGTCCATGGGCAACAGGCACGCGCCGTAGCGCCGGATGCCCGTCTTGTCGCCCACCGCCCTGGTCAGGGCCTGGCCGATGGCGATGCCCACGTCCTCGACCGTGTGGTGGTCGTCAATGTGCAGGTCGCCCTTGCAGCGCACCTTCATGTCGATCAGGGCGTGGCGTGCCAGCTGGTCCAGCATGTGGTCGAAAAAGCCCACGCCGGTGTCATTGTCGTATTGACCGGTGCCGTCCAGGTCGAGCGTGACCGAGATGTCGGTTTCCGCCGTGGTGCGGGTGAGGGTGCTGCTGCGCATGCCGCGCCTCCTGCAAAGGGGTGGTTGAGCGCCTCTATAGGCGGGTGGGTACGCCGCGCCAAGGGGCGTGCCGCAGCGCTTGCAGGGACCTGTGCAGACGTGCCACTACGGAGGCACGCTTCCTGCTGTGCAAAGGCCACGCCATGACCACCTGCGTCTTTATCCAGATCCGCTGTCGTCCCGGATCGACCTACAAGGTCGCCGAAGAGATCGCGCTGCGCGAAATCCATTCCGAGCTGTATTCGACCTCGGGTGACTATGACCTGATGATGAAGGTCTATATCCCCGAGGGGCAGGACGTGGGCAAATACATCAATGACGAACTGCTGGACATCGACGGGATCGAGCGGTCGCTGACCACCATGACGTTCAAGGTGTTCTAGCCCGCCGCGGCCGCAAGCCTGCGCTGACCACTGTGTTCTATCCGGAACCGTTTGGGCGGGACGCCGATATGTTTTTTGAACACGGTCGAAAAATGCGCCTGCGTGCCAAAGCCACACATCAGCGCGACCTGGACCAGTGGCGTGTCGGTGCGGATCAGCAGGTGCTGTGCCCGTTCGATGCGCCGGTGCGTGACATAGGCGTGCGGCGACATGTTCGTGGCGGCCCGGAACACGCGGGCGAAGTGGTGTTGCGAGAGGCACGCCACGCGCGCCAGATCCGGCATAGCGATCACCTCGTCCAGGCGCGCGTCGATATAGTCGATCACCCGCTTCAGCCGCGCGGGGTCCAGCGGCTTGGCCGCTGTTGCCTTGTTCTGGGCCTTTGACCGGGCATCGGCGTGCGCCACGAGCCGTCCGATGATGCAGAGCAGCATGCCGTCGACCTGGAGCGCGTTGCCGCGGTTGTCTTCGACGCTGGCCTCCCAGATCTGTTCCATCAGGTGGTCGAGGGCGGGGTCCACGAGTTGTGTGTTCAGCATGGGCGTGAGTGGGTTTGTCGATGTGGCAGAGGGGGGGGCAGGCAGGAGTTTGGACACGTAATCCTCGGGGATGGCCAACAGGGAGATGTCGTGGGCGCCGTCGCTTTGCCAATCCGCGATCGCATTGGCGGGGGCCACGTAAAAGCCGCCCGGCACGGTCGAGAGGGATTTGACACCTTCGCCGCAATCGACCGTGTTGTGCGTCATCGCGCTGCGCGACAGCGACCGCAGCACCAGTTGCGGCACCGCCGGGTCCGTCGTGGCGTGGGCATCCTGGTGCACCTTGATCATGGAGAACCTGGGCGTCCCGATGGGCCGCGCCACCTGGGGGAAGTTCGCGTAGAGCGACCCGTACATGCGGTCGTAGGCATGATCGGTCGTCGATTGGGGGAGACAGGAATGCGCGTGCAAGACAGAGGCCTCGTTGTGAAGGTTGGTCCGAGCGGGGCGTGGGGCAACCGTTAGCCAACAATATGTCAACCTTTGTTTACACTATCTTTCAGGATTTTGCACTGTTTCTGCCAGCGGTCAGATCGCGTGCATTTCTTCGGCGCGGTAGCCCGTGCCGGCGCGCGCCGTCAGCCGGTGTGGCCCGCCATGGAGGAGGTGTGTCGCCGCAAAGGCCAGATCATCTGTCGCGATCCGGTCAAACAGCGCGCTGCGCGTGGCGGCCGCCTGTGCCGGGTCGCTGTCCAGCACATAGTGGATGTCGGGCTGCGCAAATTGGAGCGGGCCCGAGATCAGCACGTCGCCCAGCAACAGCAGGCTGTCGGTGCCGGACGACACATGCACGATCTGGTGTCCGGGCGTGTGCCCGGGGGCGGCCTCGAGCCAGATGCCCTGGCCGATGTCGCCGTTGGGATTGTGCACGGCGATCCGGTAGGCCATCTGGTCCATCAGCCCTGCAATCAGGTTTGCCAGCGGGCGCTGGGCCGGGGCCACCCGTTGCGCCCGTTCGGGGGCGGCCCAATAGCGCCACTCGACCTCGCACACATGCAGCATCGCGTTGGGGTAGCGCGCGGCCCCCCCGTGCATCAGGCCACCGATGTGATCGGCGTGCATGTGGGTGATCAGGATATCGGTGATCTGGTCCGGCATCACGCCTGCCCGGGCCAGCGCCATGGGCAGGTGGCCGGTGTCGGGATACTTGCCGCGCAGGGTGCTGCCCGACCCGGTGTCAACCAGCATGCGCCGGGTTCCGGTTTCGATCAGCCACGCGTTGGCCCCGACATATTGCATCTGGGGTGAGGTCGCCTCCGGCTGCGGGGAGAATGCAGCCGGAGGCAGGTCGAAGTGACCGTCGGACAGAGCGGTCACGGAGATGTCGCCGATACGAAGGCGGTTTGGAGATGCCGAACTGGCGCCTTGGGGGACAGTCAGTGCCAAGGCTGTCGCGCCAAGTCCGAAGCCAAAGCTTCGGCGGGACACCGGGTGCGACATTTGGGGTTCAAGCAGCATTTCGACCTTCCGGACATCTGAGTGCGTTATCCAAGCCTCGGGGGGGACGCGGTGAGGTTGGTAACTGTCAATCAGGCTAGACACGGCGCCGATCCCGATCTTTCACAATCCTGCGTCTGTTTTGTCAATTGCTGCGAGTGTTTGAGAAGAAACAAAAAAAGACCGCCAGCGCTGGCGGTCTTTTTTTCGTGCTCCCGTGTGGGAGAATGTTGGAGCGGGCGAGGCGATTCGAACGCCCGACCCTAACCTTGGCAAGGTTATGCTCTACCCCTGAGCTACGCCCGCTTCCTTGGGTGAGGCGTGAGATACTTATACCGGGCGTGCCCTGCAAGAGGAAAAACGGCGTGATTGCAAAAAATTTGGAGGATCGCGACAGAAACCCGGGCCTGTTCCGTTACAGGATCATGAGCCGTTTCATACGTCCATTCTGCGCTGCGCTGGCCGGTGTCTGTGCCTGTCTGGTGGCATGGCCCGGTGCGGCCCATGACGGGCCCCACGGCCCGGACATGATCGCCCGGGTTGAACGAGCCGCAGGGGCGGGGCGCGCCCTTGAGGTCGATCTGGTTGTCACGGGGCTGGGTGCGCCGCTGGTGCTGAGCGATGTGTGGGCGCCGGGCGCGGATGTCCGCTTTGACGGTCCGGTGTCTATCGGATTTGCGCAGGATGTGGCGGTGTCCGCCCGGTTGACCTTTGCCGGTGGGCCGCCGTCGATCTTCACGCTGATGCTGGATTTCGGGGTGGCCGGGCAGGGGGCGGTGACCGTCATCCCCGGGTTTTGAACGGCCTGGCAACAAGGAGAAGTGTCATGCCCATTACCGTTTCAACCATCAAGTCTTTCGTTCTGGCCGGGTCCATCGTTGTCGGGTGCGTTGCATCCGGCGACGCGCAGCCCCGATTGCGGGCGCACACCGCCACCGATGCCGCGCCCGTGTCGCCGGGTTCAGCAAGGCAGTTCGTGCGCGGGGCACAGGTGTCCATGCAGGTGCGCGGAGGCACACGCATCATCACCTCGAACGGGATGCCCGGTCACGCCATCGGGACCTTTCCCAATCGCGGCAACCCGCACCGCGTGTCGGCGCAGTCCTACCGGTTCGAAATGCCCGCGCGGCCAACTGCCGGGCAGGTCCGCGATCTGCCGCGCGGCGCGTCCTTTGGCGTGGCCGTGAACGGTGTACCCTTTGATCCCAACGCCGCCGAGTTCTGGCAGGGCGATCCGCGCTCGGGCTGGACCTATAACGCGCTGGGCGGGGCGGTGCCGCTGGGTCTGGATGCCAATTACGCCCATGTTCAGCCGTCTGGCGCCTATCACTATCATGGCCTGCCCGTGGGTCTGATGCAGCAACTGGGCTGGTCGGCAAACGAAGCGTCGCCCCTGATCGGTTTTGCGGCGGACGGGTTTCCCATTTACGCCCTGACGGCAGAGGTGGATGGCAAGGTTGTCCGCATGACGTCTTCGTATCGGTTGAAGCCGGGTCAGCGCCCGGGCGGGGCACAACCGGGCGGCCGGTATGATGGCGCGTTCATGCAGGACTATGCGTTTGTGGCGGGGGCGGGCATGCTGGACGTCTGCAACGGGGCACGTATCACGACGGCAGAATTTCGACAGGGCACCTATGCCTACATTCTGACGGACACCTATCCGGTGATCCCGCGTTGCCTGAAAGGTGCCGTGGGCCGGGGGTTCGCCAAGCGTCGCTAGGTCCGCTGGATCAGGTCCCAGCGGTTTCCGAACGGATCGCGAAACACCGCGACAGTGCCGTAGGGTTCCGTGCGCGGTGCCTCTTCGAATGTCACACCGTTGGCTGTGAGCCGGGCGTGGTCTGCCGCGAAATCATCGGTATGCAGGAACAGCCAGACCCGGCCGCCGCCTTGTGCACCGATGGCAGCGACCTGTTCGGGCGTGTCGGCGCGGGCCAGAACGATGGAGGTCTGCGCGCCGGGCGCGCGCACTTCGACCCAGCGCTTGCGTCCCTGGTCGATATCCGCAACCCGTTCGAACCCAAGGACACCACAGAAATATGAAAGACCCTGGTCATAGTCCGGCACGAGGATGGAGAAGCATTGTATGTGCAAATTTGCACCTTTCATGCGGATTTATTGCTGATGTGTGCGTTACGGGCGCGCCCTATCTGACGCTCAGCTAACCAAGGAGACACCAGATGTCCATTCGTGACGACGTACAAGCCGTGATTGACGGCACCCTGCGGGGTGAGATCCTCGAAACCTTCGAGGCCTATTATGCCGATGATGTGGTGATGAGCGAGAACGGGGTCGAGGACCGCGTTGGCAAGGACGCCAACCGCGCCTTCGAAGAGCAGTTCGTCGCCAATGTCACCTTTCACGGCGCCAGGGTGGGCCGTGTCGCGGTGGATGGCGATGAGGCCGCTGTCGAGTGGGAATTCGACATGGAGCCGAAAGGTGGTCCGCGGTTCATCCAGCGTCAGGTCGCCTTTCAGACGTGGAAGGACGGCAAGGTCGTCCGCGAGGTCTTCTACTATAACAAGGGGTGAGGGCGGCGCACGGCGTAGGCCAGCACGACGATCAATGCGGCCAGCGCCGCCAGCACGCCAAAGCCCAGCCGCAGTGACGTGGCATGGGCGACAAACCCGATGATCGGTGGCCCCAGCAAAAGACCGCCATAGCCCAGCGTCGCCACGCTTGCGATGGCGGTGCCGGGCGGCAGGTGCGGGTCGCGGGCCGCCCGCGAGAATGCCAGCGGCATGATCACGGCATAGCCCACGCCCATGAGCGCAAAGCCCAGAAGCGCCATGCCGTAGCTGGCAAAGACCACGGCGCACAGAGTGCCGGCCGTCGCGAAACCGCCGGCGATCCGCGCGGTGCGCACCGGTCCCACCCTGTGTGTGACCTGGTCCCCCAGAAGGCGGGTGATCACCATGGCAATGGAAAAGACGGTATAGCCGAGTGCGGCGTTGGCGGCATCCACCTGCGCGATGTCAACGAGGTACAGCGCGCTCCAATCCACCATGGCCCCTTCGCCCATGGACGAGCAGAACGCGATCAGGCCCACGGCAATCAGCGGGCCGCGTGGGATCGGAAACAGCGGTGTGCCGTCGACCGATGTCCGGTCTGGCGCGGACCACGGGATACGGGCAAGCGCGACGGTGATCACCAGGATGCCCAGCGATCCGACAAGGAAATGCGGCGCGATGCCGATGCCGAGCCGCTCGGCCCCGTAGCCCGAGGCGGCCCCGAGCCCTGCGCCCAGGCTGAACATGGCATGGAAGGACGACATGACCGGCCGCGCGATATGTGTTTCAGCCTCGCCCGCCCAGGTGTTCATGGCAACGTCCATGGCCCCGTGGGTGGCCCCGAAGAAAAACAGCGCAAGGGCGAGCAGCAGAACCGTAGGCGCAAGTCCGATGAGGCAGAGCGCGCCCGCATAGGCCACGGCGATGGCCAGCGTGACGGGGGCCGCGCCGAACCTGTCGGCACAGCGCCCGGCCAGCGGAAACGCGGCGATGGCCCCGCCTGCAAGCAGCAGCAGGAGAAGCCCCAGATCGGCCTCGTCCAGCGCGTGCAGCCGGGCCGCGGCGGGGATACGCGAGGCCCACATGCCGTAGAGCGCGCCGTTCAGCACGAACATGGCGGAAACGGCCAACCATGTGGCGCGGCTGGAGGGAAGGGTGGTCATGCGCGCACCCTTTCCGCAGCATGTGAGCTTTGCAAGGGCGGTGAGACCGGTTGTTTCAGTCTGCAAACACTTGTGCGTGGCGGCTTATTTGGACCCCGTCTTGGTCGACAGGAAGTAGGTGAGCGCCGCAATCACCAGCGCACAGGAGGCGCCATAGCCCAACAGGTCCGTTTCGCCGTCCCAGCCGACGACCTGGCCCAGAAACAGCACACCCAGCACGACGATGACCACGGCGATCAGCTTGTTCTTCAGGTCATCGAGCGTTTTGATCGACAGCCAGCCGGGCACGTCGATCTCGGCGCTGATGAACAATTCGTACAGACCCAGCGCGATGATGTAGAACACGGTGCCCAAAAGGAACAGGTCCACGATCTCGATGAACTCGAGCGCCAGCGCCTTGGCCCCCTTGCGCGACACCTCGCCGCTTTCGATGGTGGCCCAGATCAGTTGGCCGGTTTCGAGAAGGCCGTAGATCAGCAGGGTCGCTGCCGCGAGCAGCGAGCCGAGGACGGCCAGAACGATCATGAAGCGGCTGGTGCCGAGGGTTTTGCTTAACATGTCGGTGTTGTGCGCGAGCCTGTGCCGTTCAACAAGAGGGGCGGGCCGGTTTTCTGATGCGCCTGTGGTGTGCGAGAAACGGTTTGACCAATGCGCGGGCGTGATCCGGTTCGATGTGCCACGAGCAGGCGATTTCCCAAGCCGCTGCCGCGTGCCGTTCGGTTTCCGTTCCGGTGCCCAGTGCCACGCGGTCAAAGGCGGGGTGATCCATCCGCGCCTCGTCCCAGTCGATGACGGCGATCCGGTTACCCGATCGGATCAGGTTGGATGGGGTGAGGTCGCCATGCACGGCGCCGGACGGTTCGGGTGGCAGCGCGTGCCATGCTTGGCGGATCGCGCGCGCCAGCGGGGCAGGCAGGCGGGTCAGGTCGATGTCACCGCCGCGCGGCACATGACACAGCGCCCGTGCGGCAGAGAAACCGGGCCGTTGCCGGATCTGCCGCGTGGAGCGGCTGACGTGTGGCCAGATTGCGCGCACATGGGCCGGGTCGCACGGGGTGCCCGTGACGAAGGGCTCGCATGTCCAGCCGTCCACGATCAGCGTGCCATGGGCGCTGCGGAGCGGGCGCGGGGCACGGAGGCCGTGCTGTTGCAGCAGATCAAAGACCGGCAGGAGCCACGAGATGCCGGCCTCGGACCGGCGCGTTGTCTTCAGAACGTGGTCGCCCACGCGCAGCACAGTGTTGCGGTGTCCGCCGGGCAGGGGGAGGGGCGTGGCATCAAGCGCCCAAGCGGAGAGTGGTGGCGGTTGCACGGTCAAAACGCTTTGCCCGATCCCTAAGGCGTTGGCGCTTCGAGGTTTTGAACATAGAGGGCAACGGGATGCTTCCTCAGCGTTCGCATGGCGCCAAACCGGAACCGCGCGCTGTCCGTGGCGGTGCGGTTGCCCAGCAAATACCGGGGCATTTCACAGTGTTGGTACCCAAACGCCACGGGTGGGCACAACGCGACGCCATCGCCCAGATTTACGAACCTCTGGACCTCGATCGGGCGGTAGAGGTCGAGATATCGGCAATAGCCCGCGTCACCGACCTTTGGTTGACCGAACGACATCACGGCAATGTCTGTGCGATGCTGATAGCGTACCAGATGCGTTGCCAGGCACAGGGCCAGCGCGCCCCCTTGGCTGTGGCCTGCGAGAATGACGGGCTTGTCCCGTCCAAGGCGCCCTTTCAAAGCGTGATAGGCCCGCAACGCCTGACGCATATAGCCTGAGTGCATGCGAGAGCCGATGCCGAAAGGTATCTTTGCAAGCTTCGTGCTGACGTTCAGTTTCCAGCTTGCCCTGCGCAGGATCGAGCCTCGGAAACACACGACGTACCTGTCTTCGAGTTCGACAAAGACGAACCGAACGCGAAACCGCGCAAATTCGAATGTCCTGCTGTCCAGCGCGTCGGGAAAGACGCCCTTGACGTTCACGCAGCCCTTGAGCCGATAAACGGAGGCAGACAGTTGCGCCATCGGGAGCGCATTGGACAAGACACTATCCGGGACCATGCCCGAAGTCTGGCATGGTCGGTCCGGGCGTGTCTACCGGGCTGACGGGCGCGTCATTCCAGTTCGACCAGCAGGTCCTTGGCGTCGATCTGACCGCCCGCCGCGACGTGCACCGCCTTGACCACCGCGTCGCGTTCGGCGTGGATGCCGGTTTCCATCTTCATGGCCTCGATGGTCAGCAGCAGATCGCCTTCGCAGACCTCCTGGCCTGCTGTGACGCCCACGCTGGCGACAACGCCCGGCATGGGCGCGCCGACATGTGAGGCGTTGCCGTCTTCGGCCTTGGGCCGCGAGACGGTTTGCGATTTCACCAGGCGGTTCGGCACGCGGATGGTGCGGGGCTGGCCGTTCAACTCGAAGAACACGCGCACTTCGCCGTCTTCGTTGGTTTCACCCACCGCTTGCAGGCGGATTTCGAGGGTCTTGCCCGGGTCGATCTCTGCCGTGATCTGGTCGCCGGGTTTCATGCCATAGAAGAAGGTGTTGGTCGGCAACGCCCGGACCGGGCCGTAAATCCGGTGGCGGCCCATGTAATCCAGAAAGACCTTGGGATACATCAGGTAGCCCGACAGGTCCTCGTCATCGACGGCCTTGCCTTCAAGCTGTTTGGAGAGGTCGGCACGGGTGTCTTCCAGATCAACGGGGGGCACGTCCGCGCCGGGGCGGGCGGTGTTTGGCTGTTCTCCCTTGAGCACCTTTTGCTGGATGCCCTGCGGGAAACCGCCCGGAGGCCGGCCCAGATTGCCACGCATCATGTCGACGACACTGTCGGGAAAGGCGACGTCCTTTGCGGGGTCTTCGACCTCTTCCCGTGTCAGCCCCTGGGACACCATCATCAGGGCCATGTCGCCCACCACCTTGGACGACGGCGTAACCTTCACGATGTCGCCGAACATCTGGTTCACGTCCGCATAGGTGCGCGCGACCTCGGGCCAGCGTTCTTCAAGGCCGAGGCTGCGCGCCTGCGCTTTGAGGTTGGTGAACTGGCCACCGGGCATTTCGTGCAGATAGACTTCGGAACTTGGGGCCTGCATGCCGCTTTCAAACGCGGCGTAGTGGGCGCGGACCGCATCCCAGTAATCCGAGATGTCGCGCACCGCATCGATGTCGAGCCCGGTGTCGCGGTCGGTGTGCTGCAGCGCCTGTACCACGGTGCCGAGCGTGGCCTGTGACGTGTTGCCCGACAGCGCGTCCATGGCGCAATCGACGGCGTCCACGCCTGCCTCGGACGCAGCGAGGATGGTGGCGACGGCAGAGCCTGCGGTGTCGTGGGTATGGAAGTGGATCGGCAGGCCCACCTCTTGTTTGAGCGCGCGGATCAGTTGCGTGGCGGCAGCGGGTTTCAGAAGGCCCGCCATGTCCTTGAGGCCAAGGATGTGGGCGCCTGCCGCTTTCAGCTGGTTGCCCATGTCGACATAGTATTTCAGGTCATACTTGGCCCGGTCGGGGTCCATGATGTCGCCGGTGTAGCACACCGTGCCTTCGCAGATCTTGTTCTGGTCCTGCACCGCGTCCATGGCGACGCGCATGTTTTCGACCCAGTTGAGGCTGTCGAAGACGCGGAACACGTCCACCCCGCTGGTCGCCGCCACGCGCACGAATTCCTGCACCACGTTGTCGGGGTAGTTGGTGTAGCCAACGCCGTTGGCCCCGCGCAGCAGCATTTGCGTCATCAGGTTGGGCATACGCTCGCGCAGGTCGCGCAGGCGCTGCCAGGGGCATTCCTGCAAAAAGCGGTAGGCGACATCGAACGTGGCCCCGCCCCAGCATTCCATCGAGAACAGCTGTGGCAGGTTGGCCGAATAGGCCGGCGCCACCTTGATCATGTCGTAGCTGCGCATGCGGGTGGCAAGCAGCGACTGGTGTCCGTCGCGCATGGTCGTGTCGGTGATCAGCAATTGCTGTTGCTGTTTCATCCAGTCGGCGACCGCCTGCGGGCCCTTCTGTTCCAGCAGGTTGCGTGTGCCCATCTGGTGCGACGGGTCGGCCTGCAAGGTGGGCGGTTTGGGGTTCTTGATATCGGCGCGGGGGCGGGGGCGGTCCTTGACCTCGGGGTGCCCGTTCACGGTGATGTCGGCGATATAGGTCAGCACCTTGGTGCCGCGGTCGCGCCGTTTGGGGAACTGGAACAGCTCCGGCGTCTCGTCGATGAACTTGGTGGTGTATTCGTTCGACAGGAAGGTCGGGTGTTTGAGCAGGTTTTCGACAAACGCGATGTTGGTCGACACGCCGCGAATACGGAATTCGCGCAGGGCACGGTCCATGCGGGCGATGGCGATTTCGGGTGTCGGGCCCTTGGACGTCACCTTGGTCAGCAGGCTGTCATAGTAGCGGGTGATGACGCCGCCCGCATAGGCGGTGCCGCCATCCAGACGGATGCCCATGCCCGTGGCCGAGCGGTAGGCGGTGATGCGGCCGTAGTCGGGGATGAAGTTGTTTTGCGGGTCTTCGGTGGTGACGCGGGTTTGCAGGGCGTGCCCGGTCAGGACGATGTCCTTCTGGCTGGCCTTGCCCGTCGCTTCGTCAATCGGCTTGCCTTCGGCAATCAGGATCTGGGCGCGCACGATGTCGATGCCGGTCACTTCCTCTGTGACGGTGTGTTCGACCTGCACGCGGGGGTTTACCTCGATGAAGTAGAACTTGGAGGTTTCCATATCCATCAGGAATTCGACCGTGCCTGCGCATTCGTAGTTCACGTGTTTGCAGATCTTGTAGCCAAGCTCGCAGATTTCGGTGCGCTTGGCGTCGGTCAGGTAGGGGGCGGGGGCGCGCTCGACCACTTTTTGGTTGCGGCGCTGGACGGAACAATCGCGCTCAAACAGGTGGTACATGCCGCCGTGCTTGTCGCCCAGGATCTGCACCTCGACATGGCGGGCGCGGGTGATCATCTTTTCAAGATACCCTTCGCCGTTGCCAAAGGCGGCTTCGGCCTCGCGGCGGCCTTCGAGCACTTTTTCCTCGACCTCGTCTTCGGCAAGGATCGGGCGCATGCCGCGACCGCCGCCGCCCCAGGACGCCTTGAGCATCAGGGGGTACCCGACCTCTTTCGCCGCTTTCCGGATAGCGTCCATGTCGTCGCCCAGCACTTCGGTCGCGGGGATGACGGGCACACCCGCTTCGATCGCGACCCGGCGGGCGCTGGCCTTGTCGCCGAGCGCGCGCATGGTTTCGGATTTGGGGCCGATGAAGGTGATGCCGTTTTTCTCGCAGGCATCCACGAAGTCAGGGTTTTCGGACAACAGACCATAGCCGGGGTGGATGGCGTCGGCGCCGCTTTCGCGCGCCACACGGATCATTTCGTCAATGCTCAGGTAGGCGGCCACCGGGCCCAGCCCCTCGCCGATGCGGTAGGCTTCGTCCGCCTTGAACCGGTGCAGGCCCAGCTTGTCCTCCTCGGCGAAGACGGCGACCGTTCTCTTGCCCATCTCGTTCGCGGCACGCATGATGCGGATGGCGATCTCGCCCCGGTTGGCAATCAGGATTTTCTGGAAGTCGGGCATGTAAGCTCCCCCCGGGGCCGTATTTTGCAGTCGCAGCATCCTTTATGACGTTTGTGCAACGCAAACAATACGTGGTTGTGGGTATGCCGGACCCGTCGCTTTAACCACGTTGAAGGGATTGCCGAATATAGGTCGTGATTTACGGCAAGGAGCGTTTGATGATCCGGCACGTGTACACAAGTTTGTCTCTGGGCCCCTTAAATCCATCCGCGCTGTCGGACATCCTGAACACGGCGCGGCGCAACAACGCGCGCGACGGTTTGACGGGCATGCTGATCTACCACAACGACCGGTTCTTGCAGGTGCTGGAAGGACCTGACGCGGCGGTCGAGGACTGTCTGCGCCGGATCGAAGTGGACGAACGGCACAGGCGGATGCGCCCACTGCTCAGCGAACAGGTGACAGAGCGCCTGTTCACGCGCTGGCGGATGGGGTTCTGCGATATCAAGGAGCTGTCACCGGAGGCGCGGGAAAGTGTCTTTGCCCTGACGCGCCTTGTCGAGGTGTCGGCCAATGGCGCGGTGCCTGACGCGCGGCTGGATGCGATCTTGCGCAGCTTTTTGTTAAGCGTAGGTGCGACAAAGCTTGTCCCACCGGCCTGAGATGCGTCGCGCGCCTGCTTTGGCGGGCGGTATCAGTCGGTGCGCAAAATCGGCTGTGGAAGATCGTTGAGCGTGCGCGCGCCCAGCTGGCCCATGTTGGCCTTGAGATCTTCGGCCAGGATGTGGGCAAGGTGGTCGATCCCGTCCGGGCCAAGGGCCGCAAGGGCGTAGTGCCAGCCACGCCCCAGCATCACGAAATCAGCGCCGGACGCCATCGCCCGCAGGATGTCGAGGCCCCCTTCGACGCCACTGTCGAAGATGATCGGCAATTGGGTGGCGCGGCGGATGGCAGGCAGCACTTCGATTGTGCCCGGGGCGGCGTCAAACTGGCGGCCTGCATGGTTGGACACCCAGATCGCGTCGACGCCCAGCGTCTCCAGCCGCTCGGCATCGGTGCCGCGCATGACACCTTTGACGACAAACGGGCCGTCCCACGCATCGCGCAGCCACGACACGTAATCCCAATCGGGCGAGGTGCGCAGCAGGTAGCCAACATGCGCCGTCACGGGCAGGTTTTCGGTGGCGGATGTGGTGTAGGCATCCAGCATCCGCATATGTGGCATCCCCTTGCGCGCCATCGCCATCGCCCAGGCCGGGCGCATGGCGACCTGCGCCATCAGGCGCGGCGTCAGGCGGGGCGGGTTTGTGAGGCCCGATCGGGTCTGGCGTTCCCGGCGCGAGGCCACGGGCACGTCGACCGTCAGGATCAATGTGCTGAACCCCGCGGCCCTGGCCCGGTCCAGCATGTCGCGGCGAATGCCTTCGTCGCGCGGCGGGTACATCTGGAACCACGCGTCATCCCCCAGGTGGGGCGCAACATCTTCGGGCGACGCGGCAGCGACGGTCGACAGGGCATAGGGGATGCCAAGGCGCGCGGCCCCCTGGGCTAGATGACGTTCCGCGTCGGGCCACATGAGGCCGGACATGCCCACGGGCGCGATGCCGAAGGGCAGGGGGCGGTGCACCCCCAGCAGGTTGGTTGACAGATCCGGGTCGAATTCGCCGTGCAGGATCGACGGCATCAGACCGATCTGGTCCAGCGCCGACCGGTTGCGGCGCCGCGTGGCTTCGACCCCGGTGCCGCTGTCCAGGTATTCCCAGACGAATTTCGGGATTCGCCTTTGGGCGCGGGCGCGCAGGTCGCTGAGGGCGGGATAGCGGCTGTTGAGATCCATGGGCGCGTTTATGGCGAGCGCGGCGCGTGCTCGCAAGTCATTGAGTTTTCTTGGGCTCTGCCCTTGGCCCTTGGCCCTGCCGGGGAAATTTTTCGAAACAGCGAAGGGGTGGAACATCGCGCGAACATCAGGGTTTTCCTTCGGCCGCGTGCAGAGTACATTGGGGACATGAGCAGTTATGACGAATTCGACGCCTTCGAGGGCGCATCCCTGTCGGCGCGGGCCATGGCGGCGCGGCCGCAACCCTATCTGGACGGGCTGAACCCCGCGCAACGCGAGGCGGTGGAAAAGCTGGATGGGCCTGTCCTGATGCTGGCGGGGGCGGGCACAGGCAAGACCCGGGCGCTGACGGCGCGCATCGTGCATCTGCTGAACACGGGGCGCGCGCGTCCGAACGAGATTTTGGCAGTCACCTTTACCAACAAGGCCGCGCGCGAGATGAAGAACCGCGTGGGCCAGATGCTGGGCCAGCAGATCGAAGGCATGCCTTGGCTGGGCACGTTTCACGCGATCTGTGTGAAGCTGTTGCGGCGGCATGCGGAACTGGTGGGGTTGAAATCGAACTTTACCATTCTGGATACGGATGATCAGATCAGGTTGCTGAAGCAATTGGTGTCCGCGGCGAACATCGACGACAAGCGGTGGCCTGCGCGGCAGTTGGCGTCGATCATCGACGGCTGGAAGAACCGGGCGCTGACGCCGGACAAAGTGCCTGCCGCCGATGCAGGCGCTTACAACCACAAGGGCGTAGAATTGTACGCGCTATATCAGGCACGTCTGAAGGAGCTGAACGCCTGCGATTTTGGTGATCTGCTGTTGCACATGGTCACCATCTTTCAGACGCATCAGGATGTGCTGGCACAGTATCAGCGCTGGTTCGCGTTTATCCTTGTGGACGAGTATCAGGACACGAACGTGGCCCAATACCTGTGGCTGCGGCTGCTTGCGCAGGGGCACAAGAACATCTGTTGCGTGGGCGACGACGACCAGTCGATCTATGGCTGGCGCGGGGCCGAGGTGGGCAACATCCTGCGGTTCGAAAAGGATTTTCCCGGCGCGCATGTGGTGCGGCTGGAGCAGAATTACCGGTCGACACCGCATATCCTCGGGGCTGCCTCGGGCGTCATTGACGGCAACGAGAACCGTCTGGGCAAGACGCTGTGGACCGACAAGAACGAGGGCGAGAAGGTGCGCCTGATCGGTCATTGGGACGGAGAGGAAGAAGCCCGCTGGATCGGGGAGGAGATCGAGGCGGCGCAGTCGGGCACACGAGGTGTGCGCGCCATGTCATTGGAAGAGATGGCAATTCTGGTTCGCGCCAGCCACCAGATGCGCGCTTTTGAAGACCGGTTTCTGACCATCGGTTTGCCCTATCGCGTGATTGGCGGGCCGCGGTTTTACGAGCGGATGGAGATCCGGGATGCGATGGCCTATTTCCGGGTGGTTGTCAGCCCGGACGATGATCTGGCGTTCGAGCGGATCGTGAACACGCCCAAGCGCGGCCTGGGCGACAAGGCGCAGCAGACCATTCAGATCACGGCCCGCGCCAATGGTGTGTCACTGGTCGAAGGGGCGCGGCTGGCCGTTGAGCAGGGATTGATAAAAGGCAAGGGCGGCAATGAGTTGCGGACCCTTGTTGACGGGATTGCGCGGTGGAATTCCAAGCTGCGTGGCCCCCGGATCGAGGTGGCGCAGGACGATGCCGTGCTGGACGAGGGCGTGGCGCCCTTGCGCGTTGACTACGGCCCGCCGCCCGTCAGCCATATCGAGTTGGCCGAGATCATCCTGGACGAGAGCGGCTATACCGCGCATTGGCAGAATGACAAGACGCCCGAGGCGCCGGGGCGGTTGGAGAACTTGAAGGAACTGGTGAAAGCCCTTGAATCCTTTGAGAACTTGCAAGGCTTTCTGGAGCATGTGTCGCTGGTGATGGACAACGCCAGCGAGGATGCTGAGGCCAAGGTCAGCATCATGACGTTGCACGCGGCCAAGGGGCTGGAGTTTCCGTGCGTGTTCCTGCCGGGCTGGGAAGACGGGCTTTTCCCGTCGCAGCGGTCGATGGACGAAAGCGGGGTCAAGGGCCTCGAGGAGGAACGGCGGCTGGCCTATGTGGGCATCACGCGGGCGGAAGAGGTGTGCACCATTTCCTTTGCGTCGAACCGGCGGGTGTTCGGGCAGTGGCAGTCGTCGCTGCCGTCGCGGTTTGTGGACGAGTTGCCCGAGGATCATGTGGATGTGCTGACCCCGCCCGGTCTCTATGGCGGTGGCTTTGGGGCGGCGGCGCCGTCCATGGGCGGGGAATCGCGCCTGCACCAGGCCGCGGCAGAGGCGAATGTCTACAACTCGCCGGGCTGGAAGCGGTTGCAGGCGCGGGCGGGCGAGCGCCCCCTGAGCCAACCGCAGGAAAGCCGCAACACGGTCATCGACCTGAACGCGGTGTCCGCCTTTACCGTGGGCGAACGGGTGTTCCACCAGAAGTTCGGCTATGGCGCGATTGTCGGGATCGAAGGCGACAAGCTGGAGGTCGCGTTTGAAAAGGCCGGGGTGAAGAAAGTCGTGTCCCGGTTCGTTTCGGGGACGGACGACATTCCGTTCTAGGGCAGCGCGGCTTGAAGTCCGCGCGGCAAGGCCAGCTTGTCGGGGTTGCGCATCGTGTACATCCAGCAGATCTGCCCGGCGGCGTTCAACGCGGCCGACACCAGCGCATGGACACGCGTGCCTTCCATCAGCATCAATGCCGGATGGCCGTTGGCCGTGACCGGGGTCGGGGTCAATGTGGTGCCCAGCTTTTGCGTGACAGCATGCGAGACGGCGATGATGTCGTCGGGGCCAACCAGGGGGCGTCGCGCCGCGCGCGCCTTGGCCCCGCCATCCGAGATCGAAACCGCATCCGGTGCCAGATAGGTCTTGGCCGCGTCCAGATCATTGTTGGCGATGGCGGCCAGGAAGCCGCTGATCTGGGCCGCCCGCTTGCCAGCAGGTTGCGACAGGTCGGGCGTTGCCTGCGCCACGCGTCGGTGGGCACGACTGACCAATTGCCGGCAGGCGGCTTCCGATTTGCCAAGCGTCTGCGCGATTTCGTCATAGGAGGCGTCAAACGCCTCGCGCAGCACAAAAGCGGCGCGTTCGCTTGTGGGGAGCGTGTCCATGATCCAAAGCAGCGCCAGTTCGCAGTCCTGCGCGTGCGCAAAGTCGTCTTCGGCGGTGGTGTCGTCGACGATCAGTGGCTCGGGCAGCCAGGGGCCGACATAGGTTTCGCGCCGGGTCTTGGCGCGGCGCAGGCTGTCGATGGCCACGCGTGTCGCGGCGGTGCGCAGCCACGCGGCCGGTGTTTGGATGCGGGCGTGATCTGCTGTGGACCACTTCAACCAGGTGTCCTGTACCGCATCCTCGGCCGCGGCGCGTTCGCCAAGCATGCGGTAGCACAGGGCCATCAACATCGGCCGCTGTGCTTCGAACTGATCGACCCAGGCGGTCATGCGGCTGTGGGGTGGGTCAGCGTGATCGAGGTGCCGTTCACGTCCAGCCGCTGACACAGCTTGCCATGGCCCGTGCCACGCTTGATCACCGGGTAGGTGCGCGCAAAGGCGGCCGCGAACGACGCCGCGATCACCGCGCGGGGACCGTGGACTGCTTCGATCCGCGCGCGCAGGTCATCCAGCGTGTCATCGCCGCGAATGGCGGCCCATGCAAATTGGTAGCCAAGGCCGAAATCGCCCGCCGCCTCCGGGGCGCCGTTCAGGGCAATCTGGATATCGGCGGCGCGTGCGCCGTAGGCCAATGCCATGTCCACCGTCAGTTGCGCGCATGGCCCGCAATCGCCTTCGACGGCCGAACCTACAAGTGCGCCCATGCGGATGTGATGCGCGGATCTGGGTCCGGCGTAATTGCTGATCACCTGGAACAATGCCAACCGGGCCCCGGCGCCCCAGTCGGTATCGATGATGTCATGCTGGTACCGGGCGTTGTACCCGAATTGCTTGGCAAAGCGGCGGGTGCCGGAATGCAGGAATGCGCGGATCATGGCGTAGGCTCCTTGAGGGGTATTGAGAATGCGATGGCAGGGCTTGTCCAGTACGGACGCGGGCGAGGTATGCCGCGCAGACACTGGGGGAGGCGCTGCCGCGCCATGGGCAGGACGCATGTCCTGCCACCTGTTCGATGAAACGGGCCCCGTATTTTCCACGGAATGCACAGCATGTCGTCCCTTCCTTGCCGGTGTCATGGGAAGTGACGTGCCGGGGGACCGTGCTGTGACAGGTTTGGTGCGATTTTTTGGAGTGCCACAAAGAAAAAGCGGCGATCCCCCGGAGGAGGGAACCGCCGCCTTCTTCATGCCCGCGGTCAGGGAGGAGGAAGACCGTGTCAGGCAATCTGACGCACCGGTGTGGTGCGGTATTCGTGCGGCGACATTCGGGAGGAGGTGAATGCCGCCGCCCTTGCAACATCGCGCTGGTCAGGGAGGAGGAGGACCGGTGCAGCGATGTATCGCGGTGTTAAAGGTGCGGCGACGCCAGGGAGGAGGAAGGCGCCGCCGCCAATTTCAGATGCCCCAGGGAGGAGGAGAGGGCCATCTGATCTCGTGTGTTTCGTGTCAGGCGGTTTCGCCGTTTGCAGATTCCCAGGCCACGCGCTTGAGTTCGGACCGGTGCAGGCCCAGATCGGCCAGTTCGCGGTTCGACAAAGCGTTCAGCTCGGTAAAGGTGCTGCGGAAGATACGCTGTTTCGCGTGACGCTCTGCAGCGGCTTGGAAAACACGTGCAGCGGAGCCGAGGATACGTTCCACCAGATCGCTGCGCTGTGCTACATCATTGTAATAGGCCATGTTTTTTTGCCTCATGCTCATTTCGTTGACCCAAATATAAGCCAATGCTGCGGGTGCACAATGCACACCAATTCAATGCTGCCATGCAGCATTTGCATAGGCCTGCGGTTGAATTGCTGGGCAAGTCGCACAAGGATGCGGCGTTTACGCCGGGGCAGTCGGCGGGCCCTTGCCTCTGACGTGGAATGTGCCATTTCTTGCGCCATAACGCGGAGAATTCGAGCATGGCCGTCACGAAACAAAATGTCATGGACGCACTGGCCAGCATCGGAATGCCGGACGGGGGGGACCTGATCAGCCGCGATTTGATTCGGGCGGTTCAGGTGCAGGGCGATGCCGTGCACTTTGTGATCGAAGCGCCAACGCCCGAGATGGCCGCGCGGATGGAGCCCATTCGTGCAGCCGCCGAAAAGATGGTGCGCGATATGGAAGGGGTGGCGGAGGCGCGCGTGGCGTTGACGGCCCATGGGCCTGCGCCAAAGCCCGCGGCGCCGCCCAGCCTGAAGATCGGTGGTCATCCCAAGCCGCAAGAGGGGCCAACCAAGCCGTCGGGTGTCCAGCGCATCCTGGCCATCGGGTCCGGCAAGGGGGGCGTGGGCAAGTCGACCGTATCGTCCAACCTGGCCGTGGCGCTGGCCAAGCAGGGCCGCAAGGTGGGTTTGCTGGATGCAGATATCTATGGACCGTCCCAGCCCCGGATGATGGGTGTCAACAAGCGCCCCGCATCACCTGATGGCAAGACCATCATTCCGCTGCAAGCCCATGGGGTCACTTTGATGTCCATCGGTTTCATGCTGGAAGAGGGCAAGGCCGTGGTCTGGCGGGGCCCGATGCTGATGGGCGCCTTGCAGCAGATGCTGGGGCAGGTTGAGTGGGGCGAGTTGGACGTGTTGCTGGTCGACCTGCCGCCGGGGACGGGCGATGTGCAACTGACGCTGTGTACGAAGTCCGAACTGACCGGCGCTATTGTCGTCAGCACGCCGCAGGATGTGGCTCTGATCGACGCCCGTAAGGCGCTGGATATGTTTGCCACGCTGAAGACCCCGGTGCTGGGGCTGATCGAGAACATGTCGATGTTTGTCTGCCCCGATTGCGGGGCGGAGCATCAGATCTTTGGTCAGGGCGGTGTGGCGGCGGAGGCCGAAAAGATGGGTGTGCCTCTCTTGGGCGCGCTCCCAATCGATCTTGAAACCCGACTGGCTGGGGATGGCGGTACCCCGATTGCTGCGGGTGACGGCCCGATGGCGCAAGCCTACGCACGTATTGCCGACGGGTTGATCAAAGGTGGTATGGCTTGACCTCATCCGATCCCGGGCACCGTTTGGCGACCTATGGCACATTGGCGCCGGGTCGTGCCAATGCGGATCAGCTTGAGGGAATACAGGGCAAATGGTCGCTCGGTCGCGTCCGCGGTCATCTCAAGGCAGCCGGGTGGGGCGCTCAGATGGGGTTTCCCGGCTTGATCCTTGACCCAAACGGACCCGAGGTTGAGGTCCACCTGCTCCATTCGAAAGACTTGCCGGATCATTGGTCCCGACTGGATGCGTTCGAGGGGCCGGGCTATGCACGTGTCGCTGTGCCGATCGAAACGGATGCCGGGACCGTGGTGGCCTTTATCTACGCATTGGCCGATTAGCGTACAGACCGCGTCCCGTGCCTGGGATGCCATGGGCCTGTGCGTGGGAAAGCGTGGGATTTATCCGCCAAACCCAAATGATTCGAATCAATTTCCTTTGGAAACTGGTTGAATTCAGTGTCAAACAGTAGAACATAAAAAGAACATGCCTTTCCGGCCGTCAAGTGATGCGCATTTTTTGGGATTTTGTGGGCGCGTGTGCTGGATGCAGTAACAACACTACATATGGTATGAGGCGACAGATGTATCGCATAATAAGCGCCACAATTCCTCATTTCAGCCACTACATCTTGTTTTCCAAGCCCCTTGATCACAAGGTTTAGGCGCTGTTGTCCGTAAAAAACTATTGTTTCCCATCAAATCCCATGTCATCCCTTATGCATCGGATGAGAACGAGCACGGGGCAGCAAACGACCCCAAGCAAAAAACAAAACTCTAGCAGGTTTCATACAGGCACCTCGCTTTCATCAGACCAGAGATCCGGCGCGCGAGCGAGCAGACATCCCCCCAGGTGGCGCGCGCAGCTGGACATCCCGCAAGGCGGGACGAGGGCGGCGGGTTGATCAGTGGCAGCAGATCAACCCGCCGTTTCCATTTCAGCCCTTCGAAGGGCAGCCAACAGGTCCCGCAAGAGGGCCGCGGTGACTGGGGACGGAAAAGGCGCGGGGGCGCGACGGAAAAACAAGGGACGGGCCAACAGGTGGCACGCAGGTTCAGAGGCGAAAGCGACCACAAGGTGGACGCAAAGGGGCGGGTGTCTATCCCGGCCTCGTTTCGTCGTGTGATCGAGGCCTGCGATCCCGAGTGGACGGAAGGCCTGCCGCCCCGCATCATCATCGTCTATGGCGGGGCGACCCGTGACTACCTCGAAGGTTTCACGATCGAGGCCATGGACGAGGTGGACGACAAGATTGCAAAATTCCCACGCGGTTCCGCCAAGCGGAAGGCGATGGAGCGGCTGTATAGCGCACAGTCCATCGAAACGGTTGTGGATGACACAGGCCGCATCGTGCTGCCGGCCAAGTTGCGGGAAAAGATCGGCCTTGATGGCATGGCGCGCTTTGTCTCTTCCGGTGACACATTCGAAATCTGGCAGCCCGACGCCTATGACGAAAGTATTGCGGTGCTCGATGACGAGGGGTTCGACCCGGACCTTGACCCGTCTGCCTATCTGGACGGGGACATGGAATAAGATGTCGGCTGGGGGGCCACATATTCCGGTTCTGATCAACGCGATCCTGAAGGAATGCGCGCCCATCGCGGGCGTTTGGTTGGACGGAACCTTTGGAGCGGGCGGATACACCCGCGCCTTGCTGGAGGCTGGAGCAGAACAGGTGATTGCGGTGGACCGCGATCCGCTGGCCTTCGAACTGGCGGGCGCATGGGCCGCCGCCTATGGCGACCGGATCGTGATGCAGCAGGGTGTGTTTTCGAAACTGGATGATTACGGGCGGGGCCTGGACGGCGTGGTTCTGGATCTGGGCGTGTCGTCGATGCAGCTTGATCAGGCCGAGCGCGGCTTTTCCTTTATGCAGGACGGGCCACTGGACATGCGCATGTCGCAAGACGGGCCTTCGGCTGCGGACATCGTGAATGCGGCGGACGAGAGTGTGTTGGCCGATATTCTGTTTCAATATGGGGAGGAGCGCGCCAGTCGGCGCATTGCGCGGGCCATCATCACCGCGCGCCCCATCATCACGACGCTTGAGCTGGTGGGTATTATCGAGAAATGCCTGCCCCGGCCCAAGCCCGGCCAATCGCATCCCGCAACCCGCAGTTTTCAGGCGCTGCGCATTGCGGTGAACAACGAATATGACGAGCTGTATCAGGGGCTTATGGCGGCGGAACGCGCGTTGAAGCCGGGTGGGCAGTTGGCCGTCGTCACCTTTCATTCGGTTGAGGACCGCATGGTCAAACGCTTTCTGACTGCGCGTGGGGGGCGGCAGGCCAATGCCAACCGCTATGCGCCCGAGGTCGAAACAGCCCCGGCTCAGTTCGAATTGCGGACCCGCAAGGCGATTGGTCCTGACAAGGACGAATTGGCGGCAAACCCGCGCAGCCGGTCGGCGAAATTGCGGGTGGCCGTGCGCACGGATGCAGCGCCCGGAACGATCGATGCAAAGAGTATTGGAATGCCGCAGGTCAGGGGGGCCATCTGATGCGCACCGTTTTGTATATCTTGACGACGATGGCGGTGATTGGCCTTGCCTTTTGGGCCTACCGCGAGAATTACGCGACGCAAGAGGTGCTGGCCGAAACGGATCAGTTGCACCGCGACATTCGCGAGGCGCATGCCCGTCTGGCCGTACTCAAGGCCGAATGGGCCTACTTGAACCGCCCCGACCGTTTGCGCGACCTGGCTGACATCAACTTTGACCGGTTGGGCCTTCTGCCCTTCCGGCCCGATCAGTTCGGACATGTGGACGAGGTGGCCTATCCCGCACCCGAACCGCTGGTGATCGACAATGCCGTCGACGTGTCGGGCGCTTTGGAGCAACAGCCATGACCCGCACACCTTTGCGCCCATTGGCCCGAATCCTGCCAGCCCGTGCGGCCGGAGAAAGCACCGAAGCCATCGAACGCGAGAACCTGCGCGCCCGGCACGAGGAGATGCGTGACCGTGCCAGGCAACGGGCCGAAGGGCGTTTGCTGGTCTTGGGCCTATTCTTTTTCTGTGCCTTTGTCACGGTTGCGGTGCGCATGGGAATGCTTGCGACCTCCGAGCCTGTCGAGCCGCGCGCGAGCGTGCAGGGTGCCGCCATTTCGGCGGCCCGTGCGGATATCGTGGACCGGAAGGGACGACTTTTGGCGACCAATTTCGAGACCCATGCCCTCTATGCGCAGCCGCCCCAGATGGTGGACCCGGTGGCGGCGGCCAAGGGGCTGGTCGCGATTTTCCCCGACCTGAAGGAAAAGGACCTGCTGGAGGATTTCACCGGCACGCGCAAGTTCTTGTGGATCCGCAAGAAAATCAGCCCCGAGCAGATGCAGGCGGTGCACGAGATCGGCGACCCGGGCTTGCTGTTTGGTCCACGCGATATGCGCCTATATCCCAACGGATCGCTGGCGGCCCACGTATTGGGCGGTGCCAGTTTCGGCAAGGAAGGCGTCAGCGCTGCCGAAGTGATCGGTGTGGCGGGTGTCGAAAAGCAGTTCGATGAGTACCTGCGTGACCCGGCCAATGGGCAGACGCCGTTGCAACTGTCACTGGACCTGACGGTCCAGGCCGCGTCCGAGCGGGTGCTGTATGGCGGTATGAAGCTGATGAACGCCAAGGGGGCGACATCGGTTCTGATGGATGTGCATACGGGCGAGGTGATCTCGGTCGTGTCGCTGCCGCATTTTGATCCGAACAATCGCCCGCGTCCCGCCACCCAAGGTGACCAGAGCGACAGCCCGCTGTTCAATCGGTCGGTGCAAGGGGTGTACGAGCTGGGCTCGGCCTTCAAGATCTTTACCGCCGCGCAGGCCGTTGATCTGGGTCTGGTGTCGCCGTCGACCATCATCGACACATCGGGACCCATGAAAGTGGGCGGGTTCCGCATCGGTGAATTCCGCAACAAGAACTACGGCAAGCTGAGTGTGGCTGACATCATCGTCAAATCCTCGAACCGCGGCACCGGGCGCATGGCGTTGCAGATCGGGGTAGAGCGTCAGCAGGAATTCCTGAAAAAGCTGGGGTTTTTCGAGCCGACGGGTTTCGAGATTGTCGAGGCGCGCACCGGCAAGCCGCTGTTGCCTAAGCGCTGGACCGAGCTGAGTGCTGTTACGGTCAGCTATGGTCACGGGCTGTCTTCCTCGCCCATGCATCTGGCGGCGGGTTATGCGGCCATCGCCAATGGCGGGCGGCTGGTCGCGCCCACGATCCTCAAGCAACATGGCCCTCGTTTGGGCGACCGGGTGATGAGCGAGGGCGCGGCCCGAGCCGCCCGCGAGATGTTGCGCAAGGTGGTGACCGAGGGCACGGCCAGTATGGCCGAGGTGCCGGGCTATGCCGTGGGCGGCAAGACGGGGACGGCCGACAAGCCAAAGCCGCGGGGCGGGTATTACGACGACAAGGTCATCGCGACCTTTGCCACGATGTTCCCCGCCCACGATCCGAAATATGTGTTGGTTGTGACGCTGGACGAACCGGTCGAAACCTCGGGCGACAAGCCGCGCCGCACTGCGGGCTGGACCGCTGTGCCCGTGGCCGCCGAGATGATTGGCCGTATTGCACCGCTGCTTGGCCTGCGCCCAAGCGTTGAACCTGCCACCCTCGCTGATATAACGCTGACCAGCAGCAACTGAGGTGCGTATCGCACCCGAACCGTAAGGCGACGACATGGGCGGGCAGGCACGATCACTTTCATCGCTGGGCCTGACGGCCCGGGGTGGGGCCAACCCGGACATCACCGGCATTGCCGTCGACAGCCGCGAGGTGAAGGACGGGTTTCTATTCGCCGCGATGCCCGGCAGCCGGGTACATGGGGCGGAGTTCATTCAATACGCCGTCCGGATGGGCGCCACTGCCGTGTTGACCGATGCCGAAGGGGCGGCACTGGCCACGGACTGGCTGACCGATGTGGCCGTGGTCGTGACGGATGCCCCGCGCGAGGTTCTGAGCCGGACAGCCGCCCTTTGGTTTGGTGGACAACCCGAAAACGTGGTTGCGGTGACCGGTACAAACGGCAAGACATCGGTGTCCACCTTTGTCCGGCAGATCTGGATCGAGATGGGCCTCCCTGCGGTGAACCTTGGGACAACCGGTGTCGAGGGCGCGTGGACGGCACCCTTGGCCCACACCACGCCCGAGCCGATCACATTGCACCGGACCTTGGCCGAGGCGAAAGCCAACGGCATCACCCACGCGGCGATGGAAGCGTCGTCTCATGGGCTTGATCAACGTCGCCTGGATGGCGTTACGCTGAAAGCGGCCGGGTTTACGAATTTTACCCAGGATCATCTGGATTATCACAAGACGTTCGAGGCGTATTTCGACGCCAAGGCGGGCCTGTTCGCGCGCGTGCTGCCCGACGATGGGATCGCCGTGATCAATATGGACGACGCGCGCGGTGTCGACATGGCGGCCATTGCGCGGGCGCGGGGCCAGACCGTTCTTGCCGTGGGCCGCGATGGGGGCGATTTGCGCCTGACCGCGCAGCGCTTTGATGCGACAGGACAGGACGTGCGGTTCGAGTATGCCGGCAAGGCCCATACCGCCCGTTTGGCGCTGATCGGTGGATTTCAGGCTGACAATGTCATGCTGGCCTGTGGTCTGGTGATTGCGTGCGGGGCCGAACCAGCGCGCGTGTTCGAGACCCTGTCTCATATGGGCACCGTGCGGGGCCGTATGCAGCTGGCCGCCACGCGCGAGAATGGTGCGGCTGTCTTTGTCGACTATTCCCATACCCCTGACGCCGTGGCGACCGCGCTCAAGGCGATGCGCCCGCATGTGATGGGCCGCCTGATTGCGGTTGTGGGGGCGGGCGGTGACCGGGACGCAGGCAAGCGCCCGTTGATGGGGCAGGCGGCGGCGCAGAACGCTGACATCGTCTTTGTCACCGATGACAATCCCCGCTCCGAAGACCCTGCGCTGATCCGTGCGGCGGTGATGGAAGGCTGCCCGGAGGCCACCGAGGTGGGCGACCGGGCCGAAGCGATCTTGCGGGCCGTAGACGCGCTGGGACCCGGGGACGCCCTGCTGATCGCGGGCAAAGGGCACGAGACGGGGCAGATCGTTGGCGACGACGTGTTGCCGTTTGACGATGTGGAGCAGGCCAGCGTGGCCGTGGCCGCACTTGAAGGACGATTGACATGACACTTTGGAGCGCGGCGGACGCTGTGGCCGCCACAGGCGGGACCGCCACAACAGAATGGGCGGCGACCGGTGTGTCCATCGACACGCGGACATTGCAGCGCGGTGATCTTTTTGTTGCACTCAAAGCGGCCCGGGACGGGCATGATTTTGTTGCGCAGGCACTGGAACAGGGGGCGGCGGCCGCGCTGGTCACACATGTGCCCGACGGTGTCGCCGAGGACGCACCGCTCTTGATCGTCGATGACGTATTGCGCGGTTTGGAAGCCTTGGGCATGGCGGCCCGCGCCCGGACGATGGCGCGCGTTGTGGCGATCACCGGGTCTGTCGGCAAAACCTCGACCAAGGAAATGTTGCGCGCTGTCTTGTCGGATCAGGGCCGCACGCATGCCAGTGTCGCCAGCTACAACAATCACTGGGGGGTGCCACTGACATTGGCCCGGATGCCTGCCGATACGAAATACGCGGTGATCGAGATCGGGATGAATCACCCCGGAGAGATTGCGCCGCTGGCGAAGATGACCCGCCCGCATGTGGCAATGATCACGACCGTTGCAGCGGCGCACCTTGAGGCGTTCGAGAACATTGAAGGGATCGCCGTTGAAAAAGCGTCGATCCTGGAGGGATTGGAATTTGGCGGCACAGCTGTCCTGAACAACGATTGTTCCACTGCCGCCATCCTCCAGGCCAAGGCGCATGACGTGAAACGACGCGACATCGGCTTTGGTGAGCATGGGTTTGATTTCAAACTGAAATCCGTGGATCTGCTGCGTGACACCACCGTGGTCCAGGCCGAGGCGCACGAAGCGCCGCTGCTGTTCAAGATCCGGGCGGTGGGCAAGCACTATGCGATGAACGGGCTGGGGGCGCTGGCCGCTGCCGAGGCCTTGGGGGCCGATCTTGCGCTGGCAGCGCAATCGCTTGGCCGATGGTCGCCCTATCAGGGCCGGGGCGCACGCGAGGTGATCACGCTGGACCCTGTTGAAACGCATATGACCCTTGAACTGATCGACGACAGCTATAACGCCAATCCCACATCCATGGCAGCGGCGTTGACCGTCCTTGCGGCGGCCGAGGTGACCCATGACATCGGGCGGGTCAGCAAGGGGCGGCGCATCGCCTTTGTCGGCGACATGAAGGAATTGGGTGCGGATGGCCCCGCCATGCATGCAGAGCTGGCCGGGCTGAACGCGGTGAACGCGCTGGACGTGGTGCATTGCATTGGCCCCCTGATGAAGCACCTGCACGATGCGCTGCCGTCCGAGAAACAGGGGCTCTGGACCGAAACCTCGGACGAGATGGCGGCACAGGTGCCGCGCCGTCTGGACAGCGGGGATGTGGTGCTGGCCAAGGGATCGCTCAGTATGAAACTGGCCGTGATCGTTGACGCGATCCGCAAAATGGGCCATCCGGTGGATAAGGGCGAAGACCCACAAGATAAAGCGTAGGGACAGGCAGGCATGCTCTATTGGTTGACGGCACTTTCGGATGGCGGGGACTTTTTCAACCTGTTCCGCTACATCACGTTCCGCGCCGGGGGCGCATTTCTGACCGCCCTGATCTTTGGTTTTCTGTTTGGTCGACCGTTGATTGCGGTGTTGCGGCGCACGCAGGGCAAGGGCCAACCGATCCGCGATGATGGTCCCGAAGGCCACTTTGCCAAGGCAGGAACGCCCACCATGGGCGGGCTGCTGATTGTAGGTGCGCTGGCGACATCGACATTGCTGTGGGCCCGCTGGGACAATCCGTTCATGTGGATCGTGCTGGGGGTGACGCTGGCCTTCGCGCTGATCGGCTTTGCGGATGACTATGCCAAGGTGTCCAAGCAGACCACGGCGGGCGTGCCGGGCAAGGTACGGCTTCTCCTGGGCTTCGTCATTGCCGCGCTTGCGGCGTATTTCGCGACGCTCAGTCACCCCGACGCGTTGCAGAACCAGCTGGCAGTCCCAGTGTTCAAGGACCTGCTGATCAACCTTGGCTTTCTGTTTATCCCGTTCTCGATCATCGTGATTGTCGGATCGGCCAATGCGGTCAACCTGACAGACGGGCTGGACGGTCTGGCGATCATGCCGGTGATGATCGCGGGCGGCACGCTGGGCATCATTGCCTATGCCGTGGGACGGGTCGACTTTACCGAATATCTGGATGTGCATTACGTGCCGGGCACGGGCGAATTGTTGATCTTCACCTCTGCTCTGTTTGGCGGGGGATTGGGGTTCCTGTGGTACAATGCGCCACCTGCGGCGGTTTTCATGGGTGATACCGGGTCGCTGGCCCTGGGCGGTGCGCTGGGTGCGATTGCGGTGGTGACCAAGCACGAACTGGTGCTTGCCATCGTGGGCGGCCTGTTTGTGGTCGAGGCGCTGTCGGTCATCATTCAGGTGCTCTATTTCAAACGGACAGGCAAGCGCGTGTTCCTGATGGCACCGATCCACCACCATTATGAGAAGAAGGGGTGGGCAGAGCCGCAGATCGTGATCCGGTTCTGGATCATCTCGCTGATCCTGGCGATGATCGGCCTTGCCACGTTGAAGGTGCGGTGATGCCGCGCGTTCTGGTCACGGGTGGCAATCGCGGGATTGGCTATGCCATGGCACAGGGGCTGCTGGCCCGCGGCAGCGACGTCGTGATCGGGGCACGCGATGCGGAGGCAGGGGCCAAAGCCGCGCTAGCGCTCGGGTGCGACTGGGTCCATCTGGATCTTGAAGTACCGAACACCTTTGCCCCGGCGGTCAAGGCTGCGGGCGGCGTCGATGTTCTGATCAACAATGCGGGCATCCTGATCGAAGACAGCATGATCGCGCATCCCGACGGAGTGCGCCGGTCCATGCAGGTGATGTTCCACGCGCCTTTCGAATTGATCCTGCTGTGCCTGCCGCACATGGCGCAGACCGGGCAGGGGCGGATCATAAATGTCAGCTCCGGCTGGGGGGCGTATGATGAAGGCATGGAAGGTCCGGGCGGCTATGGGGTGGCCAAGGCGGCGCTGAATGCGCTGAGCTATGCGCTCCCGCGCGACTTGCCCAAGAATGTCAGCATCAACGCGATGTGCCCCGGTTGGGTACACACCCGGATGGGGGGCAGCGCTGCGCCGCGTACACCCGAACAGGGGGCCGACACGGCCATCTGGCTTGCCCTTGATGCGCCGGGCGAGGTGACCGGCAGGTTTTTCCGCGATCGCCAGGAAAAGGCGTGGTGATGCTTCTTCTGGCCGGAAATACTTCGGGGGTCTGGGGGCAGAGCCCCCAGGGCGCAATGCTATGATCCCGGTCCTGGGTCTGACCGGCGCGCGCGTGGCCGTGCTGGGGCTGGGCCGTTCGGGCCTGTCCGCTGCACGCGCGCTGGCCGCAGGCGGTGCGACGCCGGTGTGCTGGGACGACAATCCGGACGCGCAGGCGCGCGCCGCCGAGGAGGGGTTCACCTGCCTCAACCTGAGGAAACAGGGCGCCTTCGATGACATCGCACGCCTGATCGTCAGCCCCGGCATTCCGCATCTTTATCCCGTACCGAACCCGGTCATAGCGGCGGCCTGGGCAGCGGGTGTGCCCGTCGACAATGACATTGGCCTCTTCTTCCAGTCCTTTGCAACGTCGGACTGGCACCGTTTCGACACGGCGCCGCGGGTGATCGCGGTGACCGGGTCAAACGGCAAATCCACCACATGCGCCCTGATCCATCACATCATGGAAGTGGCGGGGCGGCCCAGCCAATTGGCGGGCAATATCGGGCGTGGTGTCCTTGACATCGACCCGCCCCATGACGGCGAGGTCGTGGTGCTGGAACTGTCAAGTTACCAGACCGATCTGGCGCGCAGCTTGACGCCGGATGTGGCCGTGTTCACCAACCTGACGCCGGATCATCTGGACCGGCATGCGGGTATGGGGGGGTACTTTGCCGCCAAGCGGCGCCTGTTCGCAGAAGGCGGACCGGACCGGGCCGTGATCGGTGTGGATGAGGACGAAGGGCGGTTTCTGGCCGGTCAATTGTCGGAAGGGCCAACAGATGACCGCGTGATCCGTGTGTCCGCCGATCAAAAGCTGACCGGTCCGGGGTGGCAGGTCTTTGCAAGAAAAGGGTTTCTGTCCGAGCAGCGCAAGGGGCGCCAGGTGGCTTCCATCGACTTGCGGAATGTTGCGGGCCTGCCAGGCGCGCACAATCACCAAAATGCCTGTTGTGCCTATGCGGCAGCCCGTGCGGTCGGGATCGACCCCAAGGTTATTGAACAGGCCTTCCACAGTTTTGATGGTTTGCCGCATCGCAGCCAGACCATCGCCGAAGCTGCGGGCGTGCGATACGTGAACGACAGTAAGGCCACAAATGTGGACAGCGCAGCCAAAGCGCTGGCCGCTTTTGACAACATTCGCTGGATTTGCGGTGGGTTACAGAAGGAAGGCGGCTTGGAGCCACTGAATGCGGCGATGGGCGGGGTGAAAAAAGCTTACGTCATCGGCCGTGAAGCTGCACAAATCGCCATGCAGTTGCATGTCGACGCACAGGTATGTGGCACCATGGCGGATGCCGTTGCCGCCGCGATGGCCGATGCCGAGGCGGGCGATGTGGTCCTGTTGGCTCCGGCGGCCGCCAGTTTTGACCAGTATGACAGTTTCGAGCGGCGCGGCGAGGATTTCGTCGCGCAGGTGACCGTCCGGCTGTGATCCAATTGCGCGCCTGACGGCGCACGACATTTTTTGCATTGCCGCTTCACACTGACCAAGACGGGATGGTTGCGGCTGTCCGGGCAACCGCTGGGTGAGGTGTTCAGGTGCGCCGTCGCCTGAGGTTCACGTCAGGCGCGGCACGCCCAAATTGCGGTTTGTCTTCTGCAAGTGCGACGTCGTGCCAGAGATCAATTGCCGAGATGCCGGGCGGCGGCCATGGCCGAGGACCAGGCCCATTGAAAGTTGTAGCCGCCGAGCCAGCCGGTGACGTCAAGTGCTTCGCCGATAAAGTAGAGGCCGGGAATGGTTTGGGATTCCATGGATTTTGAACTGATCCCGTCCGTGGCAACGCCGCCGCGTGTCACCTCGGCGGTACGGTAACCTTCCGTGCCGCCGGGGATGAGGTGCCAGTGGCTGAGGTCGTGGGTGAGCGCGTCGATGCGCGTGTCCGAGAGATCGCCCAATCGACCCGATAGGTCCAACTGGGTGCTCAGGTGATCGACAAGCCGGGCGGGCAGGTGGCGGGACAGTTCGGTGGTAAGGGCCTTTTTGCCGTCACTGGTACGTTTGTCGCGCAGGATGGTTGCCAGGTCTGTGTCCGGGACGAGGTGTACGGTGATCGCTTCTCCCGCCTCCCAATAGCTTGAGGCTTGCAGGATCGCGGGGCCCGACAGGCCCCGGTGGGTGAAAAGCAGCGCTTCGTCAAACGCGGGGCCGCTTGCCGTCACGCGGGCCGGGCAGGCCACGCCGGAAATATCGGCGAAGCGGCGATCGGGGAAGGTGAAGGGCACAAGGGCCGGTTCCGTGGATGTGACCCGGTGGCCGAACTGGCGCGCGATGTCGTAGGCAAAGCCGGTGGCACCCATCTTGGGGATGGACTTGCCCCCCGTGGCGATCACGGCGTTGCGCGCAGTCAGGGTGCGGGTGCCGTTGAGTGTGAAGGTGAACCCTTCGTTACGCTTTGCAAATGCGGTCACCTCTGTTTGCAAATGCAGCTCGACCCCCGCGGCCTGCATGAGACTGCGCAGCATCGCGATGATGTCCTTGGCAGATGTATTGCAGAACAGCTGTCCCAGTGTTTTTTCGTGCCACGGGATGCCGTGCTGGTCCACCAGCGCAATGAAATCCCATTGGGTATAGCGGGCGAGGGCGGACTTGGCGAAATGCGGGTTCTCGCTGATGAAGGCATGTGCGTCGCAATGCAGGTTGGTGAAATTGCACCGGCCGCCGCCGGAGATGCGGATCTTCTCGCCCGGGGATTTGGCGTGATCGACCAGCAGGACGCGGCCGCCCGCGTGGGCGGCGCACATCATTCCGGCGGCCCCGGCCCCTATGACAAGCGTATCGAAATCCATGACGTCCCCGTGCAGCATCGCACAGAAAGGGTCAACCCGGTGGGGTTGTGCGCGACGACCTCGCGCTTACCTCGCACGTAACGAACCCAATTACAGGATACTGGACATGACTGCTTTGGCCGCTGGCTCTGCTTTTCCGAAACTGGATGTTGCCAAACTTGGTGGCGGAACGCTGACACTGGGGGCACCGCAGGGCGGGCACGACTGGCAGCTTGTCATCGTTTATCGCGGCCTGCATTGCCCGCTGTGCAAAAAGTACCTGGCGCAGCTGCAGGAGATGGAAGGCGACTTTAGCGAGGCCGGTGTCGATGTCGTCGTGGTGTCGGGAGACCCCGAAGCCAAGGCAAAGGCCATGGCCGACGAGAAGGGGCTGCGTTTGGCGATGGGCTATGACCTGTCCGTGGCGCAGATGGAAGCGCTGGGTGTATACGTGTCGGACCCGCGCAGCCCGCAGGAAACCGACCGTCCGTTCCCGGAGCCTGGCCTGTTCGTGGTGAACGGGGACGGGGCCATCCAGATGGTGGACGTGTCGAACGCGCCTTTCCTGCGTCCGGACTTGCAGGGGGTGCTGAACGGCATCAAGTTCATTCGCGCCAATGACTACCCGATCCGGGGTACACACAAGGCGGCGTAACGTTGCCTGCGGGCCAGTAAACTAAGGCTGGCCCGCGCATCTATTTGGCGCTATGCTGCGTCCCATGCACGTTCGGATCAACCGGCGGCATGAGGCAGAGACAGGCAGCAAGGCGGCAGATCATGACTGAAATGGTCTATGGCGCGGTCCCGGTGCGGGACGGCGAACCCATTCTTCCAAAGTGGTGGCGCACAGTCGACAAGTGGTCGTTGAGCTGTGTGTTGTTCCTGTTTGCCATCGGCCTCTTGCTTGGCTTTGCAGCGTCGGTGCCTCTGGCCGAAAAGAACGGCTTTCCCCCGTTTCACTATGTGACGCGTCAGGCGTTTTTTGGCGTGCTGGCACTGATCGTCATGATCATCACGTCGATGATGTCGCCTGTCGTTGTGCGCCGTCTGGCGGTGCTGGGCTTTCTGGTGTCGTTCGTGGCGCTTGCGATGTTGCCCTTCTTCGGCACCGACTTTGGCAAGGGGGCTGTGCGCTGGTATTCGCTTGGATTTGCGTCTGTTCAGCCGTCCGAGTTTTTGAAGCCCGGCTTTGTCGTGGCTGCGGCGTGGATGTTGGCGGCCAGTCAGGATTTGAACGGCCCTCCCGGACGCACGTGGTCCTTTGCCTTGTGCATTTCCATCGTGTTGATGCTGGCCTTGCAGCCGGACTTTGGTCAGGCCTGTCTGGTGCTCTTTGGCTGGGGCGTCATGTATTTCGTGGCCGGCGCGCCGATGATCTTGCTGGTGGGCATGGCCGGGTTGGTCGTGTTTGGCGGCACAATTGCGTATTCCAATTCCGAACACTTTGCCCGCCGCATCGACGGGTTTCTAAGCCCGGACGTCGATCCACGTACACAGCTGGGCTATGCCACCAACGCGATCCAAGAGGGCGGACTGTTTGGTGTCGGCGTGGGCGAAGGGCAGGTGAAGTGGTCGTTGCCGGACGCGCACACGGATTTCATCATTGCGGTTGCGGCCGAAGAATATGGCCTGATCCTCGTGCTGTGCATCATCGCGCTGTACACTGGCATCGTGGTGCGATCGCTGCTGCGTCTGGTGCGCGAACGTGACCCCTTTATTCGCCTCGCAGGTACGGGTCTGGCCTGCATGTTCGGCGTGCAGGCGATGATCAATATGGGCGTGGCTGTGCGCCTTTTGCCCGCCAAGGGCATGACGCTGCCATTTGTCAGCTATGGTGGCTCCTCCGTCATTGCCTCGGGCATTGCCGTCGGAATGTTGCTGGCCTTCACCCGCAGCCGCCCACAAGGCGAGATTTCCGATCTCCTGGGGCGCCGCAGATGAGCCGACCGCTTCTCCTTATTGCGGCGGGCGGCACGGGCGGGCACATGTTTCCGGCCCAGGCGCTGGCCGAGGCGATGCTGGCGCGCGGCTGGCGGGTGAAGCTGAGCACTGACGCCCGTGGCGCGCGCTATACCGGCGGCTTTCCCCACACCACCGAAATCGAGCAGGTATCGTCCGCAACCTTTGCCCGGGGCGGCCTGCTGGCGAAAGCTGCGGTGCCGTTTCGCATTGCGGCGGGCGTTGTCGGCGCGACCTTGAAACTGATGCGTGACAAGCCCGTGGTCGTTGTGGGCTTTGGCGGGTATCCCACCATTCCAGCCATGGCTGCTGCAACGGTTCTGCGCCTGCCCCGCATGATCCATGAACAGAACGGTGTGTTGGGGCGCGTGAACCAGATGCTGGCCAAACGGGTCGATGCGGTGGCCTGTGGCACATGGCCGACGGATTTGCCCGAAGGTGTCGAGAGTGCCCATGTCGGCAATCCGGTGCGCGGTGCAGTGCTGGAACGGGCAGGGGCAGGATATATTCAGCCCGGCGACTATCCGATGGAGATTTTGGTCATTGGCGGCAGTCAGGGCGCGCGCATCCTGTCGGATGTGATCCCGCCCGCCATTGCCAGCCTGTCGATGGACCGCCTTCGGAATGTCCGTGTCAGCCATCAGGCCCGGGGCGAGGATGAAGACCGCGTGCGCGCTTTTTACGCCGAATGCGGTATCAATGCCGATGTGCAGCCCTTTTTCCATGACGTGCCGCGCCGCATGTCCGAGGCGCAATTGATCATATCGCGGTCTGGCGCGTCTTCGGTCGCGGACATTTCGGTGATTGGTCGACCTTCAATCCTGATCCCGTACGCTGCGGCGACCGGAGATCATCAGACTGCGAATGCACGCGGCCTTGTGGATGCGGGCGCCGCTATACTGATCCCGGAAAGCCAGATGACGCCGGAAAACGTCACGGCCCAGATCAACGCTGTGCTGGACAATCCGGATGGCGCATTGCAGATGGCGCAGGCCGCGCTGAGCGTCGGCAAGCCAGACGCCACCGAACACCTTGTCCATATGGTCGAAACCCTCGCACAGAAAGGGACTGCCCCATGAATGCTGCAACCAAACTGCCCGGAGACGTGGGCCCCATTCATTTCGTCGGTATCGGCGGGATCGGGATGTCCGGTATTGCCGAGGTATTGTTGAACCACGGCTATGTTGTGCAGGGGTCTGACCTGAAGCGCACGGCCATAACGGACCGGTTGCAGGAGTTGGGCGCACATATTTTCGTGGGCCAGAACGCCAAGAACGTGGAAGGCGCAGAGGTTGTCGTGATTTCCTCCGCGATCAAGCCGGGCAACGCCGAACTGGACGCCGCCCGCGCGCGGGGCCTGCCCATCGTGCGCCGGGCCGAGATGTTGGCCGAGCTGATGCGCCTGCGGTCAAACATTGCCGTGGCGGGGACACACGGGAAGACAACGACAACCACCATGGTTGCCGCCCTGCTGGATGAGGGCAAGTTCGACCCGACGGTCGTGAATGGTGGCATCATCCATGCCTATGGCTCCAACGCGCGCAAGGGTGACGGCGAGTGGATGGTGGTTGAGGCGGACGAGAGCGACGGCACCTTCAATCGGCTGCCCGCGACCATTGCCATCGTCACCAATATCGACCCGGAGCATATGGAGCATTGGGGGACTGAGGAGGCACTGCATCAGGGGTTTTATGACTTTGTGTCGAACATCCCGTTCTACGGTCTGGCCGTGTGCTGCACCGATGATCCGGATGTGCAGGCGTTGGTGGGCAAGATCACCGACCGGCGCGTAACGACCTATGGATTCAACGCCCAGGCCGATGTGCGCGCCATGAACCTGACCTATGAAAACGGTGTGGCACATTTCGACATCGCGCTACAGGCCGAAGATCAGGTGATCGAGGACTGCAGCCTGCCGATGCCCGGGGACCACAATGTGTCGAACGCGCTGAGCGCGGTCGCTGTGGCGCGTCATCTGGGGATGAAGGCGGATGAGATCCGCACCGCTCTGGCCAATTTCGGCGGCGTTAACCGCAGGTTTACCCGTGTGGGCGAGGTTGAGGGTATTACGATCATCGACGACTACGGCCACCATCCAACCGAGATTGCCGCCGTGTTGAAAGCTGCGCGCCAAGCCACGTCAGGCCGCGTTATCGCCGTCCACCAGCCGCACCGCTACACGCGACTGCATCATCATTTTGAAGACTTTTGTTCATGTTTCAACGACGCGGATGTCGTGGGTATTGGCGATGTCTTTGCCGCCGGAGAGGACCCGATCGAAGGCGCCAGCCGCGATGATCTGGTGGCGGGCCTGATCCGTCATGGCCACCGTCACGCTCGCGCGGTGGTGGACGAGAACGATCTGGAGCGTCTGGTGCGCGAACAGGCACGTCCCGGCGATATGGTTGTCTGCCTTGGGGCCGGGTCGATCAGCGCCTGGGCCAATGGGTTGCCCGCGCGGTTGCACAAGGGGGCCGCATGACCACACTTGTCATCATCTTCATCCTGTTGATGCTGCCGTTGGGTATCATCCTGCGGATGCGCAACCTTTCGATGGTGCTGGGTGTGCTGGTACTGATCTGCGTTGTTCTCAGCCTGTACAACCTTTTTGCAGGCAGCCCGGGATCACCGCTGTTCTTTGCAGGGCCCATGGCGCTTGCGCTTATGCTGGGCTGGACCGCCGGCAAATGGGTCGGAGGGCGCGGATGATGTTGCTTTGGGCCTGTATCGCCTGGGTTTTTGCTGCAACCATCGTTGCGATGTTGCCCATGCGGCAACAATATTTTCCGGGCATCGCGCTGCTGATTGCAGCCCCGCTTCTGATCCTTTGGGTCGGGATCAGCGTCGCGTGGTGGGCGGGCCTTTTGGCCCTGGCCGCCTTCGTGTCGATGTTCCGCAACCCGCTGCGTTACCTGTGGGCCAAGGCCCGTGGCCAGAACCCACAACTTCCACCGGAGCTGCGCTCATGAGCCCGTCCCTTATCCTTGCCTGCCTTTGGGGCATTGTGGCGAACGTGCTGGCGATGATGCCCAGCAAAGACAGCCACTGGACAAATGCTTACATCCTGATCGCCATTGGCATTCCGATCATCGGCTATGTCACCTGGCAACACGGGCCGTGGGCCGGCATTCTGGTCATGGTGGCAGGTATGAGCGTTCTGCGCTGGCCGGTGATCTACCTGAGCCGCTGGATCAAGGGGAGGATGATCCGATGATGTATGTGATCGCACTGACCGCATTGGGCTTGGGCATTGTTGCGGGTTGGTCGTTGGCGTCGCGCTTTATGCTGCGCAGCCTTGTGGGCCTTTTCCTTGTGCTTGTGGCCGCAGTGATCTGGGTGGGATTGGCACCAGACATGTTGCCCGGCGACGGCTTTGCGACCATCGTGGCGACCTATCTGGTCGCCGTGCCGATGGCGTCGGGGCTTTTGGGCGGCGCTGTCTTGCGATGGCTGTTCCGCAAACGCGACACCGCGGCTTGACCTCTGCCGCACAGGGCGGCATTGCGACGTCATGAGCTTTGACCTGCCCCCCGTGCGCGGAACCCTGACCGCGAACAAGGACCTGTCTGCCCTGACCTGGCTGCGTGTGGGCGGTCCGGCGGATTGGCTGTTCCAGCCTGCGGATGTGGACGATCTGAGCGCGTTTCTGTCCGCCCTTGATGCGGCCGTGCCGGTCTTTCCCATGGGCGTGGGCAGCAACCTGATTGTCCGGGATGGGGGGCTGCGCGCGGTTGTCATCCGACTGGGGCGCGGGTTCAATGCGATCGAGATTGACGGCGATACCGTGACCGCAGGCGCTGCGGCGCTGGACGCGCATGTGGCGCGCAAGGCGGCCGATGCAGGTGTGGACCTGACCTTTTTGCGGACCATTCCCGGTGCGGTCGGCGGCGCAGTTCGAATGAATGCGGGCTGCTACGGCAGTTACACAGCAGATGTGTTCGTTGCGGCGCATGTCATCCTGCGTGATGGCACGCCTGCGACGTTAAAGGCAGACGATCTGAATTTCCGCTACCGCCAAAGCGATGTGCCCGAAGGCGCGGTGCTGACCCATGTGACCCTGCGCGGGCCCAAGGGCGACCCCGAGGCGCTGCACGCGCGGATGACCGACCAGCTGGCCAAGCGGGATGCGACGCAACCCACCAAGGACCGGAGCGCGGGGTCCACGTTCCGCAATCCGGCGGGGTTCTCGTCTACCGGTAAGGCGGATGACGTGCATGACCTGAAGGCCTGGAAGGTCATTGACGATGCTGGTCTGCGCGGTGCCCGCCGCGGCGGCGCACAAATGAGCGAGAAGCACTCGAACTTTTTGATCAATACCGGGGACGCAACTGCCGCTGACCTTGAAGGGTTGGGCGAAGAGGTGCGAAAAAAGGTTTACGATTCCAGCGGCATCACGCTAGAATGGGAAATTATGCGGATCGGCGAACCGGATTAGGGAACGCGCCGCGGAACAGGCCGAAAATCGGCGATAATTCGAGGGCCCGGAAAAGGGCTCCGGGACTTAGAGGCACATGGCGGAACAGTCGGGCAGACGTTCCAAAGTTGCGGTGTTATTGGGTGGCCCCTCGGCTGAGCGCGAGGTGTCGTTGTCAACAGGACAGGCCTGCGCAGCCGCGCTGAGGGATATGGGGTACGAGGTGATCGAGGTCGACGCGGGCCCCGACCTGAGTGCTGTTCTTCAGGACATCGCGCCGGACGCCGTTCTCAATTGCCTGCATGGCCGCTGGGGCGAAGATGGTTGTGTGCAGGGCATTCTGGAGTGGCTACGCATTCCCTATTCGCACTCTGGCGTGCTGTCCTCGGCGCTGGCGATGGACAAGCAGCGTACCAAGGACGTGTACCGGGCGGCCGGGTTGCCGGTGGTCGACAGCGTGATCCGGTCCAAGGCCGAGGTGATGCAAGCCCATGCGATGCTACCGCCCTATGTCGTGAAGCCGAACAACGAAGGGTCGAGTGTCGGTGTCTATCTTGTGGATGAGGGCGCCAACAGCCCGCCCGTGCTGGATGCGGATATGCCCGACTTCGTCATGGTCGAAGCCTTCGCTCATGGCCGCGAATTGACCACGACCGTGATGGGGAACCAGGCCTTGGGGGTGACGGACATCATCACCGATGGCTGGTATGATTACGACGCCAAGTACAAGCCGGGCGGCTCGCGCCACGTGATCCCAGCCGATGTGCCAACCGAAATCACTGAGCTGTGCCTCGACTATGCCATACGGGCCCATAATGCGCTGGGGTGCCGGGGTGTCAGTCGGACCGACTTTCGCTGGGACGAAACCAAGGGTGCCGACGGTTTGATCCTGCTGGAGACAAATACCCAGCCGGGCATGACGGCGACGTCGCTGACGCCGGAACAGGCGCAGGCGGCGGGTGTCTCCTTTGGCGAATTGTGCGCCTGGATGGTTGAGGACGCATCATGCCAGCGGTGAAGCGTTCCGATCCCGCACCGTCGCGCTGGTCATGGCGCTTGCAGCGCATGATGCTGACACCGGGCATCCGGCTGATGCTGCGGGCTGGTATCCCCTTTGCCCTTTGCTTTGGCGGGGCGAGCTGGTGGTTGTCGGATCCCGACACGCAGGCCGCAATCCAGGCCACCGTGGCCGAGGCCCGCGCCAGCATCGAACAGCGCCCGGAATTCATGGTTAACCTGATGGCGATAGACGGCGCGGACACTGAACTGTCCGAAGCGGTGCGCGTGGCCGTCCCGCTTGATTTTCCGATTTCATCTTTTGATCTGGACCCGGCGGCGATCCGGGCCACGGTGCTGGAAATGCCTCCGGTCAAAGAGGTGTCCGTACGTATCCGTCCGGGTGGTGTGTTGCAGGTCGATATCACGCCGCGGATCCCCGTCGCGATTTGGCGCCGCCCCGATGGTCTGACCCTGATTGATGCCGAGGGTGCCCATGTGCGCACGATTGCACGGCGCAGCCTGCGTCCTGATCTACCGGTAATCGCCGGGGAAGGGGCCGCCAGCCATGTGGGCGAGGCGTTGGACCTTATTGCCGCCGGTGCGCCATTGGGCAAGCGTCTGCGTGGCCTCGTCCGTCTGGGTGACCGGCGTTGGGATGTGGTGCTGGATCGCAGCCAGCGCATCATGCTGCCCACCGAAAATGCCGTGCAGGCGCTGGACCGGGTGATCGCCCTTGATGGTGTGGACGAGGTGTTGAAACGCGACATTGCGCGCATCGACCTGCGTCTGCCTGACCGCCCCACCGTACGCATGACAGACCACTCCACCGAAGAATGGTGGCGCATCAGACAGTTGAATTCCGGGACCGAGTGACAATTATGACTGACCTTTACGCCAGCCAGCGCAGCATGCGGAACATGCGCAAGATCGCGATGCAACGTGGGGTGGTCGCCATTCTTGACGTTGGCAGTTCCAAGATCGCCTGCCTTGTCCTGCGTTTTGACGGCACTACCAAATTGGGTGAAGAGGGCGAGATCGGATCGCTGGCCGGTCAGTCGGGGTTTCGCGTTATCGGGGCCGCAACCACGCGGTCGCGCGGTGTCCGCTTTGGCGAGATTTGCGCCATGCAGGAAACCGAACGCGCCATTCGCACGGCGCTGCAGGCCGCACAGAAAATGGCCGGCATCCGCGTGGATCACGTCATCGCGTGTTTTGCCGGGGCCGAACCGCGCAGCTATGGGCTGGACGCCCGCCTTGACCTGGATGGCGACGTGGTCACCGAACAGGATGTGGCGCGTGTGCTGTCGCGCTGTGATGTGCCGGATTATGGTGACGGGCGCGAGGTGCTACACGCGCAGCCTGTGAATTTTGCGCTTGATCACCGGTCGGGCCTGTCGGATCCGCGCGGCCAATTGGGCAACGAATTGGCCGTGGACCTGCATATGCTGACGGTCGAGGCGTCTGCCGTGCAGCACCTGGCGCATTGCATCAAGCGCTGTGACCTGGAACTAGCGGGTATCGCGTCGTCTGCCTATGCGTCGGGTATTGCGGCCCTTGTCGAGGATGAACAGGAACTGGGCGCCGCTTGCATCGACTTGGGAGGTGGATCGACCGGCGTATCGATCTTCATCAAAAAGCACATGATTTACGGTGATGCGGTGCGTATGGGCGGCGATCATGTCACCAGCGACATTTCCATGGGCCTGCAGGTGCCGACCACCAACGCCGAGCGGATCAAGACGTTTTACGGAGGCGTGCACGCGACCGGCATGGACGACCGCGAGATGATCGAGATTGGCGGTGATACGGGCGATTACGAGCATGACCGCCGCACGGCCAGCCGCGCGGAACTGATCGGTATCATGCGCCCCCGTGTGGAGGAAATACTGGAAGAAGTACGCGCCCGTCTGGATGCCGCAGGCTTTGACCATTTGCCCAGTCAACAGATCGTGCTGACGGGCGGGGGCAGCCAGATTCCGGGCCTTGATGGGCTGGCCTCCAAAATTCTGGGGCAGCAGGTGCGCCTGGGGCGTCCGCTGCGCGTGCACGGGCTGCCGCAGGCGGCGACCGGGCCAGGTTTTGCCTCTGCGGTGGGGCTGGCCCTGTTTGCGGCACATCCGCAGGATGAGTGGTGGGATTTCGACATCCCGGCGGATCGCTATCCCGCGCGAAGCCTGCGCCGCGCGGTCAAGTGGTTCCGCGACAACTGGTGAAGCGGTTCCTGAAAATAAGTGCCTGCTGGCTGGCATGTGCACTGCCCTGCGCGGCGCAAGATCGCATCACGCCTGAAGACTTTCTGGAAAGGGTCAATGGGAAGACCGTGTCCTTTTACAGGCAGACGACAGGGGAACTTGTCGGGGTCGAGCAGTTTTTGTCGCCGCGCTTGTCCGTATGGCGCGGCCCGGAAAACAAATGCGTATACGGGGAAATCACGACACCTGACGGTTTGCTATGCTTTTTGTACCGGGGCCTTGATCAGTCAGAACCGGTTTGCTGGTCCGTGTTCGATCTGGATGGCACGCTTATGTCACTTGGGGTCGGGCGCATCTTCGGATCGGTGCTTGTTGCGCAGTTCGATGGCCAGGATTTGGGCTGTCCCGAGGTGCCATTGAGCTAGAGAATCGCTTGATTGTCAGGGCGTTATTGATCATGCTGCGACCAACGCCCGAAAGAGGCGCGCGGCACAAGGCAGACCGCATCACATGGCAGACCGAGCAGTTTGCACCAGACCATTTGTTTCGCTCGCGCTTGCTGCGGGCACATTGCGCTTGCTTGTGTCATCGTGGCGCTGACCCCCAAGATGTCCGCACTTCGGCGAAATTTTGCGACTGGCCGACCAAATATGGCCATATTTTGCGGTAAATCTGCGATTTGTGGGTGACGTTGGGGCGTTGAAACGCTAAGATTGCGGGGATTTAGGCACAAAAACACCCGCGAATGCGGCAAACCAGACAGGCGGACCTGACCCATGACCCTGAACCTCTCCATGCCCGGCCATGACGAGCTGAAACCGCGCATCACCGTATTCGGTGTCGGTGGCGCAGGTGGCAACGCCGTCAACAACATGATTGAAAAACAACTGGATGGCGTTGATTTCGTTGTCGCCAACACCGACGCGCAGGCGCTGCAACAGTCCGCTGCGACAAATCGGGTCCAGCTGGGGATCAAGGTCACCGAAGGTTTGGGGGCCGGGGCACGCGCCTCAGTCGGCGCCGCCGCTGCCGAAGAATCAATTGAACAGATCGTGGACCACCTTGCAGGTGCCCACATGTGCTTTATCACCGCTGGTATGGGCGGCGGAACGGGCACAGGCGCTGCGCCGATCATCGCGCAAGCCGCACGCGAGCTGGGGGTTTTGACCGTCGGTGTCGTGACCAAGCCCTTCCAGTTCGAAGGCGCAAAGCGTATGCGCCAGGCCGAGGACGGCGTGGATGCGCTGCAAAAGATGGTCGACACGCTGATCATCATCCCGAACCAGAACCTGTTCCGCCTGGCCAATGAAAAGACGACCTTTACCGAAGCGTTCAGTATGGCTGACGATGTCCTGTATCAGGGCGTGAAGGGCGTGACTGACCTGATGGTGCGTCCCGGCCTGATCAACCTCGATTTCGCGGACGTGCGTGCCGTGATGGACGAAATGGGCAAGGCGATGATGGGCACGGGCGAGGCCGATGGCGAAGATCGCGCCATCCAGGCCGCAGAAAAAGCCATCGCCAACCCGCTGCTGGACGAGATTTCGCTGCGCGGTGCCAAAGGTGTTCTGATCAACATCACCGGCGCCCACGACCTGACCCTGTTCGAACTGGACGAAGCGGCCAACCGAATCCGCGAAGAGGTGGACCCGGACGCCAACATCATTGTGGGTTCGACCCTCGACACGGCGATGGAAGGCATGATGCGTGTGAGCGTTGTGGCGACTGGCATAGACGCAAGCGACGTAAATTCCGAAATCCCGGTGCCGCGCCGGTCGATGGCGGCACCGTTGACGCCGCCGGTCGCGATGGACGAAACCCCTCCGGCCCCTGCACAAATGCCCGAGCCTGCACCGGCCCCGGTGGCCGCTGCCGCCGAAGAGCCATCGCTGTTCCAGGGTCTGGATGTGGAACGGGCAGCAGCCGCGGACATGGCAGAAGACATTTTTGCGGACGACACACCGGCCGCCGCGCAGGATGATCTGCCGCCGCCTGCATACCAGCCACAGGTTGCCGCATTCGAGCCGACGCCGGAACCCGCCGCCGAAGAGTTCGTTGCACCCCGCGCGCCTGCGCCCGGCACGCCGTCGCCCGAAGCGTTGGCCCGCCTGCGCGCCGCGACACAAAAGGCAGCACCCGCCGCCGCAGCGCAGCAGCAGCCCACGGCCACAGATGCCACACCGGCGGACAAGCCGCGCTTTGGGATCAATTCGCTGATCAACCGCATGACGGGCACGGCCGAGGGCGCGCCAGCTGCGGACCGGCCCGCACGCCAGCAGCCTCCGGTGCAAGGTCGCGGCGCTGCGCCAGCGCCGGCACCGGCGCCGCGTCCGGCGGAAGCAGCTGATCCGGACCAGGAACGGATCGAAATTCCGGCCTTCCTGCGCCGTCAAGCGAACTAAATTTCGGTCACAAACAAATGCAGGGGCTGCCATGGGGCGGCCCCTTTTTGTGTTGTTTTTCATAATCTTACCAATGTGTGGGCGCTTTGCCGCGCACCTGTTACAACCATGTTTCAGACCGTTGCAAAGAGTGAGTTGAGTGTTTGGCCCCAGCCCCTTAGCTCTCAAGATGTTACAAAACTGTGATGGGTGGGGCCCGTGCAAGCAACTGTCAAAGGACCTGTGGTGTTTACCGGATGCGGCCTGCATTCCGGCAAGCCTGCCCGACTGACAATTCGCCCTGCCATGGCTGAACACGGTATCTGGTTCCGCCGTACAGACATCACCGACCGCGATGCGTTGATCCCCGCCCGCTTTGATGCGGTGCGTCAATCGCCGCTGTGCACGACGCTTGTGAATGACGCGGGCGTATCCGTTGGCACCGTCGAACACATCATGGCGGCCGTTGCGGGTTGTGGCGTGCACAATGCGCTGATCGAGATTGACGGCCCGGAAGTGCCGATCGTGGACGGATCGGCCCTGCCGTTTGTTCGCGGCATCATGCAACGTGGCCTGCGGCGCTTGCCGGCGCGTGTACGCGCATTCGAAGTGCTCAAGTCGGTCACTGTCACCCAAGGGGACGCGACCGCAACCATCGCACCATCTGACGTGATGCGGATCGATTTCCACATCGACTTTGCGGACGCAGCCATTGGTCGTCAGTCCAAGTCCCTGAACATGTCCAACGGCAGCTTCGCGCGCGAGCTGAGCGACAGTCGCACGTTCTGCCGTCAAGATGACGTGACAAACATGCAGGCCAATGGTCTGGCGCTGGGCGGTGCCCCCGGTGTGAACGCGGTTGTGTTTGACGGCGACAAGGTATCCAGCCCGGGCGGCCTGCGCCACGCAGATGAACCGGTGCGCCACAAGATGCTGGATGCGCTGGGTGATCTGGCGCTGGCTGGCGCGCCTGTTTTTGGTCACTATACCGGCGTCCGGGCAGGGCACACGTTGACCAACCAATTGCTGCGCGCGCTCTTTGCGACACCCGATGCGGTTCGCATGGTCACATGCGATACAGACATGGCAGAACGCCTGCCGGGCGCGGGCCTGGTCTGGGATGAAATCCCCCAGGTCGCCTGAACTGCGAGAACCGGGCAAATCGTCATTTCACCCCGCCAAAACTTTGTGCTAGAGACGGGCAAACAGCCCAAAATGGGCGGTGCCAAAGCATCTTGGGGGTGGCAAGGGATGATCCGCGGAAAATCCATCGTGCGACTGACGGCCGTGGTCACGATCACGGCGTTGCTTGCAGCCTGCGGCAACGGGAACGGGCGTCCGACTACGGGCGGTTTCTTCAATCGTCAGGAAGTGCCGCTTGAGAACTTTACGGCCCAGCAGATCTTTGAGCGCGGTGAATTCGAATTGGAACAGGGCGATCTGCCCGAAGCGGCTTTTTACTTCTCGGAAATCGAGCGTCTTTACCCATATTCCGACTGGGCCCGCCGGGCGCTGATCATGCAGGCCTTTGCCCATCATCGCGACAAGGACTATCCCAACAGCCGCTCCGCGGCGCAACGGTTCATCGACTTCTACCCAGATGATGATGATGCGGCCTATGCGCAGTATCTGCTGGCGCTTAGCTACTACGACCAGATTGACGAAGTGGGCCGGGATCAGGGGCTGACCTTCCAGGCACTGCAATCGTTGCGCCAAGTGATCGAGCGCTATCCCGACAGCGAATATGCCAAGTCCGCGATTCTGAAATTCGACCTCGCCTTTGACCATCTGGCGGGCAAGGAAATGGAAATCGGGCGCTTCTATCTGCGCCGGGACAATTTCAGCGCTGCCATAAACCGGTTCCGTGTCGTGGTCGAGGACTTCCAGACCACAAGCCACACGCCCGAGGCGCTGCACCGTCTTGTCGAAGCGTACTTGTCCCTGGGACTGACGGACGAAGCACAGACTGCCGGTGCGATCCTGGGTTTCAATTACCAGTCCACCGAATGGTATCAGGACAGTTTCAATTTGCTGACCGGGCAGGGACTGCAACCGAACGCCCGTGGCAACAACTGGCTGGCGCAAATCTATCGCCAGATGATCAAGGGCCGGTGGCTCTGATCGCCACGGCGCTGCGCGCGTTGCGTTTTTCGAGGGGCCGCTGATGCTGCGTGGGTTGGACATTTCCGACATGCTGATCATCGACCGGTTGGAATTGCATTTCCAGCCGGGGCTGAACGTACTGACGGGCGAAACGGGCGCAGGAAAATCCATCCTTCTGGACAGTCTTGGCTTCGTGCTGGGTTGGCGCGGGCGGGCCGATCTGGTCCGACAGGGCGCGGCACAGGGTGAGGTCACAGCCTGGTTCGATTTGCCTGCGGGTCATCCGGCCCGTGCCGTGCTAGAGGAGGCGGGTCTGCCCGCCGATGATGAATTGATACTGCGCCGCGTCAACTCTGCCGACGGGCGCAAGACGGCATGGGTCAATGACCGCCGCTGTTCGGGTGAAGTACTGCGTGCCCTGTCGGATACGTTGATCGAACTGCACGGGCAGCACGATGATCGGGGTCTTTTGAACCCGCGCGGTCATCGCGCCATTCTTGACGAGTTTGCCGGGCTTGACGGCGCACGCGACAAGACCCGCAAAGCGTGGCGGGCCATGGGGCAGGCCCGCAAGGCGTTGGCCGAAGCCGAGGCCGCGATGGCTGCCATTCGCGAGGAAGAAGAGTTCTTGCGCCATGCGGTGGCCGAACTTGATGCGCTCGACCCCCAACCGGGCGAAGAGGCCGAGCTTGATACCAGGCGCAGGCTGATGCAGGGGGCCGAACGCATCCGCGAAGACGTACAGCGTGCGCACCAGATTTTGGGCCACGACGGGGCTGAAGGGGCGATGAGCGATGCCATTCGATGGTTGGATGGCGTGGCAGAAAGCGCCGAAGGGACCTTGGATGTCCCGCTCGCTGCGCTTGCTCGTGCCATGGTCGAACTGGACGAGGCGACGGATGGCATTGTTGCGGCCCTCGATACCCTGACCTTCAATCCATCTGAGTTGGAAGATACGGAAGAGCGACTTTTTGCCATTCGCGGATTGGCGCGCAAACATGGTGTCATCCCGGACGACCTTACCTCCTTTGCTGAGGGGTTGCGTTCCAAACTGTCCGCCCTTGATGCAGGCGACGCCGACCTGGGCCGGTTGCGCGCTGCGGTCAGCGAGGCCGAGACCGCCTATGACAGCGCAGCGGAGAAGCTGGGCGCGGCCCGTCGAAAGTCTGCCAAGGCGCTCGACAAGGCGGTGATGACCGAACTTGCCCCTCTCAAGATGGAGCGAGCGGTGTTTGAAACCCGGATCACTGATGATCATCCCGGGCCCGACGGGCGCGACGCGGTGGCCTTTACCGTTGCGACAAACCCCGGCGCGCCAGCAGGGCCGCTGAACAAGATTGCGTCAGGCGGTGAACTCAGCCGGTTCCTGCTGGCCCTCAAGGTGTGTCTGACGCGTGAGCAGACCGGCCTGACTATGATCTTTGACGAGATTGACCGCGGCGTCGGCGGGGCGACAGCCGATGCTGTCGGGCGCAGGCTCAGCCAGATTGCAGAGACGGGCCAAGTGCTGGTTGTCACACACTCGCCACAGGTGGCGGCCTTGGGCGCGCATCACTGGCGGGTGCAAAAGCAAGTGAGCAAGGGCATGACCACTTCCGAGGTGGTGCCTCTGGATATGCCCGACCGTGTGGACGAAATTGCCCGTATGCTGGCCGGTGATACCATCACGGACGAAGCGCGCGGTGCTGCGCGCGCGCTTCTGAGCGGTTAGGGTCACAGTCGCACGCCTGTGACAACACGGGGGCTTTCGCGTCCGCAGCAAAGGGCGTACCCATTGACGGGCCACATTTTTTTGCAGCCCGGCCCCCATGTCCGCCTCCGATCGATCGATCCTGACCCAGCAACTCGACCTCGCGGTCACCGCGTGCAAGGACGGCTGGCATGTGCTTCGGCACCGGGGGCCGAACCAACTGCAATTCTGGTTCATTGCCCTTGCCATCGGGATCGCCGCCGGCTTTGCCGCCCTGTTTTTCCGCAAGGGGATCGAGGCGTTGCAGGCGTGGTTGTATGGCACAGAGGACGTACAATACCTGCATAGCTTCGCGTCGTCGCTGCCATGGTACTACATCCTTGTCATCCCCATCGTGGGCGGGCTGTGCACCGGGTTGATCCTGCACCACTTCACCAAGGACGGTGTCGCACGCAGCGTCGCGGATGTGATTGAAGGCGCAGCACTGCGGGACGGGCGGGTTGGTACGCGCGCGGGCGTCGCGTCGGCCTTTGCCAGCTTCATCACCCTGTCCACGGGCGGCTCAACCGGACGGGAAGGGCCGGTCGTTCACATTGCCGCCGTCATCTCTACCAAGGTGTGTCGGTTCATAAAGGCAGATGGGGTCACGGGGCGCGACCTGCTGGGATGTGCAGTCGCCGCCGCGGTGTCGGCCAGTTTCAACGCGCCCATTGCGGGGGCGCTTTTTGCCCTCGAAGTGGTGTTGCGCCATTTTGCGGTGCACGCCTTTGCGCCCATCGTCATCGCGTCGGTCGCGGGCACGGTCATCAACAGGCTTGAATTTGGGGATGTGACCGAATTCATGGCCCCTGAAACGAACGAGCTGGTGTTCTATCAGGAACTGCCTGCGTTTCTTCTTTTGGGGCTGATGTGCGGGTTGGTGGCTGTTGTGTTGATGCGCGCGATCTTCTGGACAGATGATATCGGCTCCAGCTTTCAGCGACGTACCGGCATGCCCCGGTGGCTGCGCCCGGCGGTTGCGGGCGCGCTCTTGGGCGGAATGGCAATCTTTTATCCCCATATCATCGGGGTCGGCTACGAAACCACCTCCATGGCACTGACCGGCCAACTGGCCCTGAACGAGGTGATGGTGTTCATCGTCATGAAAACTGCTGCCGTCGCGATCACCATGGCCGGGCGCATGGGGGGCGGGGTGTTTTCCCCATCGCTGATGATCGGGGCGCTGACGGGGTTGGGGTTTGGCCTTGTGGCCACAAGCATATTCCCGGATGTGTCTGGATCTGTCACGCTTTATGCACTTGCCGGGATGGGGGCGGTCGCGGCTGCCGTGCTGGGGGCGCCGATATCGACGACGCTGATCGTGTTTGAACTGACGGGCGATTGGCAAACGGGTCTTGCAGTGATGGTGGCCGTGTCCATGTCGACCGCACTGTCGTCGCGCCTGGTGGACAGATCCTTCTTCTTGACCCAACTGGAACGGCGCGGCGTACATCTGGCTGCCGGACCGCAGGCCTATCTGCTTGCCATGTTCCGGGTCAGTTCCGTCATGCGCAAGCTGGATGACCCGCGCGCGGCGGACCCGGACCGTTGTTGGGAGATGATCGGCGATGGCATCTATGTCGATCAGAGTGCGACGCTGGAAGCCGCCCTTCCTATCTTTGATCGCACGATGGTTCCCTTTATCCCGGTGGTCACGCTGACGGGCGAAAATGCAGCCCCTGAATTGCAGGGGGCCTTGTTCCATGTTGATGCTCTGAAAGCATATAACCGCGCATTGGCCGCTACCGCAGCCGAAGAGCACAGCTAGATCTGTTCGACCGTGATCCCGTCACCGGCATAGAAGGCGAGATGGTCCTTGATCCGTGCAACTCCGTCTTTCGGGCTCTCGTAGGTCCATACCGCATTGGCCAGCGTCTGCGACTTTGTCACCACTGAATAGTAGTTTGCGTCGCCCTTGTGCGGACAATGCGTCGTCTTGTCAGTGCGATCCAGAAACGCCATCGCGATGTCGTCGCGTGGGAAGTAGATGACAAAGGGATAGTCACCTTCGCTCAACTCCAACGCGTTGTTGCTTTCGCCCAGAACGGCTCCACCTGCGCGCACCGTCCACGTGCCGGGTGCTTTGCGGATCGTGATGTGATCAGCCATGGCTGAGCCTCCTGTCTTGCGTCTTCGCTTGCGTGTGAAGGGCAGGTGTAACAGATGAATGACACCTGAACCAGAGCTAGAGCGGCGCGCAGGCCGCTTCAAGCCATGCCCGCGCGTCATCCGAGACGCGTGGCCCGATTTTTTCAAGCGTTTCAGTGTGATAGGCATTAAGCCACGCACGCGACGGCGCATCCAGCATGTCCAAAACGATCAGGCGCCGATCAATGGGCGCAAAGGTCAACGTGCGCCAGCACAGCATCTCGCGATGCGCATCGCCGCCGGGAGGGCATTCGGCCTTTTCTGCAACGATCAGGTTCTCGATCCGAATACCAAACCCACCTTCGCGGTAGTAACCGGGCTCATTCGACAGGATCATGCCAGGCTGGAACGGCACCGTGCTGACGCGGCTCAGGCGCTGCGGGCCTTCGTGAACCGACAGATACGCCCCCACGCCATGGCCCAGGCCATGGTCAAAATCCTGGTGCGCATACCAAAGCGGCGCGCGGCCAATGGCCTCGATATCGCGACCGGCCAAGCCTTTTGGCCAGATCAGGCGCGACATTGCGATCATACCCAGAAGTACACGCGTGAACGCAGCCCGCGCATCTTCCGGCGGCGTGCCAATGGGAATGGTGCGTGTGATGTCGGTAGTGCCGTCCAGATACTGCCCACCGCTGTCCAGGACAATCAGGTGCCCGTCTTCGAGGGTGCTGTCGGTCTCTTCCGTGACGCGGTAATGCATGATGGCGCCATTGGGCCCCGTGCCCGCGATCGTCTCGAAACTGATATCCTGCAATGCATTGTCGCGCCGACGGTACTGTTCCAACTGCGTGACCGCCTGCGTCTCGCGCAGGCTGCCCGGCGCTTGGCGATCCAGCCATGCCAACAGTTCAACCACAGCCGCCCCGTCGCGCAAATGCGCTTCTGCGCTGCCCGCGATCTCGGCGGGATTCTTGCAGGCCTTGGGCAGGGCGCAGGGGTCGTCGCCCCATTGAACCCGGTCTCCGATCGCATCGGCAACACGCACCGGGACCGAGGATTTGTCGAGGCGCACGGGGCCTTCCAACCCGTCCAACGCGTCGAGAAAAGCGTTTGGTGAATGACAGGTCACCGCATCGCCAAGATGATTGCCCACCTCCCGCAGCTTCGCGGGATCCATGAACAGGTCAACCGCCCCAGTGGCGTGCAACACGGCAAACCCCTGGGCAATAGGATTGCGCGGAATGTCCGACCCACGGATATTCAAAAGCCAGCATAGAGAATCGGGTAGCGTGATGACCGAAGATGTCGCCCCGGCTGTCCTCAGCGCTTCTGCAAGACGCGCACGCTTGTCGGCATGGGTCTCGCCGGCAAACTCCAGCGGATGAACCTTGGCAGGCGCTGCCGCCGGCCCGGGTTGGTCGTTCCACACCCGATCTACCAGATTGTCACACTGCACCAACGCGATACCACTGCCTGCCAGACCGTCCTCGGCCTGTGCGATCTGTCCCGGCGTGTGCAGCCAGGGGTCAAATCCAATCCTGCCGCCCTGGGGCAACTGTTCCGTCAGCCAGTCCGCCAGCGAGGTCTCGGGCCAGGGCACCGGCGTATAGTCGGACGCCACCTGTGCCTTGACCTGCGTACGATACCGCCCATCGACGAACACACCTGCGACTTCCCGCAGCACGGCACAGAACCCTGCGGATCCGGTGAAACCAGTCAACCATGCCAACCGCTCGTCGCGCGCCGACACATATTCCCCCTGATGCGCATCCGCGCGCGGTACAAGAAAGCCGTCCAACCCTTCGGCCTTCAACTCCGCGCGCAACGCTGCCAATCGCGGTGGACCTTGCTCGGGACGGGCGGTGACCTCAAAGCTCTGGAACATGATCCACCTTCACTTTGCCAAAAAAACTCTCCCCGAAGGGCCGTTCTCAACTCGCGCGCTTCAACCCCATGATGCGCGCCCTCGCTCTTGGATCGCTGTCAAACAGGGCTGCCAACTGTTCGGTCATCGCCCCCGCCAATTGTTCGACATCCGTAATTGTCACGGCACGGTCATAATAGCGCGTCACATCGTGTCCGATCCCGATGGCCAGCAATTCCACGGCGCGTTTACGCTCGACCATGGCGATGACGTCACGCAGGTGCTTTTCCAGGTAATTGGCAGGATTCACCGACAGCGTGCTGTCATCAACGGGAGCCCCATCCGAGATGACCATCAGGATCTTGCGCGCCTCCGGCCGGCCCACCATGCGGCGGTGGGCCCACTCAAGCGCCTCACCGTCGATGTTTTCCTTCAGCAGGCCCTCTTTCATCATCAGCCCCAGATTGGACCGTGTCCGACGCCAGGGTGCATCGGCGGATTTGTAGATGATGTGGCGCAGATCGTTCAGGCGCCCCGGTTGGCTCGGGCGGCCATCGTTCAGCCACGCCTCGCGGGCCAGCCCCCCTTTCCAGGCGCGGGTGGTAAAGCCAAGGATCTCGACCTTCACGTTGCAGCGTTCCAGCGTGCGGGCCAGAACATCGGCGCAAATGGCAGCGATGGAAATCGGACGGCCCCGCATGGACCCGGAATTGTCCAGCAGCAAGGTCACAACCGTGTCACGAAACTCGGTATCCTTTTCAACCTTGAACGACAGCGGCGTCGTTGGATTGGCCACCACGCGGGCCAGGCGCCCGGCATCCAGCATGCCCTCTTCGCGGTCAAACTCCCATGACCGGTTCTGCTGTGCCTGCAACCGGCGCTGCAACTTGTTGGCCAGTCGCGACACGGCGCCTTTCAAGGGCTCCAACTGCTGATCCAGATAGGCGCGCAGCCGCTCCAGTTCGACCGGTTCGGCCAGATCCTCGGCGCCGATTTCCTCGTCATGGGCGTCCAGATAGACCTGATAGTCCGGATCTGCTTCGGACACAGGTTGCGGGGCAGGCGGTTCCAGCGGCGCCTCGCCTTCGGGCATTTCCGCCTCTTCACCCAATTCCTGATCGGCCATGTCATCCATGGACACCTGGGCCTCGGACGCATCCTGCGTCTCGTCCTGCGACGATTCCGGCGTGCCTTCGGCGTTTTCTTCGTCCTGATCGTCCTGTCCGGTGCTGTCGGGTTCCTGATCCTCTTCCTGGCCTTCCTCGGCTTCGTCTTCCATGTCTTCGTCCAGTTGGTCGGGGTCGTCGCCCAACTGATCGCCATAGCCGAGATCGGTAATCACCTGCCGGGCGAATTTTGCAAAGGCCGCCTGATCATCCAGAATATCATCCAGGTTTTCGAGTGTCCCACCCGCCTGATCTTCAATAAAGCCCCGCCATAACTCCATGGCGTTTTCAGCGCCAGATGGCAGATCACGCCCCGTTGCCAGATGCCGCACCAGGTACCCGGCGGCCGCCGCCAGCGGCACGTCCGAGGCTTGTTTGCACTGGTCATAGCCCTTGCGCATCGCCTCATTGGCGATCTTGGCGTCGATGTTGCCAGCCGTGCCAGGCATGTCCCGCGCACCCATCGCCTCGCAGCGGGCCGTTTCCATCGCTTCGTAAAGGTCCCGCGCCATCTCGCCCTGGGGAGAGTAGCGCGCATGGGTCTGCCCATTGTGATAGCGACGATGAAGGGCCAGCGCATCGGCGGTGCCACGGGCCAGCAATACCTCTTCGCGCGTCATACGTCGGGACACCTGCGGCAACCGCATAGAGTCGCCCGACACACCCGCCGGATCGACGGAGTAAGAGACGTTCAACTCAGGATCATTCGCCATGACCTTGGTGGCCTCAGCGAGGGCCTTTTTGAACGGGTCAGCAGGGTTGTCGTTTTGCTGTGCCATGGATGGACCTGTCATGCATTTTTCGCAGTCAAATTAGGGCCTTTGCAAAGAAGTTGCCAGCGCCGATACGTGGTCAGACCCGTGTATTGCTGAAACCGGGTGTTCAACGAATATTTCGTCACCCGCAAGTATCAGACGCTTTCATCGATTTGCGGGGGATGAAGGCGCTTTGAGGTAGGTTACTTCACTTCCGGAACGCTTTCCGTGCGCCGCGCCAGCTGTCGACAGGAAGAAAACAGCCTTTGGCTAGCCTTCAAATCGTAATGACCGTCGTTCTTGAATTCGTGAACATACGTCTCATACTTGCTGCGGTACTTAGCAATAAATGCTATCACCTCTGATTGAGACATGCCGCGCGCAACAGCAAGATTTATGAATGCGTTTGCTTGATTTTCCCAAGCCTGAATACGCCCCGGATCAATTTGCCGAATCCCGGCGCGATTTCGTTCATAGTCAAGGTTGGCATAGGAATAGGTGGCACACTTGGCTGCGTCTGATGCGCGCTTTGCCTCGACTTGCCCTGTTGAAAGACTTAGGGCGACGGCGATAGCTGCGGCGATGTTAACCAACTTCATTTGATTTGCCTTTGTTGCTACCAGTTTCCTATTTGGGAAAAGTGATCCGCCGTCAGAATCTAAGTTCTTGGAGGGAAAGCTGTTTTCTAACTTGGTCACACTTGCGCCTGGTAACCCGCAAATGCCGCTCGAACGTCGTGCTGTAGCTTCTGGCATTCCAGACGAGCTCGGTGAATTTGAGCCGACGTTTTTTCAGATGAGCATCAAAAGCTGCGGGAGTCATACCGTGTTCTGCCGCATATGATTTCAAAATGGTCATGCGCTCTTCATATTTCCGAACCATGTTCGGATCCAAAGCGTAATGGCCAGTCGTTTTGTCCATATAATCAAACTCGGCCGTCAGCAAAGCGCCACAATCCGCAACAGATTTACCCTGTTGTGCAATTAGCATATGCGGAAAAGCCAACGTAAGAAGGCATGTTATTAAACAGGAGCGAAGCATTGTCTGATCTCACAAATTACGAATTGTCTCCACTCTAACGGATAGTAGTGAGTCGACAACCAAATTTTGTAATTTCACAGCGTTGCGGATTGGTTTGAAAACGCTGGCTCACCCCAGGCTCACACTCGCCGCACTCTCGGGCAGTTCTTCGTCGAACAAGCGCTGATAGAACTCGGCCACCGTCTGCCGCTCCAACTCGTCACACTTATTCAGGAAGGACAGGCGGAAGGCATAGCCCACGTTGCGGAAAATCTCGGCATTTTGCGCCCAGGCAATCACCGTCCGCGGCGACATGACGGTCGACAGGTCACCGTTCATAAAGGCCGTGCGGGTCAGGTCCGCCACCGTTACCATCTGCTTGACGGTTTTGCGACCCTCGGCCGTGTTGTAATGCGGGTTCTTCGCCAGCACGATCGCTGTCTCGGCATCAATCGACAGATAGTTTAGCGTCGCCACGAGGCTCCACCGGTCCATCTGGCCCTGGTTGATCTGCTGCGTCCCGTGATACAGCCCCGTCGTGTCGCCCAGACCAACCGTGTTGGCCGTCGCAAAGATGCGGAAATAGGGGTGCGGGTTGATGACCTGGTTCTGGTCCAGCAGCGTCAGCTTGCCGTCGACCTCAAGCACACGCTGGATCACGAACATCACGTCGGCGCGGCCGGCATCGTATTCGTCGAAGACGATTGCGGTCGGGTTACGCAAGGCCCAGGGTAGGATACCCTCTTGGAAATCAGTGACTTGCTTGCCGTCCTTCAACTTGATCGCGTCCTTGCCGATCAGGTCGATCCGCGAGATGTGGCTGTCAAGGTTCACACGCACCGCAGGCCAATTCAGGCGTGACGCGACCTGTTCGATGTGGGTCGACTTGCCCGTCCCGTGGTAGCCCTGGATCATCACACGGCGGTTGTGGGAGAACCCCGCCAAAATCGCCAGCGTCGTGTCGGGGTCGAATTTGTAGGTGCTGTCCAACTCGGGCACGCGGTCGGACCGATCAGCAAAGCCTTTGACCACCATGTCCGTGTCGATGCCGAACACTTCGCGGACCGAGATGTCCTCGGTTGGTTTTGCATTGATGTCCATCGCGCCGTCCGCCATCTCGAATTGTCCTTCAGCATGTAAAAACGCGCCCCGAATGGGCGCGCTGATCGTGGTGCAACATATAGCGGGAAAGGGCAAGGGGAAGGGGGCGGCGTTTCAGGAATCTCACGCCGCTTTTCGCCTCACTTGAAGTTGCGGCTGTCCTTGATCTGGTCCCAGGCCCAGACGACCTCTTGCAGCTGCTCTTCCTGGCTGCGATCGCCGCCATTCATGTCGGGGTGCAGCACCTTGATCAGCTTTTTGTAGGCCTTGCGCACATCGGCCTTGGTGTCGTCCGCCTTGGCCTCCAGGATCTCGATGGCGCGTTTTTCGGTCGGGGGCAGGCGGCGTGATGCGGCCGATCCTCCGCGACCGGGGTTCTGGGTCGCGTTCTTGCCCAACACCTGGTGCGGGTCCTCGATGCCCAGCCGGGCCCAGGCGCGCGCTTCGGGGTCGCCCAGCGGCTTGGTCTGGCGTTCCCACACCTTGTCCTTGGATTGCTGTGCGTTGATCTCCGCCTCTGTCGTGCCGTCAAAGAAGTTCCATTTGAGATTGTATTCGCGCACGTGCTGCTGACAGAACCAGAAAAAGTCATCCAGTACGTCGGGGGCCTTTGGCGCACGGAACTTGCCCGGTTCGTTGCAACCCTCGTGATCGCAAATGCGCGTCGACGTCTCGGACGCGCCCGACATGCCCCGGCGCCCACGTGGATTCTTCTTCTTCGCAGAAGACACGGACATATCGAAACCGAAGGGATCAGGCTTGGGCATGGAAGGGGTCCTTTCCGACTCAGGCCGCTAAGTTTACGGTCTGGTCACGGAGATTGAAGGGGGTGGCAGAAAAAAATGTCAGGCGAGATGACGGTTCGGCAGGAAATCGAAGATGCATTGCGGGCGGCCTTTGCGCCGCGCGAGATTGTTGTAGTGGATGACAGTGCCAGCCATGCGGGTCACGCAGGCGCGCCCGCATCCGGTCAGAGCCACTTCAATGTCATGCTGCGAAGCGCTGAATTCAAAGGGAAAAACCGTGTTGCGCGACATCGCGCAGTGCATGCTGCGCTTGGGCCGGAATTGATCGGGCGCATTCACGCCCTTGCGCTGGATCTTGACGTCTAGCGCCGGTTAACCAGCGTCATCCGTCCCTTTGCGTTGGCTCGCCAGGTTCTTGAGCGATGTGGTCATTCCGGACACCGGGCTGGTTTCTTCAACCCCGTTGTCGGTGGCCATATGTGTGGCTCCTTCTCCGGGAATGAATTCTGCGTCCATGCCGGTGCTCTGCGGCGCGTCCTCCATGTCCTGAACCTCGTCGGCAGGCGCATCATCCGCTGCTGCGACATCCTCGGGTGCGGGCAGCAATTCGGGTTCAAAGTCGTCAACCGGGGCCTGCACCGTGCGGCGAAAGACCAAAAGGTTGCGCCACTCGGTTGTGCTGCCTGTCAGGCCGGTCCGTTCCACCGAAGGCAGGGTTTCGGCGCGCTGAAATTCCCAGCCGTCTCCGGCCATGTCATTCATCAGTGTTTCCAGCGCAAAGGCAAAACGCGCCTCGGCGCCTCTGATCCCTTTGCCTTTCTGCCCTTTGGTGGGGGCAGGTACGACCTTGTATTCCCAACCCGACATGGCGCGTCCCCTCGTCTTGTTTCGGGCGGATATATCTGCACCCGGCACCAAGGGGAAGAGCATGGTCCTACCGGCGTCTGATACCGATGCTTGCGTGCACTGCGTCCGGTTTGGGCAGCGATGCATGTGCCTGCGCCACCGCTGTCACACGGGCCAGCACATCTGCCGGCATGGCCGCAACCCGTGGCCCGGACTGATCAACATGCAAAGTCATCGTCTCGCCCGTGGCGGCCAACCACCCATCGACGTGACGAATCTCTTGAAAGGAATGCAGCCGCTTTTCATCGTGATCCACCAGATGGTAGGTCACGATGACAGGGTCATTGACATGCAATTCGCGCACATAGCGCACGTGGAATTCTGCCGCGTAGGTCGTGTTGCCGGTGCGCGCCTGATAGTCGGGGCCAAAGCCAAAGTGGTCGAACATCTGGTCGGCCCCCAGATCAAACAGAACACCGTAATACGCCATGTTGAGGTGGCCGTTGAAGTCGATCCACTCGGGCTTGACCGCCATGACGGTTGATTGAAACGGCGCTTGCATCGTGTTCCTCCTGCCTCTCGGATTGCATGACCGGGCAGGGCTGTTAAAGCTGAATTCGACAAGAACCGGAACACCCATGACCGACACAGTTCGCGCCCAATACGAGGCGTTTCCTTATCCCGAGCGGAAACCGACGGATGAGCGCAAGCGGTTGATCACCGGTTCGCCATCCCTGCCGGTCGAGATGGACCATTGGCTTTGGGGCGGTGCGCGCGATTGGTCACAACCGCTAAGGGCGTTGGTTGCGGGTGGTGGCACAGGTGACGCGCTGATCCAGCTGGCGCAGAAGTTGGCCGACGCGGAACGGCCATTTGATATCACATACCTGGATCTGTCACAGGCGTCGCGCCGGATTGCCGAAAAGCGGGCAGAGGTGCGCAGTCTTCGCAATATCACCTTTGTGACAGGTTCTTTGCTGGATGCGGCGAACTATGGACCATTTGACTACATCGATTGCTGCGGTGTGCTGCACCATCTGCCCGAACCGCAGGCCGGTTTTGATGCTTTGGCAGGCGCGCTTGCGCCAGACGGCGGTATCGGCCTCATGGTTTACGCGCCGCATGGCCGGGCAGGGGTCTACCCTCTGCAAGACGCCTTCAATACGGTTTTGAAAGATCTGACGCCGGAAAAGCAACTCAAGCGGGCCAAGCGAATCTTTGACCGGTTGCCGGAGGCGCACCCGTTCAAGCGCAACATGCGATTGGTGGATCACAGGAACGGGGATGCGGGATTTTACGACCTGCTTTTGCACAGTCAGGATCGTCCCTTTACCATCACCGACCTGGTGCATGCGCTGAACGCTGCGGGGCTGGACTATGCCGGATCACCCGAACCGATGCTCTATGATCCAACCCCCTTGGTGGATGACATTCCGGACATGGACGTCTGCGCGCTGATGCAACTGGCCGAAGACCTGCGCGGCACGTTCAAGACACACGTCGCATATGCGCGACCCAAAGGGAGGGTCATGTCGCCCCCACTGGGCGAGCCGGACGCCGTCCCGCATTTCCGCGACATCGATGCGGGCGCGTTGGCAGGCCATGTTGCCAACGGGCAAGGCATCACAGTTGACACCGCCGGAGAGACGTTTTCCTTCGACATCCCTGCCGATGCGGCCACTCTGATCAAACGGGTGGATGGCCGGCGCGCGCTGGCGGAAATTGCCCCATCACAAAGCGATCGTGCGGTCTGGTCGCAGGTCGAGGCTGCGCTCTGCGGCGCGGGCATGATGCATTATTCACGGCTGATGTAGGGCGGGCAGAACGCCTTCGCGCAACCTCAGCCCTGCAGCTTCTTCGCCACGATGTCATTGACGGCCTTCGGATTGGCTTTGCCGCCGGTCGCCTTCATCACCTGACCCACAAACCAGCCTGCAAGCTTCGGATTCTCCTTGGCCTTCTCGACTTGCGCGGGGTTCGCCGCAATGACCTCGTCCACCGCCGCTTCGATGGCCCCTGTGTCCGTCACCTGTTTCATGCCACGTGCGTCGACAACCTCTGCCGGATCTCCACCTTCGGTATAGATGATTTCGAACAGGTCCTTCCCGATCTTGCCCGAGATGTCGCCCTTGCCGATCAGGTCGATGATGCCACCCAATTGTGCAGGCGACACCGGGCTTTGGGTGATGTCCTTGTCGTCATCGCGCTTGAGACGGCCAAACAATTCGTTGATGGTCCAGTTCGCCGCCTGCTTGCCGTCGCGGCCTTCGGCTACAGCCTCGAAGTAGGCGGCGGTATCCACGTCCGCCGTCAATACGGACGCGTCATAGTCGGTCAGGCCAAAGTCATTGATAAAGCGCGTTTTCTTGGCGTCCGGCAGTTCGGGCAAAGATGCCGCGATGTCGTCAACCCAGGCTTGTTCGATGTCCAGTGGCAGCAGATCGGGATCGGGGAAGTACCGGTAATCATGCGCTTCTTCCTTGGACCGCATGGACCGGGTTTCCTGCTTGTCCGGGTCATAAAGCCGGGTTTCCTGATCGACTGTCCCGCCACCCTCGACAATGGCGATCTGGCGCCGCGCTTCGACGTCGATTGCTTGCTGTATAAAGCGCATGGAATTCATGTTCTTGATCTCGCACCGTGTCCCCAGATGCGAAAAGTCCTGTGTTTCCTGATACTTCTCATAGTCACCAGGCCGACAGATCGACACGTTCACATCCGCACGCAGGTTGCCGTTCTGCATGTTGCCGTCGCAGGTGCCCAAGTACCGCATGATCTGGCGCAGCTTCACGATATAGGCGGCGGCCTCTTCCGGCCCGCGAATGTCGGGGCGGCTGACGATCTCCATCAGGCACACGCCCGTGCGGTTCAGGTCCACAAAGGACATGTTCGGGTCCATGTCATGGATCGACTTGCCCGCGTCCTGTTCCATATGGATGCGCTCGATGCGCACCATGCGTGCGGTGCCGTCCCCCAGTTCCACCAGCACTTCGCCTTCGCCCACGATAGGATGATAAAGCTGGCTGATCTGATAGCCTTGCGGCAAGTCCGGGTAAAAATAGTTCTTGCGGTCGAAGGCTGAATGCAGATTGATCTCGGCCTTCAGACCCAGCCCAGTGCGCACCGCCTGTTCCACGCAGTACTCGTTGATGACAGGCAGCATGCCGGGCATGGCTGCGTCCACAAAGGCGACGTTCGAATTCGGTTCGGCGCCAAACTGGGTCGATGCACCTGAAAACAGCTTTGCGTTGGATGACACCTGTGCATGCACTTCCATCCCGATCACCAATTCCCAGTCGTGCTTGGCGCCGGAAATCACTTTGGGTTTGGGCAGGTCATAGGTCAGGTCAAGCATGGTGTCACCGATCAGGATCAAGGGGCTTCGGGCGGTGTAATGCGGTGCTGCACGGCTCGCAAGAGGGCGCGACGATCCGGCGTCTTTGCCATCGGCTTGCCGCATGCAAACTGGGCGCATGAAGATCGACGAAATTTCAGTGCCGGATGGCACGCTTATCGCACCCTATGCACAGAAGGACGGGCACTATGTTGACTGTTTTGAAACTCCGGTCACGACACCGGTAACCCTGCCGGTCTACATTCGCGCGTTCTATACGCAGCCGTTGTTCCGGGCGGAACGTGTGGTCCTGCGGCTTGTGGCGGGACAACCATCGACCGATGCAGATGTGCAGGCGCTGGCCGACGGCGGGTCTTCTGACTTGGCCGTCTGGCAGGTCGAGGCGCGGCGCGACGCTGAAATCCTCATGGTGGATCGATCCGGCCGGACGTTGTCATGGTTGATGGTGACACCTTCGGCGTTGCGGTTCGGGTCCGTGGTGGTGCCGGTGCGCACCAAATCCGGCAAGCTGACGCTTGGCCCCGTGTTTCAAAGCTTGTTGTCGGCGCACAAGATTTACGCGCGCGCCCTTTTGTCAGGCGCCGCTCGCCGGGCCTAGCCGGACAAAAGCTCTGGCCCGTCCTCGGCAAAGACAACCGTCTTGCCAGCGGCCAATTCCCGGCGGAACAGCTGCTTGAGATAGCGCAATGCATCGGCATGACCCGAGGCTGCGAACTTGTCCGCGCAGCGGACGCGCAACCCGTTGTCAAAGCCGCGCGCGGCATGGGCCCACAGCATCGGGTGCAATTCGGTCAGGTATTCGCGCACGATCTCGTCCGCGGCTGCGGCGATCTGGGTGCGTATGTAATCTGTTTCATCGTCTCCCGTTGGCGCGCCGCCCATCGTGTTGGCACAATAGGCCACGATCAGGTTGACGGTGTGCTGATCCGAGGCGCGTTTGACGATGTCGGCCAAACCATCAAGGAAAAAATCGAGGTCAAGCCGCGCGCAGGCCGCTGCATCCTGGGCGATCGCATCGAACATGACCCATGCGTAAGCACCAGTGCCCCACAGATCAAAGGTACGGCCCGCGGCCCGGCGGGCCTCCAGTTCCAGCCGTTCGTAGGACCCGTGCCAGCGCGGCAGCAGATGTGTGCCCATGGCACGAAAGGCCTGTGGGTTGCGCGGATCAAGTTCGATCCATGTTTCATAGCGCGACACCACTTCGCGCGGCGACCCGCCGCGCCCGGTGATCAGGGCGCAATGGGCTGCGGCCATCAACGGACAATCAAGGGCCTTGGCGTCAAACGGCATCAGGATGTCGGCGGCACGATCGAAATGGGCGGCAAAGGCCTCGCGGTTGTGCTCGGGCACTTCCACGTCCCAACCGGTACCACGCCAGGCCCAGCCCAGGTCCATGTGGGTCTGGGCAACAATGGTGGCGATGACAGGATTGTCGGCATGTTCGGCCAGAACACGCTCCAACGCCTCGATCCCCGCCAAAAGGGGGGCCTTGGGGTCCGGGCGGCCGGAAATCAGCGCGTGTTCGGCGGCGCTGACCACATCAGCACGCGCCCCGAATGCCAGAAGTTCGGCCACAGGCGTGCCGCCAAGGGTTTTCTGGCGGGCCGTGCTGGTCCGGTTGATCTCGGCGCTGAGGCGTGTCCAGTCATCTAGGCGCGCGAGCTTCAGACCGCGCGCCTGATGGGTGTCGCGGGCGCGCTCCTCGGAGGTTGGATCGGGACAGGGGATCGACAGATCCCCGAACCGTATACGCGTGTCCGGTGTCGTCGCTGGGATCGGGGTGGTGGATGCAGGTACGCCGGCCTGCAGAACGCCGTCTTGGGCCATTGAAAATTGCGGCCCCGCGAACTTGTCGCGAAGGTGCGCCAACGGCGCCATCAGGCGTTCTGCAAATGCCATAGTTACTCATCCACTACTTTTTACAGGTACCAAACTGCCGATCAATTGGGACACAAAAGGGGCAAAGCAGGGACAAGTTCACGTTGAGTGTGGGATGATTTTTCGGAAATTCCTGCATAGGTTATGACAATGCGCGGCATGCGTGCGCATTGTCGCCGACGGGTTGGCAAGGACACGATCACCAGGCCAATCACAGGTGGACAGGATGCAGGCGTGCTTTGCATACTGCGCGCCATGCTTACGCGTTGCCTTGTCCTTGTCACTGTCCTTTGGGCCGCAACCGCGCTTTCGTCCGGCGCACAGGAGGCCGGCCCCTATGACGGGCTCCGCCCACCGGCCCGCAGTGGGGATATTCCGCGCACAAGGTGGACCCATCAACCGGATCATATGCTGTGGAACCGGGCGGCGCTTTCAGCGCTCAAGTCGCATGGGCGTCCACTGGTTGATCTGGTGCCCGCTGACATCGCAAACTGGTGCCCGCGCTACCCCGATGCAGATGCGGCAGACAGGCGTGCATTCTGGCTGGGTTTCCTGTCGGCATTGGCCAAGTTCGAAAGTACCTACAAGCCGCGCGCCGTGGGCGGCGGCGGCAAGTGGTATGGGCTGTTGCAGATCCTGCCTGCGACGGCCCGCGGATACGGCTGCAACGTGGGCTCGGGCGAGGCGTTGAAAAACGGCGCGGCCAATCTGAGTTGTGCGGTGCGTATCATGGCTGTGACGGTGCCCCGTGACGGGGTGATTTATGGGCGCGGCGGGAAAGGTGTCGCGGCTGACTGGGGGCCGATGCGGTCATCCTCCAAACGGGCCGACATGGCCGGGTGGCTCAAGCGGCAGCGCTATTGTGCGCCTCTCGACACGCTGCGGCCCATGTCGCGGCCCGCGTCCTTCGTGTCTTCTGACTGAGACGCGCGCGCCGCGGGCGCGCACACCATGTTTTGCATCTGCGTCCCGCAGCTGCGCCAGTGCGAGGCGCCGCCTCGCGCTCCGTCGTATTTTCAGTCGGAAGAAACATGGTTCAGCGCAGCCGTGATCCGGTTCCAGATTTGCGGATAGGTTTGCAGCAGCAGGTGCCCGTGACCGTCGATGAACGTGATCTTTGCATCGGGCAGGCGGTCCACGAACCGCCGGGTGGGTCGCGGCGGAAACACCGGGTCGGCCGCACCATGGTAATAGGTGACCCGTGCCCCGGCCAGCGCCTCGGGATCGGGATTGGTCCAACGCTGCAGATCCCGAGTGTGCCGGCGATAGAGACCGTCTTCGGGCAGTGCGATCCGGTCATCATTGGCGGCGACAAGTGCATCGGCGGCCGCCGCCGTCTCCGTGCTTGCCTCGACATCTGTGCCGAAGGCGAGGCGACGGTAGTATTCCAACCAGACCGTCCGCCGGTTGAGACTGCCGGTGCGCAGGGCCGCGCCTACGGTGCCCACTGCACCCCGGACGCCCGCCAGAAGGGGTTGCGGGGCAGGCAGGGCCGTGGCGATCCCCGTGACGGTTACCGTGACATCGGGATGCTGTCTGCGCACCGCCTTGGCCGCCTCAAGCGCGATGACCGCCCCGGTGGAATGGCCGATCAGGTCGATCCGTTCCATATCATGTGTTCCGACCAGGTCCGCGATACGCTGGGCCGCCCGGTCGATCACGATGCTTTCATCGGACGGGTGGCCATCAAACCCAGGCAGCCGGAAATAGGCGATGGCCCTGTCGGCGCGTTCCAGGCCCTGCATCGGCTGCAGTACGCCGATCGAGGTCATGACGCCGGGAATGCCCACAACCACCCTGTCGGCGCGGTCCATTGCGACAAGGTCGAACAGAAGCGGATCGGACGGATGATCCACCCGAGGGATCGGTGCGCATGCGGCCAGCCACGCGCAGAGTAGGGCCAGTCCGGGCCCCCTCATCCCAGCAACGAAAAGTGGTGCCGCCGCACGGTGATCCCGCGTTCGGTCAACGCGACCTCCAGCATGTCGGCGGATGGTGTCGCCTCGAGCGGAACACGCACCTTTCGGCCCGAGATAAGAACTGCGCTGGCGCGCACCGAGAAATCGAGGCGGGTGTCGAGGCGGATATGGTCGATCTTCGTCCACGCAATCTCTCCTGTTCGGCGCCCGGCGAACCAGGACAGACCTTCTGCGCCCAATGTCAGCCCCGATACGCGTCCAGACACCAGATCATAGAGGGCAGGGGCCGTGCAAAGCGCGATCAGTGCCATCAGCAACAGGGACGCGTCCAAAAACGCAATCGCTGCCAGGATCGCGCCCCATACCGCGATCAACGCCATAAGCGTGCGTCGGTTTCGTCCCGTTGTCTGATAGCGGTAGGGCGTCATCGGCCGCCGGTCACATCCAATGTCGATCCGGTCACATAGCTGGCTTGATCCGAGGCCAGCCACAGGATCGCGCTGGCCACTTCCTCGGCCGAGCCTTCGCGGCGCATGGGCACCATGTGCGCAAGCTTCTGCGCGCGGCCCGGCTCTCCGCCCTTGGCGTGCAGGTCCGTGTCGATCAGGCCGGGGCGAACCGACATCACGCGAATGCCGTCTGGGGCCACCTCGTCCGACAGGCCCTTGGTGAACGTGTCGATGGCTGCCTTGGACGCGGCATAGTCGATATACTGGTTGCCCGATCCCAGCCGCGCGGCCGCAGACGAGACATTGATGACCGCTCCGCCGTCGCCCTGGGCCTGCATCCGGATGACGGCCTCTTTCGCCACCAGAATCGCGCCGATCACATTAACGTTCATCATGCGGGTCAGGCGCGCGTGATCGATCCCGGTCAGTTTGGCACTTTGGTCCACGATGCCTGCGTTGTTGATCAATACGTCGATGCGACCAAAGCTGTCATCGGCAGACTGGAATATAGCGGCGATGTCATCCGGGTTCGCCACATCGCCCTGGACCGTGAGGGCCCGTGCCCCCTGTGCTTCGACCGCGGCTTTGGTGGCGTCTGCGCCTGCGGCATCGCTGCGATATGCGAGCACGAAATCATAGGTGCCCGCTGCAAGGCGGGCACATGCGGCGCCAATGCCGGCGGATGCGCCAGTGATCAGGCAAACAGGGCGTGATGGCATTTTGGTGTCCTTTCAGTTCAGGGGCGTGTCCGACACGAATGACGTGCCGGGGCTGTAGATGTGAAATCCGTCCAGATCTCCCTTGCCGACACGTGCGCCCGCCATGCGGACCGTGGCATAGGCCAGCGTAAGGTGGAATTGCGCGTTGGGTAGAGCATAGAGCAGGGCATAGTCGCGCCCCGACTGGGTCAATTCCGCCTCTCCGGCGGTGTGAACGATCTGGCGTGTGTCGGCCCCGTCCAATGCGGTCCGATCCAGTTGATCCAGCAAAAACCGCATGTCTTGGGCCAGCGCGAGAATGGCACCGGGGTCGGTGTCCATCGGCATGTCTGGCGCCTTGTCGCCTCGCAGCGGCATGACCGTGCGTGCGACATACCCCAGGGCCACGCAGAAATGCTCGGCGGCGGTAAAGCCGTCCGGCGCCAGCCGCGCGTCGAGCTGCGCGGGATCGTCAAGGCAGGACAGCAGGCGCTGGACCGCATCGGTCAGGCGTTTCAGCGGTGGGATCGTGGCGTCGTACAGGTCCATGTGCGGTCCGTCTTGGAGGGCAGGACCGGGGGCCAGCCCCCGGACCCCCGTCGTATTTTTGGTCGAAAGAAGATCAGGCTTCCCTGATGCGGGTGATCATTTCGGTTGTGTCGCGGCTGAGGTTCGGGGTCGCCGCGATCCGTTCCAGTTCCTTGCTGATCATTGATTGGCGGATGGCATCATAGCGCCGCCAGGTCTGGAAAGCGGAACACATGCGCGCCGTGGTCTGCGGGTTCACTGGATCAAGCCGGATCAACCAGTCTGCCAGCAGGGTGTACCCCGATCCATCCTTGGCGTGAAAACCGGCGTGATGCCCGGCGAACGTGCCCAAGGTGGCGCGAAACCGATTTGGGTTCTTCCAGGTGAAATCCGCGTGTTTGGTCAGGGCCCTGGCTGTGTCTGCGGCATCATCCGGCGCGGCCTCCATCACCTGCAACCCGAACCATTTGTCCATGACCAACCGGTCGTGTTGCCATTGCGCTTCGAATTGGGCCAGGGCCGCGTCCCCACGGCCTGCACGGATCAACAGCCCGAGGGCGGCCAATTGCTGCGTCATGTTTGACGCGCCATCGAACTGCGTTTGCGCGGCATCGCCACCGTCCAGACGGGTCAGGAGAGATAGGACCGCGTTGCCCAGGGCCCGTGTGCCCGACTGTGCTGCGTCCGGGGTATAGGGCGCGTCGATTTGATGGGCCGCGTAGAGCGCGGGCAAGTCACTGGCCACACGCTCGGACAGGGCCTGACGGTGCGTTTCTCCGGCCGCCCAGATCGCATCCGGATCGGGCGTTTCGCCCATACCATGCAGTTCTGCGGCCAGTTGCGACTGACTGGGCAGGGCCAGGCAATAGGCGCGGTAGGCCGGATCAAGCCCTGCGTCCGTCAATACGGCCGCCACCCCGTCCAGCCACGCCGCATCTGGTTGGGTCTGACGCGTCACCGTGGCCAAGAGCGAGGCTTTGCCGAGGTTGCGCGCGGCCTCCCAGCGGTTGAACGGGTCCGTGTCATGGGCCAACAGAAATGCGTTGTCGGGCGTATGTTCCAGCACAACCGGCGCGGAAAATCCACGCAGGATCGACGGCACCGGCTTGGCGCTCAGTCCCGGAAAACTGAAGCTCTGGCTGTCTTCCGTCAGTTCCAGCACTTGTGTCGGCAGCACTTCGTCGCCGTTCGGGCCCAGCAATCCGACGGCAATCGGGATCACTTGCGCCTGCGGATCGCGGGTTGCGGCAGACGGCGGGGTGTGTTGGGAAAACGACAGGGTATAGGTGCCGTCCTCAAAGCTGTCCGACACATTAACATGCGGTGTTCCGGCTTGCGAATACCAGCGTTTGAACTGGGTCAGGTCACGGCCTGTTGCCTCTTCGAACACCGCCAGCCAATCCTCGATCGTGGCCGCGTCGCCATCATGGCGGTCAAAGTAGAGGTCGAGCGCGCGCTTGTACCCGGCATCGCCCACCAGCGTCTTGAGCATGCGAATGACTTCCGCGCCTTTTTCGTAGACAGTTGCGGTGTAGAAGTTATTGATTTCCTGAAAGCTTTCGGGCCGCACCGGATGCGCCAGCGGCCCCTGATCCTCCGGGAACTGCCGTGCGCGCAGGTCAATCACGTCACTGATCCGCTTGACCGGTTCAGACCGCATGTCGGCGGTGAACTGACTGTCCCGAAACACGGTCAGCCCTTCCTTCAGACACAGCTGGAACCAGTCGCGGCAGGTGATCCGGTTGCCCGTCCAGTTGTGGAAATACTCGTGCGCGATGATCGCCTCAATCCGCTCGAAATTGCCATCGGTCGCCGTCTCGGGCGACGCCAGAACGGCAGAGGCGTTAAAGATGTTCAGCCCCTTGTTCTCCATCGCGCCCATGTTGAAGTCATCGACGGCGACGATGTTGAAGACATCCAGATCATAGGCCCGGCCATAGACATCCTCGTCCCATTTCATGCTGTCCTTCAGGGCCTGCATACCGAAGGCGCATTTCCCTTCATCGCCGGGCCGGACATAAAGGGCCAGATCCACCTTGCGCCCCTCCATGGTCGTAAAGCTTTCGCGGTGGGCCATCAATTCGCCGGCCACCAACGCAAACAGGTAGGCGGGCTTAGGCCATGGATCGTGCCATTCCGCCCATCCATCACCCGACGACACGGGATTGCCGTTCGACAACAGGACCGGGTGCGGGCCGTTGATGCGGACGGTGAACACGCTCATCACATCCGGCCGGTCGGGATAGTAGGTGATCTTGCGAAAGCCTTCGGCCTCGCATTGCGTGCAATACATCCCGTTCGACAGGTATAACCCCTCTAGCGCGGTATTGGCGGCGGGATCGATCTGTACCTCTGCTTCCCATGTGAAGGGCATGTTGGGTACCTCGCAGGTCAGCCCCTCATCCGTCAGCACAGGCTTGACCGTTTCGCCATCGACCTTGGCCGAGATCAGGGTCAGGTCCTCGCCGTGCAGGAAAAAGGTCTTGTCGGTCGCCTCGGGGTTTGGTGCGAACTTGATACGTGACGTCACCCGCGTGGCCGACGGCGCAAGGTCAAAGGTCAGGTGCACCTCTTCGACTGTAAAGCCGAATGGCGTATAGTCCTTGAGGTAGATGGTCTGGGGGCTCGCGTCGCGCATGGGGCACTCTCGATCAGGGCGTTTCCGGCAACCGTAGGTCCGGCACCGGGTGACTTCAATGGTGCGCGTGCCCTGCGGCGGAGGCAGGCCGGTTGTCACGGGCGGTACGGTCGTGCGACACCCGCCGCAATGCAAGGCGAAGGGAGCCATGTCATGCACGAGGTCAAGGGCGGATGCCTGTGCGGCGCGGTCCGCCTTGTCGCGGCGGGCCGGCCTGACCGGGTGGGCCTGTGTCATTGCCTTGACTGCCGCAAACACCACGGCGCTGTGTTCTTTGCGGCCGCGGTCTTTCCCGAGCACGCGGTGAAGGTTCGGGGCCGCACCGCTGAATACCGGGACCGTCACTTCTGTCCCCGGTGCGGAAGTTCGGTCTTTGCGCGCAGCCCCGGTGAAATCGAGGTGCATCTCGGCGCGCTTGATGACCCGAACCAATTCACCCCTGATTATGAACTCTGGACAGTGCGACGCGAGGACTGGCTGCCCGACGTCAGCGGGACAGCCTGTTTTTCCGGGGACCGGTCTGCAGACTGATCTTGCTGCAGATATTGCGGACTGCATCGGTTGGCGCCTGTGTTCTGCACGCTAGATGCGCATCCATGACAACACTTGTGTGGTTCAAACGTGATTTGCGGGTGGCGGACCACCCGGCCTTGGCGCGGGCCGCGGCCATCGGGGATGTGCTGCCGCTTTATGTGTTCGAGCCTGCGTATTGGGCTGAACCCGATGTCTCGGGGCGGCAATTTGAATTTGTGCGCGAAAGCGTGACCGTCCTGGCCGAGTACCTTGCTGCCCTTGGGGTCCCGCTGGTGGTTCGTGTCGGGCGGGTTGTGGATATCCTCGATAGTCTGAGGGCAAGGGTGCCTTTTGACCGGATCGTCAGCCATGAAGAAACCGGAAGCGGGTGGACCTATGCCCGCGACCGCGATGTGGCCGCCTGGTGCCGCGCCCAAGGCGTGCTGTGGGAAGAGCTGGCCCAATCCGGGGTCGTGCGGCGCCTGAACGGTCGCGATGGGTGGGCCAAACAGCGCAACGCCTTCATGCGCGAACCGCAGGCAGCGACACCAGTTGCGTTGACCGGACCCGCGTTGCCGTCGGATGGTGTGCCATGCCTGACCGCGCCCGATCATTGTCCCGCGCGGCAGGTCGGGGGCCGCCGGATGGCAATGTCGCTGCTTGGGTCGTTTTTGGTCGAGCGTGGACAGACCTATCGCAAAGACATGTCGTCGCCTGTCACGGGCGCGTGGTCGTGCTCGCGTTTGTCGCCCTACCTTGCCTTTGGCTGTCTGTCGGGTCGCGAAGCGTCGCAGGCTGCGGCCATGCGCCAGCGCGAGGTCAAGGGCACGCGCGCAGGCTGGGGTGGGTCGCTCAAGTCGTTCCAGGCGCGTTTGGCGTGGCGCGACCACTTCATGCAGAAGCTTGAGGACGAACCCGCGCTGGAGCATCGCTGTTTGCATTCGGCCTACGAAGATATGCGTCCCAAAGTGCCGGATGCAGAGCGTTTGGCCGCCTGGGAAACGGGCGAAACCGGGATCCCGTTCGTCGATGCCTGCATGCGCTATCTGGCTGCGACCGGGTGGATGAACTTTCGAATGCGGTCAATGCTTATGGCGGTTGCCTCGTATCACCTGTGGCTGGATTGGCGGGTGACAGGGCTGCATCTGGCGCGGCGTTTCACGGATTTTGAACCGGGCATTCACTGGCCCCAAAGCCAGATGCAATCGGGCACAACCGGGATGAACACCGTCCGCATCTATAATCCCGTCAAACAGGGCAAGGATCAGGATCCCACGGGTGTGTTCACACGCCAGTGGTGCCCAGAACTGGCGTCTGTGCCGGACCGGTTCTTGCAGGAACCGTGGCTATGGGAGGGCGCGGGCACGGTTCTGGGCAAGACCTATCCCGCACCGGTCGTCGACGTGCTGGACGCGGCCCGACGGGCGCGCGAACAGGTCTGGGCCGTGCGGCGGGGCGGGGCGTTTCGCGCCGAGGCAAAAGAAGTGATCCACAAGCACGCGAGCCGCAAGGACAGCCAGGGGCATTTTGTGAATGACAGGGCCGCCAAACCGAAGCGCAAGGGGCCTGCATCGCCCGCTCGGGACAACCGTCAGATGGGGTTCGAGTTCTGATGGGCCGCATGCGGAAAAAGGCGGACCTGCCCGAGAAGACTTGTCCTGTGTGTGCCCGCCCATTCACCTGGCGCAAAAAGTGGGAAAACGTCTGGAACGAGGTGAAATACTGCTCGGACCGATGCCGAAGAGCGGCCCGGCCGCGTACCTGTCCCCGCGGGGACAGCGGGGGCTGAAACCGGCCAAGACGTGCGGGACCGAACTGGTTTGGTGGATCGGCCAGGTCAGTCGCATCGCATTGCGCCCCGCGCGCCCGCCGACTATGCTCACAACTCTTAAGCCGTAGGTCTGGTCGCGTGCAGCACACTGTCCCGAAACGTCGAAATCCGCATGACATGGCGCAAGAGGCGCTGGCGTCGGGCTGGTACAGTGTCGACACGGTTCCGTGGAAGGGCGAGGGCGCATTCCTGGTACTTACCCTGTCCGGGCTGATCCGGCTGGCCAAGAACCGCCGCACGTACCGCAAGGTCCGACAAGCCGATGGGTACGGCCCCATGCGCCAGACCGTGAATGCTGTCGAGACCGGGAATTACCTTGGCGCGATTGCCTGGCGGTGGCCTGATCCACCTGCCGATACAGACGACGTCTGAACCGCCGGCACTCTCAGATATTGTAAAATATGATCGCCGCTTTCTTGGGCTGGTGACAGCACCGCTTTGCGGAGTTTCTGTGCATCTGCACTGCTTTGGTAAAATTATTTGACCAATGATGTTTACGATAGGAAACTTTTTCTCTAAGCCTGTCGCCGACTCGCATCTCAGGCCGAAAGGGACCCGCCAATGACAACCTATGTGGACCGCAGCGATCTGAAGGTCGCAGACAGTCTGGCCGACTTCATCGAAGCCCGCGCCTTGCCGGGCACGGGTGTCGCTTCGGCCGATTTCTGGGCTGGCTTTTCGGCGCTGGTCCATGATTTGGGCCCCAAGAACCGGGCCCTTCTGGCCAAGCGCGAGGACATTCAGGCCAAGATTGACGCCTGGCATGTCGCACACCGCACCAATGCGCATGATCCTGCGGCCTACCGCGCCTTTTTGGAAGACATAGGATATCTTGTGCCGGAGGGGCCGGATTTCGAGATCGAGACCGCAAATGTGGACCCGGAAATCGCCGCCACGCCGGGTGCGCAGTTGGTGGTTCCGATCATGAATGCCCGCTTTGCGTTGAACGCGGCCAATGCGCGCTGGGGCAACCTCTATGATGCGCTGTACGGAACAGATGCGCTGGGCGACCTGCCTCGGGCCGGTGGTTACGACGCGGCCCGCGGTGCACGTGTGATTGCCTGGGCCAAGGCGTTCCTTGACGCGGCCCTGCCGCTGAACGGGAAGGCATGGACGGACGTCACGACCCTGTCGGTGACCGATGGCGTACTGGACCTGGGCGGGCCGTCCCTTGCGGACCCCGATCAGTTTCTTGGCCACGGCGGCAATGAAGAGGCACAGACCTTCTTGTTCCGCAACAATCACCTCGCGATCGAGATCGTTGTGGACCGCAACGACGTGATCGGTGCATCGGACCCCGCCGGGATGTCTGCCGTGAACCTGGAATCGGCCCTGTCCACGATCATGGATTGCGAAGACAGCGTTGCGGCTGTGGATGCCGAAGACAAGGTGCTGGCCTACGGCAACTGGCTGGGCCTGATGAAGGGCGACCTCGAAGAGAGCTTTGACAAGGGTGGCAAGGTGATGACGCGCCGCATGGCCCCTGACCGCACCTATACCGCGCCTGACGGGACGCCGTTGACGCTGAAGGGGCGGAGCCTGATGCTGGTTCGGAATGTCGGCCACCTGATGACCAACCCGGCCATCCATGACCGTGACGGCCATGAGGTCGGTGAAGGGCTGATGGACGCCATGATCACCACGCTGATCGCCATGCACGATCTGCAAAAGACGGACGGATTGCGCAATTCGGTGTGCGGATCCGTTTATGTCGTGAAGCCGAAGATGCACGGGCCTGCGGAAGTGGCGTTTGCCGACGAGATTTTCAGCCGCGTTGAGAAAGTCCTGGGCCTGTCCGCAAATACGGTGAAGCTGGGCATCATGGATGAGGAGCGGCGCACGTCTGCCAACCTCAAGGAATGTATCCGGGCCGCCAAGGCGCGGGTGGCCTTCATCAACACCGGGTTCCTGGACCGGACCGGAGACGAAATTCATACCTCGATGGAAGCCGGACCGATGATCCCCAAGGGCGAGATGAAGGGCGCGGCCTGGATCGCGGCCTATGAGGATCGCAATGTGGATATCGGCCTGGCCTGCGGTCTGAAGGGCCGTGCGCAGATCGGCAAGGGGATGTGGGCCATGCCCGACCGTATGGCCGAGATGCTGGAGGCCAAGATCGGTCATCCGCAGTCGGGTGCCACCTGTGCCTGGGTGCCATCGCCCACGGCCGCAACCTTGCACGCCACGCATTACCACAAGGTCGATGTGATGGAACGGCAGGAGGAATTGCGCGCGGGCGGTGCGCGGGGAACGCTTGAAGACTTGCTGACCATTCCCGTGGCGGTCGGCCGCAACTTCTCGTCCGAGGAGATTGCCCGCGAGATGGAAAACAACGCCCAAGGTATCCTTGGGTATGTGGTGCGTTGGGTGGACGCGGGTGTGGGCTGTTCCAAGGTGCCCGACATCAACGATGTCGGCCTGATGGAGGATCGCGCGACCTGCCGGATCTCTGCCCAGGCGATGGCGAACTGGTTGCACCACGGCGTGGTGAGCGCGGATCAGGTGATGGCAGCCATGAAGAAGATGGCGGAAGTGGTGGATCGTCAGAATGCAGGCGACGCAACATATACACCGATGGCGCCCGGATTTGATGGCGTGGCGTTCCAGGCCGCGTGCGAACTGGTGCTGAAGGGCCGTGTGCAGCCCTCGGGCTATACCGAGCCGGTCTTGCATGCGCGCCGTTTGGACGTCAAAGCGGCCTGAATACCGGGTTGAGAGACCTGGGGGCTGTCTGCCCCCAGACCCCCGATCGTATTTTCAGTCGGAAGAAACATGGGCGACAGGCCCGTTCGAGGAGATAGAGACGTGGCGATTTCGTTGCGCAAGGCGCGGACCATCATTCGCAAGGCGTTGGAGCAGGGGCGGCAGATGGAATTGAAGCCCCTGACGGTGGTGGTGCTGGACGCCGGTGGGCATGTGCAGGCTTGCGAGCGCGAAGACGGCGCCGCGCCGGGTCGGTTCGCGATCGCGCAGGGCAAGGCCTATGGTGCCGTGATGCTGGGCATTGCCGGAACGGCGCAGATGGCGCGGGCGGAACAGCAAGCCTATTTCATGGCGGCAGTGAACGGGGTCTATGGTGGGCAGGTTGTCCCGGTGCCCGGCGGTGTGCTGGTGCGCGACAGGAAGGGTGCCGTCATCGGGGCCGTGGGCGTCACCGGCGACACGTCAGACAACGACGCCGCCGCAGCGGTGGCCGGCATCGAAGCGGCCGCGCTGACGGCTGAAATTTAGGCAACGGCCCACCTGCGGCTTTTCGCACAGGTCCTTGCGCGCGCGTTTCTCTGGTCTGGGCGCGCATCGGTGGCGTATATCCCTTGAAACGCAACGTCGCAGAGGACCCCCATGGCCCGACCCATTATCGGCATCATTTCGAACCACCACGTCATCAATGATGAGTACGAGGTGCAGGCTGCGGGCCTGATAAACATCTCGGCGGTGGCAGATGTGGCCGAAGGTGTGCCGATGCTGATTCCGGCCGAACCGAACAAGGTGCGGATTTCCGACCTGTTGGAGCATTGCGCCGGTTTCGTGTTCACGGGCGGACGGGCCAATGTGCATCCGGAAGAGTATGGTGAGGCGCCCACGGAAGCGCATGGTGATTTCGATCGCAACCGCGATGCGGTGACGTTGCCCCTGATCCGGGCCTGCGTTGAGCGTGGTCAGCCCTTCCTGGGCATTTGCCGTGGCTTTCAAGAGGTGAACGTGGCGATGGGCGGATCGCTTTACCCGGAAATCCGGGACCTGCCGGGCCGCGACAACCACCGCATGCCCCCCGATGGTACGCTTGAAGAGAAGTTTGCCCTGCGCCACGATGTGACCTTTTCCGAAGGCGGTGTCTTTCACCGTTTGATGGGGCGTCAGTCTGTGCCCACCAACACATTGCACGGCCAGGGGATCAAGCATCCCGGACCGCGTGTCATCGTGGATGGTCATGCGCCTGACGGCACCGCCGAGGCGCTCTATATTGATGGCGCACCGGGCTTTACCCTGTCTGTCCAATGGCACCCCGAATGGAACGCGAAATGCGATTCCGTTTCGCGCCCATTGTTCGAAGCCTTTGGCGATGCGTGCCGTGACTGGGCAGATGGGGGCCGTGCGCGCCCGGTTTTACGCTCGGCTTAAGCGTGCGTTAACCATGGCGGGGGCAGGGTGACGCCATGCCTCGCTATGTTTGCTCTGACAGCCCCGATGTCACCTATTTCTTCACCGTGCGGGCCGCGTCGCGCGGCACGGACCTCTTTCTACGCGAGATCGACCCGTTGCGCGCGGCCATGCGCAAGACCAAGGATCGGTATCCGTTCGACATTTCCGAGATCGTGGTGTTGGGCGATGTGATCCACACGCTGTGGCGCTTGCCGGATGGGGATGCGGATGTCTCTGTCCGCTGGCGCATGATCAAAAGCCTTTTTTCGCGGGCAGTGGACGCCCCCGCGGCTGTGCCTGGGCAACACTTGCGCCCCGGTGAAAAGGGCGTGTGGCAACGCCGGTTTTGGGAATATGCGATCCGGGATGCAGACGACCTGGCGGCACATCGGCACATGATCTGGACGGCCCCGGTCCAGGCCGGGTTGGTGAAACGACCAGAGCAATGGCCGCACTCGTCGATACACCGCGCGGTCGCGCGGGGGCACTATGTGCCTGGCGGTCAGGTCGGTGCCATGCATCTACCGTTGCGGGCGCACACGACAGGTGCACCCAGCAAGTTGCGCGATGCGGTGGCGGCGGCGCCATCGTAGGACGCAGGCGGCCTGCGCCCTATACCGTTTGCCCGCCCGAGATCTGGATGCACTGTCCGTTGATGCTTTGTGATCCGGGGCCAGTGAGCCAGAGTGCTGCGGCCGCGACCTCATCCGCGTCCAGCAGGCGCTTGTGCCGGTTGGCGTTGATCATGACCTTTCGGGCGTCCTCGCTGCTCATACCCGTGCGTTCCGCAATGGCCTCTTGATTGCGGTCCACGATGGGGGTGTCGACATAGCCGGGGCAAAGCGCGTTGAAGGTGTAGGGTTGGCCCATGTAATCTTCGCTCAGGGAACGGATCAGGCCGATCAGCCCGTGTTTCGAGGCCGCATAGGCCGCGGCCCCCGGCAGACCGCGCAATCCCGCGATAGAGGACACTGCAATCACCCGGCCCCAATCGGTCTGGCGCATGCCCGGCAGGCAGGCTTTTATTGTCAGAAAAGCACCATCAAGATTGGTCGCCATCATATTGCGCCAGAATTCAAGGTCCGTCTTGTGCACGGCGCGCCCTTCGGCGATGCCCGCATTGGGCACGCAAATCTGGATGGGACCGCGGGCCCTGGTCACGGCAGCAACCGTATCGTTCACGGCGTCCTCGTCCCGGACGTCCATCGCCACACCGAACACGCCGTCGCCTGCAACCTGGTCCAAAACCTCCTGCCTGCGGCCCGTTATGGTCACCTGAGCGCCCCGTGCGGCAAGGGCTTGGGCGATGGCCAGGCCAATGCCCGTGCCTCCCCCGGTTACAAGGGCGTGTTTGCCGGAAAGCGATGTGGTGTCGGTCATAGCGTGGGATCCCCTTGGGCGGTGGCAGCATCGCCAGATTGCGCCCATGGTGCCAAAGCATCAATCACCTTTGTGTGCGTGCTGCGGCAATGGGATGCGCTGGACCGGACATGCGTTGACAGGGCAGGGAAGCTGGCCTTGAACTGGCGCGTATGACCCTTTGCGCTCGCCAATCGTGACCAACCTTCTGCATATCCCGCCGGTGTGGCTTGTCTTTTGCCTGTTCGTGGCGTGGTGTCAGGGGCGTTTCGTGCCACTGGGGATGAGCGTCGATCATCCCGTCACCCATGCGATGGCTGGGCTGATGATCGGGGCGGGGTTGCTGTTGATGGCGGCGGCCCTTTTGGCTTTCTGGCGCCACAGGACCACCGTCATACCGCACCAGACGCCAAGGCGCCTGATCACCGATGGCGTTTTTGCCCGGACGCGCAACCCCATTTACCTTGGTGATGCGCTGCTCTTGGCGGGTTTTATCCTGCGATTTGATGCGGTGCCGTCGCTGATCCTTGTACCCATTTTCGTGTGGTGGATCGAAAAACAGTTCATCATCCCGGAAGAAGACCGGATGCGTCGCGAATTTCGCGCGGAATTTGCGCGGTACGAACAAAAAGTGCGTCGGTGGGTATAGATTTTTGCAGATATTGCGTGGATGACGCAGGGGCGCTGCTTGTAACTCGGACGGCGGTTGGGTAGTGGACAGCGCACGGCGCTGCGCCACATAGCCTTTGGGTTTTGCCCGAAACTGACTGCCACGACCAGATGGGGGTTCTTCGAATGAAGATCGGAACACCAAAAGAGATATTTGAAGGAGAGCGCCGCGTCGCCATGACGCCTGACAGCGCCGCCGCCTTGCAAAAACTTGGCCATACTTGTGTGGTTGAAACGGGCGCGGGCGCCGAGGCGGGTTTTGCCGATGCCGATTACAAGGCTGCTGGCGTTGAGGTGGTCAAGACCGCTGCGGCCTTATGGAAAGCTGCCGACGTGGTCGCCAAGGTCCGTGTGCCGGACGCGACCGAGATGAAGCGGCTGCGCGAAGGGCAGACGCTGATCTCGTTTTTCAGCCCCGTCGCGGACGAGGCAAAGATGGCGAGTGCCGCCAAGAAGGGCGCGACCGTCATCGCCATGGAAATGATCCCTCGGATTTCCCGCGCCCAGAAGATGGACGCGCTGTCGTCCATGGCGAACATTGCGGGCTATCGCGCGGTGATCGAGGCAGGCAACAATTTTGGCCGCTTCTTTACCGGCCAGATCACGGCGGCGGGCAAGGTGCCCCCGGCCAAGGTTCTGGTTGTGGGTGCGGGTGTTGCGGGTCTGGCCGCCATCGGGACATCAACGTCGCTGGGTGCCATCACCTACGCCTTCGACGTGCGCCCCGAAGTGGCCGAACAGGTCGAATCCATGGGCGCCGAATTTGTCTATCTCGACTTCGAAGAAGAACAGCAGGATGGTTCTTCCTCGGGTGGATACGCTTCCGTCTCGTCGCCCGAATTCCGCGAAGCGCAGCTTGCAAAGTTCCGTGAACTGGCGCCGGAGGTGGACATTGTCATAACGACGGCCCTGATCCCCAACCGCGAAGCACCCGAGCTGTGGACCGAAGACATGGTCGCCTCGATGAAGCCAGGGTCGGTCATTGTGGACCTGGCGGCCGAAAAGGGCGGCAACTGCAAGCTGACCGTCATGGACGAGAAGATCGTGACCGAGAATGGCGTGACCATCATCGGCTACACCGACTTCCCCAGCCGGATGGCAACGCAGGCCTCCAGCCTCTATGCAACGAACATCCGTCACCTGATGACGGACCTGACGCCGGAAAAAGACGGCGTGATCGACCACGACATGGAAGATGACGTGATCCGCGGGGCGACCATTGCCCATGGGCAACACGTCACCTTCCCGCCGCCGCCACCCAAGGTGGCCGCGATCGCCGCGGCCCCCAAGAAGGAGGCGGCCAAGGAACTGACGCCCGAGGAAAAGCGTGCGGCCGAGACGGCGGCGTTCAAGGCGCAGACCAAGAACCAGGTCACATTGCTGGCCATCGGTGGGGCACTGATCCTGCTGGCTGGCCTTTATACGCCTGCCAGCTTCATGCAGCATTTCATCGTCTTTGTGCTGAGCGTGTTCATCGGCTTCCAGGTCATCTGGGGTGTGGCACACAGCCTGCACACGCCGCTGATGGCCGTGACCAACGCGATTTCCTCAATCGTGATCCTGGGGGCGCTGATCCAGATTGGATCAACGTCGGGGGTCATTACCTTCCTGTCGATCTTTGGGGTCTTTATGGCGTCGATCAATATTTTCGGCGGCTTCCTCGTGACACGGCGCATGCTCGCCATGTTCCAGAAATCCTAAGGAGTAGGCGCAATGGAACTCGGATTTACCACTGCCGCCTATGTTGTTGCGGCTGTTCTTTTCATTCTGAGCTTGGGCGGTCTGTCCGGTCAGGAAAGCGCCAAGCGGGCCGTCTGGTACGGCATCGTGGGCATGTTCATCGCCGTTGTGGCGACACTGATCGGCCCCGGTCACGGCCTGTGGCTGTTGTCACTGGTGCTGATCGCGGGCGGCGCTGCCGTTGGCTATCAACTTGCCACCAAGGTCGAGATGACGCAGATGCCCGAGCTTGTGGCGGGGATGCACGCGCTGGTCGGTCTGGCCGCTGTCTTCATCGGCTTCAATGCACATATCATGATCGGCTTTGTGGACCATCATCTGGCCGAGAACGGGGCCGCTTTGGGGGGTGCGATCGTAGACGGCCAATGGGTCCAGTCGGTTGAAAAGTCGGTGCTTGAACCGCTTTCGGCCTTTGGCCAGTTGATTGCCAAGAAGACATCCGTCGAGATCACGATCCTGCAGATTGAACTGGTCCTGGGCATCTGGATTGGCGCCGTCACCTTCACAGGCTCTTACGTGGCCTGGGGCAAGCTGTCGGGCAAGGTCGACAGTTCCGCCACCAAGCTGCCAGGCGGCCATATCCTGAACGCGTCTGCTGCGGCTGCGTCGCTGGTGCTTGCCATCGTCTATTTCAGCACAGGCAGCGTGCTGTCCCTGATCCTGCTGACGCTGCTGGCGCTGTTCATCGGCTGGCACTTGATCATGGGTATCGGCGGGGCTGACATGCCTGTCGTTGTGTCAATGCTGAACAGCTATTCAGGCTGGGCGGCGGCGGCCATCGGCTTCAGCCTCGGCAACGACCTCTTGATTGTTGTGGGCGCGCTTGTCGGCTCGTCCGGTGCGATCCTGTCCTACATCATGTGCAAGGCCATGAACCGGTCCTTCGTCTCTGTGATCCTGGGTGGCTTTGGTGGTCCTGCGGGTGAACAGATGGCCGTGGAAGGCGAACAGATCGCCATCGAGGCGGATGGCGTCGCCACGGCGCTCAACGAGGCGGACAGCGTCATCATCATCCCCGGTTACGGCATGGCCGTGGCGCAAGCCCAGCAAGGCGTGGCCGAACTGACACGCAAGTTGCGTGCGGCCGGCAAAGAGGTGCGGTTCGCCATCCACCCCGTTGCCGGTCGTCTGCCCGGCCACATGAACGTGCTGCTTGCCGAAGCCAAGGTACCTTATGACATCGTGCTGGAGATGGACGAGATCAACGACGATTTCCCTGACACGGATGTCGCCATCGTCATCGGTTCGAACGACATCGTGAACCCGGCCGCGCAGGACGATCCGAACAGCCCCATCGCCGGGATGCCAGTGCTTGAATGCTGGAAGGCCAAGCAGGTATTTGTGTCCAAGCGTGGCCAAGGCACGGGCTACTCTGGTATCGAAAACCCGCTGTTCTTCAAAGAGAACACGCGCATGTTCTATGGCGATGCAAAGGCGTCGATCGACAAGCTGTTGCCGATGATCGACTGACGATTTGACGCGCAGGGTATCCTTGCGCTGCGACTGAAGAAAAAGGCGGGTCAACGGGCCCGCCTTTTTTTCATCGCGCAATTGCGTTTCGGTGATGGTCGGGGCCAAATGCCGACATGGCCGTGCAAGAGCGACATCAAGAGGCGGCAGCCGCCGCGACGGGCTTTGTTCACGACATGGCGGCCCATCTGGCGCTGTTTTTCGAGCGGAGCACCGACCGACTTGTCGTGACTTTCGACAACCTTGAAAGCGCCAATGCGCCGGTCCCCCACTACCCTTGGGAATATGGATTTGTGGATCGCATAGGGGCGTCGCATCTGGGCGTGATGATGGCAGGGCCAGCGGACTGGTTTCGGCACAGCGACGTATGGGCGATGTTCGACGGTCTGCAGGCCGATGGTTTTTTCGACCGTTTTGCCGAGGTCGTGTTCTACGGCAGTTCCATGGGTGGCTACGGCGCGTTGACCTTTGCCCGCGCGGCGCCCGGGTGCCGCATTGTCGCGCTGGTCCCACAGACGCATCTTGATCCATCCGTCGTGCCATTCGAGACACGCTATGATGATGGGTTCCGTCAGGGCGACTGGTCAGGCTCGTATCTGGATGCCGTTGACGGGGCACGGTGTGCGGCCCGGGTCTACGTTCTTTATGATCCTTATTTTGCCCCCGATGCGCGCCACGTGGCGCGTCTGGACAAGGGCAACCTTGTGCCGTTGCGCTTGCCGTGGTCGATCCATCATGCGGGCCCTGTTTTGCGGCGCACAGGTCAGATGCAAACGGTGGTGCGCGCCGCCTTTGACGGTGATCTGACCGCACGCGGGTTTCGCCGTACCGTGCGGTCGGCGGATCGCTCGGGCATGCAGGCACGTCTGGTGTTGCGCGCCGGGTTGGACAGGGGGCACACGGGTCTTGTGGCGCGTGCCTTGGCGCAATTGCAGACCAGTCACCCGGACTGGTCCTTTCCGGTCTTGCAGGACCGAGCCCGCAGGGCCTTGGGGCAGGGCGCAGGCCGGTGACGCAGTGCAATCCACCGAGGATGTCGCCATGGTATACAATTGCATTCACATAAGACATTGAAAAGTATAATTAAAATACTTTGCCTTTACAGGTTATTGCATTATATGCGCTCCAAAGACGTGCCGGAGCAGCCATGGCCCCCATCGAAGATCATCCCCTGCGCTACAAGCTGGCGAATGAGCTGCATGCGCGCCCGTTTCCATCGATGCGCGCGCCTTGTGCTGTGGCATATGTCGCGTTCAAGCAGCCGGAGATGGCCGCCAACCGTGACAGGGCGCTGGATGTTGCGCACCTTCAGGCCTTGCTGGACCGACATGGCGCGCCGCATCCACAGCCCGGCGCCACGCATTATTACGGCCAGATCGGGCGGCATTGGCTGAAATGGGAACAGCACACGGAATTTGTCACCTACACCATCTTCTCGGAAGGGGTCGAAGACCGCCCCTTTGATCCACGCGCCTTCGATCCGTTCCCGCAGGACTGGTTGGAAGATGCACCCGGCCAACGGGTGACGTCGATCCTGATCCGGGTCGAGCCGCGACGCGCGGCTGACAGCATTCAGGACAGTCTGAACGAGTGGTTTGTGCCCGAAAGCCTTGCCGTCAGTTCAGTCCTTGAGGACGCGGCGGTGATCGGCGGAGATTTCCGCATCGATCAGAACGGGCACATGCGGTTTGCCGTCTTCGCCTCAGAAGGCACAGGCCAGCGTCGCGTGGGCCGGATCGTGCAACGGCTGTGCGAGATCGAGACCTACAAATCCATGTCGATGCTGGGCTTTGCCCGCGTGCGGTCCATGGGCGCGCAACTGACGGCCCTGGACACACGGTTGATCGAACTGGTGGAATCCATGTCGGGCGAGCGGTCCGAGGCCGAAGCGACATTGAAAGCCCTGTTGGAGATTTCAGCCGAGTTGGAAACGCTCGCGGCCCAATCATCCTTTCGGTTCGGTGCCACCTGGGCTTACGAGGCCATCGTGAACGAACGGATCGAAGCGCTACGCGAGGCGCGGTACGAGGGGCGCCAGACCTTTGCCGAATTCATGATGCGACGCTACCAACCTGCCATGCGGACCGTGAGATCTGCCGAGGATCGGTTGGGAGCCATGTCGAACCGGGGTGTGCGGGCAGCCAACCTTTTGCGGACGCGTGTGGATGTGGAACGATCCGCCCAGAACCAGGCCTTGCTGGAAAGCATGGACAAGCGATCGGACCTGCAATTGCGTCTGCAACGCACCGTTGAGGGGCTCTCGGTTGTGGCGATCAGCTATTACGCCGTGTCGTTGGCTGGCTATTTGCTGTATCCGCTTGAGGCACCGACAGGCTTGTCCAAGGGCATTCTGACGGCGCTGGTGACCGTGCCGGTTGTCCTGTTGGTTTGGGGTATGATCCGCCGCTTGCGCAAGGCAGTCGAAAAGTAACCTCTTGGGCCATTGCCAATCGGCCGTCCGAAACCTGTTCTTAACGTGGATCGGGTTTTGTGCGTTCTGTCTTTTCTGTGGAGGTTCATATCAAACATCGAGACATCTCTGCGGGTGCGGTGCGCGCGGTTTGCGCTGCCGTGCTGACCCTTCTGGTCATGGTGTCCAAACCTGCGGGCGCAGCTGCGGAAGATATCACGGTTTGGGTCTATCACAACTATCCCCCGTACGTGGTCGATGCCGAGGCGGAAGAGGGCCTCAGCTATGACCTGGCCCGCGTACTGACCGACATGGCGCAAGGGCATTACAGGTTTCGCGTCATGGTCCTGCCGCGCCAACGCCTGAACCAAAACCTTGAGGCCGGGCAGCCGGGCATGGTGGCGTGGGTGAACCCGGTGTGGTTCGGGGACCAGGACCGGACCCGGTTTCTTTGGACCGATGCCATCCTGAGTGACCGGAACAGTGTCATCTCTCCGACGGGCATTGCGTTTGACTACACCGGACCACGATCGCTGACTGGAATGACCATGGTCGGCATTCGCGGGCACCGGTATCAGGATGTGGACCGCCTGGTGGCGCAAGGGCTGGTTGACCGGGTTGACGTCCGGTCCGAACACAGCCTTGTGCAGTTCATCGCCAGCGGACGCGGGCGGGTGGCCATCATCGCGCATTCGGCTGTGCAGTATTACGTCCAGGATCTGGGCCTTGCCGCCAACGTGCATGTCTCGGACACGCCGCATTCGCGGTATCAACGCCACATCATGATCCAGCCTCGGTTGGGCGCTCTGCACCGCTTTGTTCAGAACGCGCTGCCGGACCTGCTGCGCTCGGGGGAGTGGGCGGCCATCACCGACCGTTATGGTGTTTCACTGTCCGCTTCGGCAGAGCCATAGCGGACCGCAGTACCTTGCCCGGTCTGATGGCAGGTTTCAGCGCCCCCGGATCCGCGGATCCAGCGCGTCGCGCAAGCCGTCGCCCAGATAGTTCACGCTTAACACGGTCAACGAGATCATGATGCCGGGCAACATGACCCGTTCGGGGTATTCCTGCATCCGTGGCACCGCATCTGACAGCAGCTTGCCCCAGGTCGGGAAGTCAGACGGGAAGCCAACGCCCAGGAAAGACAGCGCGCTTTCGGTGATGATTGCCGTGGCAAGACCCAGCGTCGCAGATACGACGATGGGTGAAATCACGTTGGGCAGAAGATGCCTGCGGATGATGGCGCTTGACGACGTGCCGATGGACCGGGCCGCGAGGATGAACTCGCGTTCCTTCAATGCAAGGATGTCACCACGCACGATCCGGGCGGTGGGCATCCAGTTGGTCAGACCGATGACCCCCACGATCAACACGAACATGCCCGCCTCGGGTCCGCCGAATGTGTTCGTCAGGGGTTGGCGGAACAATGTCACGGCCAAAAGAACCAGTGGTAGGATCGGCAGCGACAGCACCAGGTCGGTGAACCGCATCAGCCAGAAGTCGAGGCGACGGAAGTACCCCGACAAGACGCCGATCAGCGTGCCGATCAGCAGCGCCAGCAGCATCGCGGCCCAGCCGACAGCCATGGACACGCGCCCGCCCGCGATAATGGTGGCGAGGATGTCGCGGCCCAGATTGTCCGTCCCCAATGGGCGGTTCCAGCCGACCTTGGCCGAACTGTCCCACAGGCCAACCCAGATCGGGCGCATGTCGCGATTGCGGATGTCCAGCGCCTGGGCATCTATCGCCCAGATGTAGGGCCCCAGGATGACAGCCAGTGTGATGAACAGCAGGAACGCACCGCCAAACATCGCGCCCTTGTGGCGACGGAACTGGTACCAGACGTCCCGCCATTGGCTGGACGGGGCGGTCGTGGCCGCCTTGTCCTGCAGGGCAGTGATGAATTCGGCGTCGGCCTCTGGACCGGATGGGACAGGTTCAGTCATAGCGGATCCTCGGGTCGAGCACACCGTAGAGCACGTCTGCGATCAGGTTGAAAAGCACGATCAGGATCGCGAAGATGAAAGTCAGCGTCATGACGCCGGGCAGGTCGTTGGCAAAAAGCCAGGTCAGCAGCAGCTGCCCGATGCCATTCACCTTGAATACGTTTTCGGTGATGATCGCACCCCCGAAGATGGCAGGCACGCCAAGGGCGATCACTGTCACGACCGGGATCATCGAATTGCGCACCACGTGCACCATGACCACGACACTTTCCTTAAGCCCCTTGGCCCGCGCGGTGCGCACATAGTCCTGGTTCAGGTTGTCCAGCATCGCGCCGCGCATGTAGCGCGAGATTTGCGCCGTCGTTTGCAGCGCCAACACCATGACCGGCATGATCATCTGTTGGAACTGGATTTTGAAGCTGGCCCAGTCATTGACCACATGGGTGGTGTCATAGATCGAAGGCAGCCAGCCCAGATAGACTGAAAAGATCACGATCAGCAGCGGGCCGGTGAAGAAGGGTGGGATCGAGAAACCGATCATCGTCACAAATGTACCGGCCTGATCAAAGACTGAGTAGTGGCGGTAAGCCGAATAGATGCCGATGGGCAGGGCGATCAGGATGCCGACGACGTAAGCCAGGCCCACAACCCAAAGCGTTTGGGGAATGCGCTGCACAACCGTGTCCATCACGGGGCTGCGTGTCTGCCAGGAGAGAATGCGTTGCTTGCCTTCCGAGAAGGACGTGCCGAACCAATGATCGACCAGCACTTGCGGTTCGACCCAGAAAAACTGGACCAGCCATTTCCAGTACTGGATGTACCACGCCTGACCAAGGCCAAGCGCCTCGCGCATCTTCTCTTTGACTTCGGGGGGCACGGTCAGCGGAACCTGGGCCATGGGATCGCCGGGCGCAAGCTGGAGCAGTCCGAAAATAACGAAGCTGATGAACAAAAGCGTCGGGATCGACAGGATCAACCGGCGGATCGTGAAGGTCAGCATATAAGGCCAGTCCTTTTGCGGAGGTCTTTTTGTCGTTGGTCAGAAAAGGTGGGGCGGGCGCGAACGCCCACCCCGAGGGAAATCAGTCGATCCGATACCAGTCGGCCGTGTTCCAGATTTCGCTGTCCCAGACATTCAGTTTGACGCCGCCCAGCGTGTTCGAGTGGGCGGAAACACGGCCACGGTGCACAAGCGGCACGATGGTGAATGTGTCCTTGGTCAGCATGTTGTTCATCTTGATCGCGATTTCGGCGCGTTTCTCGATTTCACCGGTACGGGCCAGCTCATCGATCAAAGCGTCATATTCGGGATCGCAGAAACGGTTGATGTTCTCACCCTGCCACTGGGACGCGGGCTTGGGTTCGTTGCCACAACGATAGGCCGCCAGGTATTGCTGGGGGTCTGTGCCGTTGAACGTGTTGGCGTACATTTCCACGTCTGCATAGAACTTCTGGAAGGTGTCGGGCGAACCGGGGTCGCCACCGAAGAACACGGAGGCATCGAGGTTGCGCAGTTCTGTTTCAACGCCGATCTCGCTCCACCACTGCTTGATCAGGGCCTGGAAATCCTGACGCACGGCGTTGGTCGAGGTCTGGTAAAGGATGTTCAGCTCAACACCATCCTTGTCGCGGATGCCGTTGCCATTGCTGTCGACCCAACCGGCTTCGTCCAACAGCGCCTTGGCGCCTTCGATGTCCTGTTCAAAGCAGTGCTGATCGCCTGAGGCGAACATGTCGGGTGCGGGGACCAGATCGCAGGTGACTTTACCCGCTTGACCATAGCCGACTTCGACCAGCAGGGCGCGATCGATTGCCATCGACAGGGCCTTGCGGACGTTGATGTCGCTGAGGAACGGGTGGGGATGCGCAACGGTCGCGCGCTCGCCTTCCGGCAGGTCAGGCGACGGGTCCGTCAGGTTCATTTCCAGACGTTCCACCAGCGGGCCGAAGCCTGCGATCGCCTTGCCCTGGCCAGCCTCTTCCATACGGGAGATCACGTCGGGTGCCAGTTGCAGGTTCCAGGCATAGTCAAATTCGCCGGTTTCCAGCACGGCGCGGCCTGCGGCCGTCGCGTCGCCGCCGCCTTTGAAGGTCACGCGGGCAAAGGCGGGCTTGTCAGCCTCGCGGTAATTTTCATTCGCGACCATGGTGATCACGTCATTGGGGCGGAATTCTTCGACCTTGAAACCGCCCGTACCGATGGGGTTGAAGTTGGCCTCGGTGCACTCGGGGGCCTTGGCGCCCAGGCAGTCGGCAAATTGTGCGGCCTGGATGATGGGTGACTGGCCGCCGACGAATGGGCCGTAGGGGTTAGGCTTGGGTTGGTTGAACGTGACCTTGACCGTCAGGTCGTCCAGCGCTTCCACATTTTCGACACCGTCGAAAAAGGATGCCTGGGCACAGCCGCCTTCGGGGTGCATGCAGTATTCAGCGGTGAATTTCACATCAGCGGAGGTAAAGGGCGTGCCGTCCGACCAGACGATGCCTTCCTTGATCTTCCAGGTGATGGTGGTGAGGTCCTCGCTCACGCCGCCATTGCCGACGGTCGGGATTTCCGTGGCCAGCCAAGGGGTCAGCGCGCCGGTTTCGTCATAGCGGGCAAGGGGTTCGATGACCATCGAAGCGGATTCGATGTCTTTTGTGCCGCCCGACAGATAGGGGTTCAGGATGGACGGGGCTTGCCAGTAGATGATGCGCAGCTCGCCGTCCGAGCCACGCTCGGCAAAGGCGGCAGGGGCCAGCGCAGTGGCGGCCACGGCACCCATCAAAAGGGGTTTCAGGGACATATCATACTCCTTGTTGGACCGCAGGTTTGTCCTGCGCGTCAGGTTCGCGCCGCACGCTTTGCGGCACACGTCCGGCTTGGGATTGGCAAGGACTACGTGTTAACCCACGGTTTCCCCGTGATTTTTACTCTTGGCCCCCCAAGCGCACCCCGATATCGAAACAGCTTTTGGGGAAAATGCAAGCGTTGCGTGCGGTCAACGATGAAATTCGTAGGTGATTGTTTGACAGTGCCTGTCCCTTCGCCCACTCTTCAAAAAAGTCGAGCCGAAAAGGCTCAATCGCGGGGATAGAAATGCTCGATCAGACTGATACGTCGCCAATCGCCAACATTCAGAATTTGCGGGTAGAATTCCAGACCAAGGACGGTCCGGTCGTGGGGGTCGAGGACGTCTCCTTCGAGGTTCACCCGGGCGAAACCGTTTGTATCGTGGGCGAATCCGGGTCTGGAAAGTCTGTGTCGTCGCTGTCGCTGATGCGACTGGTCGAGTTTGGCGGCGGCGAAATCGCCGGCGGGCGCCTGGTCTTTGATCGCAAGGATGCGGATAGTATTGACCTGGCCGCAACCAATCAGGATTTGATGCGCACCATACGTGGCAACGAAATCGGAATGATTTTTCAGGAACCGATGACGGCGCTGAACCCGGTTTTCACGGTGGGTCGTCAGTTGACCGAGGGGCTGCGCCTGCACCGCAACCTCAGCAAGGCGCAGGCTGAAGAACGCGCGCTGTCGCTGCTCAAACAGGTCCGCATTCCCGAACCCGAGCGCCGCCTCAAACAGTATCCGCACGAATTGTCCGGCGGGATGCGCCAGCGCGTCGTTATCGCAATGGCGCTGGCCTGCGAACCGCGCCTTCTGATTGCGGATGAACCGACCACAGCGCTGGATGTGACCATTCAGGCTGAAATCCTGGCCCTGATGGACCGCCTCAAGCGCGAAACCGGCACTGCCGTGATGTTCATCACCCATGACATGGCCGTTGTGGCGCAGATGGCGGACCGCGTCGTGGTCATGTTCCGCGGCAACAAGGTCGAAGAGGGGCCCGTTGCCGAGATTTTCGAGAATCCGCAGCACCCCTATACCAAGGCGCTGCTCGCCGCTGTGCCGAAACTGGGCGAGATGAGCGGCAAGGCCTATCCCGAACCCATGAAGCTGCTGGGCCGCGACCAGGGAGAGATCAAACCGATCCCGGGCACGGAAGACAAGCTGCTTGAGGTCAGAAACCTGACCACGCGTTTCCCGGTACGCGGCGGATTTTTCCGCCGGTTGGTGGCGAATGTGCATGCGGTCGAGGACGTGTCGTTTACCCTCAACAAGGGGCAGACCCTCAGCCTTGTGGGCGAGAGCGGCTGCGGCAAGTCATCCGCCGGGCGGTCCATCCTGCGGCTGGTCGAGCCCCAAGCCGGCCACATCATGCTGGATGGCACCGACATCATGGCGCTGAACGACCGCGATCTGCGCGATGCGCGGCGCGACATGCAGATGATTTTCCAGGACCCGTTCGCGTCGTTGAACCCACAGATGCAACTGGCCGATCAGGTCGCCGAACCCATGCAGAATTTTGGCATGTTCAAGGGCGACGAAGGCAAGAAACGGGTCGAGATGCTGTTTGACCGCGTGGAATTGCCGCGCAGCTTCATGCGCCGCTTTCCCCATGAATTGTCTGGCGGCCAACGCCAACGTGTGGCGATCGCCCGCGCGCTTGCGTTAAACCCCAAGCTGATCATCGCGGACGAGGCGGTGTCGGCGCTGGATGTGTCCGTACAGGCGCAAGTGTTGAACCTGATGATGGAACTGCAGGCTGAAATGGGCCTGTCCTTCCTGTTCATCAGCCATGACATGGCCGTTGTGGAGCGCGTCAGCCACTATGTGGGTGTCATGTATCTGGGCCGGATCGTTGAAATGGGGCCGCGTGCGCGCGTGTTCGAAAATCCCCAGCACCCCTATACGCAGGCGCTGATGAAGGCCGTGCCCATCGCCGACCCGCGCCAGCGCAAGGCCGAAAAGGACCTCAATTTCAAGCCAATCCCGTCACCGATCCATCCGGTGGATTATGAACCCGCGCCATCAGAATACAACGAAGTCGAGCCGGGGCATTTGGTGCTGACAACAGACAGCGGGTATTGATGCGCCTGATCCAGGCCACACCGTTTGTGCCTTGCACATCGCTGGAACAGCAGGTCACCTTCTTTCGCGATGTATTGGGCTTTACGGTTGGGTTCCGAGCAGACAACTATGCCTATCTTCACCGCGACGGCGCTGCGGTGCGCCTGGTGGAGGTGACTGCAGATCTGAGCCATCCTGAGCGCGAGATGTCGTTCTACATTGATGTCGAAGGCGTTGACGCAGTCTATGCCGACTTGAAAGCGCAGCTTGACACCTTGCCAGACGGCCGTGTCCGTGCGCCCTTTGACCAGGATTATGGGCAACGCGAATTTCATGTGAAGGACGAAGACTGCACGCTGATCTTCTTTGGTGAGGCCATTGCGCCATGACCGTGCGCATGACGCCGCTCGAGCTGATGACCAAGTTGATCAGCTTTCCCACCGTCAGCCGCGATACAAACTTGCCGCTGGTGGATTGGGTCGAAGACTATCTGTCCGATCATGGCATCACGGCCCACCGCTACTATCACCCCGATCAACCCAAGGCTGCGCTGTTTGCGCATGCGGGTCCGCAGGTCGAGGGCGCCGTCGTGCTGTCAGGGCACACGGACGTGGTGCCCGTGGACGGTCAACCATGGGATACGGATCCGTTTGTCGTGACCGAAAAGGACGGCAAGTATTTCGGGCGCGGCACTTGCGATATGAAAGGGTTCGATGCTCTTGCCATATGGGCGCTGGTCGAGGCGCATCATGCAGCCAAACCCATGCAGATCGCGCTGAGCTTCGATGAAGAGATCGGGTGTCTTGGCGCGCCGCCGATGATCGAGGCGATGCACGGTGTTGTGCCCAAGGGCGGCCCCGTGATCGTCGGCGAGCCATCGATGATGCGGGCGGTGACCGGCCACAAGGGCGGGCAGGGCTTTGACACCCATGTTGTAGGGTTCGAAGTGCATTCGTCGCTGCTGCCGCAGGGGGTAAGTGCCATTCTGGAAGGCGCGAAAATCATCGACTTTGCCAATCACCGCAATGCCGAGAACATGGCGGCCGAGCCATCGCCGCTGGCCGCCATGTTCGATCCCCCCTTTACCACCTGGCATGTGGGGCAGGTGCAGGGCGGCACGGCACACAACATCACGGCCAAGGATTGCCGGTTCTCCATGGATGTCCGCGCGGTTCCGGGTGACGACACCGTCGCCTTGAAAGAGGCGTATCTCGCGCATGTGGCCAAGATCGAACAGGGCATGAAGGCGACCCATCCAGAGGCGCGCGTCGATATCGAAACGCGATTTGACGTGCCGCCACTGCGGCCCGAAGACAACGGTGCCGCCGAAGGTCTTGTTCGGGCGATCACCGGTGACAACGGCACCCATGTGGTCAGCTACGGCACCGAGGCGGGACAGTTTCAGGCCGCGGGCTACTCGGCCGTTGTTTGCGGCCCCGGCGATATTGCACAAGCGCATCAGCCCAATGAATTCATCACCGTGGCACAATTCAAGGCGGGGCACGCCTTTATGAAGGATCTGGTGGCGCGACTGACCTGAGGACGGCATATGGCCTTTCCCATCAACGACGCTTCGCCGGTCACGTGGCCCGGCCCCGTGCCCGACACCGCGGATGTCGTGGTGATTGGCGGTGGCGTGATTGGCGTCTGCACGGCCCTCTACCTGGCCGAGGCGGGCCAGCGCGTTGTGCTGTTGGAAAAGGGCCGTATCGCGGGCGAGCAATCCAGCCGAAACTGGGGCTGGATCAGACAACAGGGACGCGACCCCGACGAATTGCCGATCATGGTCGAGGCGAACGCGCTGTGGCGCGATCTGGCCAGGCGCACCAATGTGGACATTGGCCTGACCCAGGGCGGGGTGACCTATCTGGCCCGGTCCGAGGCTGAGATGGCGAAATATGCCGACTGGTTGCATCACGCCAGGGCGCATCGCGTGGACAGTCGCCTTCTTGGCACGCGCGAAGTTGCCGATCTGGTGCCAGGGATGACCAAATCCTATATCGGTGCGCTCTATACCGCATCCGACATGCGGGCCGAGCCCTGGGTGGCGGTACCCGCCTTGGCCGGGGTGGCGGCACGCGCCGGTGCCACGATTGTCGAACATTGTGCGGTGCGCACCCTTGATATCGTGGGTGGCCGGGTCGCCGGTGTCGTCACCGAGGCGGGCCGGATTGCGGCGCCCGAAGTTGTGCTGGCCGGCGGCGCATGGTCGGCCCTGTTCCTGCGCCGCCACGGTATCGACCTGCCGCAGCTTTCGGTCCGCGCCACCGTCGCCGCAACCCAAGCGCTGCCCATGATCTATCCAGGCGGTGCCGCGGATGACGACATCGCCTTTCGGCCACGCAAGGATGGGGGGTATTCGCTGGCGGCGGGCGGTTTCCACGAATTATTTGTCGGACCCGACGCGTTTCGCGCATTGCCCAAATTCCTGACGCAGCTGCGCGCGGATCCGTTCGGCACGCGGTTCTTGCCGGGCGCGCCGCGCGGCTTTCCCGATGCATGGACGACGCCGCGCCAGTGGGACGGCGACGCGCCCAGCCCGTTCGAGGGGGTGCGTATCCTGGATCCTGCGCCGAACCGCCGCAAGGTCGCACAGTTGACCCGTGATTTCGCCACCCTGTTCCCCGATCTGGGGCCAATCCGGATCAAGGCGGCCTGGGCCGGCATGATCGACACGATGCCGGATGTCGTTCCCGTTGTGGACCGGGTTGCTGCCCTGCCGGGCGTCACCGTCGGCACAGGGATGAGCGGGCACGGCTTTGGCATCGGACCGGGGATCGGAAAGGTGCTGGCCGCTCTGGTCATGGGCAACGATCCGGGTCATGATCTGGCACGGTTCCGCCTGGGCCGCTTTTCCGATGGCAGCAAGATGCGCATCGGTCCCTCTGTCTGACAGGATCTGATCCATGCCCATCAAGAATCGCCTTGCCGAGACCCATGCCGAGATCACCGGCTGGCGTCGCCATCTGCACGCCCACCCTGAGCTGGATTTCGATGTGCATGAAACAGCCGCTTTCGTGGTGGACCGGTTGCGCGAATTCGGGGTGGATGACATCACCACGGGCATTGGCAAGACCGGCGTCGTTGCGGTCATCAAGGGCCGCACAGATACCAAGGGGCGCGTCGTGGGCCTGCGTGCGGACATGGATGCGCTGCCGATTGAAGAAGCGACCGGGCTCGACTACGCCTCCAAACATCCCGGCAAGATGCATGCCTGCGGGCATGATGGGCATACGTCGATCCTGCTGGGTGCCGCGCAATATCTGGCGGAGACGCGAAATTTCGACGGCACCGTTGTCCTGGCCTTTCAACCCGCAGAAGAGGGGGGCGGCGGGGGCCGCGAGATGGTCAATGACGGGCTGATCGACCGCTGGGGCATTCAAGAGATTTACGGGTTGCACAATATGCCGGGTTTGCCGACAGGTCAGTTCGCGATCCGGTCGGGGGCGCTGTTGGCGTCGGCGGATGAGTTTTACCTGACAGTCACGGGCAAAGGCGGGCATGCCGCAGCCCCGCATCAGGCGATTGACCCCAATGTGGCGGCCGCACAGATCATTCTGGGGTTGCAAAGCATCGCGAGCCGGAACGTCGATCCGCTGGACTCAGCCGTGGTGTCGATCTGTGCCCTGCATTCCGACATCGACACGCACAACATCATCCCGCAGGTGACCCGCATGACCGGTACGGTCCGTGCGCTGAACCCAGAGGTTCGCGATCAGGTCGAGGCGCGGGTGACCGAGATTGCCACGGCCATCGGCACGGCGCACCAATGCGAGGTGCAGGTCGATTACCGTGTCGGATACCCCGTCACTGTCAATCACGACGCACACACGGAATATGCTGCCGCCGCCGCGCGGGCCGTCGCGGGTGATGTGATCACGGACACGCCCCCCATAATGGCCGCCGAAGACTTCGCATTCATGTTGAATGCCTGTCCCGGCGCCTACATCATGCTGGGCAACGGGGACGGGCCAATGGTCCACCACCCCGAATACCGGTTCGATGACGATGCCATCCCCGCCGGGGCCAGCTGGTTCGTGGAACTGGTCGAACAACGTATGCCCGCGCAGTAACCAAAGGACACGCCATGCCGATCAAGAACCGTTTCGCCGAAATGCACGCCGACATCACAGCCTGGCGGCGTGACATCCACCAGCACCCGGAAATCCTGTTCGAAACCCACCGCACCAGTGCGCTGGTCGCTGAGAAGCTGCGTGCCTTTGGCTGTGACGAGGTGGTGGAAGGCATCGGGCGCACGGGCGTTGTCGGCGTGATCAAGGGCAAGGCGGACGGGTCGGGCAAGGTGGTTGGCCTGCGCGCTGATATGGACGCGCTGCCTATCCACGAACAGACGGGGGTCGAGTACGCATCCCAAACCCCAAACGCGATGCACGCCTGCGGCCATGACGGCCATACCGCGATGCTGCTTGGCGCGGCGCAATACCTGTCGGAAACGCGCAACTTTGACGGCACGGTCGTGGTGATCTTTCAACCCGCCGAAGAAGGTGGCGGCGGTGGGCGCGAAATGTGCAATGACGGCATGATGGACCGTTGGGGCATCAACGAGGTCTACGGAATGCACAATTGGCCCGGCCGACCCGTGGGCGAATTCTCGATCCGGCCGGGGCCGTTCTTTGCCGCAACCGACCTGCTTGAGATTGAGTTCGAGGGCCTGGGCGGGCATGCCGCAAAGCCGCAAGAGACCATCGATACCACCCTTATGGCGTCACATGCGGTGACCATGCTGCAATCCATTGTCAGCCGAAATGCGGATCCCATCGACCGGATCGTGGTGTCGATCACCTCGTTCGAGACATCCTCGAAGGCCTTCAACGTGATCCCGCAGAAGGTGCAGATCATGGGCACGGTACGCACCATGAGCGCGGAGGCGCGCGACCTTGCTGAAAAACGCGTGGTCGAGATTTGCGAAGGTGTCGCCAGCACGTTCGGCGGCGTGGCCAGGGTCACGTACAACCGGAACTATCCGGTCATGGTCAACCATGATGAACAGACCGAATTTGCGGCCCGCGTGGCACAATCGGTGTCCGGTCAATGCGAAGAAGCGCCGCTGGTCATGGGAGGCGAGGATTTCGCCTTCATGCTCGAAGAACGTCCCGGCGCCTATATCCTTGTGGGCAATGGCGATACCGCGGCGGTGCACCATCCCGAATACAACTTCAATGACGAGGCGATCCCGGCAGGATGTTCCTGGTGGGCGGAAATCGTCGAGCAGCGCCTGCCGCTTGCGTCCTGAACCGCCGCGCGGCGGTGCGGGCGGCACCAGCTGGTTCAGTGGCCCAGAAGGTCGCGGTAGATCGCAATAATGGCGTCCGCTTCCTGCTTTAGCTGAAAGTGGTCGACCATGTGCTGTCGGGCGCTTGTGCTCCACGCGGCCAGCGTGGCCGGGTCTTTCAGCAGGGCGTTCGTCGCGTCGACCATCTGGTCGATGTTGCCCGCGTCGATCAGGGTGCCGGTCGCGCCCTCGGTGATCAGCTCTTCGAACGCACCGACGCGGGTGGCGATAGCGGGTGCGCCACAGGCCATGGCCTCAAGCGGGGTGAGGCCAAACCCCTCCCAGCGTTGCGGCGCGATATAGATGTCGAGCGCCTGATAGAAGCGGGGTGTTTCCCACACGGGCACTTCGGGCAGAAAAAGCAGCCTGTCGGCCAGACCGGCGGTTTGAACACGCGCCTTGAGATCGTCAAGAAAGGCTTGATCCTTGTCCACCGCGCGGCCCATGACGATGGCCGCGGCGTCCGGGTGGTCTCCCAACACCCGGATCATCGCATCTACAAACACGTCCGTGCCCTTCTGTGCGCGAATGCGGCCAAAGCAGCCCATGAGCGGCCCCTTTGGCAGTCCGAGGGTGCGGCGCAGCGCGGCCTTGTCGGAATGCGGGCTGAAGGTGTCGGTGTCGATGCCGTGATGGATGATGGTGGCGGGCCTTTCAAGATAGCCGGCTGTCTTTGCCGATGTGGCAATCACGGCGTCCATACGCGCGATCAACGCCTTGGTCAGCCCGGTGTGCTGCCGCTGGCTGGCCGATGTGAACAGCAACTTGAACCGCTTGCCCAGGAGACCGCGCAGGGCGAGGCCGGCAATCATCTCGATATTGCGGCGGGCGTGCCAGACGCGTGGGCCCGACGGGCCATGGCGCGGCAGTGTTAGCAGCCGGGACCAATGCACATTGGGCACTTCGTTCGGCATCTCGGGCGCACAGGCTGTAATGGCAATGGATTGCGCCTGCAGGGGCACAAGCCGCGCAACCGTGGCCGTGACCCCTGACAGGCGCCGTTTGAAATTGGGGGCAATGACATCGATTTGGGCAAGATCAGGCATGTCGGTCCATACCGTTCTCATCCATCAGCGAAAAGAGGCGCTGCGCGATCGCGTCCAGTGCCTCGGTTCCTGTCGGGGCCAGCGGACGGGCATTGCCTGCCAGTTGTGCGGCGCGACTGGGATGCGTCAATAGATCACCCACGGCGGTGCCAAGGGCGGCGCCGTCTGTCACCTGAAGGCTTGCATCCCGCATCTGGAAGGCGGCGTATGCTTCGGCAAAGTTCGCGTAATGCGGTCCGTGCAGGATGGCAGTATGGGCCGCTGCCGGTTCGAACGGGGTATGGCCGCCGACATCGGTAAAGGATCCGCCCAGAAAAACGATGGGGCTCAGCGCATACCAGAGATCAGTTTCACCCATCGTATCGGCAAGATAGACTTGGGCACCCTCCGACATGTCAGCCCCCGCACTGCGCTGTGCGACGCTCAGTCCCGCGCCTCTGATCAGCGTCAGGATATCATCTGCGCGCTCCGGGTGGCGCGGGACCAGGATCAAACACAAGGTCGGATGATCCGCCAGAAGGGCCTTGTGCGCTGCAAGCACCTGTCCCTCTTCTCCGGGATGGGTGGATGCAGCAACCCACACGGGCCGTCCGCCCAGGGCGTTGTGGGCCGCATCCAGCGCCTGCGCGGTCACGCGCGGCGCACCCAGGATGGATTTCAGGTTGGTGCCTTGCTCCGCACTGCTCAGCCCCATGGCGCGCAAGTGATCGCGGCTGCGCCGATCCTGGCAATGCGCCCAGGCGATGCCGCGCAGAACATAGGTGGCAGTCGCGGGAAAATTCCTCCAGCCTTCGGCGCTGCGATCTGACAGGCGGGCATTCAAGAGGGCGATTGGCACGTCCCGGCGCGCGCACAGGTCCAGCAGGTTGGGCCAGAGTTCGGATTCGACCAGCACGCACAGATCAGGGCGCCAGCGGTCCAGAAAACGGTTCAGCGGACCGGTGCCATCAAGCGGGCTGAACTGGTGGATCACGCCATCTGGCAGACGCGGCGCAACCGCCTCGGCCGAGGTCGCGGTGCCAGAGGTCAAAAGAACCTGCGTGCCGGGCGACACCGCGCGCATACGCGACAAGAGGGGCAAGACGGATTTTGCCTCACCCACTGAAGCGCCATGCACCCAGATCAACGGCCCCAATGGGCGTTGCGCCGTTGCATGCCCCAGCCGTTCATGGGCCCGGTCCACGGATATGCCTGCGCGGCGCAGCTTGTTGACAGCCGACCGGGCCGCAAAGGGCAAGGCAATTGTGCTGAGCATGCGATAGAACTGAAACAGGGCCGTGGGCCGCATGAGGTGTCAGCCGCCTGTATGGCTCATGTGCCGGGGCATCTGCCCATCCAGCTTTTGACGGGAATAATCGAAATCGTGCCCCTTGGGCTTGAGCCGGATAGCCGCGCGAATGGCCTCTTCGAGGGGGGTGTTGTCGTCCGGATGGGCGCGCAGCGGTGCCCGCAGGTCGGCCATGTCTTCCTGACCGAGGCACATGTAGATCTCGCCCGTGCAGGTGATGCGCACGCGGTTGCAGCTTTCGCAGAAATTGTGGCTGAGCGGTGTGATGAAGCCGATCTTCTGACCCGTCTCCTCCAGCCGCACGTAACGGGCCGGGCCGCCTGTGCGCTCTGCCAGATCGGTCACGGTGTAGTGGTCGGCATAGCGCGCGCGCACATCCTTCAGGGACCAGTACTGGCCCAATCGGTCTTCATTCCCGATGTCGCCCATGGGCATGACCTCGATCCAGGTCAGGTCCATATCGCGTTCGGCGCACCACTGCGTGATGGTCGGCAATTCGTCTTCGTTAAAGCCCTTCAGGGCGACGGCATTGATCTTGATCCGTAATCCTGCCGCCTGTGCCGCATCAATGCCGCGCAAAACCTGGGGCAGGCGACCCCACCGCGTGATGTCGGCGAATTTCTGTTCGTCCAGCGTGTCCAGCGACACGTTCACGCGGCGCACGCCCGCTGCATACAGATCCTTGGCAAAGCGTTCGAGTTGGCTGCCATTGGTCGTCAGCGTCAGTTCCTTGAGTGTGCCCGCGTCAAGATGCCGTCCCATACCGTTGAAAAAGGTCATGATGTCCCGCCGAACCAGAGGTTCGCCGCCGGTGATGCGCAGCTTTTCAACGCCCAGACCCACAAAGGTCGAACACATGCGATCCAGTTCTTCCAGCGTCAAAAGCTCTTTCTTCGGCAGAAAGGTCATGTTTTCCGACATGCAATAGACGCAGCGGAAATCGCACCTGTCGGTGACGGACACGCGCAGATAGGTAATCGCGCGCTGGAAGGGGTCGATCAAAGGAGCGGTCATAGGATAGTGGTAGGCGTGGTATGGGTTCCCTGCAAGGGGGATCAGGCCAGAAACGACCAAAGTCGAGGGAGCGCAAGATGCGGTGGATGGTGTTGAGTATATGTGCCGTGGTACTGGTTGGGTGCGACCTGTTGCCGGAATGGGCGGTTCGTACCCCAGATGGCCAGCCGGTAGCGACGCCGGTCGAAACACCGCCGCCCGCGTCCGGGGATGTGGGCGTAGACACGCCCGATACGCGCGACACGGCCGAGGACGAGACGACGGCGGCCCCCGCACCAGAGGTGTCTGTTGGCACTCTGGGCCGCACAATTGCGTCGCTGGGCAATGCTGCCGAACCGGGGCTGTGGCTCAAGACCCCGCTTGTGACGGCGGAACAGCGGGGCCGCGTCTACTATGCGCAAACAAATACGACGGTGGACGTGACCCTGATCCCGATCGAAGGGCCCGACACGGCAGGCAGCCGCTTGTCACTGGCGGCCATGCAGGCGCTGGGGGCGCCCCTGACCGGATTGCCCGAGGTCGATGTGTTTGCCGGGTAGCGGCGTTCCGATACGGATGACCCAAGGCGCAAAGGCACAATGCCCGGCTACAGGTACTTGCGCGCCTCCCTGACCGCGAAGGGTTTCATCGCAGCGCCATGCGCCTCCAGAAACGCGGTGGCGCGCGGTGCGTCATGCTTTGACAATTCTCGCAGCCACCAGGCAATTGCCTTTTGAATGAACCATGTGTGGTCGGGCACATAGGTCGCGGCCCATCCCAGCACCCGATCCCGGATCGTGATGTCGAGCGGTTTCGGATTGTTCTGTTTGGTCCAGGGCAGGGTGATGACCAACGCCGCCCGGCGCGTCCACATATGCTCGGACGTTGTCCAACTTCCGACCATGTCAAGGCGTGCAGGATCAGCCACCAGCCGTTTTTGCCCCGCCATGCAGGCGTGATCGGCAATGGCCCAGCTGTCGAAATCGGGCACCCAGGATGCGATCAGGCCCCATGCCGCATCATCGGGGCGGATACGGGCCTGCGTCAGCAGCTTGGCCGCCGCCACCCGCCCTTCGTAGATGTCTGTTTGCCAAAGCCCATCGGCCAGCGCCACGCGGCGTGGAACATCCAGGCTTTGGCGCCATGCTTTTGTCAGGTCATTCAGAACCGGGTTCGGCACACCCAGATGCAGCCGGTCCGACTTGTGATACGCCTTTGCCCCTTTGGCGCGATCTGCATCCGCATGTGCGCGGATCTGGGCCAATGCGTCATCAGGTGTCATTCCACGGTCACGGACTTGGCCAGGTTGCGGGGCTGGTCCACATCCGTGCCCTTGGCTACAGCGGTGTGATAGGCCAAAAGCTGCGCGGGCAAAGCATAGAGGATCGGGGCCACGATGTCGGGGCAATCCGGCATTGCGATCTCTTCCCAGACACCGTCGCCCGCCTCGGCTATGCCTGCCGCGTTGGACACCAGAACCACCTTGCCTTTGCGCGCCATGACCTCTTGCATGTTCGACACCGTCTTGTCGAAAAGACCGTCCTTGGGCGCCATGACAACCACGGGCACATGCTTGTCGATCAAGGCGATGGGTCCATGCTTCAGTTCGCCTGATGCATACGCTTCGGCGTGTATATAGCTGATTTCCTTTAGTTTAAGCGCACCTTCAAGGGCCAGGGGATACATCACGCCGCGGCCCAGAAACAGAATGTCGCGGGCTTCGGCCAGCTTGCGCGCGGTGCGCTGCATCGCCGCGCTGCGGTCGATGCCATGGGTCATCAGGGCCGGCAATCCGCGCAACGCGGACACGTGATCCGCAAACCGGGCCGCGTCGATCTCGCCCCGGTCCCGTGCGGCACGCAGGGCCAGCATCAGCAGAACGGTCAACTGACAGGTGAATGCCTTGGTTGACGCCACGCCCACCTCAACTCCCGCATGGATGGGCAGGGCCAGATCACTTTCGCGCGCGATCGAACTTTCGGGAACATTGATCACCGACACGATCTTGTCGGCCTTGCCCTCACAATAGCGCAGAGCGGCCAGGGTGTCGGCTGTCTCTCCGGATTGGCTGACAAACAGGGCAAGGGTGCGGCCCGGAATAGGCGGTTCACGGTAGCGGAATTCGGACGCCACATCGACTTCGACCGGCAGGCGCGCCACTTGTTCGAACCAGTACTTTGCTGTCAGGCAGGCATAGTAGGCCGTGCCGCAGGCCACCATGGTCACGCGGTCGATGGCGGTAAAATCGATACCGGGATCGGGCAGGGTGATCTGGCCGTCGCTGCCCAGGTAGTTCACGAGGGTCGTGTTCAGCACAGCGGGTTGTTCGGCGATTTCCTTGGCCATGAAATGCTTGTGCCCGGCCTTGTCCACGCGGGCGGCATCCACCTGGATCTGGCGCACGGCCCGGTTGGCAAGGCTGCCGTTCGCGTCCCGGATCTCGACCCCGGCACGGGTCACAACAGCGCGGTCGCCTTCCTCGAGATAGGTGATCCGGTCCGTCAGCGGTGCAAGCGCGATTGCGTCAGAACCCACGAACATTTCCCCGTCGCCATGCCCGATGGCGAGGGGTGATCCCTTGCGGGCAGCCACGATCAGGTCATCCTCACCATCAAACAGGAACGCGAGGGCAAAGGCACCCTCAAGGCGGTCGATGGTGGCAAACGCGGCCGCAACCGCGTTCATGCCTTCCTGCATATGGTGGTGGGTCAGCAACGCCACGGTCTCGGTGTCCGTGTCGGTTTCAAAACCAATGCCTGCCTCGGCCAGCTCTGCCCGCAATTCGCGAAAATTCTCGACAATGCCGTTGTGCACAACCGCCACGGGACCGGCGCGGTGCGGGTGCGCATTGCCTTCGGTCGGCGCACCGTGGGTGGCCCAGCGGGTGTGCCCGATCCCGGCCTTGCCGGCCAGTGGTTCATGCACCAGCCGATCACTGAGGTTCACCAGCTTGCCAACGGCCCTGCGGCGGTCCAGCACGCCGCCGTTGATCGTGGCGATGCCCGCGCTGTCATAGCCCCGGTATTCCAGCCGCTTCAGCGCCTCGACCAGGATGGGGGCGACCTCGTGATCGCCCAGAACACCTACAATTCCGCACATTTAGCTGCCTCTGCTCATACGGGCCTTTTTGGCCTTCAACATCTCAAAAAGCTTGCGGGCCATGCCCGGTTTTTCGACCTGCGGGGCGCGGGCAATGGCCAACGCGCCATCATCCACATCCGACGTGATGACCGAACCGGACCCGGTCATCGCCTCATCGCCGACCGAGACAGGGGCGACCAGCATCGTGTTTGACCCGATAAAGGCGCGCGCGCCGATCTGGGTCCGGTGCTTCATCACGCCGTCATAGTTGCAGGTGATCGTACCAGCGCCGATATTGCTTGCCTCGCCAATCGTCGCGTCACCGATATAGGACAGGTGATTGACCTTGGCCCCTTCTGCCAGGGTCGCATTCTTGATCTCGACGAAGTTGCCGATGCGCACGTCCTCGGCCAGTTCCGCACCCGGGCGCAGGCGGGCATAGGGGCCAACGATGGCACCGCGCGACACGTGGCAGCCCTCAAGATGGGAAAAGGCGCGGATCGTTGCGCCGCTTTCGACGGTGACGCCGGGGCCAAACACCACGTTCGGCTCGATCAGCGCGTCACGCCCGATCACGGTGTCAAAAGACAGAAACACCGTGTCCGGCGCCACCATGCTGACACCGCTGTCCAACAGCGCGCGGCGGGCGGCCTTCTGAAAGATCGCTTCGGCGTCTGCCAGGTTTGCACGGCTGTCGATGCCAAGCGTTTCCGCCTCGTCACATTTCACGGCGGTAACGTTCAACCCGCGTGCGTTCGCCAGTTCGGGAACCGCAGTGAGGTAATATTCACCGGATGCGTTGTCATTCGTGACCTCGGACAGCACCTCGAACAGGATCTTGGCGTCGCAGGCCATCAGACCACTGTTGGTAAAGCGGATCGCGCGTTCGTCCTCGGTCGCGTCCTTGTATTCGACGATTTTGACCAACCGGTCGCCGTCCATGACCAACCGGCCATACCGCGGCTGGACCTCTGCGATATCAAAGCCTAGCACAACAACATCATGGGTGCGCCGGGCCTCGATCATGCGGGTCAAGGTGTCCGGTTGCAGAAACGGGGTGTCACCGAACAGGACAACCACGTCCCCGTCAAAGCCCTGCAAGGCCGCGCGCGCCTGGTCCACGGCGTGGCCGGTGCCCATCTGCTTGTCCTGCAGGACCACCTGAACATCGGGGTCGTACGCGACGGCGGCAGCGCGCACCTGGTCGCTGCCATGGCCTGCCACCACGATGGTATGCGCAGGTTCGAGAACCGTGGCCGCCCGCAGGGCGTGGTGCAGCATCGGTGCGCCGGCAATGGGGTGAAGAACCTTCGGCAGGTCCGATTTCATCCGTGTGCCCTTGCCCGCGGCCAGGATGATCAGTGCAACGCTCATGGCTTTCTCTTTGTCTTTTTATGCCGCCCTGTTTATCCGCTGGGCGCAAAGGCGCAAGCGGGCGGGCCATCAAACATGGTTTCGACTTGCAACAGGAACAGGCGGGCATCCGCCACAGCACGTCAGCAAGGGGCAGACATGGCAGCGGTGATTTTCGATCTGGACGGCACGTTGGCGGACACCAGCGGCGACCTGTTGGCGGCGGCCAACCACTGTTTCCGCGACATGGGGCTGGGCGATGTGCTGGGCCCGGGGGATGCGGGCGTGGCGTTGCGCGGTGGGCGCATGATGCTGCGCACAGGACTGACGCGTATGGGGCGCATGGATGAGGCGGTGATTGATCGCTACTATCCCGTTCTTCTGGAAGCCTACGGGGCCGACATCTCAAGCCGAACGACGCTGTACCCCGGCACAATGGAGGCTATCGCCGTCCTGTCCGCACAGGGTTACGCCATCGGCATCTGCACGAACAAGCCCGAAGGACTGGCCGAACAGCTGATGCAGGATCTGGGGGTGCGCGATGCCTTTGGCAGCCTGGTGGGTGCCGACACGCTGCCGGTGCGCAAACCCGATCCCGAACCGCTGTACGAAGCGACCCGGCGGCTGGGCATAGACCCCTCCGCCTGCGTTCTGGTGGGCGACAGTGACACCGACCGCAACACGGCACGTGCGGCTGGCGTCCCTTCGATCCTCGTCACCTTTGGTCCGTCGGGCGAGGATATGGCAGCGTTGGAGCCGGAAGCGTTGCTGCATGACTACGCGGCCCTTCCGGGCGTCGTTGGGGCGTTGCTGCCGCTGGGCTGAACCTGCAGCTTCGGTTTCAGAACCTGAAATCCGCGCACGACGGCTTGACGGTGCCCATTGCACATCCCACAAACATCGCCATGACAGAGCATTTCACCGGCAGCTTCACCCAGCAGGAACCGATCCCCGAAGCAGGGATCGAAGCCGCAATTGCCGTGATGCGTCACGGGCGTCTGCACCGGTACAACACAGCGCCGGGCGAAGTGTCGGAAACGGCACTGCTGGAACAGGAATTCGCGGCCACCGTCGGATCCCAGTACTGCCTCGCGGTTGCGTCTGGCGGCTATGCCATGGCGACGGCCTTGCGCGCCCTGGGGGTACAGCCGGGCGACAAGGTGCTGTCGAATGCCTTCACGCTGGCCCCGGTGCCCGGTGCGATTGCATCCTTGGGTGCCGTGCCGGTCTTTGTCGGGGTGACAGAGGCGCTGACCATCGACCTCGATGATCTTAAGCCCAAGTTGGGCGAGGCGCGTGTCCTTCTGCTCAGCCACATGCGCGGCCATATCTGCGACATGGACCGGCTCATGACCATGTGCAACGCAGCCGGCGTCGCGGTGGTCGAGGATTGTGCCCACACGATGGGCGCGGCCTGGAACGGCGTGCCGTCGGGGCGGTTCGGGGCCATCGGATGTTATTCCTGCCAGACCTACAAGCATGTCAATTCGGGCGAGGGCGGGTTTCTGGTGACCGACGATCCGCATCTCGCGGCCAAGGCGGTGATGCTGTCGGGCAGCTACATGCTCTACGAACGCCACCTCGCGGCCCCGCCGAAAGAGGCGTTTGACGACATCAAGTACCACACGCCCAACATATCGGGCCGCATGGACAATCTGCGGGCCGCGATCCTGCGCCCGCAGATCGCTGATCTGGCAACCCAGTGCCAACGCTGGAATGACCGCTACCGCGTGCTCGAAGACGGGTTGCGGGACACACCCGGCCTGACCGTCATCGACCGGCCCGAGGTCGAAACGATCGTGGGGTCATCGTTCCAGTTCCTTCTGCTGGATTGGGCCGCATCAGCCGTGCGCGATGTCATCGCCAAATGTGCGGCGCGCGGGGTGGAACTGAAATGGTTCGGTGCCGCTGAACCCGTGGCCTTCACCAGCCGTTACGACAGTTGGCGCTATGCCCCGTCCAAACCCATGGCGGCCAGCGACCGGGTTCTGGCAGGCATCGTGGACCTTCGGGTTCCATTGACCTTCAGCCTCGAAGACTGCGCGCTGATTGCCCGCATCATCCGGGACGAAGTCGCACGGGCCCATAATCGCAGCATGGCCTGAGCGACGGAATCGCGACGAAACCACGTGTCGGGACACGAAAAACCGTGCGTCCGGGCAGGCTGATGCTAGCATTTGTGGCACAACATGTGGCCTGTGACAGGCAGCACGACATCCAAGCAATCCATCGACCATGCGCTCTGAAAAGAAATCTGAAACGCTCGAAATTCGGGTCAGCCATTCGGAAAAGACGGCGTTTGCCGCGCGGGCAGCAGCGCGCGGAGAATCAATGAGCGCCGCCCTGCGCCGGTTGATTGCGGAAGATGCCGTGCCTCAACTCTTGTCGAAAGAGGTTCCCATGTGGCGAAAAACCCTGATTGCCGGCGTTCCGGCTGCCATCACCGCTGCTGTTCTTGTCGCAGCATCCCTCGCGGGCGCCGAGGCCGATACAAAAACCGACTTCAAAGGCCTGTTCCGGGCCAAGGACGCGGACAGAAATGGCGTGATCGACCGCGATGAACTGATTGTCGACATGGCGCAACGTATTGCCAAGGCCGATGTGCCGGCGGTCTGCAAAGGCACGGAATGGGAAATCAGGTGGCAGGCCACGCCGCAGATGCTGGCGGATGGTCACATGGAATTCTATGACGGCAATGATGATGGTGTCGCGACACTTAATGAATTTGTTGCCGCCCATGATCGCAAACGCGCCAAGGAGTTCGTCGAAGCCGATACGGACGGCGACGGGTTTGTCACCGAGGACGAGCTGGCCGCCGCCTACAGGATCGACGAAGCAAAGATTCACGCCGAATGCCGCGCCGCGATCGGCATGCAAAGTGCGGCGCGCGCGCCCGAGATTGTCGCGTTCCTGGATGCAGATGGCGACGGGGTGGTCAGCCTGCGGGAATTCATGAACCACTGACGGCCCCGGACCTGACCCATGCCGGGACTCGACACGGATACCCTTCCCCGCTATTTATGAACAAGCGTTCAATTTATCTGCGGATATCGGGGGAGGGCCTATGTTCCACGCATCCATGAAATTTGATCTGGGCGACGAGATTGGCGCGCTGCGCGACATGGTGCATCGCTGGGCGCAGGACCGCGTCAAACCGATGGCGGCCCAGATCGACAGCGACAACAGCTTCCCACCCGCGCTGTGGCCCGAGATGGGCGCGCTTGGTCTGCTTGGAATCACCGTGAACGAAGAAGATGGCGGGGCTGGCATGGGCTACCTTGCGCACACAGTCGCCATCGAAGAGATCGCGCGCGCCAGCGCGTCCGTCTCGCTCAGCTATGGTGCGCATTCGAACCTGTGCGTGAACCAGATCAAGCTGAACGGCACCCCGGATCAGCGGGCCAAGTACCTGCCGGGTCTGATCAGCGGCGCCCATGTCGGCGCGCTGGCCATGTCCGAGGCCGGGGCCGGGTCCGACGTCGTGTCGATGAAGCTGCACGCGGAAAAGCGCAATGACCGGTTCATCCTGAACGGCACGAAATACTGGATCACAAACGGGCCCGACGCAGACACGCTTGTGGTCTATGCCAAGACGGACCCCGAGGCAGGTGCCAAGGGGATGACTGCCTTTCTGATCGAAAAGGAAATGACGGGCTTTTCCACATCCCCCCATTTCGACAAGCTGGGCATGCGCGGATCGAACACGGCCGAGCTGGTATTTGACAATGTCGAAGTGCCGTTTGAAAATATCCTGGGCGAAGAGGGGCGCGGTGTGGCGGTGCTGATGTCCGGCCTTGATTACGAACGGGTGGTGCTGGCGGGCATCGGCCTTGGCATCATGGCGGCCTGTCTGGATGAGGTCATGCCCTACGTCACCGAACGCAAGCAGTTCGGCCAGCCCATCGGGAATTTTCAACTGATGCAGGGCAAGATCGCCGATATGTATGCCGCGATGAATTCTGCCCGCGCCTATGTCTACGAAGTGGCCAGGGCCTGTGACCGGGGCGAAGTGACACGTCAGGATGCGGCGGCCTGCTGTCTTTATGCGTCGGAAGAGGCGATGAAACAGGCGCATCAGGCCGTACAGGCCATGGGCGGTGCCGGGTTCCTGAATGACGCACCTGTTGCCCGCATTTTCCGCGATGCCAAGCTGATGGAGATCGGGGCAGGTACGTCCGAAATCCGGCGCATGCTGGTCGGGCGCGAACTGGTCTCGGCCATGATGTGATGCCGCGGCAGGTTGTGATCACCACGGCGACCCTGGTCGTTCTGGCCGCTTTGGTTGGCTACTGGCTGGGCCAAAGGCAGGTCACAGTGGACGCCAGTGGCGTGATCGAGGCGGTGGCCGATGCGCATGTGGCTGACCACGGCGGCGACCGGGCGCAATGCGTAGGCTGGCCAGGCCGCGAGGACGCGGTATTCCATGTCCGGTGCGGCGCCATGCTCTATGCAGTGGATCGCTGGGGACGTGTCACGCGTATGCAGCAGGAGGGCGGCATATGAACATGGCCCTGCAGTGCCTCGCGCATCCGCCGGATCAGGTGGCGATCATTGATCTGACGGGCCAGACGCGCACAGATGTCACCTATGCCATGCTGGCCGAACAGGCCGATGGGCTCGCGCGCGCTCTTCTGCGCACGGTGCAGCCCGGCGATCGCATCGGCGTGTTGCTGTCGCAATCGCCCTGGTGCGCGGCGGCGCATCTCGCGCTTTGGAAAATTGGCGCAATTTCAGTGCCTTTGTTCAAGCTCTTCAAGTCGGATGCGCTGGCGTCCCGCATCGGGGATGCCGGGCTGACCGTCGTGCTGACGGACACGGCGGGCGCGGCGCTTGTGGGCGATCTGGCCGCGTGTTGGATGGTGGATCAGGTTGGGCAAACCGGCGATCCGGTGCCTGTGTTTGACGCATCCGCGCAGACGCCCGCCGTGCTGATCTACACCTCGGGCACAACCGGCCCCCCCAAGGGGGCCCTGCATGGCCACGCCGTTCTGGATGGGCACCTGCCGGGTGTCACGCTCAGCCATGATGATTTGGGGCAAGCGGGGGATTGCCTGTGGACCCCGGCCGACTGGGCCTGGATCGGTGGGCTTTTTGATGTGCTGATGCCGGGGCTTGCCCTGGGTGTGCCGGTGGTGGCGGCGCGGATGGCCAAGTTCACCCCCGAAGACTGCATGAGGATCATCTCGGAAGGATCTGTTAAAAATGTTTTTTTTCCACCAACCGCGCTGCGGTTGTTGAAGTCGGAAGGCGCCCGCCTAGACGGTTTGCGATCCGTGGCAAGCGGGGGTGAACCGCTGGGCGCGGAAATGCTGGCCTGCAGCCGTGATGCGCTGGGGGTGACGATCAATGAATTCTACGGCCAGACCGAGTGCAATATGGTGGTGACGTCGTGTGCGACCCGTTACCCCACGAAACCGGGCTGCATGGGACGGGCCGTGCCCGGGTTCGATGTCGCCGTGATCGACGATACAGGCAACGTAACAGAGGACGAGGGCGATATAGCGGTCAGGCGCGGCGCACCGTCCATGATGCTGGAATATTGGGGCCGTCCCGATGCCACGGCAGAAAAGTTTCGGGGCGATTGGATGCTGACCGGGGATCGAGGCCAGCAAGACGGACAGGACCTCCGTTTCGTTGGACGCGATGACGATGTGATCACATCGGCGGGCTACCGGATCGGACCAGCCGAGATCGAGGATTGCCTGCTGACCCACCCGGATGTGGCGACGGTGGGGGTGGTGGGTAAACCGGACCCGCTGCGCACCGAGATCGTCAAAGCGTATGTGGTGCGCAAGCCGGGCGCGTCGACGGATGCAGCCACCTTGCAGCGCTGGGTCAAAGATCGTCTTGCAAGCTATTCATATCCAAGAGAGATTGCATTTCTGGATGCCCTGCCCATGACCGTCACAGGCAAGGTGATCCGCAAGGAATTGAAGGCGCGCGCCGCAGCAGAATTAGATGCCGAGGCAGTGACATGACCCAAGTTGCAAACATCCCCGTACTGAACAATGGACATCGGTTATCGGTCCCGAACGGAGCCGCGATACCCTGTCCGAATTGCGGCGCTGAAGCTCGGTTTCTTGCGGCAGACGTGCGACGTCCGCTGAAACGCGCCATTGCCCAAGGGTGGACGCCAGGCAAGAACGAAGGTCTTTTCAACTTTGCCAGGACCGGTCGCGTGGATGTGTCACGACATCGGCCACACACATTTCAATACCGGGGATTGGGTCACCGGCAGGTAAGCGAAGACTATGACATTTGGGGTCCGTGCCTCGACGGTGCAATCAACATCGGCACTTCGGTGTGCAGTACGTGCCATACCCCACAGAAGATCGAAATAAACTGGCCGGATGATGCGCACTATCAATTGAGTTTCTTGGGCAAGCGATTGTGGTTCGAGGATCGCGACCATGTCATTGGCTACCTGACGCTTTTGTCCAGGCCCCAAACGCGCCTGCCACGTTATCAATACTGGTTTGATCGCGTCCTTCCGACCGTTTTCAAAACTGCACGCGCACGAAAGACATTGGTGCCCAAAGTGAAGAAGATGCTTCGCACATGAAACTGACCACCCAAGCCCTCCCGTCATCCGAAACCTTCAAATCCAACCGTGCCGCGCATCTTGAGGCGCTGGCCGTTGTGCAAAGAGCAGCAGATCAGGCTGCGGCAGGCGGTGGGGCAAGGTCCCGTGACAGGCATGTCAGCCGGGGCAAGATGCTGCCGCGCGAACGGGTTGCAAACCTGTTGGATCCCGGATCACCCTTTCTGGAAGTGGGCGCAACGGCGGCCCATGGCCTTTATGACGGCGCGGCGCCCTGTGCCGGCGTGATTGCGGGCATTGGCCGCATCATGGGGCACGAGGTGATGGTCGTCTGCAATGACGCCACCGTAAAGGGCGGCACCTACTACCCGATGACGGTCAAAAAGCACCTGCGCGCACAAGAGATCGCCGAGCAGAACCATCTGCCCTGCATCTACCTGGTCGACAGCGGCGGTGCGAACCTGCCCAACCAGGACGAAGTGTTCCCCGACCGCGACCATTTCGGCCGCATCTTCTTCAACCAGGCGCAGATGAGCGCCAAGGGCATTCCGCAGATCGCCGTCGTTATGGGCTCGTGTACGGCCGGTGGGGCCTATGTGCCTGCCATGTCCGACGTGACGATTATCGTGAAGGAACAAGGCACGATCTTCCTGGCCGGTCCGCCGCTGGTCAAGGCGGCCACGGGCGAGGTGGTGAGCGCCGAAGATCTGGGGGGCGGCGACGTGCACACGCGCCTGTCCGGTGTGGCCGACTATCTAGCCGAAGATGACGCCCACGCGCTGGCCCTGGCCCGCAGAAGTGTCGGAAACCTGAACCTTTGCAAACCGACGACAGTCACTTTGCAAAATCCGGAAGACCCCGCATACGATCCCGAAGAGATCCTGGGCGTCGTGCCTGCCGACCTGCGCACGCCCTACGACATCAACGAGGTGATCGCCCGCATTGTCGACGGCTCGCGCTTCGATCCGTTCAAGGCGCGCTTTGGCGAAACACTGGTCTGCGGCTTTGCCCATATCAAGGGCGTGCCCGTCGGCATTATCGCCAACAACGGCGTGCTGTTTTCCGAGGCCGCGCAGAAAGGCGCGCATTTCGTGGAACTGTGCAGCCAACGGAAAATTCCGCTGGTCTTCCTGCAAAACATCACCGGCTTCATGGTCGGCCGGAAATACGAAAACGAAGGCATCGCGCGGCACGGCGCCAAGATGGTGACGGCGGTGGCCACAACCTCCGTCCCCAAGGTGACGATGCTGGTCGGCGGCTCCTTCGGGGCGGGCAATTACGGCATGGCAGGGCGTGCCTATTCCCCGCGGTTCCTGTGGTCCTGGCCCAATTCCCGCATTTCCGTCATGGGCGGCGCGCAGGCGGCGGGTGTCCTTGCAACCGTCAAGCGCGACGGGATCGAACGGGGCGGGGGTACATGGTCGGCGGATGAGGAAGCTGCCTTCAAACAGCCCACCATCGACATGTTCGAGGAACAATCCCACCCGCTTTATGCCAGTGCGCGCCTGTGGGATGATGGCGTAATCGACCCCCGCAAGGCCCGGGATGTGTTGCACCTCAGCCTGTCCGCCGCCCTGAACGCCCCGATTGAAGAGACACGCTTTGGCGTGTTCCGGATGTGATCATGGGACAGTGCGTGCCGCACCCGCCGGACCGAGGGGCCAGCCCCTCGTGCTCCCCGAAGTATTTCCGGCCAGAAGAAAGTAGGGGCCAAGATGTTTGACACACTCCTGATCGCCAACCGGGGCGAAATTGCCTGCCGGGTCATGGACACCGCCCGGGCCATGGGCGTGCGTTGCGTCGCCGTCTACTCGGACGCGGATGCCGCCGCCAAACATGTGCAGATGGCGGACATTGCCGTCCATATCGGCGGCGCGGCCCCTGCGGACAGCTATCTGCGCGGCGATGTCATCATCCAGGCCGCCCTGGACACGGGCGCAAAGGCCATCCACCCGGGCTATGGCTTTCTGTCCGAGAATCCGGATTTCGTGGACGCGGTGGCGGCCGCTGGCCTGACCTTTGTCGGCCCGTCGGCAGATGCGATCCGGGCCATGGGCCTCAAGGACGCGGCCAAGGCGTTGATGGTCGAGGCGGGTGTGCCCGTTGTCCCAGGGTATCACGGCGCGGATCAGGACGATGCGCTGCTGGCGGCCGAAGCGGACAAGATGGGCTACCCGGTCCTGATCAAGGCGGTTGCGGGGGGCGGGGGCAAGGGCATGCGGCTGGTCCAAACACCTGGCGCATTTGCAGACGCATTGGCCAGTGCCCGCAGCGAAGCGAAAACCGCCTTTGGCAATGCGGACGTGCTGGTCGAGAAATTCGTGACCCAGCCCCGGCATATCGAGGTGCAGGTTTTTGGTGATGGCACACGCGCCGTGCATCTCTTTGAACGCGACTGCTCGCTGCAACGCCGCCACCAAAAGGTGATCGAGGAAGCCCCGGCACCCGGCATGACCGCAGAGATCCGCGCGGCCATGGGCGACGCCGCCGTTCGTGCGGCAGAGGCCATTGGCTACAAGGGCGCGGGCACGGTCGAGTTTATCGTGGACGGCTCTGGCCCGCTGCGCCCCGATGGCTTCTTCTTCATGGAGATGAACACGCGCCTGCAGGTCGAACACCCGGTGACCGAAGCCATCACCGGCGTCGATCTGGTGGCGTGGCAACTGCGCGTGGCGGCGGGTGAACCGTTGCCCGCAGCGCAAGAGGATCTGACCATCACCGGGCACGCGTTCGAGGCGCGGCTTTATGCCGAGGACGTGCCCGCCGGTTTCCTGCCCGCCACCGGTACGCTGACCCACCTGCGCTTTTCCGACAGCGCCCGTGCCGACAGCGGCGTGCGGGCCGGGGACCAGATCAGCCCCCATTACGATCCGATGATTGCCAAGGTCATTGTGCACGGCCCGACGCGCGCCGTTGCCTTGTCGCGACTGGCCCGTGCGCTGGATGACACGCACGTCGGCGGGACCGTCACGAACCTTGCCTTCCTCGGGGCCTTGGCCCGCCATGCCGGATTTGCCGCCGGGGACGTGGATACGGGCCTGATTGCACGGGACATCGACAAGTTGACCGCACCACCCGAGGTCGCGCCACGCCATGCCGTGGCGGCTGCGATGGCGGTGTCGGGTCTGGCAGATGCAGGGGATGATGCGGGGTTTTCCCTGTGGGCCCCGTTGCGCCGCGCCGTGGCTTTGCGCCGTGACGGCGATGATGTGCCTTGCTGGGTCGAGGTTCGGGGCCCCGACCATCAGCGCTGGCGGGTGGCCGATGACCAGGTGATGGCGACCCGCCGTCAGGGGCAGTGGTTTATCGGGGACGCGCCCGCACCGGACGTGCATGTGGCGGATGGTGTTGCGACCGTGTTTGACGCCTATGGCATTCCATTTCAGGTGGCCGATCCGCTGGATGTGGCCGCCAGCGCCGCCGGCGATGGCAACCTGGTCGAGGCGCCGATGCCCGGCCTGGTCAAGGCGGTATTTGCCACAGCCGGTGCGCAGGTCGCCGAAGGAGACCGCCTTGCCATCCTTGAGGCCATGAAGATGGAGCATGTCCTGCTGGCCGCACGCGACGGCGTCGTGGCCGAAGTGCTTGCAGGCGAAGGCGATCAGGTGGTCGCCGGGGCCGCGCTGGTGCGGCTGGAGGATGTGAAGACCACGTGATGGACATTGGCCTGACCGGATATCGCTACAGCGTTTACACGCGGACCGCCCGCATGGCGCTGGACTTGGCCGGTCTGAGCTATGACTACCGCGAGGCGAACCCGTTCGATCACGCGGACACACTGGTACAGGCACACCCGATGCGCCGCGTGCCAGTCCTGCACCTGGGCGACACGACGCTATACGAAACCGCCGCCCTTCTGACGTGGTGCGATGCGCACCGGGGCTGGCAGGCCCCGCCGTTGGTGCAGGCCCGTGCGGTACAGGTCGGGGGTATCGCGGATGCCTATGCGTATTGGCCCCTCGTGCGCCATGTCTTTTCCCACGGCTGGTTTCGCCCGGCCTTTGGTGCAGATGCACAGGCCGGTCTGGTGGTGCAGGGGTTGCGTGATGCGGCGCCGGTTCTGGACATGCTCGAAACCATCGCAGCCGAAGGGCTGGTCCTGACCCCCGGCACGTTGACCCGCGCGGATTGCCATCTTGCCCCGATGATCGACACCTTTCAGATGGTGCCGGAAGCGGCAGACATGCTTGCCGCGCGGCCAAACCTGTCTGCATGGTTTGCGGCCCTGTCCGAAACACGCATATTCCGCACCACGCGCCCGCATTGGGACGCATTGACCACGAAAGAGGCCCCATGATCACCCTGCATCACTGTCCCCAGACCCGGTCCATGCGTACGCTCTGGCTGTTGCATGAGCTGGATGTTCCCTTTCACGTACAGGTCCATCCGTTCGACAAGTCCCTGCGCGCGCCCGAATTTCTGAGCCTGAGCCCGGCAGGCCGCGTGCCCGCGCTGGAAATCGAGGGCGAGCGCATGTTCGAGACAGGCGCCATCACCCAATACCTGTGCGAACGGTTCAGTCCGGACCGCATGGGCCGCAGTGTGGCCAGCCCGGACCGGATGGCGTGGCTGGTCTGGGTGCATTTTGCCGAAACGGTCAGCCAGCATGCGGCGGCCCTGACGCAGCAGCATGTCGTGCTTTACGATGATGCGATGCGCAGCCCGACCATCATGAAGCTGGAAGCGGCACGGCTGGGCAAATGCTATGACGCGATCGAGGCGCGGTTGTCGACACCGGTGGAAAACCGGGATTACCTGCTCACCTCCGGGTTTTCGGCGGCGGACATCTCGGTCGGGCAGGCGATTTACATGGCGCGGCACTTTCGCGGGTTGGACCAGCATCCGGAACTGGCGCAATGGTACACGCGGATCACCGAACGGCCCGCTTTTCAGGCCAGCTTGCCCGCGCCCGAGGCGCGACTGTACGATCAGGATTTTTATGCGGCGTGGGAGGAATAGATGGACAGGGTCGAAATCTACGAAGTGGGGCCACGCGACGGCCTGCAGAACGAAGCGCGCGAGATCCCGGTTGCCGAGAAGGTGGCCCTGGTCGACGTGCTCAGCCGTGCAGGGTTCCAACGCATCGAATGCGCGAGCTTTGTCAGCCCGAAATGGGTGCCGCAAATGGCCGGCAGTGCCGAGGTGCTGGCGGGCATCACCCGCGCGCGGGGCGTGCGGTATGCCGCGCTGACCCCGAACATGCGCGGCTTTGACGATGCGCGCGCCGCCGGCGCGGACGAAGTTGCGGTGTTCGGCTCTGCCAGCGAAGGGTTCTCGCGCGCCAACATCAACGCCGGCATCGACGAGGCGCTGGACAGGTTTGCCCCGGTCATCGATGCGGCCCGTGCCATCGACCTGCCGGTGCGTGGCTACGTGTCCTGCGTTGTGGACTGTCCCTATGACGGGGCGGTCGCGCCGGATGCGGTCGCACGGGTGGCAGACCGGCTGTTTGCCATGGGCTGTTACGAGGTCAGCCTGGGCGACACGATCGGGCGGGGCACACCCGACGCGGTGGCCCGGATGCTGCTGGCGGTGCGCGACGTTGTGCCCGTGGGCCGACTGGCCGGGCATTTTCACGACACGGACGGGCGGGCGCTGGACAATATCGATGCCGCACTGGCGCTGGGCGTTCGGGTCTTTGACGCGGCGGTCGGGGGGCTTGGCGGGTGCCCCTATGCGCCGGGGGCCGCTGGCAATGTCGCAACCGAGGCCGTGGCCGCGCATCTGGCCCGCCTGGGCTATGACACCGGCCTCGACCTCGACATCATCGCCCAGGCCGCGGACATGGCCCGCGCCATGCGCAGCGCAGACAAGGACGGCTGACGTGACCGGTACGCTTTCGATCTCGACCGATGCTCGCGGCGTCGCAACCCTGCGCCTTGACCGCGCGGACAAGCATAACGCGATGAACGCACAGATGATCGCGGACCTGCACGATGCAGCCCAAGCGCTGGGCGCGGATGACAGCGTGCGTGTGGTCGTGCTGGCCGCGGCGGGCAAGACATTCTGCGCGGGCGGTGATCTGGGCTGGATGCGCGACCATATGCAGTCGGATGCGGACACCCGCGCGCGCGAGGCGGGCAAGCTGGCGCATATGCTGCATGCGCTCAACACGATGCCCAAACCGCTGATCGGGGCGGTGCATGGCAATGCCTTTGGCGGCGGCGTGGGCATGGCGTCGGTCTGCGACGTGGCCATCGGGGCCGATCACATCCGCATGGGCCTTACCGAAACACGGCTGGGGATCATCCCGGCCACCATCGGGCCTTATGTCGTGGCGCGCATGGGCGAGGGGCGGGCGCGGCGCGTCTTCATGTCCTCGCGCCTGTTTGACGCCGCCGAAGCGGTGGACCTGGGCCTTCTGACGCGGATCGTTCCGGTGGACGATCTGGCACAGGCGATCGAGGCCGAGGTCGCGCCCTACCTCAACTGCGCCCCCGGTGCGGTGGCCGCGGCCAAGGCACTGGCGCGCAGCTTTGGACCGCGCATTGACGAGGCCACCATTGCGTCATCCGTGGCGGCCCTGAAATCCCGCTGGGAAAGCGCCGAGGCCGCCGAAGGCATCGACGCCTTCTTTGCCAAGCGCAAGGCGGCCTGGATGCCGGACTAGGCCCCGGCGTTGCCAGCAAAGGCCGCACGCTTTCTGCGCAGCGCCGCCGATACGAAGTCGGTAAAGGCCGCGATGCGCGGCACGGCACGCAGGTCCGCATGGGTCAGGACCCAGATTGAGGGGTAGGACATCAGCGGCAGGCCCGGCACGCGGGCAAGGCTCGGATCGGCATCGCCGAGAATGCACGGCGCGCGCGACGCACCCAATCCGGCACGCATGGCCCCGATCATCGCGACCATATCGTCCAGCGCCATGACGGTGCGGGCATTGGGGTACACGTCCAGCACCTCCTTCGGCGTCGGGTGCCAATGCAGGAACCGCAGCCAGTGCAGGCCGCGACCCGGATCACGTTCGAACCGGTCGAGATAGTCCTTGCTGGCATAGACCGCTGATTTCTGGACGGCGACCTGACGGCCCACCAGGTCCGGATCCGGCGCGTCCGAGATACGGATCGCAACGTCCGCTTCGCGTTCAGCCAGGTTCAGCGTCTCGATCGAGCCCAGCACGGACAACGCGATCTCGGGATGCGCCCGCGCAAAGGCACCGAAAACGGGCGCGAGGACCGAATGCACCATCAAATGCGGGGCGGTGACGGTCAGCGGGCCGCTCAAGGCCGCATCCCGCGCGGCAATTGCGCGGGACAGGGCGGCCTGTTCGGCCTCGAACGCTTCGGCGGTGCGGGCGGCATCCCGACCGGCCTGCGTGGGCACATAGCCCGACGGGCGGCGATCAAACAGCGGCGTGCCCAGGGCCGCCTCGGCGGCTGCAATGCGCCGGGCGACGGTTGCATGGTTCACGCCCAGGGCGCGGGCTGCACCGCTCAGGCCGCCCTGACGCGCTGTTTCCAGAACAAAGCGCAAATCACCCCAATCCATCACTTGCTCCTGTGTGTGCACCTGATCGTTTTTGCACAGGCGGGGCGCAAACACACTCGTTTCTTTCACAGGTTAGGCAGCGATAGCGTGCGCCTGACCAACCCGAAAGGACCAAGAAGATGACCACTCACGCCGTTGTCATGTTGCGCATCACCAATCCGGACAGCCTGGCCCAGTACCGCGAACTCGCCGCCAACGCCTTGGCGCGGCATGGTGGCGAGGTTGTGCAAGCCTCGCCCGACCTGTCGATCCTGGAAGGGGCGCCCATTCTGCCCGATGCATTGGCTGTCGTGCGCTTTCCCGACCGCGCCGCCGCCGAGGCGTGGATGGCCGACCCCGATTTGCAAAGCGTGCACGCCCTGCGCCGTGGGGCAGGGGTATCCGATATCATCCTGATGTAAATCATGCGCGGGACTCCGCGCACCTGATCAGAAACTGAAATGATCTGCCACGTTTCGCGTTGTTTTGGACCATTTTGTTTTACGTAGCGTCAACTTTGCGATATTTTCAAAAAGGCGCGCCTGTTTCGGCAGCGCGCAGGGTACGGCGTTACGGAAGATCACAATGGCGGAACTGACGCTCGACGTGAGCAACATGGCCGAATTTGACGCCTTGGCGCAATCGGTCGCGGCGAAACTGAACTGCGCTCTCAGCCTGGTGAGCGTGTTGCAGGATGACGCGCTCTTGGCGCTGGGCCATTCCAGTGCGGACGAACCGTTTTCAGAGCGGTCGGTTCTGGCCCGCGATACGATCTGTGTGCATACGATGCAGGCAGGGGCGGCGTTGCGCGTCCCTGATGTGCACGCGGACAGGCGGTTCCGCGATGCGCCCACGGTCCGCACGATGAACATCGGGGCCTATATGGGCGTGCCGCTGCGGTCGGACGATGGCACGCCGATGGGGGCGATGTGCGCTCTGTCCGCGTCCCCCCGGATCTGGAGCAATGCCGAGCTTGCCTATCTCGAAGCCATTGCCGATCTGGTCGAAAGCAAGATTGAACGCCTGGTACTGCGATACGAGCAAAAGGCGTTGAGTGATGCGCTGGCCGAGAACGATGCCATTCTGACCACCCTGGCCGAAGCCAGCGGCACGGCCATCACCATCCACAACGATGCCGGTGAACTGGTGTTTGCCAATGATGCGACGCGGGCGGACCTGGAATTGACCTATCAGGAACTGCTGGTCTTGCCGCATGCGGCACAGCGGCTGGCCAGCGGCGGTGCCCGCTCGGGCGATGTGTCGGTCGACATGCCTGGACGGCCCAGCCACGCATTGCATGTGCAGCTTTATGCGCCCAAGGCCGGGCTGACCCTGGCGGAATGGAGCCGCACTGATCCCGCCTGACATCAAATTGTCCACGCTGCGGCGAAATCACCCGTCCTTTTCCGCGACTTCCGCCCCGGGCTTTATTGACCCTGACATGCGGCGGGCGTAAACCCGTGCCCAGTCAACTTTGCCACTTGACCTGGTGCGTCACGTCTCGCGCCAAGAAAAGGAGCCCAACGTGGAAGAGATGTTGCGGGAGTATCTCCCCATTCTCGTATTTCTGGCCGTCGCCATTGGCCTCGGTCTTGTCCTGATCCTTGCAGCTGTCGTTCTGGCCGTGCGCAACCCGGACCCCGAAAAGGTGTCGGCCTATGAATGCGGGTTCAACGCCTTTGACGATGCGCGCATGAAGTTCGATGTGCGGTTCTACCTCGTGTCGATCCTGTTCATCATTTTCGACCTCGAAATCGCATTCCTCTTTCCCTGGGCCGTCGCGTTCCAGGACATCAGCATGGTCGGCTTCTGGTCCATGATGGTGTTCTTGGGTGTCCTGACCATCGGCTTCGCCTACGAATGGAAGAAGGGGGCGCTCGAATGGCAATGACGGACACCGCCGGTCCCGCCTATGCAGGCGGCGACAAGGACCACGCCACCCAGGCGCTCAATGCCGAGTTGCAGGACAAGGGCTTTCTGCTCACCTCGACCGACGACATCATCAACTGGGCGCGCACCGGCTCACTGCACTGGATGACATTCGGCCTCGCCTGCTGCGCGGTCGAGATGATGCACACCTCCATGCCGCGCTACGACCTCGAACGCTTCGGCACCGCCCCGCGCGCCTCCCCCCGCCAGTCGGACCTGATGATTGTCGCGGGGACACTGACCAACAAGATGGCGCCCGCCCTGCGCAAGGTCTACGACCAGATGCCCGAGCCACGCTACGTGATCTCCATGGGCTCCTGCGCCAATGGCGGCGGCTACTACCACTACAGCTATTCCGTGGTGCGCGGCTGCGACCGCATCGTGCCCGTGGATGTCTACGTCCCCGGCTGCCCGCCCACGGCCGAAGCGCTGCTCTACGGCATCCTGCAGCTCCAACGCAAAATCCGCCGCACCGGCACAATCGTCCGCTAAGGGGAACCCATGTCCGAAGCAATGACCGAACTTGGCACCTATCTTGAAGCCAAGCGCCCCGATTGCGTGCTGGCCTGGGACGTCACCCATGGTGAGTTGAACATCGACGTGGCGCCCGCCAGCCTGACCGGCTTTGTCGAATTCATCACCGCCGACAGCACCTGCAAATTCTCGACGCTGGTGGACATCACGGCCGTGGATTACCCGGGCCGGGCCAAGCGGTTCGACGTCGTCTACCACTTCCTGTCGATGTACCAGAACCACCGCATCCGCCTGCGCGTGTCGATCCGCGAGGACCAGATCGTACCGTCACTGGTCGATATCCACCCCTCCGCCAACTGGTTCGAACGCGAGGTGTTCGACATGTTCGGCATCCTCTTCTCGGGCCACCCGGACCTGCGGCGCATCCTCACGGATTACGGCTTTCGCGGCTACCCGCTGCGCAAGGACTTCCCCACAACGGGCTACACCGAGGTCCGCTATGACGAGGCGGAAAAGCGCGTCGTCTACGAACCCGTCAGCCTTGTGCAGGAATACCGCCAGTTCGACTTCATGTCGCCTTGGGAAGGGGCCGAATACATCCTTCCGGGGGATGAAAAGGAAGCGGAGGCGAAGTAGTGGACATGCTCTGGTGGCTCCTCATCGCAGCGGCAAGCATCATCCCGATGTTCAAGCTGCTGCCCCATTTCGGGATCAACCAATACTGGGCGCTGTTCTGCATCCTGCCCGTGGGGACCATCGTGCTGCTGTGGATCATGGCAATGAAGCTGCAAGAGCTGGAGAAGCGGTGATGGCCGATGGTGCTGCCGATATCCATGCTGAACTGGAAGCCGCCGCGCTGGCCTATTGCGACGCGGTGTACTTCGCCAAGGCGGACGTGTTCGAAGTACTGTGCCACGAGAAATTCCAGATGACGCACATCGAAAACGATGCGGCGACGTTCTGGGATAAAGCGGCCTATCTCGACCGCGTGCGCGGGCGTGACCCGTTTCCGGCCCCCGCGAAATACAACATGCTCAGCATCGATGAGGCGGGTGGAGACATCGCGCGGGTTCATCTGACTGTCGATGTGCCGCCCCTGCGTTACGAGGACCACTTGGGCTTTGTCCACGTGGGTGGCGCTTGGAAATTACTGACAAAGGTGTTCCGCACGGCGGCGCATCTGGACAAGGAGTAAGGACAATGATGGACGGCTCCAAAGGTTTCGACGACGCCCTCACCGGCGAACAGAAAATCCGCAACTTCAACATCAACTTCGGCCCGCAACACCCTGCGGCACACGGGGTTCTGCGGCTTGTCCTGGAACTGGACGGCGAGATCGTGGAACGCTGCGACCCGCATATCGGCCTGCTGCACCGTGGCACCGAAAAGCTGATGGAAAGCAGGACCTACCTGCAAAACCTGCCTTATTTCGACCGGCTCGACTATGTGGCCCCGATGAACCAGGAACACGCCTGGTGTCTGGCCATCGAAAAGCTGACAGGCGTCGAAGTGCCACGCCGCGCCAGCCTCATTCGCGTGCTTTTTTGCGAGATTGGCCGCGTCCTGAACCACCTGCTCAACATCACCACCCAAGCGCTCGACGTGGGCGCGCTCACGCCCCCGCTCTGGGGCTTTGAAGAGCGTGAGCAGCTGATGATCTTCTACGAACGGGCCTGTGGCGCACGTCTGCACGCGGCCTATTTCCGCCCCGGCGGTGTGCATCAGGACCTGCCGCCCGAACTGCTTGATGATATCGAGGAATGGGCCCACAAGTTCATGTCCGGTTTCATGGAGGATATCGATGGCCTCCTGACCGAAAACCGCATCTTCAAACAGCGCAACGCCGACATCGGCATCGTGACCGAAGATGACATCCTGAAATACGGCTTCTCCGGCGTGATGGTGCGGGGCTCTGGCCTTGCTTGGGACCTGCGCCGGTCGCAGCCCTACGAATGCTACGATGAATTCGACTTCCAGATCCCCGTGGGCAAGAACGGCGACTGCTATGACCGCTACCTCGTCCGCATGGAAGAGATGCGCCAGTCGATCGGCATCATCAAACAGGCCATCGGCAAGTTGCGCGATTGCCCGGGCGACATCCTTGCGCGCGGCAAGATCACGCCGCCGTCGCGCACCGACATGAAAACGTCGATGGAATCGCTGATCCACCACTTCAAGCTTTATACCGAAGGGTTCCACGTCCCCGAAGGCGAAGTGTACTGCGCGGTCGAAGCGCCCAAGGGCGAGTTCGGCGTCTACCTCGTCGCGGACGGGTCGAACAAACCGTACCGCGCCAAGCTGCGCGCTCCGGGCTTCCTGCATTTGCAGGCGATGGACTACATCTCCAAGGGGCACCAGTTGGCGGATGTCGCCGCCATCATCGGCACGATGGACGTGGTGTTCGGAGAGATTGACAGGTGAGCGAACGCGCCTCCCCCCTAACCCCCCTCCGAAACGGAGGGGGGAACAGCGCCTGGCGCCAGCCTCTGTCGTCTCCCCCTCCCGTGGGGAGGGGGATCAAGGGGGAGGCCTTCACCCGCGGCCCCGGCATGACGCTCAAGGCACGCGCCCTGCGGTCCGACCCGACAGACGCCGAACGCGCGCTCTGGAACGCATTGCGCCTCGATGCCTTGGGCCTGCGCTTTCGCCGCCAAATTCCGGTTCTGCAACGCTACATCCTCGATTTCTATGCACCGTCCATCCGCCTCGCCATCGAGGTTGACGGCGGTCAACATGCCGACAGCACGTCCGACGCAGCCCGCACGCATGCTCTGAACGCGCACGGCATCTCCGTCCTGCGCTTCTGGAACAATGACGTCCTGCAAAACCTGTACGGTGTCACAACCGCGATCCGGGACGTGATCGACGCACTTCAGGCGAACGCCTCCCCCCTGACCCCCCTCCGGGACGGAGGGGGGGAGCGCGTCGCACACCTCAACTTCTCGATGGGACACACACTCTAATGCTCCGCCGTCTCCACCCAGACCAACCCGACAGCTTCGCCTTCACGCCCGCCAACCAGGCCTGGGCCGACGCGCAGATTACCAAGTACCCCGAGGGCCGTCAGGCCAGCGCCATCATCCCGCTGCTCTGGCGCGCGCAGGAACAAGAGGGTTGGCTGACCCGTCCGGCGATCGAAGCTGTCGCGGACATGCTGGATCTCGCTTATATCCGCGCGCTCGAAGTGGCCTCGTTCTACTTCATGTTTCAGCTGCAACCCGTTGGGTCCGTTGCACATATCCAGGTCTGCGGCACAACGTCCTGCATGATCTGCGGGGCCGAAGACCTCGTGGCCGTCTGCAAGGACAAGATCGCCGCCAAGCCGCACCAATTGTCGGCCGATGGCAAGTTTTCGTGGGAAGAGGTCGAATGCCTCGGCTCCTGCGCCAACGCGCCCATGGCCCAGATCGGCAAGGATTACTACGAGGACCTGACCGCTGCCCGTATGGGCGAGATCATCGACGAACTTGCCGCAGGCAAAGTGCCTACGCCCGGCCCGCAAAATGGGCGGTATGCTGCCGAACCCTTGGGCGGTCTGACCACCCTCAAGGATTTTGACAGCGGCCACACCAAATACAATGCTTCGGTCCAGTTGGCGACGGATATCGGTGACACGGTCAAGCGTATCGACGGCACCGAAGTGCCGCTGCTGGCGCCCTGGGGCAAGGCAAACGACAATGTGGCCCCGAGCGGCGACATGATGCCCCCCGACGGCCCGGACGGAAAACAGGGTGGGCGGACCAAGGCCGAAGCGCCCGCACCGCGCAAGCGGGGTGACGCGTCTGACAAGACATCGGAAGTGCCCGGCGAAGCACCTCAGGCCAAGGCGGCGGCGAAGCCGAAGGCGGACGCTGCGGTAACGGAAAATAAATCGCCGCAAAAACAGGCGGATAAGGCTGTCCCCGCGGGGACAAAACCCGAGCTTTTGACGGCCCCGCGCGACGGTGGTGCGGATGATCTGAAGCTGATCAAGGGCGTTGGTCCGGGGCTGGAAAAGGAATTGAACGCCGCGGGTGTCTATCATTTCGACCAGCTTGCGTCGTGGACGCCCGAGGAAGTTGCGTGGGCCGATCAACACCTTGTGCGCTTCAAAGGACGGGTGAGCCGTGACAATTGGGTCACGCAGGCACAGGCGCTTGCACGGGGAGATGAGACAGAATTTTCCCAACGCGCGAAAAAAGACGATATCTATAAGGGATAACATCCTGAAACGGGGGAGATATCGTAATGGATAAGAACGAGGGAATGATCAGCTGTGCCATCGGGTGCTGGCTGGTTGCGCTGCTGGGCGGTGTGTTGGCGGCGATGCTGCTGATGGTGCTGGGCGGCTGGACCTTCATGCAAGGCGTGTTCGCGGGCGTGGTGATCTTCGGGATCGCAGGCGCGCTGCTGGCTTGGATCATCTGCAAACCGCTGCCCGCACTTGGCGACGCACCCGGTGCGTCGGAACCGACCGACGCAGCAGAGCGCCCGGTTGCGACACCCGCAGCGGCGGCGGCACCTGCTGCGGCGGCTACGGCCACCCCCGCCGCCGCGGTCAAACCCTCGACACCGCTGCCGGGTGAGGCGGATCTGGCCGAGCGCAAGGGCGAGTGGAAATACGAGGCGAACCCCAAGCCCAAAGCCAAGCCCGCGGCCAAGAAAGCGGCCCCCAAGAAAGCGGCGGCCAAGAAGACGGACGACGCACCGGCTGCAGACGGGGCTGGGTCCAAACCGGAGACCTTGTCTGCGGCACGCGAAAGCGGACCAGATAACCTCAAGGAAATCAAGGGTGTAGGTCCGAAGTTGGAGGCGTTGCTGCATTCGATGGGCTTTTACCACTTTGATCAGGTGGCGAGCTGGGGCGCGGACGAGGTGGCGTGGGTCGATCAGAACCTGCAAGGCTTCAAGGGCCGTGTCAGCCGCGACGACTGGGTCGCGCAGGCCAAGATCCTGGCCGCCGGTGGCGAGACAGAGTTCTCCAAGAAGGTCGACAAGGGCGGCGTTTACTGACGCATGTCCGACCGGCTTGACCCGAAACTGGCCCGACAGGGCCGTATCGCGGCCCTTGTCATTGCAGGGGCCGCTTTGCTGTCGATCTTTGCGCCGGTCATCGTCAGCGCCCTTGGACTGGCGCAACGCTATGAAATCCTGATTCTGCTTTTTGCCCTGGCTGCGTTCATTTGGGCACTGGTGGTGGCGGTCAGGATTTGGCAAAACAGCCGCGACTGATTTCACCGCTCGGCGCGCAGAGCGACTAGGCAAAGGATCACGCGCCATATCGCGTGTTACAAAAGGACGTACCCATGCTGGCTGACAAGGATCGCATCTTTACCAACCTCTACGGCATGCACGACCGCACGCTGAAAGGCGCGCAGGCGCGGGGGCATTGGGACGGCACCGGCAACCTGATCAAGAAGGGCCGCGACTGGATCGTTCAGGAAATGAAAGACAGCGGCCTGCGGGGCCGGGGCGGCGCGGGCTTTCCCACCGGACTGAAATGGTCCTTCATGCCCAAGGAAAGCGACGGGCGGCCCAGCTATCTTGTTGTAAATGCAGATGAATCAGAGCCGGGAACCTGCAAGGACCGCGAGATCATGCGCCATGATCCGCACACGTTGATCGAAGGGTGCCTGATCGCGTCCTTCGCGATGAATGCCAACGCCTGCTATATCTATATTCGTGGCGAATACATCCGCGAGAAGGAAGCGCTGCAAGCGGCGATTGACGAAGCCTATGATGCGGGGCTGGTCGGCAAGAACGCTGCCGGGTCCGGTTGGGATTTCGAGATTTACCTGCATCACGGGGCAGGGGCCTATATTTGCGGTGAAGAAACCGCGCTGCTGGAATCGCTGGAAGGCAAGAAGGGGATGCCGCGCATGAAGCCGCCATTCCCGGCCGGTGCGGGCCTTTATGGCTGCCCGACCACTGTGAACAATGTCGAATCCATTGCCGTTGTGCCGACGATCCTGCGCCGGGGGGCCTCGTGGTTCTCGGGCTTTGGGCGTCCCAACAATGCGGGCACCAAGCTGTTTGCCATCTCGGGCCACGTGAACAACCCGTGCGTCGTGGAAGAGGCGATGTCGATCACGTTCGAAGAACTGATTGAAAAGCATTGCGGCGGCATTCGCGGTGGCTGGGACAACCTCAAGGCCGTCATCCCCGGTGGATCGTCCGTTCCTTGCGTGCGCGGGGAGAAGATGAAGGACGCCATCATGGACTTCGACTATCTGCGGAACGATCTGCAGTCGGGTCTGGGCACGGCGGCGGTGATCGTGATGGACCAGAGCACGGATATCATCAAGGCGATCTGGCGGTTGTCGAAGTTTTACAAGCACGAATCTTGTGGCCAGTGCACGCCTTGTCGCGAAGGCACCGGCTGGATGATGCGCGTGATGGACCGTCTGGTGCATGGCGAGGCAGAGGTCGAGGAAATCGACATGCTGCTGGATGTGACCAAGCAGGTCGAGGGGCACACGATCTGTGCGCTTGGCGATGCGGCGGCGTGGCCGATCCAGGGGCTTATTCGGAACTTCCGGGATGAGATCGAGGATCGGATTGCGGGCAAGCGAATTGCGGCTGAGTAGACTTCCCTATCCCCTGGAAAGCCGGCCAAACGGCGGCTTGTGCGACGTTTGTGGTTATCAGAACGAGGCTACATTCGGGACAATTCTCTGTAAACAGTGCGGGTCCGATGTCGAACCGATCTTGCATCCGACGCAGGAATTGGAACCGCATCGCAACGTGCCAACGCGAGGAGATATTCGTCTCCCCATCATTTTCGGAGTGTTCCTGGTACTGGCGTTCATCCTGTTCTTTTCAGTGTTCTGAAAAATGCACCTCGCTGAATTCAACATCGGCACATTGAAATACGATTGGGACGACCCGCGCGTAGCCGACTTCCAGAACAACCTTGACCGTGTCTATGACATCGCGCGCCGCTCGCCCGGCTATGTCTGGCATCTGGAAGGCGAGGATATGGAGGCGGCTCAGCTTGACCCTGATGGCCCGCTTGGGGGCAATCCCCGCACGGCCAGCACTTTGTCCGTCTGGGAAGACGTTGAAAGCCTGCATGCTTTCACCTTCAACACCGTTCACAAGCAATTCTATGACCGCAAGGGCGAGTGGTATGATCCGGACCAAGGATTGCGCTTTGTCATGTGGTGGGTGGCGCCGGGGTATAAACCCACGATCACAGACGCGATGGAGCGCTTCCATCATCTTGAAAACCATGGCAATACGGACCACGCCTTTGGTTGGGATCACATCCGCGGTTAAGCGGGGGCAGGGGGAGAGTGCTGTGACCAAGACGAAAACGCGCACATGGGCAGACATGCGTCCCGCCCTGCTGACCGGTTTGATGCTGATTGCGGTTCTGCTGCTCAGTGCGTGCAATGAACGCCAGGCGGATCGCGTGGCATTTGACGGCGTGTTCTTCCGTGCCTCTTCGGGCAAGGTCGACAAGCAGCGCGAGCAGTTCGAAGTGTCTGTCAGCCCGGTGTCGGCATCGCTGGACGGCGCGCGCGAGGCGGGCCGGTATGAGGCGATCCGCTATTGCATCCGCCAGTTCGGATCGTCCGACATCGACTGGATCGCGGGCCCCGATGCAGAGGATGGCACCCTGCGCATCAACGGTGACAAACTGCTTCTGCGTGGCACCTGTACACCAGCGTGATCACAAGCGCCGGATAAGGCGACATTTTGCGCGCTGACGGGTTGTGCTGCGCCATGTTATTGCATAGCACGAGGACGGCTCTCACATGGCATCGACGTGATGCACAACGTGGAGAGAAACGATGCGCGCAATGACCATGGCCCTGATGCTAAGCCTGACTGCCGGAGCCCTTTCGGCCAAGCCCCACCTGCGGGATGTGCCCGAGATTGACGGGACGCTGTTGGCCGTCGGGATCGCGGATGAGATTCGCAAGAACTGCCCCGATATTTCGGCCCGGATGTTCCGGGCGCTGACCCTCGTCAACAGCCTCAAGGGCCGTGCCCGCGATATGGGGTATTCAGATGCCGAGATCGACGCCTACCGGACATCCGACACCGAAAAGGCCCGCCTGAAGGCGGCGCGCGCCACCTATCTGGAAAACAGCGGTGTGACCGCAGGCCAGCCCGCGACCTATTGCATGCTTGGCCGCGCAGAAATTGAAAAAGGCGGCCAGATCGGCGCCCTATTGAGGATGAACTGACGCATGAGCGACCTCCGCAAGATCATCATCGACGGACAAGAGGTAGAGGTGGACGGGGCCATGACCCTGATCCAGGCCTGTGAAGAGGCGGGGATCGAGATCCCGCGTTTTTGCTATCACGAACGTCTGTCGATCGCGGGCAATTGCCGGATGTGTCTTGTGGAAGTGGTCGGTGGCCCGCCGAAGCCTGCGGCGTCCTGCGCCATGCAGGTGCGCGATTTGCGCCCCGGTCCCGAAGGCCAGCCGCCTGTGGTCAAGACGAACTCGCCCATGGTCAAGAAGGCCCGCGAGGGGGTGATGGAGTTTCTGCTTATCAACCATCCGCTGGATTGCCCGATCTGCGATCAGGGGGGCGAGTGTGATTTGCAGGATCAGGCCATGGCGTATGGCGTGGATTTCAGCCGCTTCCGCGAGCCGAAGCGCGCGGTGGATGATCTGGATCTGGGTCCGCTGGTCGAGACGCATATGACCCGTTGTATTTCGTGCACCCGCTGTGTGCGGTTCACGACCGAAGTCGCGGGCATCACGCAGATGGGTCAGACGGGGCGCGGCGAGGATAGCGAGATCACGTCCTATCTGGGTGAGACCCTCGATTCGAACTTGCAGGGCAACATCATTGATCTGTGCCCCGTAGGCGCGCTGGTGTCGAAGCCCTATGCTTTCACCGCCCGCCCTTGGGAACTGACCAAGACCGAGAGCATCGACGTCATGGATGCCCTTGGCTCCTCCATCCGTGTGGATACGAAGGGGCGCGAGGTGATGCGGTTCCTGCCGCTGAACCATGACGGTACGAACGAGGAGTGGATTTCGGACAAGACCCGTTTCGTTTGGGATGGGCTGCGCCGCCAGCGGTTGGACAAGCCTTATGTGCGCGAGAACGGTAAGCTGCGGCCTGCGTCCTGGGGTGAAGCGCTTGGCAAGGCGTCCGATGCGATCAAGGGCGCGACCAAGCTAGCCGGTTTGGTTGGTGATCTGGCACCGGTTGAGGCGACCTATGCGCTCAAAGAGTTGGTCGAAGGGCAGGGTGGTATCGTCGAATGCCGCACCGATGGGGCGAAGCTGCCCAGTGGCAACCGAGCGGCCTACGTCGGTACGGCAGCGATAGGGGATATTGAAAGCGCCAAGGCCATCCTTCTTGTCGGCACCAATCCGCGCCTTGAGGCACCCGTGCTCAATGCGCGTATCCGGTCGGCCTGGGCGCGCGGCGCCAATGTCGGCCTGATCGGCGCGGCGGTCGATCTGACCTATGACTATCATCATATCGGTACCGAGCCCGCCGCCTTGAAAGACCTGGACCAGAGCAATTTCGATCCCGGTTCCGATGGCCCGGCGCTTGTGATCGTGGGTCTTGGCGCGCTGTGCCGAAGCGATGGTGCGGCCATTCTGGCGGAGGCCATGGTGCAGGCCAAAAAATCGCAGGCCAGGCTGATGGTTCTGCACACTGCGGCGTCCCGCGTGGGCGCGATGGATGTGGGGGCGACCAACCCCGACGCCATGGCCGCTGTGGACGGCGCCGACGTAATCTACAACCTTGGCGCGGACGAGATTGAAATCGCCGACGGTGCCTTTGTCATCTATCAGGGCAGCCACGGCGACCGTGGCGCGCATCGCGCTGACGTGATCCTGCCGGGGGCGGCCTATACCGAAGAGGGTGGGCTGTTCGTGAACACCGAAGGGCGTCCGCAACTGGCCCAACGCGCCAGCTTTGCCCCCGGTGAGGCCAAGGAGAACTGGGCCATTCTGCGCGCGCTGTCGGGCGAGATGGGCGCAACGCTGCCCTATGACAGCCTTGCCGCACTCCGTCAGAAGCTGGTCGCCGATCATCCGCATCTGGGCGACATCGACATCGTGGCAGAAAACACCGGTGACACGCTTGCGCAGGGCACGATCGAAGGCGGTGCGCTGAGTTCGACCATCACCGATTTCTACCTGACCAACCCGATTGCCCGCGCCAGCCAGCTGATGGCTGAGCTGAGCGCGGGCGCCAAGGCGCGCAAGACCGAGGCCATGGCCGCCGAATGAAGGCGGCCTGGATCATAACGGCGCTGCCGCTTGCGGCATGCGAGCCCGTGCCGACGGCGGAGCGTTTCATCCCGGATTACCGGGGCGTCGAAACGCAGTTGCTGGCGGATGATCTGGTCCAATTCGACGTGGAAATGACCAACGCCCTGAGTGCTGCGGATGTCGAGAACTATGCCGAATGCGCGGCTGCGGGATACACGTTGATCCGCGGCTGGGGATTTGCGCGTCATTTGCGAACAAATGTGACAGAAGAGGGTGGCGTGTGGAAAGCGGATGCTGTTTACACCATCTCGCCAGCCTTGCCGCGGGGCATACGGACCATCGACGCCGAAGTCGTGGCCGCCGCCTGCGCGGAAAAGGGAATACCGACGGTGTGAGGATGCATGGCTGATTTCTTTACCACAACGGGCGGCATCGCCGTCCTGATCCTGGCACAGGTGCTGGCCGTCGTGGCGTTTGTCATGATCAGCCTGTTGTTCCTGGTCTATGGTGATCGGAAAATCTGGGCTGCGGTCCAGATGCGGCGTGGCCCGAACGTGGTGGGCGCCTACGGTCTGTTGCAGACCGTGGCCGACGCATTGAAATACGTCGTGAAAGAGGTTGTCGTGCCTGCGGGGGCGGACAAGACGCTTTTCATGCTTGCCCCGATGACCAGCTTTGTGCTGGCGATGGTGGCCTGGGCCGTGATCCCGTTCAACGATGGATGGGTGCTGTCGGATATCAACGTCGCCATCCTCTATGTCTTCGCCATTTCCTCGCTTGAGGTTTACGGCGTGATCATCGGCGGCTGGGCGTCGAACTCGAAATACCCGTTCCTGGGCTCGCTCCGGTCGGCGGCGCAAATGATTTCCTATGAAGTCAGCATCGGTCTGATCATCATCGGCGTGATCCTGTCCACCGGATCGCTGAACTTTGGCGCGATCGTGAATGCGCAAGACACCGGATACGGTTTCTTTGGCTGGTATTGGTTGCCGCATCTGCCCATGGTGTTCCTGTTCTTTATCAGTGCCTTGGCTGAAACCAACCGCCCGCCCTTCGACCTGCCGGAAGCGGAATCAGAACTGGTTGCGGGCTATCAGGTGGAATATTCGTCCACGCCCTTCCTGCTGTTCATGGCCGGTGAATACATCGCCATTTTCCTGATGTGTGCGCTGATGTCGCTGCTGTTCTTTGGCGGCTGGTTGTCGCCCATTCCCGGCCTGCCTGACGGCGTGCTGTGGATGGTGGCGAAGATGGCGTTCTTCTTCTTCCTGTTCGCGATGGTGAAGGCGATCACACCCCGCTACCGCTATGACCAGTTGATGCGTCTGGGGTGGAAGGTGTTCCTGCCATTCAGCCTGGTTTGGGTCGTGTTTGTGGCCTTTGCCGCCAAGTTCGACTGGTTCTGGGGCATCTATGCCCGCTGGGCCGTGGGGGGCTGATATGGGATTGGCTGCCGCCATCAACGAAGCACCTGAACGGCATCTGGACGATCTGGTGTCGTTTCTGAATTCCGAGTTCGCGATCGGCACGCTCGACAGCGAAGACAATTTCGACAAGTCGGACGCGGGTGACGTCGTCTCGGCCCTCAAGGCCTGGGCGTATATGCATCTGAACGACGGCTCACAGGGAGACTGACATGACGCAGATCGATTACGGCCGCGCCGCCAAATACTTCCTGCTGCAGGATTTCTGGGTCGGCATGAAGCTGGGCCTGAAATACTTCTTTGCCCCCAAGGCCACGCTCAACTACCCGCATGAAAAGGGGCCGTTGTCCCCGCGGTTTCGGGGGGAGCATGCCTTGCGCCGCTATCCCAACGGGGAAGAGCGCTGCATCGCCTGCAAGCTGTGCGAGGCGATTTGCCCCGCGCAGGCCATCACCATTGACGCGGAACCGCGCGAGGACGGTAGCCGCCGCACCACGCGTTATGACATCGACATGACCAAGTGCATCTATTGCGGGTTCTGTCAGGAAGCCTGTCCCGTGGACGCCATCGTTGAAGGTCCGAATTTCGAATTCAGCACCGAAACGCGGGAAGAGCTGTATTACGACAAGGACAAGCTGCTGGCCAATGGCGAGCGGTGGGAAGCCGAGATCGCGCGCAATCTGGAACTGGATGCGCCGTACCGATGAGTGACGACAAGAACCCCTTTGCCGCGATGCTGGCCCAGATGCAGGAAATGACCAAGGCGTTTCCGCAGATGGCGGCGTTCGACCCGTCGAAGGGGTTCGATCCCAAGATGTTCGAGACCTTGTGGCCCACCATGCCCAAGGACGTTATGGAAACGTGGTTTGGCAACGCCTTCAATGAAAACGGGTTGGATGCCAAGACGCGGCTGCTGATCACCCTTGCGGGCCTGACCATGCAGGGCGCGCAGGCCGACACCGCGATCCGTCAGACCGTGCGCCACGCCCGCGAGGCGGGGGCCACCGACCAGCAGATTTCCGAGACTTTGGGCATGATGGCGATGTTCGCCGGGGTGCCTGCCATGACCCGCGCCATGGGATTGGCGCAAGAGGTCATGGGCGATGACGAGGACGAGACATGACCGTATTTGCCTTCTACCTGTTTGCGATCAGCGTGATCACCGGAGGCCTGTTCACCGTGATCAGCCGCAACCCGGTCCATTCGGTGCTGTGGTTGATCCTGTCGTTCCTGAGTGCGGCGGGTCTGTTCGTCTTGCTGGGGGCCGAGTTCGTGGCGATGCTGTTGATCATCGTTTACGTGGGCGCGGTTGCTGTGCTGTTCCTGTTCGTGGTGATGATGCTGGATGTGGATTTCGCCGAGCTGAAGGCGGAGATGGCGAAGTACATGCCGCTCGCGCTGTTGATCGGCGTCGTCATTCTGATGCAGTTCGTCATGGCCTTTGGCGCCTGGGAATCCAATGCCGCCGCCGAGGGGCTGCGCGCGCAGGTGACGCCCGTGGATCGGCACAATACCGAAGCCTTGGGCCTGATCCTCTATGACCAGTATTTCCTGCTGTTCCAGCTGTCAGGTCTGATCCTGCTGGTCGCCATGGTGGGGGCCATCGTGCTGACCCTGCGCCACCGCTCGGACGTCAAACGCCAGGATGTGGTGGCCCAGATGATGCGTGACCCGGCCGTCGCGATGGAGCTGAAGGACGTCAAACCGGGGCAGGGGCTGTGAACCCTTGAACGCACGGTGCGCATATCTGGTTGCGATTGTCGCAATACTCGGTGGAGAAGCCATGGCGCTCTCCCTGACCGATTGCGACCGCGTCACCCATGTATCTCATGGCGGCGAGGCGGATCATGTTGATCTGGGCGCGGGCCGTGTGATGTGGCGCGAGTGGTGGAGCCAAGAGGGAACGGCGACGTCGTTTGTCCTGGTGGACTGCGCGCCGGGAACCACGCTGATCTTTCGCACGCAGGAAGAGAACATGGGCAACCGCTTGCCCTTTGACCGAACCGACAAGGCGCTGGCCGTGATCGACCGGCACGAGAGCGGGGCGCGTGCCTTTGCCACGTTTGACCGCCTGGCCGCCGATCTGGATGGCATCGCGCGGGATATTGAGATCACCACACTGGACGCAGAGCCCTGTGCCTGCGCCGCACTCTACCCTGACGCTCGGGGCGACAAGACGGAATTCATGCTGGGCTGAGCCCGGCAACAGACGACAAGCGGGGACACGCCCCGGAGGGACGACATGATAGGACTTGAACATTACCTGACCGTCGCGGCGACGCTGTTCGTTATCGGCATCTTCGGGCTTTTCCTGAACCGCAAGAACGTGATCATCCTGCTGATGAGCATCGAATTGATGCTGCTGGCGGTGAACATCAACCTTGTGGCGTTCTCGTCTTTCCTGGATGACCTCGTCGGGCAGGTGTTCACCCTGTTTGTCCTGACCGTCGCCGCGGCAGAGGCGGCCATCGGCCTTGCCATTCTGGTCTGTTTCTTCCGCAACCGCGGCACCATCGCCGTCGAAGACGTCAACGTGATGAAGGGCTGAGCGGATGGCTATTTTCCTCACAACCTATCGCGTTGTCGATGCGGGGCATGGAATGAAAAAGCACATTTGTAACGATTGTGGGACTCCTTACGTTTTTCCGATTGGTGAATTGCCTCCACGCAAATGTGACACGCCGAAATGCCAAGAGATGCGGAGTGCTGAAGAATAATGGAAACCATCATCCTCTTTGCCCCCCTCGTTGGCGCGCTGCTGTGCGGGTTTGGCTGGCGCATGTTTGGCGAGGCGGCGGCCTGCTGGATCGCGACGGGCCTGTTGTTCCTAAGCGCCATCCTGTCGTGGATCGTGTTCCTGACCTTTGACGGCACGACGGAGCAGATCCAGATCCTGCGCTTTATTGAAAGCGGCAGCCTCAGCACAGATTGGTCCATCCGGCTGGACCGGCTGACGGCCATCATGCTGATCGTGATCACCACCGTGTCGAGCCTCGTCCACCTCTACAGCTTTGGCTACATGGACCACGATCCGCAGTGGAAAGAGGGCGAAAGCTACAAACCGCGCTTCTTTGCCTACCTGTCCTTTTTCACCTTCGCGATGTTGATGCTGGTGACGGCAGACAACCTGGTGCAGATGTTCTTTGGCTGGGAAGGTGTGGGCGTCGCGTCTTACCTGCTGATCGGGTTCTACTACCGCAAGCCAAGCGCCAATGCCGCCGCCATCAAGGCCTTTGTGGTCAACCGTGTGGGCGACTTCGGCTTTGCGCTTGGTATCTTTGCGCTGTTCTTCCTGACGGACTCGATCAGGTTCGACGATATCTTTGCTGCCGCGCCGGACCTGGCGCAAACGCAGCTGACCTTCTTGTGGGGCGAATGGAACGCCGCCAACTTGATTGCCTTCCTGCTGTTCATCGGTGCGATGGGCAAGTCGGCGCAGTTGATCCTGCACACGTGGCTGCCGGACGCGATGGAAGGTCCGACGCCCGTGTCGGCGCTGATCCATGCCGCGACCATGGTGACGGCGGGTGTGTTTCTGGTCTGCCGCATGTCGCCGCTGATGGAGTTCGCGCCCGAAGCGATGGCCTTTGTTACCGTGCTGGGCGCGATGACCGCGTTTTTTGCGGCGACCGTCGGCTTGGTTCAAACCGACATCAAGCGCGTCATTGCCTATTCGACCTGCTCGCAGCTTGGCTACATGTTCGTGGCGGCGGGTGTGGGGGTCTATTCGGTCGCGATGTTCCACCTGTTCACGCACGCGTTCTTCAAGGCGATGCTGTTCCTTGGGGCCGGGTCGGTGATCCACGCGATGCACCACGAGCAGGACATGATGAACTATGGGGGCCTGCGCAAGAAGATCCCCTACACCTTCTGGGCGATGATGATTGGCACGTTGGCCATCACCGGTGTGGGCATTCCGCTGACGGGCTGGATCGGCTTTGCCGGGTTCGCGTCCAAGGATGCGGTGATCGAAAGCGCCTATGTCGGGTCCACCTTTGCCTTCTGGGCGCTGGTGATCGCAGCGCTGTTCACGTCCTTCTATTCCTGGCGTCTGATGTTCCTGACCTTCTACGGCACGCCGCGCGGGGACAAACACACGCACGAGCATGCGCATGAAAGCCCGATGGTCATGCTGATCCCGCTGGGTGTGCTGAGCTTGGGTGCGATCTTTGCCGGGGCGATCTGGTATTCGTCTTTCTTTGGCAAGCCGAACGAGGTGATCAAGTTCTTCGGCGGTGAGTACGCGGCACCTGCGGAAGACATTAAGACCGCTGTGGCCGAACGCAGCCCGAAGGCGTCCGAGCTGAAGTACGTGATGGAAAGCGCACCAGGTGAGGCGGGGATCTACATGGCCCCCGAGAACACCGTGCTGCACGAGGCGCATTATGTGCCGACTTGGGTCAAGCTGTCGCCGTTTGTGTCGATGCTGCTGGGCTTTATCGTGGCCTTCTGGTTCTACATCATGAATCCCGCGCTGCCCGGTCGGTTGGCCGAGAACCAGCGCCCGCTGTATCTGTTCCTCAAGAACAAGTGGTACTTCGACGAACTCTATGACTTTGTCTTCGTGCAGCCCGCCCTGTGGGTTGGCAAGAAGCTGTGGAAGAAGGGTGACGGCAACGTCATTGACGGCACGATCAACGGTGTGTCCATGGGCATTGTGCCCTTCATCACCCGCCTCGCGGGCCGCGCGCAGTCCGGCTATATCTTTACCTATGCCTTTGCCATGGTGATCGGGATCGCGGTTCTGATCACATGGATGACGCTGAGCGGGGGCGCCAACTGATGCCGCTGATCGGGCTTGTCTCATTGGGAATGATGTTTGCGGGCATGATGTACATGCGCGACGACCGTTCGGATGTGCGGCGCTTTGCCAAGGGCGGCGTGGTGGCGGGGGCCATCGGCGCCTGCCTTGTCGGCATGGCGGCGTTTGGCCCGACCGTGGGCCTGGGCCTGTTTGCGGCGTTTGTTGCGCTTTCATTTCTTACGCAGTTCTGGAACTGAGCCATGGACAATATCCTCTCCATCACCACCTTCCTGCCCGCTATTGCCGCGTTGATTTTGGCCGTGTTCCTGCGGGGCGAGGACGAGGCGGCGCAGCGCAATGCCAAGTGGGCGGCGATGGCCGCGACGGTGATCACGTTCATTGCGTCGCTGTTCATCCTGTTCGACTTTGATCGCAACGACACCGGCTTCCAATTCGTGGAAGAAGGCACGTGGATCATGGGCCTCACCTACAAGATGGGGGTCGATGGCATCAGTGTTCTGTTCGTGATGCTGACGACCTTCATGATGCCGCTGGTGATTGCCGCGTCGTGGTCCGTGACGACCCGCGTCAAGGAGTACATGATCGCCTTCCTTCTGCTTGAGACGCTCATGCTGGGTGTGTTCATGGCGCTGGATCTGGTGCTGTTCTACCTGTTCTTCGAGGCCGGGTTGATCCCGATGTTCCTGATCATCGGCATCTGGGGCGGGGCGAACCGGATCTACGCGAGCTTCAAGTTCTTCCTTTACACCTTCCTGGGTTCGGTGCTGATGCTGGTGGCGATGGTGGGCATGTATGCGGATGCAGGCACCACCGATATCGAGATGCTGCTGAACCACCAGTTCGGGTCCGAGACGTTCAGCCTGTTAGGCATTCAGATCGTGGGCGGCATGCAGACGCTGCTGTTCCTGGCCTTCTTTGCCAGCTTTGCGGTCAAGATGCCGATGTGGCCGGTGCACACCTGGTTGCCCGATGCGCACGTGCAGGCGCCGACTGCCGGATCCGTGGTGCTGGCGGCGATCCTGTTGAAGCTGGGCGGTTACGGTTTCATCCGCTTTTCCATCGGCATGTTCCCGGTCGGGTCCGATGTGATGGCGCCGCTGGTCCTGTGGATGTCGGCGATTGCGATTGTCTACACCAGCCTCGTGGCGCTGGTGCAGGAGGACATGAAGAAGCTGATTGCCTATTCGTCCGTCGCGCACATGGGCTTTGTGACCATGGGCATCTTTGCGGCGAACCAGCAGGGGTTGGACGGGGCCATCTTCCAGATGCTGTCGCATGGTTTCATCTCTGGCGCGCTGTTCCTGTGCGTGGGCGTCATCTATGACCGGATGCACACGCGCGAGATTGATGCCTATGGCGGGCTGGTGAACAAGATGCCCGCCTATGCGCTGATCTTCATGCTGTTCACCATGGCCAATGTGGGCCTGCCGGGCACGTCCGGCTTCGTGGGCGAGTTCCTGACGCTGATGGCGGTGTTCCAGGTGAACACATGGGTCGCGGCAGTGGCGACGACCGGCGTGATCTTCTCGGCCGCCTATGCGCTGTGGTTGTACCGCCGCGTCGTCATGGGCGACCTGATCAAGGAAAGCCTGAAGTCGATCACGGATATGAGCCGCCGGGAAAAGGCGATCTTTGCCCCGCTGGTCGTGATGACCCTGCTGCTGGGGGTGTACCCGGCGCTGATCCTTGACATCATCGGGCCGTCCGTGGCGGCACTGGTAAGCAATTACGATACGGCGCTCGCCGCGGCCGAGGCCGCGACGCAAGTGGCGTCGAAATAAGGACACGCTTTTCATGTCCTACCACTACGTTACTTGAGGACGTCAATATGTCTGCTGATCTGACCATCATCCTGCCCGAGATCCTGCTGAGCGTCTTTGCCATGCTGGGCCTGATCGGCGCGGTCTACACGTCCAAGGACGATCTGGCCTCGCCGCTGCTGTGGGCGACCGCTGCCGTGTTCCTTGCGGTTGCCGCGTGGATCGGCTTCACGGGCGAGGGGACGAATGTCGCCTTCGGCGGCATGTTTGTGGATGACGGCTTTTCGCGCTTTGCCAAGGTGACGATCCTTGTGTCGGCTGCCGCCGTCCTGTTGATGAGCGAAGGGTACATGTCGCAGCGCGGATTGCTGCGGTTCGAATATCCAATGCTGGTGGCGCTGGCGGCCGTGGGCATGATGACCATGGTGTCGGCAGGTGACCTGATGGCGCTTTACATGGGCCTCGAACTGCAATCGCTGGCTTTGTACGTGGTTGCGTCGCTGCGCCGGGATTCGGTGAAATCGACCGAAGCGGGTTTGAAGTATTTCGTACTGGGCGCTTTGTCGTCGGGTCTGCTGCTCTATGGTGCGTCGCTGGTCTATGGGTATGCCGGGACCACGCTGTTCTCTGGCATCGTGCAGGTCGCGGAAGAGGGCGTGTCGCTGGGCCTGCTCTTTGGCCTTGTCTTCCTGATGGCGGGCTTTGCCTTCAAGGTTTCTGCCGTGCCGTTCCACATGTGGACACCCGACGTCTACGAAGGTTCGCCCACGCCGGTCACCGCCTTCTTTGCGACGGCGCCAAAGGTCGCGGCCATGGCGCTGTTTGCCCGCGTCATGCACGACGCCTTTGGCGGTGCGGTTGCCGATTGGCAGCAGATCATGGCGCTGCTGTCGGTCCTGTCGATGTTCCTGGGCGCGTTTGCCGCTATCGGACAGACCAACATCAAGCGTCTGATGGCCTTCTCGTCGATTGCTCATATGGGCTATGCCCTGATGGGGCTGGCTGCTGGGACCGTTTTGGGTGTGCAGGCAATGCTGGTCTATATGGCCATCTACGTGACAATGAACGTGGGCACCTTCGCCTTCATCCTGATGATGGAGAAGGATGGCCAGCCTGTGGTCGAGATTGACTCGCTCAAGATGTATTCCAAGCGAGAGCCCGGCAAGGCACTTGCGATGCTGGTGCTGCTGTTCAGCCTGGCTGGCGTGCCGCCGATGCTCGGCTTCTTTGGCAAGCTGTACGTGCTGCGTGCCGCGTATGAAGGTGGGCTGGCTTGGTTGGCCATCGCAGGCGTGATCGCGTCGGTGATCGGTGCCTACTATTACCTGCGCATCGTTTTCTACATGTATTTCGGTGACGCGGACGAGGAACGCCTGAACGGCGGCAAGTCCCCGATCCTGTGGGCCATGCTCATGGGGTCGGCAGCCGTGATGGTGCTTGGCATCATCAACATGTTTGGTGTCGAAGGGGCTGCGGCGGCGGCTGCGCTCACTTTGGTGAACTAGGCGTTTCATGGCAGACCGGCCCTCCGGGGGGGATTTTGGGGAACCAGAGAAGGCATGAGCGCTTGGCCATCAGGCTATGGGCGGCGCGTTTTGGCTTCTGTGGACTCGACGCTGAGTGAAGCGGCGCGGATTGCGCCTGAACTGGCGGGTCCTGAATGGATCTTGGCGCGGGAGCAGACGGCGGCGCGGGGACGTCGCGGGCGCGCGTGGTCCATGCCGCCGGGGAATTTCGCAGCGACGCTTGTGCTGCCAGTGCAGGAGTCACCGGGGCAGGCGGCGTTGCGGTCTTTTGTGATCTCGCTGGCCTTGCACGATGCCTTTGTGGCTGCCACCGGGCGCGCGGATGCCTTTGCGTTGAAATGGCCCAATGACGTTTTGCTGCAGGGCGGCAAGGTGGCGGGTATCCTGCTTGAGAGTGTTGGGGCGGGGGCGAAGTTGACGCATCTTGCCATTGGCGTCGGTGTGAACCTTGCGGCGGCACCGGGTGCGGCCGAGGTCGAGGTGGGGGCGGTTGCGCCTGTTGCGCTGACGAGCGCGCTGGGAACTGTCATTGCGCCCGAGGCGTTTCTAACACTGCTGGCGGCTGCCTATGCGCGGTACGAGGATCAGTTTCGCACCTATGGCTTTGCCCCTATCCGCACCGCTTGGATGGCACATGCCGCGAAACTGGGCGAGGTGATCACCGCCCGCACCACACGCGACGCCCATGTTGGAACCTTTGTGGACGTGGACGCGGACGGCCAACTTGTTCTAGAGACGGCCAAGGGCCGGGTCACCATCCCGGCGGGCGATGTTTACTTCTGAGGGGGCGGCCCATGCTTCTGGCCATTGACTGCGGCAACACCAATACCGTCTTTGCCATCTGGGACGGGGACGCGTTTATCGGCACATGGCGCACCTCGACCGAATGGCAGCGCACGGCGGACCAGTATTATGTCTGGCTGTCGACGCTGATGAAATTCCAGAACATCGACGTCGAGATTACCGACATCATCATCTCGTCCACCGTGCCGCGCGTGGTGTTCAACCTGCGTGTCTTTGCGGACAGGTACTACAACACCCGACCCATCGTGGTGGGCAAACCCGATTGCCTGTTGCCTGTTGACGTGCGGGTGGACGAGGGCACGCAGGTGGGGCCGGACCGGTTGGTGAACACGGTGGCGGGTCATGACCTTTATGGTGGTGATCTGATCATGGTGGATTTCGGCACGGCCACCACCTTTGACGTGGTGGATACGGACGGCGCCTATGTCGGTGGCGTGATTGCGCCCGGTGTGAACCTGAGCCTTGAGGCGCTGCATAACGCCGCCGCCGCCTTGCCGCATGTCGACATCACCAAGCCGCAGGCCGTTGTGGGCACCAACACGGTGGCCTGCATGCAGTCCGGTGTCTTTTGGGGTTACGTGGGCCTTGTTCGTGAGATATGTGCCCGAATTAAAGCGGAGCGCGCCCGCGACATGCGCGTGATCTCAACCGGGGGGCTGGCCCCCTTGTTCCAGCAAACAGAAAAGCTGTTTGACGACTTTCAAGACGATTTGACGATGCATGGCCTGACGGTCATCCATCGCTATAACAAGGAAAACAACTAAAGCTATGAGCAGTGAACGATTGATCTACCTGCCCCTTGGGGGAGCGGGTGAAATTGGCATGAATGCCTATGTCTACGGCTATGGCGCGCCTGATCGGGAACGCCTGATCGTGGTCGACCTCGGCGTGACCTTTCCCGATATGGACGGCACCCCGGGTGTGGACCTGATCCTGCCCGACATCACGTGGTTGGCAGAGCGGCGCGACCGCATCGACGGGATTTTCATCACCCACGCGCACGAGGACCATGTGGGCGCCGTTGCCCATACCTATGACCAACTGGGCGCGCCGGTCTATGCGCGGCCCTTCACGGCCAATATTGCACGTCGCAAGATGGATGAGCACGGGCACCCGGAGGATGCGGTTCAGGTCGTGGCCGGGTGGCCTGATCAGGTGCAGGCGGGGCCGTTCAAGGTCGGCTTTTTGCCGATGTCCCATTCGATCCCTGAAAGTGCCGCACTGATCATCGACAGTCCCGAGGGGCGGGTGATCCATTCTGGCGACTTCAAGCTGGACCCGACCCCGATTGTGGGCGAACCGTTTGATCCCGATCTGTGGGCCGAGGTCAGCAAGGATGGCGTGAAGGCGCTGATCTGCGATTCGACCAACATCTTTTCGCCCCATCCCGGTCGATCCGAAGTCTCTGTGGGGCCGGAAATCGAGAAGCTGGTGCGCGGTCACACGTCCGGCATCGTGGTTGCGACGACCTTTGCGTCGAATGTCGCCCGCGTGAAAACGCTGGCCGAGGCCGGTGAGCGGGCGGGACGGTCCATTGTCCTGTTGGGCCGGGCGATGCGCCGGATGATCGAGGCCGCGATTGAAACCGGAGTGTTGACCGAGTTTCCGTCGGTCGTAAGCCCGGAAGATGCCAGGAACATTCCGCGCGAAAACCTGATGCTGCTTGTCACGGGCTCGCAGGGTGAACGCCGTGCGGCGTCGGCGCAGCTGGCCAATGGCAAGTATATGGGGCTTGAGTTGAAGGAGGGCGATCTGTTCCTGTTCTCCTCCAAGACCATTCCGGGCAACGAGCGCGGTGTGATCCGCATCATGAACCAGTTGAGCGAGAAGGGTGTGGACGTGGTCGACGACTTATCTGGCCTGTATCACGTGTCCGGGCACGCCAACCGCCCCGATCTTGAGGAATTGCAGGACATCGTGAACCCGCAGATCGTGGTGCCCATGCACGGTGAACACCGGCATCTGCGCGAACATGTGAAGTTGACGGAGGGCAAGGGACGCATGGGCGTTCTGGCCGTGAACGGGATGATGATTGATCTGAGCGGCAACGCGCCAAAGGTGGCCGAGTACATCGAGACCGGACGTACGTACCTGGATGGTTCGGTCAAGATTGGCGCTTTGGACGGGGTCGTGCGGGACCGTATCCGCATGGCATTGAACGGTCATGTGACGGTGACGCTGATCCTTGACGAAGAGGATGAGCCGCTGGGCGAGCCGTGGTGCGAGTTGATGGGGCTGTCGGAAACCGGGCGCAGCAATGCCGCTCTGGTCGAGGTGCTGGAAGAGGACATGAGCCAGTTCCTGGGCCGGGCCGACGCAAAGACGCTGCGCGATGATGACAACCTGACCGAAGCCTTGCGTCGAATCGTGCGCAAGTCAGCGCAGGACGAGATTGGGAAGAAGCCCGAAGTGACCGTGGTGATCAGCAGGATGCACTAGGGCGTGGGGTGCGCCTTTACGGCGCACCTTGGGGCAATGGTGCGCCGTAAAGGCGCACCCTACGGGCTCAGCTCGCCATACGCTCTTCGAAACTCAGACCGATGAAGCTGGGCGTGTGATCGCCCAGCCCGACCACCTTGTTGCCGCCGCGATCATCGCGGGACGACGAGCGGCTGCGGCTGGAGGAGGACGAGCGGCTGCGCGACTTGGGCGCTGCCTCTTCACGTGGTGCTTCGGATTTGGCCTCGGTTACCTTCTCCGCCGGCGCGTCGGACTTTGGTTCCGATTTGGACCGGGTCGAGCGGCTGCGCGTGGACTTGGGTTTTTCTTCTGCCTCGGGCTTATCCGTTGCCTCGGGCGTCGATGCTGCAACCGGGTTATCGAGGCGCGAGATTTCCCTCTGGATCAGTTTCTCTACCGCGTCCAACTGCTTTTCATCGCGTGGGATACAGATGGTGATCGCCTTGCCCTCGCGGCCCGCGCGGCCCGTCCGGCCGATGCGGTGCACATAGTCCTCGGGGTGGCCTGGAACGTCGAAGTTGAACACGTGGCTGACCGACGGCACGTCCAGCCCGCGGGCGGCCACGTCAGAGGCGACAAGGATCCGCAACTCGCCATTGCGAAACCCATCAAGCGTGCGTGTGCGTTGCGACTGGTCCAGGTCGCCGTGGATCGGAGCCGCATCATATTTGTACTTTTTCAAAGACTTGGCGACGATGTCCACATCCGTCTTGCGGTTGCAGAAGATGATCGCGTTGGTCAGCTTTTCGCCCTCGGCATCGATCAGGCCGCGCAGAACCTTGCGCTTTTCCGACGCCTCCCGGTCACGGCGCGAGCCTTTGAACATGACCACACCTTGGGTGATCGTCTCGGACGCGGTGGCCTGACGGGCAACTTCGATCCGTTCCGGATTCGACAGGAACGTATTGGTGATCCGCTCGATCTCGGGCGCCATGGTGGCAGAGAAGAACAGCGTCTGGCGCGTGAAGGGTGTTAGGCCGAAGATGCGTTCGATGTCGGGGATGAACCCCATGTCGAGCATCCGGTCCGCTTCGTCCACGACCATGACTTTCACGTCGTTCAGGATCAGCTTGCCGCGTTCGAAATGGTCCAGAAGGCGGCCGGGCGTGGCGATCAGAACGTCGACGCCCTTGTCGATCAGGATGTCCTGTTCCTTGAAGCTGACGCCGCCGATCAGCAGCGCCTTGGTCAGTTTCACATGCTTGGCGTAGGTGTCGAAATTTTCTGCCACCTGTGCGGCCAGTTCGCGCGTGGGGCACAGCACCAGGCTGCGCGGCATACGTGCGCGGGCCCGTCCACGGGCAAGCTGTGTGATCAGGGGTAGGGTGAAGCTGGCTGTTTTGCCGGTGCCGGTCTGGGCGATGCCCAAAACGTCGCGCCCATCAAGGGCCGCTGGAATCGCGCCCGCCTGAATGGGCGTGGGTGTTTCATAGCCCGCTTCGGCGATGGCTTTCAGGACCTTGGGATTCAGGTTCAGATCAGAGAATTTTGTCATGTATGTCCGTAAGTTGCGGACACTGACTTGGCCCGCGGCGTCTGGTGATGTCAGCCCGAGCGGCCCAGCGGGGGCACCGTGCCCCGACATGCTGCGCGTGCATAGCAAAGGTGCTGCGTCACGTCAAACAGCGGCGTCGGGGAAGTGGCGTGCCAACGCGGCGTCATATGAAAAATCCACCTCGCGCAGCGCGTTGTGCGCGCGCAATCGGGTCCGCATGTCCGGGCTGTCGCCAATCACCTCGTCATAAAAGGCGCGCAATCCCGCCTCGCCCTGTTCGGCCTCGATCCAGCGGAAAAGATCATGCAGGGACAGGCCGCCATGTTCGGGTTTTGTGGCTGGCTTCAAATCGGCCCGGTATGACCCCTTGGCAAGGCGGTAGGCGTAGGCGCTGCGCCAGGCCTCCCACGACTTGGCGTGGCAATGGGCCAGCGCCACGTCGGTCAATTCGGCCGCGTCCGGCAGCATCTGCCCCTTCTGAAAGGCGTTGTGAATGCGCACTTCCATGTCGGGCAGACCCGTGCGCACGAACAGCTTGCCCGCAACATGGCTGAGGAACCCGCCTTTCAGGTATGGGCCGAACTGCGGGTAGATCGCGTTGACGGTTTTCTGGCGGTCCCCGCGCGCCGGCAGAAATGCCTTGAACGCGGTGTCTGAGCCGCCCAGCAGTTCCATCGGACGCACGCGCGCCGAAGAGGTTGCAGCGGGCAGATCAGCCAGCACCTGAGCCAGGGGGCGGTCGGGGACCAGGAATTCGTCCACATCCATGTGGATCAGCCAATCCACCTCGGCTTTGCGCCCGTAGGCGTGGGTGGCGTTCATGGTCTGGCGTGCCTGATGCTTGACCGGGCGCGTGCCGCCCAGCTTGCGCCAGTGGTCATCGTCGCAGATCTGTACGCGCACTTTGGGATGTGCCTTCAACAGTTTGAAGGCGGTGTCGTTGGCATCGTCCAGGTAGATGTAAAGCCGGTGCGCGCCCTGGTCGAGGTGATGGGCCGCAAAGCGCAGGATGTCGGGTGTCGGTGCCAGGATGGTTGTGGACAGTCCCCAGGTGGCCAAGGTTCAGTCCTCCAATTTGCCGAAATAGCGGGCGACCTTGGCATCAAGGTCCAACCGTTCGGTTCGCAGCATGTCATGGGCGGCCAGAAGGTCAAGCCGCGCGGGCGTGGGCACGCACATCTCGGAATGGAAGGCACGTAGGGCGTCGGGGTCCGGGTCCTCTATCAGGGCGCGGATCAGGTGACCCCTGGGGTTTGGCTGGCCTTTGCGATCCTGATAGCTGCCGTGTGCGAGGCGGTAGGTCATATGCCGTTCAAAGGTGTCGAAATCCGGGGCATGGGCGTGCCCCAACTCGACCCCCGGCAACGTGCCGGCCCCGCGCACGATGTCACCCCGCAAGCGCAGCGCATGGATGCCGAAACGGATGTCGGGCAGGCCCCGGCGCGCGATGACCTTGGGACTGCCGGTGCCGATGAATCCGCCGCGGATCAGGGGGCCGAACCGCGGGTACACCACCGCACGTTCGTCTACAGTGGCGTATCGTTTGAAGTGATGCAATCCGGGTGGGCTTTTCATCATTTCAACGGGTTGCATCGCGACATGCGTACAGTTTGGATCCACGCCAGCCAGCAGGTTCCGCAACGGCTCTCGCGTCAGGATGAATTCGTCTACGTCGATATGCGCCAGCCAATCCAGCTTGATCATGCGATACATGCGTGTTGCGTTGAAGACCTGGCGCATCTGGTGGGTGGAGCGCGCGCGGTTGGACTTGCCGTGCCAATACGCATCATCGCATTGCGTGTAGCGCACTTTTGGATGCGCGAGCCGCTGTGCGATGGTTGGACTTGGCGTGTCCAGGTGAACGTGGATGCGATCGGCGCCCAGATCAAGGTGGTAGGCCACAAATTCGGCCACTTTACGCAAGGGGGCCTTGACCGTGGTCACGATGCCCCAGCGCAACTGATCCGGGTTCGTCTGGACCGGCTGCGGGACAGAAAGAATTGGCCCGCGCGCCATAACGTCAGACCATCATTTCCTTGGTCGCGCTGAGCGTCACGTCGGGATAGTCGCGCGTCACCCGGTCGATGTCCCATTGCAAGCGCGTGAGGTAGACGATGTCGCCATCATGGTCGTGGCTGATATGCTGCTTGTTGGATTCTGAAAACTTGTCAACGGCTTGGCGGTCGCCGCTCACCCAGCGGGCGGAGGTGAATTGCGACTGCTCGAACCGCACGGGCAGGCCGTATTCCAGCTCGATCCGGCTTGCCAGCACTTCGAATTGCAGCGCGCCCACGACACCGACGACAAAGCCCGAGCCGATGGCGGGTTTGAACACCTTGGCGGCCCCTTCCTCGGCAAATTGCATCAGCGCCTTTTCCAGATGCTTTGCCTTCAGCGGATCACCGGCGCGGACGCCTTGCAAGAGTTCGGGCGCAAAGCTGGGAATTCCTGTAACACGCAAAGCTTCACCTTCGGTTAACGTGTCGCCAATGCGCAGTTGGCCGTGGTTGGGGATGCCGATGATGTCGCCGGCCCAGGCCTCTTCCGCGAGTTCGCGGTCTGAGGCGAGGAACATCACCGGGTTCGAGATGGCCATGGGTTTCTTGGACCGCACATGGGTCAGTTTCATCCCGCGTTTGAAGTGCCCCGACGCCATGCGCAGGAATGCCACGCGGTCGCGGTGCTTGGGATCCATATTCGCCTGCACCTTGAAGACAAAGCCGGATACCTTTGATTCCTCTGGCAAAATCTGCCGTGGCTCCGCGGTCTGGACCTGTGGCTCTGGCCCGTATGTGGCGATGCCGTCCATCAGTTCCTTGACACCAAATGAGTTGATGGCAGAACCGAACCAGATGGGCGTCAGCGTGCCCTGCAGCATCGCATCGGGGTCCAGCGGGGGCAACAATTCGCGCGCCATTTCAAGCTCTTCGCGCAGTTGGGTCAACTGCGCCTCGGGCACGTGTTCAGCCAGCTTTGGATCGTCCAGACCGTTGATTTCAATGCTTTCCGCGACCTTGTTCCGGTCGGCCCGGTCCATCAGTTCCAGCCGGTCGCGCAGGATGTCATAGCAGCCCAGGAAATCGCGGCCCATGCCGATGGGCCAACTGGCAGGGGTCACGTCGATTGCCAGGTTTTCCTGGATTTCGTCAATGATCTCAAAGACGTCACGGCTTTCGCGGTCCATCTTGTTGCAGAATGTCAGGATCGGCAGATCGCGCAGGCGGCACACCTCGAACAGCTTCTGTGTTTGGCTTTCAACGCCTTTGGCGCCGTCAATGACCATGATGGCGGCGTCCACCGCAGTGAGTGTCCGGTAGGTATCTTCGGAGAAGTCGGAGTGGCCGGGCGTGTCCACCAGATTAAAGCGGAACGTGTTGGATTTGTTGGTAAAATCGAACGACATCGCCGAGGCGGACACAGAGATGCCCCGGTCTTTCTCCATCGCCATGAAGTCCGAGCGCGTGCGCCGCGCCTCGCCCTTGGCACGGACCTGACCGGCCATCTGGATGGCCCCGCCGAACAGCAGGAATTTCTCGGTCAATGTCGTCTTGCCCGCGTCGGGGTGCGAGATGATCGCGAAGGTCCGGCGGCGGGCGATTTCGGGGGGCAATTCAGGACGATTGTCTAGCATAGGTGCCCTATATCGGGGGCAGACCAAGGGGGCAAGAACCGCAAATTCGGGTGTGCACATCCTGTGCACAGAGTGTGCACAGACCGTACACCGCTGTGGTGCATCCAAGCCTGCTGTCAGAAAATGTCAGGGGGGTCGCCTAGGGTGGTTCGTATCAAGGCTGAGGAGGACACCGCCATGACATTGCAAGAGATCGCCGACAAGCTGGTCGACGGCTGCCGTACGAACACTGCCGTCGGCAACCTGGAGACACTGTACGCGGCAGATGCCGTTTCCGTCGAAGCCATGGACAATGGCATGGGGCGCGAAGCGCAGGGCATTCCCGCCATTCGTGGCAAGCATGAGTGGTGGGAGTCCACATTCGAAATGCTGGATGGGTCAATCTCTGACCCGATGATGCACCCCGACGACCGGTTCGCCGTGATTTTTGAACTGAAGGCGAAGAACAAGGAAACCGGCGAGGTCACCGACATGAAGGAAGTGGCGCTGTACACCGTTGCAGGTGGCAAGATCGTGCGGGAAGAATTCTTCTATCCGCTGTGATCACTGACCGGTCAGGGCCGCGCGATCAGCACGTCACAGGGCGGATCGCGCATCAGGTCCGTGGCAAGTGATCCCAACAGGCTGCGAGCGGCGCCCACACGACCATGGGCGCCGACCGTGATCAGGTCGACGCCGGCATGATCGACCTTTCCATGGAGGATCTGCATGGGCGATCCGGGTATGATTTCGAGGTCGGCCATGTGCTGCGTCGGCAACGTCTCCCGCTCCAACCATGTTCGTGCGGCGCTTTCGGCCTCGTGGCGAAAGCTGGCCTCGATCGCGTCGGCCGCGGCGGTGCTGTGCGACAGCCGCCCGGCATAGGGGATGTGCAGCGTATGCACAGGCGTGATGTGGGCCGCAGGCGCGATCAGATGGGCCAGGCGCAATGCTGCGCTGCTGGCCGGAGAGAAATCACAGGCGGCGACCACCTTGGCGTAGGGATGATCCGCCCGATCCGTGACCAGCAGGACGGGTGTGGCGGTCAGTCTTGCGATCCGCTGCATCGTCGTTTCCCGGATCGCATCCAGGATCGCGCGTGCCCTGTGGGTGCCCATCACCAGCAGATCCACATCCGCCGTGCAGGCCTGCACGATGGCGGTTGTCGGATCGCCGGGCTGCACATCCACGGTGACATCCACCCCATCGCAGGCTGACGCCACGAAATGTGCGATGGTCGATTGCGTCCTGTCATGCACCATGGCGATCAGGTCCGCAGGCATGGCATCGTCCAGCACGGTCATCACCCGCAAGCGGGCGCCATGGTCCCGCGCGATCTGGGCGGCGCGGCGCACGGCCCGGTCAGACCGGGCGGACAGGTCGGTTGCGACAAGGACAGAGGTCAGCGTGGTCATCGAAATCTCCCGTTTCGGATGGTCGCATCCGGTATGGAGACAGTGGCGATGCCGCGCCTTGACCTGCGTCAAGTGCGGTCGGGGTCAACGCGTCGAGGCGCGGCGCAGCAGTTCCGCCGCATCGGGCCGGTCCAGAAGGGTTTCCGTGACATCAAGCCCCGACAGGCCCGCATCGGTATGTTCCGTCAGGCGCGCCGACACCTCGTCCGGCACCACCGGTTTGGTGCGCGTATCGATCCGCATGGATTCCGCGGCGATCCCTTCGGCATAGATGATCTGGTGGGTGTCAAACAGCAGTTCGAAATAGTCGACGAACCCGCCATCCTGCACCGTGACGCTGTCGCCGTTCACAAGGTGCCGCGCCTTGACCAGCAATTCGGACCGGCCAGCGCCAAGGCGGTCCTGGCGCTGATAGATGAAGAGCCGGTGATCGGGCGATACGATCAGGTCCCGATCGTTGTTGAGCGTGCCGGCACGGATGCGGATCGGGGCGAAATCGCCCGTTGCCCGCACCGTGGACTGACCGACCCAGCGCACCTCCTGTACGCCGTCATTGCGGGTCAGGACCCTGTCTCCGGCCTCAAGCGCTTCGATCGGTTTCTGGGCGCCGGATGCAAGCGTGATATGGGTGCCCCGCGTAAAGCGGGCGCAGGCCAGGTGGGCGAATTTGGTGCGCGCCTCGTCCCGGTCGATGCCGACCAGCGCATAGGGCGTGCGCGGCGTGAGGGCGGCCATGGGCAAAAGGTAGATATCCGCGATATGGCCGTCGCCGTCGACTTCGACCAGGACGATGGCGTCGGTGATTTGCCCGTCCGGCGACATCAGCGTCAGCGCACAATCAAGGTGGATGTCCGCACCCGGCACGCCGCAGGCGCTGCCCATGGCGACGGTCAGGCGATCGGCGGGCCCTGCGCCCAGCGACAGGCGTTCGGGCTGTGCCCCCGGCATCAGGCTGTAGACGTCGTCCAGCATCATGTCATCGGCATGGGACAGCGCATCGCCCAGATTTGCCCCTTCGCTCACGACAAAGCGGTCCGCCCGGTAGACGGGCATGCTTTGGGCGTGGGCTTGGGCGGTGTCGGTCATGCGGCTGCTCGGCTCTGTTTGGCAACGGCCTAGCGTAGAATTGTGGCGCGTGTCGGTCAACGGTTCGGCCTTTTGCTGGCACATTGGTGATCGGGCCGTTACCAGTTGGACAATGCCATGACAGGGAGAACGAAGATGGATCTGGGACTTGCAGGCAAGCGGGCGGTCGTATGCGCGTCGTCCAAGGGGTTGGGCCTGGGCTGTGCCGAGGCACTGGCCGCCGCCGGTGTGCATTTGGTGATGAACGCACGTGGGGCGGAGGCGCTTGAGGCATCCGCCAGCGCCATCAGGGCCGCCTACGGGGTCGAGGTGCAGACCGTTGCCGCCGACGTGACCACCGCAGACGGGCAGGCCGCACTGATCGCGGCGGCGGGGGATGCCGACATTCTGGTCAACAACGCCGGTGGGCCGCCCCCGGGCATGTGGCACGACTGGGACCGCGATGATTTCATCGCCGCACTGGATGCCAACATGCTGGCCCCCATCGCGCTGATCAAGGCGCTGGTGCCGGGCATGATGGATCGCGGCTGGGGCCGCGTGGTCAACATCACCTCGCAATCGGTGAAGGCGCCCATTCCCGTGCTGGGTCTGTCCAATTCGGCCCGTGCGGGCCTGACCGGTTATGTGGCCGGCACCTCGCGCCAGGTGGCCGGCAAGGGCGTGACCATCAACAACCTTTTGCCTGGCATTCACGCCACCGATCGCGCCGATGCGCTGGATGGCGGTGTCGTGAAGGCCAAGGGCATCACGCTGGAGGAGGCGCGGGCCGAACGTGCCGCAACCATTCCGGCGGGCCGCTATGGCACGCGCGAAGAGTTTGGCGCGGCCTGTGCGTTCCTGTGTTCGCAGCATGCGGGCTTTATCGTGGGGCAGAACCTGCTGCTGGACGGTGGGGCGACGGTGGCCACGATCTGATGGCCAGGGCCGCTGCCACCTTTTCGCTGAAGGATCAGCTGTTCAACGCCGACAGTCTGGGTGATCTGGCGGATGAGTTCGCCGCCGGCGTGCCGGGGTTTGACCGGGACGCCTTTCACGCGGCGGCCCTGTCCGGCATTGCAGAACGGTCCCTGATGGAGTGCCTTGATTGGTTTGCGGAGTGCCTTGAGCCGCATCTGGCACCCGATTTTCCGACCATGGCGGATCAGTTGGAGGCGGCGATGCCGCCCCGGCTGGACCCGTCGCGGCGCGATGATGATTTCGGGCGGTTCATTCATGCGGTGCCGGGCGTTCTGGCCGTGCGGCATGGGCTTGAGGGGCATCGGGAGCGGGCCCTGGACCTGCTTCATGCAGCCACGCAGCGGTTTTCGATGGAATTCTACATCCGTCCCTTTCTGAACCGCTGGCCGGACGAGACGCTGGCGCGGCTCGCGTCGTGGGTGGCGGACGACAATTACCATGTGCGGCGTCTCGTGAGCGAGGGCACACGGCCCAGGCTGCCATGGGCGCGGAAGGTGGAGCTGACGCTGGGGCAGACCTTGCCCCTGCTTGATCGGCTGCAAGCGGACCCGACACGGTTTGTCACCCGCTCTGTTGCCAATCACCTGAACGACGTGGCCAAGACCGACCCGGATGCGGTGTTGGACCGGTTGGGCGCGTGGGAGGCGGGCGGCGACCAGGCCCCGAAGGAGCGTGACTGGATGCGGCGCCATGCGCTTCGCACGCTGATCAAGGACGGGCATCCGGGGGCCATGGCGATGCTGGGATATCGTGGGGACGCACCGGTTACGGTGGCCCTGGACGTGGAAACGCCAAGGGCCGCGCTTGGTGATGCGCTGGAATTTGCGGTGACCTTGACTGCGAACGAACCGGTGCCCGCCCTTGTCGACTACCGTATCCGGTTTGCGCGGCCAAACGGCAAGCACGGCGACAAAGTGTTCAAGCTCAGGGTGGTCGAGGTGACGCCGGGCACACCATCGGTCTTGAAGAAAGTGCACAAGCTGAAGGCCAATGCGACGACATTCGAATTGCATCCGGGGGCGCACGGGCTGGTTGTTCAGGTAAATGGCGTGGACCGGGCGGAGGGCACGTTCGAGATCGTGTAGGGTCGGTGGGTGCTCTCTTGGCTGTGCCAATTCGCCCACCCGCCGACCCTGTGGAGGTTTCGCTTCGGGCCCACCAAGACAAAGCCTGTGTCTGCGGACCTGCCCTGCGCATGATCTTTGGCGTGACAGAAAGCCGCCGCCTTTCCAAGAGAAATAGACCGTCTCCCCGCGGGGCGGGGCCCCTCGGCGATTTCTCTTGCAAATCCGCCGTCTTTCCGTCCCACGTCGATCAAGCGAGGGTGGCTCCGAGACAAAGGCGGTCACGATGTGCGGCGCGCCTTTCACAAAGCTGTCAGGTCGGTGGTGTGGGGTGTTGTGGGCTGCTAACGGGTTGAAACCACAGTACGAAAGACATGTTCATGACCCCCATCGCCTTGATCGCACTTTTTGTCGTCTTGATCGGGACGAGCGTTTTGGCGGCCCCCCGCCGGGCGTCGGTGGACGGGTTTTTCTCGGGCCGGATGGGCGGACGGGCACCGGGTCTCTGGGTTCTTGTGCTGAGCCAGGTCACCACCTGGATATTTGCAAGGTCCCTGATGAACGCCGCCATCCTAGGCTACTTTTACGGCATTGCGGGCACGCTGGCCTATGCGGCCTACTACGGCAGCTTTCTGACCGGTGGCTTCATCGTGGCCCGCCTGCGTGCCCAGGGGGCCGGATCGGTGCAGGATTGGTTGGAAGATCATTTCGGGGCGGCTGGCACCGGGGCCTATAACCTGGTGATTGCACTGCGGCTTTTGTCGGAAGTGTTCGCGAATCTGCTGGTTGTGGGCCTGATCGCCGGGGCGGTGATCGACGGCAGCGGAACGGTTGCCATTCTGGTGGTGGCGGCGGTTGGCCTTGCCTATTCGGCGTGGGGCGGGCTGAGTGCGGCGCTGCGCACGGATGTGGTGCAGATGGTTGTGTTTCTGGCCGTGTTCGGCATTGCGTTCCTGTACCTGGTGCTGAGCCCCGGTTTTTCGATCGGTGCGGTTCTGACGGCGCCGGGGACGGCGGGCGCGTGGAATGGTTGGGTGCTGCTGGCCGTGGCGGCGTTGCAGGTGTTTTCCTATCCGGCACATGACCCCGTCATGATGGACCGCGGGTTCATCGCGGATGACGCCACGACGCGCCGGTCGTTCCTGCATGCGTTCTGGCTGTCGGTGATCTGCATCATCGGGTTCGGGTTCTTTGGCATTCAGGCAAGCCTTGTGGGCGCGGCATATGAGGGCGAATTGATCGGGACCTGGGGCGCGATGTTCCCGATGTGGGTTTTTGCCCTGCTGATGCTGTCGCTGCTGGTGTCGGCCCTGTCCACACTGGATTCGGCCCTGTCATCATCCGCGCGCCTGGTGGTCGAGGAACTGGCCCTGGCACCGCGTACGTTGCTGGGCGGGCGCACGGTGATGCTGGTCTTCATGGTGCTGGGCGTGGCGCTGACGCTTTGGGGCAATGCGACGCTGTTTGATGCGGTGGCTGTCAGCGGCACGGCGTCCATGTTCCTGACACCGGTCCTGATCGTTGGTCTGGTGATGGGGCGGAGGGTGCCGGTCTGGTCGTATCTGGCGGCCTTTGCTGCGGCGATGCTGGGCGCGCTGGCCTATTTCGGACGGGCCTGGCCCAGCGTTGCCGCCGTGCTGCCGGAGGGGCACAAATACGAGCAGTTGCTGGTGATCTGTGTCCTTGTCCTGGGCGTTGGATTTGCGGCGGTGCTTGCGGGCGCGCGGCGGGCCTGATACTCCCCGACTGTTTTGATCGGGAATGGGGATGCCGTGACAGCGCCTCGGCTGGAAATTCGCAATCTGGTGCGCAGCTTTGGCGGGCGGCGCGTGGTGGATGGGGTCAGCCTGTCGATCCAACCGGGGCAGGTGACGTGCCTGTTGGGGCCGTCGGGCTGTGGCAAGTCCACCACCTTGCGCATGATCGCGGGTGTCGAGATGCAGGACACCGGCGAGATCTATGTCGATGGCAAGCTGATCTGTGATACGCGGTTCCGCGTGCCACCGGAACGGCGCGAAATTGGCCTGATGTTTCAGGACTTTGCCCTGTTTCCGCATCTGAGCGTCGAAGGCAATGTCGCCTATGGGTTGAGCGGCGGCCGCGCTGAAAAGCGCGCACGGGTCGAAGAGATGCTTGCCCGAGTACGGATGGAGCGGTTCATCGACATGTATCCGCACCAGTTGTCGGGCGGCGAACAACAGCGCATTGCGCTGGCCCGTGCCCTGGCCCCGCGGCCGCGCATCATGCTGATGGACGAGCCGTTTTCGGGCCTCGACAACCGGTTGCGCGACGGCATCCGGGACGAGACGCTCGCGATCCTCAAGGAAGAGGACACAGGTGTGCTGCTGGTGACCCACGAGCCCGAGGAAGCCATGCGCATGGCCGACGAGATTGCACTGATGCGCGACGGGCAGATCGTGCAGCAGGGCGCACCCTATAACGTCTATACCCGGCCCGTGGACCGGGCATCGGTTGCGTTTTTCAGTGATGCGAACCGGTTGCACGCGGTGGTGGAGGGGGCCTTGGCCATGACACCCTTTGGCCGCTTCCTGGCCCCCGGCGTGGCCGATGGAACGCAGGTCGATATCGTGTTTCGCCCGCAGCATGTGAAGATCGACTTTGACCGGGCCGGGGTGGGGCCGGGGCCGACAGCGGCCGAGGGCACCGCGGCGCGCGCCCATGTGGTGCGGGCGCGGTTCATGGGCAACGAAAGCCTGGTCGAATTTCGGCTGGATGACGGTTTGGCCGTCATCAAGGCGACTGTCCCCGGCGTGTTCCTGCCCCAGCCGGACACCGTCATGTGGCTGCGGGTGCGCCGCGACAAGTGCTATGTATTTCCCAGCGCGGAGGCGGCGGAATGAAGGATCCGATGATTGTGGAGTTTGGCCTGGGCACCTCGCTGCGCCGGGGCAGTTATACCGAGGCCGCGGCGCGGGCGATCCGGGCGGCGTTGTGGCGCAACTCGATCAATCTGGCCGAATATATGGGCGTGGGCAAAGAGGATATGCGCATCGAAGTGCATATCGGCTGTGCACGGCCTGAGCTGGTGGATACCAGCGTTCTGGCCGAGGTGTTTCCCTATGGCGCGACGTCCTTTGTCGTGGGGCATGGGGGGCTTGATGTGGCCCGTCCCGAAGGCGTGGGCAATCCGACCGTGATGGCGCAGGCCGCACTGGTTGTGTCGGTGGAGATGCAGGGTGGCTGAGCAGCGGTTGATCATCGAGATGGCGCAGGGTGTGGACCTGCACGGGCGCGACGATACCAAGGCGGCGCGGCGCGCGGTGGAGCAGGCCTTGCAGGGGGCATCCTTGCCGATCTTTGGCACGCTGGGTGTGGACCGGGACAGCATGCGCGTGGTCGTGCACATTGGCGTGCCACGGCCCGAGGCGGTGGATGTGCAGATGATTGCCGGGGTGTTGCCCTATGGGACGGTCGAGGTTGTGGCCGAGCGGGGCGGGCTGGACGTGCCGGTCGCGGGTGATGTGGCCGTGATGGCGGTGGCGGCGATTGAAGTGTTCTTGCCGGTGCGCTGACGGGGTGCACTCTTTGCTGCGCAAATTCGCCCACCCGCCAGCCCGGGGCCTTTTCGCTTCGGGCTCACCAAACCCAGGGTTTCGGAGCCACCCTCGCTTGATCTTTCGTCTGACAGGTCGCTGCCATCTTCCCAAGAGAAATAGACCGTATCCCCGCTTGCGGGGCCCCTCGGCGATTTCTCTTGGCAAGCTGCCAACGGCCTGTCGTCCGACGATGCAGCGAGGGCGGCTCCGAAACCAGGGTCACAGGTTCGGGTCGTAGTCGGCAAGCCGTTTGCCCGGTTCGTCCACGAACATTTCCGGCAGTGCCTCGGCGCTTTGGATCAGGTCCACCCGGAAGACGCGGAAGTCATTGCGCATTTCGCACCAGCTTGTGAGCGTCCAGACCCGGCCCCAATATTCCATGTGCAAGGGGCGGATGGTGCGCGTGGTGATGCGGTCGCCCTTGGAATGGTAGGTGAGCCGGAGTTTCTGCCGGGCCCGGATCGCGGCGCGCAAGGTGGGCATCTGGGCAAAGCCGCGCACGGCATCCGCAAAGGGGTAGACCGCGAATTTCCACTTGTCGGCCTCGGCCACCGTGCGTTCCGGCAGAACCGCGTCGATCTTGTCCGCCAATGTGCGGGCCGCGGATTTGAGCGTGTCATCGGCGGCTTCCGCCACGATGGCCATGCCCAGGTTCAGCGCCTCGAGTTCTTCGGTGGTGAGCGTCAGGGGCGGCAGGCTGATCGCTTCGGTGATCATGTAGCCCACGCCGCGTTCGCCCTGCACGGGCACGCCGGAGGCCACCAGCGTGTCCATGTCGCGGTAGATGGTGCGCACCGACACTTCGCAGATATCCGCCATGTCCTGCGCTGTGTGCAACTGTCCGTCGCGCAGGATCTGGATGATGTCAAACAGGCGGTCGGTGCGGCGCATGCTACTCCTGTTGCAGCTGGATCGGCGCGTGGCGCATGTCCATGCCTTCGGGGTTGATCATGGCCATGAAGGGTTGCGCCTCGGGCCGTTCAAACATCTGTGCGGCGGCGGATTTGGCGGCTTCGAGCGAGGTCCAGGTGATATGATCGGTCCACAGGCCCGTGTCGTCGGATGACAGCGTGCGTTGGATCATGGCACCTGTGCTGCGCAGGAAGGGCCCCATGTCGTCGGCGGCAGCGATGAATGCGGTGGGGTCGGTGCCTTCGGCCAGGCGGAACGTCACGATTTCGGCCACGGGGCCGGACGTCCGGGTACCTTCGCCGGCTGCCGCGTGGGCAAGGGTGACGGCAAAAAGGGTGGTCATCATGGTGCGCATCGATATCTCCTGTTGTTCGAGCGGTGATGCGCCTGTGTTAGCGGGGTCCAACTGACATTAACCTGTCAGTTGCGTGCGGGCCACTGCAAATTTCGCCGAATTTTGTCACGTCTGTGACCGGGCGGGCGGCCCTGAGCCTTTTCGCAGGTGCGGCAAGACCATAGAACAGGGTCCGACAGCGGGCGCACTCTGCGCCCCGAGAGATGGGAGAGACACCATGGGAATTGGAAACATCGGACTTCCGGGCCTGCTGCTGATCGCGGTTGTGGTGCTGGTGCTGTTTGGACGCGGCAAGATTTCGAGCCTGATGGGTGAGGTCGGAAAGGGCATCACCAGCTTCAAGAAGGGCATCAGCGAAGGCAAGGAAGAGCTGGAAGCGGCCAAGGCCGACGACGCCAAGGACATCACGCCCGAGACCGATAAAGACAAGGTGTAAGGCGCATGTTTGACCTCGGGCTGGCCGAGCTGCTGATCATCGGGATCGTGGCACTGATTGTCATCGGCCCCAAGGAACTGCCCGTCGTGTTTCGCAATGTCGGGCGTTTCGTGGGCAAGGCCCGTGGCATGGCACGCGAGTTTTCGACCGCGATGAACGAGGCCGCGGACGAGGCGGGTGTCAAGGATATCCAACGTACGATCAAGTCAGCCACCAATCCGGTCAAAAGCGCCATGGATGGGGTCAAGGATGCGACGCGGGACATGACATCGTCCCTGACGGACCTCGACCCTGAAAGCGAGACTGGCAAGATGGCCGCCGAACAGGCCGAACGTGCGGAAAACGCGCGCAAGATCCAGGCCGCGACCGCCCGTGCCCAGGCCGAGCGCAAGGCAAAGGAAGCCGCTGACGCCCTGGCCAAGGCCGAAGAGCTGGAAGCACAGGCCCCGAAAGAGAGCTAAATGAGCCAGTCAGAGAACATTGATGACAGCACGGCGCCGCTGATCGAGCATCTGGCCGAGTTGCGCACCCGCCTGATCCGGTCCGTGATCGCGTTCATCATTGCCATCACCATCTTCTTCATCCCGATCCAGGGCGAATTCATCGCGGCCCACGTGCTGGAATTCCTGCTGGACCCGATCGAAAACACGTTGCGGGCGCTGGGTGATCCGTCGCCCACCTTCCAGTATACCAGCCCGCAGGAATACCTGTTTACACTGTTTCGGGTGTCGATGGTCTTTGGCTTCGGCATCGCCTTTCCGGTGATTGGCTTCCAGATGTGGCGCTTTGTGGCCCCGGGCCTGTACCGCCAGGAAAAGACTGCGTTTCTGCCATTTCTTGTCGCCTCGCCGTTGATGTTCATTCTGGGGGCCAGCTTTGCCCAGTTCGTGGTGACGCCGCTGGCCATGCGGTTCCTTCTGGGATTTGCCGATGCGTCGTCCATGTTCACGAGCATTCTGGGGGGTGGGGCCACGCCGGAAGCAGGTGATGGACCGACGATCGTGTTCAACGGTAAGGTCAATGAAAGCCTTGATATCACGCTGAAATTCATCATGGCCTTTGGCTTGTGCTTTCAATTGCCGGTGCTGTTGACGCTGATGGGCAAGGCGGGGCTGGTCAGTTCCGAGGGCCTTGGCAACGTGCGCAAATACGCCATGGTTGGCATCCTTGTGCTGGCCGCGGTTGTGACGCCGCCGGATGTGATCACGCAGTTGATCCTGTTTACCGTGGTGTATGGCTTGTACGAAATTTCCATCTGGTTGGTGGCCCGGGTCGAGACCAAGCGCGACGCCAGGCTGCGCGAAGAAGGGTATTTCGACGACGAGGAAGACCTTGGTGATCTGCCCGAGGAAGACGCCAAGTGATCGATGATCCGATGGACCGCATCGCGGCGGCGCTGGAACGGATGGCGCCGGCCCCGCTGCAAGCGCCCGATTTCAATGCGGCCGCAGCCTTTGTCTGGCAGACCGGACCTGACCGGTTGGAGCCTGTGTCCCACGTCAGCCGCGTGCCCCTTGATCTGCTTTTGGGCGTTGACCGGTCGCGCGACACCTTGTTGGCCAATACGCGCCAGTTTGCGCAGGGACTGCCAGCCAACAACGCACTGCTCTGGGGCGCGCGGGGTATGGGAAAGTCAAGCCTTGTCAAGGCGATACATGGTGATCTTGAGGCTGAATATGCGCAGCTGAAGATCGTGGAGCTGCACCGCGAGGACTTGCCGTCGGTGGGCCGGTTGCTGAACGTGCTGCGCGAGGCGCCCGATGCGCGCTTTCTTCTGTTCTGTGACGATCTGAGCTTTAGCCATGATGACCAGCATTACAAATCGCTCAAGGCGGTTCTGGATGGGGGCATCGAAGGGCGGCCGGATAACGTGATCCTGTATGCCACGTCAAACCGCCGCCACCTGATGCCGCGTGACATGATCGAGAACGAGCGGGGCAGTGCGATCAACCCGTCCGAGGCGGTTGAGGAAAAGGTGTCGCTCTCGGACCGGTTTGGCCTGTGGCTTGGCTTTCATGCCTGCGATCAGGATCAGTATCTGGCGATGATCCGGGGCTATTGCGCGGCCTACGGGGTCGAGATGGACGCGGACACATTGAGGGCCGAGGCGATCGAATGGCAGGCCACGCGCGGGTCCCGGTCCGGGCGTGTCGCGTGGCAGTTTTTCTGCGATCTGGCCGGGCGGCGGGGCGTGGCGATCTAGGCCGCCAGCACCTGCGCCTCAAACCCTCTCAGGCAAGGGGCACACATCGGGCCGTAGGCGTCGAGATCGGGAAAAAGGCGCGCAATCTCGGCCTGTGCGGCATCACCGACAGCGCCCATGGCGATGGCACCGGGATACAGGGTTTCGCTCCAGATCCCGTGTGATTGCACCACCTGGTGACTGCTCAGAAGGATATGGTGATAGGTCACGCGCCCGCCGGGCTTGCGATACACGCCGTCAAGGCATGACAGATCCTTGGCCCGCACCAGCACCTCGTCTTGGCCAAACAGCAATTCGGCACGCCAATCGTTCAGGAGGATGGCATGTTGCGGTGACACAACCAGGTCACGGTCATTGCCAAGCGTTCCGGCAGAGATCACGATGGGCGCCAGTTCGCCATTTGCGACAACCGTGGTTTGACCGCACCACAGGATGGGTTGCGGGCCGCTGCGATCTGTTATGACCAGATCGCCATCCTGCAGCGTTTCGATGGCGCGGGGGCCATAGGGGGTTTCAATCAAGGTGCCCGATGCGAAACACACGATCGCACCGCCCAGATCGCCGTGAGGGACAAATTCGTCATTCTCGACAATGCCGCCAATGGTCAGATCCGTGTTGGGCGGGGGCAACCCGTCCGGAAACACAAGGAAATAGCCGTCTTCGTCCGTCGCCGTGGCATCCGCGCCGTCATTCAGGTCGTTGTCATTGTTCAGGTCGACATCGATCACCGCGACCTGCCAGGTCGTCGTGCCGTCCGTCACGGTAAAGGTATAGTCCCAGATGATCTGGCGCTCGGTCCCTTCGATGAACACGGTCTGGGGAAACGCCCCGTCTAACCGTTCCTGGGCCTGTACCGTTTCGTTGTTGTTGCCGTCGCCGTTGAAGACGGTCGCGCCATCATTCTCGTTGACGACGAAATAGGTGGTGTCGCCCGTATAGCTCCATGTCCCTGTCGGGGCGAAAGCATAGTTGTTGGCGGCCCCGTTGACCGTGGTTTGGATGCCGCGCAGGGCAAAGCTGTATCCGTAAAAGACAGGCATGGGCCTGAACCAATCCAATTCGTTTCGTTGGATTGTTTCTGATCCCGCAACCGGGCGGTCTTAGGGCCAAACACGGGCGTTTTAGGAAAATTGAGGGAAAGTTTGCGGCAAACATGGCGCAATCACCCGCATTGCGGGCGCTGCGCCACATTTTAGGCCCGTTGGCTGCTATTCAAAGAACGGATTGGGGTTCACGCTGTCGAAACCGTCACGCACTTCGAAATGCACATAGGCGGTGTCCGCGGTGTCCCGCAGTTTCGCGATGGACTGGCCCCGGGATACGCTCTGGTCCTTGGTCACGGACACATCGGTGACGTTTGCGTAAACGGTCAGCAGGTTGTCTGGATGGCGCACAACGATGATCGGCACGCCTTCGGCGCTTTTGGTGATGGCCGCGACGGTTCCTGCGGCAGCGGCCTTCACGGCTGTGCCGGGGGCCGCCTGGATGTCGATGCCTTCGTTCCGGCCTTTGGAATAGTCGCGGATGATCGCGCCCTGCACCGGCAGCGACATGGCGGCTGTCTGCGCGGGTGCGCTGGTCTCACCGACATCTGCAACCGGTGTCCCGGGGGCCGGGGCCGCGGCAGGTGGGGTGGCGGTGTCGTCCTCCGGCAACGGCTGGGCCGAACTGGGCGGCAGCGGGGTGGGTGAACCGGCGCCGGGGGCCGTTGTTGTGGTCGTGTCTGCGCGGTCCGGGGCGGCCACGCGTGCAACGGGGATCAACAGGAACTGCCCCTCGCGGATCGCGAAATCGGCGCCCAGACCGTTCCATTCCGCCAGTGACTTGGCGGGCACCTGATAGAGCCGCGCAATGGTAAAGGCCGTCTCGCCCCGTTCCACACGGTGGCGGATCGGTTCCTGACCAGTCTGCGGCAAGGCGGTGCGCGGGGTGTCTGCGACAGGCGTCGGCGCAGCATTGTCGATGGCATTGCCAGCCAGCGTGGTCACGTCCACCGCGCCCGGCTGGATCGGTCCGGTGCCGATGGCCCCGGTGGCCGGCGACGGTTCGGCCACGCGCCGGGGCAGGGCGATGATCTCGCCGCTGCGCAGGGGCACATCGGCGGCGACACCGTTAAAGCTTGCCAGATCGTCGGCGGGCAGGCCCACACGGGCGGCCACATCCGCAAGCGTGTCGCCCCGGTTGGCGACGGCGACCTGATAGTTGGGATAGGAGATGACGCCGCGATTGTCGGGCCGGGGCCGGTCAGCGGTGGCGTTCTGTGCCGCGGGTGCGGTCGAGAACCCGCCACCCAGACCGCGCAGGTCGAAATCCAGCGGCTCGTCACAGGCGGCCAGTACCAGCAGGCCACAGGTTGCCATCATCAGGGGCGCGCGGCTGCGCTTTTGCATCGGGATCATCTGCATCGTCCTCTGCCGGGCCCCTCGTGGGTGGGGGCCTTGTCGGTTGCGCACTGTTTTACACCAGTTTCACTCTTTGCCCAAGCCCTCGAGCAAGGGAACAAAGCGCACGTCGCGCAATTCGTCGTATTCAAGGCCCTGCGCCGTCTTGTGCACACGGATCAGGCTTTGCACCGTATCGGACTGTCCGACGGGCAGCACCATGATCCCGCCCTCCTTCAACTGCCCCAGCAACGGGCCCGGCGGGTCCTCGGCAGCGGCGGTCACGATGATACGGTCAAAGGGGGCCTGATCCGGCAGCCCGTATGATCCGTCCCCGGTGATTGCGGTGATGGTGTGCAGATTCAGCTCTTCGAAGATGTCGCGCGCCTCGCGCACCAGACGGCGATGGCGGTCAATCGTGTAGACACGGCGCGCCAGCTTGGCCAGGATCGCCGCCTGATAGCCGGAGCCGGTGCCGATCTCGAGCACCTTGTCACGGGGGCTGACCTGCAACGCCTGGGTCATCAGGCCCACGACCGACGGCTGGCTGATTGTTTGCCCACAGGCGATGGGCAAGGGCATGTCTTCGTAGGCGCGTTCGGCAAAAAGCCCACGGACAAAGGGCCCACGGTCGATTTCCTCCATGGCCTGCAGCACGCGCTTGTCCGTCACGCCCTTTGAGCGCAGGGCGTAAAGAAACTGCATCTTGCGTGTGGCGAGGTCGGCGGCGTCGTCACTCATGTGGCGATGGACCCCAACTGCCCCAGCATGTCATGGGCGGTGTAATCGGCGCGCATGGGGGTGACCGAGATGTAGCCGTCAAGGTTTACGGCAGCATCCGTGCCCGGCGCCGTCGGCACCTGCTGATTGCCGCCCTTGATCCAGAGGAAGTTGCGTCCATTGGGTGATTGCGTCTGTTCGGTGTGAAAGCCGACACCGGGTCGGAGGCCTTGCGGGACCAGTTTGGTGCCCTGCACGGATGCGGCCGCAACCGGCGGGACATTGACGTTGTAAAACAGCTGGTAGCCCGGCTGCACCTCCGGCGTGGCGGCGACAATCCGCTCAACTACATCCTTGAGGTGGGTCGCCGACGCCTCGAACGGATCATCAAGCGCGCGGTTCTCGGGCCCGAAATACTGCGACAGGGCTATGGAAAGCACGCCCTGAAGCGCCCCTTCGATCGCTGCACCCAGCGTTCCCGAGTACAGCGCGTTTTCTGCCGAATTGTTGCCCCGGTTCACCCCGGACAGGATCAGGTCCGGCGGGCCGTCCAGCACCTGGTGCAGGGCGGCCAGCACGCAATCGGCCGGCGATCCTTCGACCGTGTAGCGGTGCGGACCGATCTGCTGGAACATGAAGGGGCGGGCATAGTTGATGCAATGTCCCACACCGGATTGTTCGAAGGCCGGGGCCACTGTCGTGACATGCCCATCCGGCCCGGCCACATCTGCGGCGATCCGTTCCAGCACCGTCAGGCCGGGGGCCGAGATACCGTCGTCATTGGTGATGAGAATGCGCATGTGTTGCCCCTTTGGGCCTTACTATGGATGTGCGCCCCTTGGGGCAACTGTCGGAGCCTCCGGCGGCGACTTTTTTGAAACAGGGCACAAGGACCGTCTCGCAAGGGCCGCAGTGCCGTGGGCCTTTCAAGGGCGGTGCGCGATGTAGCCGTGCGATACGCGGGACGGCGGCCCCTTGGTGAAGGGGTGCAATGCGATATCGGTGAACCCGGCCTGTGCCAGCATGGTGCGCGCCTCCGTGGGTGCATAGGCCGCGTTGCCCCAGCGCCAGCGGACCAGCGCGGTGCACCAGTGTGGGCGCGACAGGGCCAGGACGAGCATCCCGCCCGGCGCCAGCCGATCATGCAGCCATCGCAGGGCCGAGGCCGGGTTTTCAAGATGTTCGACCACGTGCGCGCAAAGGACGACGTCTTGCGGTGGCAGGCCTTCCAGCGGATCGCCGATCGCCGCGACGCGCGTGCTGGCGGTAGGCAGGCGTTTGGTGGCGGCGCCCAGCATGGCAGGGGAAATGTCGGTGAGTGTCAGCGCGTCCGGATGGCCGCGGGCCGCAACCCACGCATTGGCAAAGGCGCCTGTACCTGTCCCAACATCCAGTACGTGCCGCGCGGGACGGTGCGCGGTGGCTTGCATCAGCTCTGCATAGGCGGTGACGAACCCGAGTTTCGAGATGCCGTCCTGCCAGCCCGTTGCCGCCGCATCATAGATGGCCTGCAATGCGCCTGCCTGCGCGGCAGGGCGGGGGCGATCAAACCTGGTGAGACGGGACAGCATGGCCGCATTGGGCCACGACCGGACCGCGCGTTCAACCGTTGATTTCAGAGAGGATGCGCGCCGCTTCGCCTGCCGGGTCATTCAGCGCCGACCGGTCTTCGCCAGGGTGAAACCGGGCACGCGTGGCCGTGGGCATCGGCGTAGGCGTCACGATATGCACCCGTGGCCCGGTGCGCGCCGTTTCGGCCTGCCAGCTGCGGGCCAGGGCGATCTGAGCGGCCTTTGTGGCCCCGTAGGCTCCGTAGAACGGTTGCCCGGCCACCGGATCGTCAAAGAAAACGGCGCGCCCGGCCTCGCCCAGAAGCGGGGCGATATAGGTGATCAAGGTCGATGTGGCCGTGACATTGCCCGCGATGGATTTGGCCATGTCCTTGTCATTGATCATGTTGGCCGGGGACAGCGGTGCCGCGTGCACGGCGCAGTGCACCCACATGTCCAGGCTGTTCCAGCGGTCAAAAATACCACGGCATAGGGTCTGCATGGCCGCATCGTTGCCGATGTCCATGGGCGCCAGCGTGGCACTGCCGCCGCGGGCCTTGATCTGGTCATCCAGGTCTTCCAGGGCGCCGGTGGTCTTGGCGACGGCGATGATGTGATGGGTCGGTGCGAGGGCCAGCGCAAGCGCAGCGCCAAGGCCGCGGGACGCTCCGGTGATCAGGGCGGTCTGTGTCATGGCGGCGGTGTGCCCCGTGCGCGCGCTCAGGTCAAGCAGCGGCGCGGGGTTGGTCGGGCAGGGTGAGCGTACGTTGGCCCATGCCGCCGTTCAGCACGATCCTGTCCGCGCCAATTGCGATGACGGCGCCCTGGCGCAGGGTGTCGCCAACGCGAACCAGTCGGGTTTGCCCGCCTGCCGTGCGCAGCAGGGCGCGGGGGTGCTCTTGGGTGCCCGCAATGCCGATCAGTTGCAGGTTGCGCAGTGGCAACGCTCCGCGCTGGGTCGCCAGATTGGCGGTGATGTCATTTGTGGGGTCAGTCATGATAGGGGTGAACCCTCCTTTCGGAGCGCGCCGCTAACATGGAGGCTGGGCAGGGTGAACGGGGGCGTAGGGCCATGCGCGGCCCCTTGCCCATTGACGTGCGGGCAGGTGGCAAAGGCGCGCTGATCAGGCGGCGCGCTTGGCCCGGTGGTAGGTCAGGGTCAGGTGAACCAGCTGCCAAACCGCATCTTCATCCAGCGGCTTGTCCAGGTCAAAGCCCAACGCCCGCCGCCCGTCATTGTGGAACTGCCCGGGAAAGCGGGTGTCCATCTGTGCGGCGAGGTTGGTCTTGCAATCGACAAACGCCAGCAGGCGATCGGGTGTGGAGGGGGACCAGTCCACGCGCAAGGTCGATCCTACGCGCGCGCGCTTGGGTCGCCAGGACGGTTGGCCCCATTTCAGGCTTTCGTCCAGCGGGCCGATCTCGGCGGATGTGGCGACATCATGGACGATCTGCCGCAGCTTCACGAACTGCGTTTGTGCGGGCTGGGGCCAGGTCTCGATCCGGGCAAGAAAGTCGGGTGGGGTCATGTTCATCATGCCAGCATACGACCGGCACATGGCAGATTTTGTCAGCAGGATTACTCAGCCGCCTTCATCTCGAACCCTTTTTCGATCATGTCGGCAGGCTCGACCGGGTATTCACCCGAGAAACAGGCGTCGCAATATTGCGGGCTGGACGCATCGCGCCCCTTGGCCTCGCCCACGGCGCGGTAAAGACCATCAAGCGAGATGAACTTGAGGCTGTCGACGCCCAGATGTTCTGTCATCTCTTCTTCGCTCATGGTGGCCGCAAGCAGCTTTTCGCGTTGCGGCGTGTCGACGCCGTAGAAACAAGGCCACGCCGTGGGGGGCGAGGCGATGCGGAAATGGACCTCTGCCGCGCCCGCATCCAGGATCATCTCCTTGATCTTGCGCGACGTCGTGCCGCGCACGACGCTGTCATCCACCAGGATCACGCGCTTGCCGCGGATCAGGGCGCGGTTCACGTTCAGCTTCAGGCGCACGCCCATGTTGCGGATCTGCTCGGTCGGCTCGATAAAGGTGCGGCCCATATACTGGTTGCGGATAATCCCCATGGCATAAGGAATGCCCGACTCCAGCGAAAAACCGATGGCCGCAGGCGTGCCGCTGTCAGGGACAGGGCAGACAAGGTCTGCCTCCACCGGCGCTTCCTTGGCCAGTTCGCGGCCGATATTCTCGCGCGTCTCATAGACGGACCGGCCCCCGAGGATACTGTCGGGACGGCTGAAATACACGTGTTCGAAGATACAGAAACGGGACGCCTTGGGGCGGAACGGGTGCCGGCTTTCGATCCCTTGATCGGTGATCACCACCATCTCGCCGGGTTCGATCTCGCGTACAAACTCGGCGCCGATGATATCGAGCGCGCAGGTTTCGGAACTCAGAACATAACCGGTGTCCAGCTTGCCCAGCACCAGCGGGCGCACCCCAAGCGCGTCGCGCACGCCGATCAGCTTGGTCCGGGTCATGGCGACGACCGAAAACGCGCCTTCAACCCGGCGCAGCGCGTCTTCCATCCGTTCGGGGATATTGCGTTGCAGGCTGCGCGCCATCAGGTGGATGATGCATTCGCTGTCGGACGAGCTTTGGAAGATCGAGCCGCGTTCGATCAACTCGCGCCGCAGAGCGTCGGCATTTGTGATGTTGCCGTTATGGGCGATGGCGGCGCCCCCCATGGCAAATTCACCAAAGAAGGGCTGCACGTCGCGGATCGCGGTCTGTCCTTTGGATCCAGCGGTCGAGTATCGGACATGTCCGATGGACAGCGACCCCGGCAGCGTTTCCATCACGTCCTGGCTGGTAAAGTTGTCGCGGACGTACCCAAAGCGGCGGGCGGAGTTGAAGCCGTGGTCAGGGTGGAAGGCGACGATGCCGCCCGCCTCTTGCCCCCGGTGTTGCAGCGCGTGCAGGCCCAGGGCCACGAAATTGGCCGCGTCCATGGTCCCGAGGACCCCGAAAATCCCGCACTCTTCCTTCAGCTTGTCGTCGTCAAACGGGTGTGCTGGCGGCATGTGCGGGGCGGCGGCAAAATCGGACAAGGGGCGGCTCCGAATCCGTGAAGGGGATATGGGCGCGGTGTACCAAGCCCCGCTGTTCCTGTCACGAAAGGATCACAAACTGCGACCCTTTACGCAGCGACAGTGTCCGGTTGGCCAAACTTGCCGGCGGTCGCAGCCAGCATCGCACGCGCATTGCCATAGTCGAGGCGGGGAAAAAAGGTCTCTTCCGTGGCCGGGGCCGCGTGGATCAACAGGCCCGTCTGGGCAAAGATCATCTCTTCGGTGTCAAAGTGCAGTTGCGCCAGATCAGGCCCGTGAAACAGGGTCGGTCGCACACCGCGCCACCCGCTCAGCGCCTTGACCGGGATCGCGACAACCGGGGCGTCGATCCAGCCGGCCGGGGTATGCAGCGCCACATAGGCATCGGCAGGCAGGGTGATATCGGAACAGGTGGACAGGACGCCACCCGGAATGTGCACGAGGGGGGCGGCGCGATCTGACCGGGTGATGGCCGTGATCGGGGCAAACCCGCCGTCCAGGGTCGCCACCGCGTCCCCGGCTTGCAGGCCATCGACGGTGGTCCACCCGGCTTCGGTTTCAAGCATCGTGTGGGCCGTCATCGTTGCCGAAATGCGCGGCGTCATGGGGCTGGCAACAGGGGTGATCTCTGCGAATGCTGTGTCGTGGTTCAGAAACATGATTGTGTCCTCCGGGGCAGGTCTGTGTGTGATGTGTTCTGGCGACCAGAACGCTCCACAAATCTGCCGCTTTTTCGTCACAACCACGGCCAAAGCCGGGCGCTGTTTCGCCACAGTCACCAGTGGGGGGTGCAGGGCGTGCACTCTCCGCTTGCGGGCGACGCAATTCACCACTGGTTAACCACGACCGCGTGCCGCGTGCGGCGACACTGCCTCTGAATTGTCTGATTCCCTGCGGCCCAAAGGAGCTTATTCGCTGCAGGCCCCCACAAGGCTCTCGTACTGTCGGGTGATCCACCCAAGCGCCTGTTCGGGGTTCTGCTCTTCGATCTGTCCGGTAAAGCGGCCAAAGACGGCGGCCGACCGGCTTTCATCCACGATGGTGAATTCCTGTCCGGTGATCACGGTGTCATAGACAAAGAACGCGATGGCCACCAGCAACACGCCCCGGGCCACGCCAAAGAGAAAGCCCAGCCCCTGATCCAAGCCCCCGAGGGCCGACCGTTGCACCAGCGATGAAAACAGCGGCGTGAACAACGACACCACGATCAGCGCGATGGTAAAGACGAGGGCAAAGGCCCCGATGATACTCAATTCGCAACTGTCGGCGATGAACTCGCCGACAACGGGGATCTCGCGCACCAGCGGCTCGACCCGAGGGGCGAACAGGAATGCCAGGATCGCGGCCGCGATCCAGCCCGCAATTGCCATGGCTTCGCGCACGAACCCGCGCCCATAGGCCAGAAGGGCCGACAGGATGATGACCACGGCAACGACGCCGTCAATGATGGTGAACCCTTCCATGGTCCTGCCCCTTTATTCTGCCCCGAGGGCGCTTACCCTGCGCCGAACACGTCCCCAACAAATCCGGTCAGGTCGCTGAAGCGCTTCAGCGTCATTCCGGGCGCACTTTGGGTTTTGCCGCCCTTGGGTGCGATGGCTGAGGAAAAACCAAGTTTTTGGGCTTCTTTCAACCTGTTTTCCGTCTGGGGGGCGGGTCTCAGCGCGCCAGAGAGACTTATTTCGCCAAAAAGCACCGTGTCAGCAGGCAAAGCGCTGTCTTCGCGCGCAGACAAGAGTGCTGCCGCGACCGCCAGATCGGCGGCGGGTTCACTGATCTTCATGCCGCCCGCGACGTTCAGATAGACGTCCAGCCCCGCAAAGGGGATGCCACAGCGCGCTTCGAGCACGGCCAGGATCATGGCAAGCCGTCCGCCATCCCAACCCACGACCGTGCGGCGGGCCTGGGAATGGGGCGACGGCGCAACAAGCGCCTGCATCTCGCACAACACGGGCCGTGTGCCCTCGATACCCGCGAACACGACCGATCCGGGCGATGGCGCACCCCGTTCGGACAGGAACAGGGCCGACGGGTTGGTCACCTCGGCCAGCCCCTTGCCCGTCATCTCGAACACGCCAATCTCGTCCGCCGGGCCAAACCGGTTCTTGACCGCGCGCAGGATGCGGAACTGGTGGCCGCGTTCCCCCTCGAAATACAGAACCGTGTCGACCATATGTTCAACCACGCGGGGGCCTGCGATCTGACCTTCCTTGGTGACGTGCCCCACCAGAATGACGCTGATGCCCTTGCGCTTGGCAAATGTGGTCAACTCATGCGCCGCCGCGCGCACCTGAGAGACGGAGCCGGGCGCACTGTCCACGGTATCAAGCCACATGGTCTGAATGGAATCGATGATCGCAAGGCCGGGGGCCTCGGCCTCGAGTGTGGTCAGGATGTTGCGCAGGTTGGTGTCGGCGGCCAGTTGCACCGGCGCATCCGCCAGCCCAAGGCGCTGGGCGCGCATGCGCACCTGCGCGCTGGCTTCTTCCCCGCTGACATAGATCGTCTTCAATCCCTTGCGGGCAAAACGCGCCGCAGCCTGCAACAGCAGGGTCGATTTCCCGATGCCCGGATCACCGCCCACCAGAATGGCAGAGGCGGGCACAAGGCCCCCCCCCAGCACACGGTCCAATTCCGCGACCTTGCTTTGCGTGCGTGGCGGCGGGGCCTCTTCCGTGCTCAGGTCGGTCAGGGCAACCGTTCTGCCGCGCTGCGCGCCCAACCCCTTGCCCGAGGGGCCTGCCGACAGGCCGGTGTCTTCGGTGATGGTGTTCCATTCGCCACAGCTGTCGCAGCGTCCCGACCATTTCGAGAACGTGGCCCCGCAGGACGAACAGGAATAGGTGGGCGCGGATTTAGCCATGGCGTTTGGTCTGCCAGCGGGTGCAGGGGCGGGCAAGCCCTATTCGACGCGCATGGGCAGTTGGGTGACCTTCGCGGGCTGTGCGGGCTGGTTCAGTTCGGGCAGCAGGCGCTCCATCTCGTCCAGCAGGCGTTCAAGCTGCGCACGGGCCACGTTTTCCTCAAGGTCCAGTCGGTTGATCCACGTCGAAAACTCACCATGGATGGCCTTGGCCTGTTCCAGCCGGTCGTTGAACTGCTCGATCTCGAACTGGCGCTGCTGCAGAAAGGACCGCGCGCGCTCGACCTTGTCGGTGGAATAGGCCTCGGCCAGATCGCGGCTGATATGGGACATCTTGGCAGCCAGTTCCAAAAGCTCGGGCTCAAGCATGCCAAGGTCGGGATGATCACGCAAAAAGGCCAACCGGTCGCGCGTGCTTTCGAACGCGTCGCCCAGGGTAAACGCACCGTCGCGGTCGCCGTGGTGGGCGGCGTGATAGGCGCGGGTGATGTCATCCACGCCGACATTGAATTGCCGGTGCGAGGTCTCCAACTGCATGATGCGGATGTTCGTGGGCAGGAAGAAACACAAGGCCACGGCAAAGATCGTCAGACCGATCTGCGCAAACATGCCCGCCTGCACCACATGGGTGCCGTCCCACATGATCGGGACATCGATCCACGGCCAGAGTCCGGCCGTTGCCATCCCCGTCGCCCCCACCAGAAGAAGGGCCAGACCCGCAAAAAGAAAAAGCGCCAGGCGGCGCATGGTTGCCGCAAAAACCCGGGCAGCAAAAACAATATGGTTCACCAGCCTTCCCCCCAGAAGACACAAAAGATGCAGGATCATACCTTTAAGCTTCGGAAAATACAGTCAAAAAGTGGTGACTGCCGGGTGCTTCAGCCGACGATTGTTTCCAATCGCTGCTCAATCCGGGGCGTGACGCTGGTTTCGTTCCGTTTGAATGCTGACCCAGAACGACACCAGAATGCAGGCCGTGAACAGGTACAGGCCCCACGCCACTTCCAGGCGTCCGACGCCTACACCTTTGGCAACCGTGATGTAAATGGCGATCAGAAAGATGTCGGCCATGGCCAGTTTCCCCAACACACGCAGCACAGGCGCCAGGCGCGGGCGCAAAAGGTTCCAATGCAGCAGGGCCAGGCCAACCGTCTTGGCCATCGGGGCCACAAGGGCAAAAACGGTCACAACCAGTGCCAGAAAGACATCCGTGCCCCACAAAGACTGCACGCCGCTGAGGATCGAAATCTCCTTGAGCTTGAACAGGGGCAACAGCCCCGCCCGCATCAATGGCGCAGCCCACGCCACCGGAAAAAGCACAAGCAGGGACAGGTTCAGCCACACAAGAACCGGGTGCACCCGCGACACCTGCCCATCATTGTCGTTCATCCCCTTGACCCTTTCTTCTGGCGAAAAATACTTCGGGGTTTGGGGCAGCGCCCCAATCAAACACATGGCGTCGCTGACAAGCGGCCTTTGGATCACGTTTGCGGCTCAGCGCACCGTTTCAATCGGACCTTCGGCGCGCCCATGGATGAACTGATCCACATAAGGATCACCGGCGGCATCAATATCTGCGACGGGCCCCGTCCATCGGATCTTGCCGCCATGCAGCATGGCGACGGTGTCGGCGATTGTCCGGACCGAGGTCATGTCATGGGTGATGGTCATGGTCGTGGCCCCCATCTCGGTCACGATCTCCCGGATCAGATCGTTGATGACCCCCGCCATGATCGGATCAAGCCCGGTGGTGGGTTCATCGAAAAAGATGATCTCGGGTTCGGCCGCGATGGCGCGGGCCAGACCCACGCGTTTCTGCATGCCGCCCGACAACTCGGCCGGCAGACGGTCCGCCACGTCAGGGGTCAGACCCACGCGGCGCAGCTTTTCGATGGCAATCTCGCGCGCCTCGTCCTTCGGGCGGGCCAGACTGCCGCGCAACAGGCGAAACGCCACGTTTTGCCACACGGGCAGCGAATCAAACAGCGCAGCCCCCTGGAACAGCATGCCGAACCGCGCCAGGAACGCGTCCCGATCCCCGGTCTGCGTCACATCCTGACCGTCCACCGTAATGGTGCCCCGGTCAGGCGTGACAAGGCCCAGAATGGTCTTGATCGTGATCGACTTGCCGGTGCCCGATCCGCCGATGATGACCATCGACGTGCCCTTGTCCACCTGCAGGTCGACGCCGCGCAACACATGGTTGGCACCAAAGGATTTGTGAACGTCCGACAGCGTGATCATAGCGAAAAGAACACCCCTGTCAGAACGAAGTTGGCGGCAAGGATCAGGACGGCGGCGGCCTCGACCGATCCTTTTGTCGCACGGCCCACACCCTGCGCGCCCCGGCCCGAATTCATCCCGAAATAGCAGCCCATCAAGGCGGCCAGACACCCAAACACAGCCCCCTTCGCAAGGGACGAGGTGATGTCGCGCAGCTCCAGGAAATCGACGGTGTTCTGAATGTAGGCCGCCGCATTGAAGCCCAGCGTGCCGGTTGCCACCGCGTATCCGCCAAAGATGCCGATGATGTCGCCTACGGCAACCAGAAGGGGCACCGCCAGCGTCGCGGCCAGCACACGCGGCACGGTCAGGTATTTCATCGGATGCGTCGATAGGGTCACCAGCGCATCGATCTGTTCGGTGACCTTCATCGTCGCAATCTCGGCCGCGATGGACGAGGTCACGCGCGCCGCGATCATCAGGCCCACCAGCACCGGGCCCAATTCGCGCACCATGCCGATGGCCACGATCTGCGGCACCACGGCTTCGGCATTGAACCGCGCGCCCCCGGCATAGATCTGCAGGGCCAACGCGCCCCCCGTGAAAATGGCCGTCAGGCCCACAACCGGCAAGGACAGCCACCCGATGTTCAACAGGGCCAGCGCGAATTCGCGCGGATAGAACGGGGGCCGCACCAGATGGCTGACCGCCGCGCCGAAGAACATGGCGACGCGACCAATGGCCGCCAACAGGCCAAGGGTCACCGCACCGATCCCGGCCAGCAGCTTCATGTCATCAGGTTCCGGGCATAGCGCAGGCCAAGCGAGGTCAAAATCTCGTACCCGATCGTGCCTGCGGCCTCGGCCACGGTATCCACCGACTGGTGACGCCCCATCAATTGCAGTTCCGCTGGATCGTGGTCCAGTTCGGTCACATCGACCGTCATCAGGTCCATGGACACGCGGCCCACAACGGGACAGGGGACATCCCCTGCAAACAGGGTGGCCTTGGAACCCATCGCGCGGATCAGCCCATCGGCATAGCCCCCCGATACGGTGGCAATCCGCGCATCGCGCGGCGCGGTCCAGGTATTGCCATAGCCCACCGTTTCGCCCTGCATCACGTCGCGCACCTGAATGACCGGCAGATCCAGCGTGACAACAGGCACGGCGTCCACAAAGGGCAGCCCGCCATAAAGACCGATGCCCGGCCGGGTCATGTCGAAATGATAGGGGCGGCCCAAAAGCGTGCCACCCGTGGCCGCCAGCGACCTGCGGGCCTCCAGCCCGTCTGTCATCGCGCGAAACTCGGCCAGCTGGTGCGCGTTCATCGCGTGGTCCGGCTCATCTGCGCAGGCCAGGTGCGACATAATCAGGGTCGGGCCCTGGGCCACTGCGATGTCGCGCACGGCGGACCACTCGCCCGGCTCCATGCCCAGCCGGTTCATGCCGCTGTCCAGCTGTATGCCAAAGGGGTGACCGGGCAGCGCCTCGACATGGCGCAGCATCTGATCGACGGAATTCAGCAAGGGGGTCAGGGCCGCCTCGCGCATGGGCTTGGTGTCCCCCGCCATATGTCCGGAAAAGACATAGATGTCGGGCCCTTGCCCGATGGCGGCGCGCAAAATGTTGCCTTCCTCCGCGGTGGCCACGAAAAAGCTGCGGACCCCCGCACGCATCAAGGCCCGACCGACAACCGGGGCACCAAGCCCATAGCCATTGGCCTTCACCACGGCCCCCGTCTCGCCCTCGCTCAGGGCGTCCAGAGCCTGCCAGTTGCGCACCAATGCGCCAAGGTCGATCGAGAGTGTCGCGGACGTCATGCGCGCCTGTTTGGCAGGAGCGCGCGGATTGGTGAAGGGGAAAAAGCGCGCCTGCGTCAGGGCAGGGCAAAGATGTCGCGATTGCGCAGCCAGATTTCCTCGCCGATCATGCAATTGTAGGGTGCTTGCGCCTCGGCCCGGGCCTGGGCCCGCCACAGGCGGACAGGCTGACCAGCAATCTCCAGGACCAGTTTGCGCCGCACCGCGTCCTCGAACTCGGACCAGTCCAGAACCGGCACCACGAATGCACCGGTGCCCCCGATCACACACGCGGTATAGTAGACGTCCAGATCGGGAATGTTCCACCGGGCCATGAGGCCCTCATCCTGCGTCATCAGGGGCAAGCCGTTGATGGTGATACCACGTGCCAGAACGGCGTCACGGGCCTGCGTGACGGGATCGCCCATGTTGTTCGGCCCGTCGCCCGACACGTCGATCACCCGGCGCAAGCCATCGAACCCATTGGCATAGATACTGTCGGCGGCATGGGTCAACGCGCCCGAGATCGAGGTGCGGCGCATCCCCTCGTCAAAATGCGCCGTGATCTGCGCGGCGACGCGGGCCGCATCCCGGGGCGTGGCCAGCACGGTCCACGGCACGATCTCGCGTTGATGATCGGCGCCGGCCCATTCTACATAGGTGATGGCGATACGGCCCAGAAATCCGCCGGCGATGGCCGCCTGCACCTCGGGCGACACAAGGGCCGCGGCATAGCCCCGGCGCTGGATTTCCAGTTCATAGGGTTGCATCGACCGGCTGACATCGACGGCAAGAAACAACTCGACGTCAACCTCAACACCGTCCTGCGCATGCAGGGATGATGCCACCAGGAAAAGCCAGACACACAGAAACCGCATGACCGCAGCGTGCAAGACAACGCCGCACCTGTCCAATCAAAAGCTGGAATGCGCCCTTCTTCCGACTGAAAATACGACGGGGGAGGCCGCAGGCCGGGGGCAGAGCCCCCTGAAACATGGCGTCCGCGCATGCGGTCCTCCGGATCAGAACCCGACGTCGGTGCCGCCGCCATTGCCCTGCTGCCAGGGCTGGACCAGGTTGCCAAAGCGCGTGAACCGCCCTTCGAAGGACAGGTCGACCGTGCCGATGGGGCCGTGACGCTGTTTGCCGATGATCACTTCGGCGCGGCCATGCAGCCGCTCCATCTCTTCCTGCCATTTCGCCATGGCTTCCAGATCGTGATCGCCCGGCTTTTCGCGCTCCTTGTAATATTCCTCGCGGAACACGAACATCACCACGTCCGCATCCTGTTCGATGGACCCCGATTCCCGCAGGTCCGACAATTGCGGCCGTTTGTCATCCCGGCTTTCGACCTGGCGCGACAGCTGGGACAGGGCAATGACGGGAATGTTCAGCTCTTTCGCGATGGCCTTCAGGCCCATGGAAATCTCCGCGATCTCCTGCACCCGGTTGTCGGCCCCGCCGCGCACCAGCTGCAAATAGTCGACAATCAACACGTCCAGACCATGGGTGCGCTTCAACCGCCGTGCCCGCGCCGCAAGCTGGGCAATCGGGATGGCGGGGGTGTCATCGATATAAAGCGGGCAGGCCTCAAGCTGCTTGGCCGCGTCCACGAACCGGCGGAACTCGGCCTCGGTCATGTCGCCGCGCCGGATGTTCTCGGACGGCACTTCGGCCGCCTCGGACAGGATCCGTGCAGCCAACTGCTCCGCGCTCATCTCAAGCGAATAAAAGCCGACGACACCGCCTTCGATGGCCCCCTCAGACCCGTCGGGCTTCAGGCCCTTCTTGTAGGCCTTGGCGATGTTGAAGGCGATGTTCGTGGCAAGCGAGGTTTTCCCCATCGACGGTCGGCCCGCAAGGATCAACAGGTCAGACGGGTGCAACCCGCCCAGCTTCTTGTCCATGTCAATCAGCCCGGTCGAGATGCCGGCAAGGCCCCCTTCGCGCTGATAGGCGGCGTTGGCCACATTAACCGCGTCGGTTACAGCCTTGAGAAAGCTTTGAAAACCACCCTCGGACGTGCCCTGTTCGGCCAGCTTGTAAAGCGCCTGTTCGGCCTCGACAATCTGTTCCCTCGGTTCCGAGGCGACATCGACCTTGGCCGCCTTGGCGCTGATGTCGCGCCCCAGCTGGATCAGGTCGCGGCGCACTGCAAGATCATAGATCATCTGGGCATAGTCACGCACGGCAAAGGCGCTGATCGCGGCCCCCGCAAGCCGCGCGAGATAGGCCGGGCCACCCAGCTCCTTCAGGCCCTCGTCATCCTCCATGAACGCCTTGAGCGTCACGGGCGAGGCCAGGTTGTTCTTGGCGATCCGGGCGGCGGAAATCTCGAAGATGCGCGCATGCACCGGGTCATAGAAATGATCGGGACTGATGATCGCCGCGACCCGGTCGTAGATGTCATTGTTGGTCAGGATCGCGCCCAGCAATTGCTGCTCGGCCTCGATCGAGTGGGGCATGGTCTCGGCGTCCTGAACCGCCACACCCGTCGGATTGATTGCCGCAATCTCGTTCATTGCCCCACTCTCTGCTCGTTGTTCTGTCTGTCCCCGTGAGGGTGGGGGATGTCACAGCCCGGTCACAGTGGCGATCTGGAAATATGCGGGGATAAGCCTGTGCATATCGCGGCGCCGGAAATGGGCCTATCCATATCTAGTGTATTCCTGCGCAAATGTCACGAGATGATGAGGGCGCGCGGCGACGCCGCGACGGGGCGGGCCGGACGAATCGTTTTATGCACATGGCGTCCACATCACGCTATCCACAGAAAACTGGGATTTGTCCCCAATTTCCTCCCGATGTGTCAGCGGGCGTTTACACCATACGGGCCCGACGTGACAAAGATGTCTCAGCTGCGCGCCGCCTGCCAGCCGCGCGGGTCATTCAGGAACGCGTCGACACCGCTCAGGGTTGCATCGTCAAAGGCACCGGAGGCCTTCGCCTCGGCCAACACATCCCACCATGTGCACAAGGAATGCAGCGTCACACCATGATCGCCCAGTGTCTTCTCCGTCTCCGGGAAGATGCCATAATAAAAGATCACGGCCGTGTGCGCGCAGGTCGCCCCGGTGTCACGGATCGCATCCACAAAGCTGAGCTTTGAGCCGCCATCCGTCGTCAGATCCTCGACAAGCAAGACACGCTCGCCCTCGGTCATCACGCCCTCGATGCGGGCGTTTTTCCCGTATCCCTTCGGCTTCTTGCGCACATATGTCATCGGAAGCCCCATGCGTTCCGCCACAAGCGCGGCAAAGGGCATGCCAGCGGTCTCTCCGCCCGCGATGTTGTCAAACGCCTCAAAGCCCGCGTCGCGCATGACGGTGACGGTCAGGAAATCCATCAACGTGGCGCGGATGCGCGGGAACGAGATCAACTTGCGACAGTCGATATAGGTTGGCGATGGCAGGCCGGACGACAGAATGAACGGTTCGGCCGCGTTGAAATGCACGGCCTTGATTTCCAGCAGCATACGGGCCGTCAGGCGCGCCATGTCTTCGGATGTGGGGTAGCTGGTCGGGATCATGGTGCTGTTGCTTTCAGATGTTGCGCTTGTGCAGAGGGCGGGAGCCTCCGGCGGGAGTTTATCTTGCAAAGTGAAGGAGGATCAGGTCACCGCCCAGAGCAGGTCAAAGCCGGGGTCGAAGACCGTGACAGGACCCTCGTCCGTATCGACATGGCCGGGCAGGTCAGGGGGGGATCTGGTCAGGGTGACGGTGTCGGTGTTCACGGGCAGGCCGTAAAAGGCGGGCCCGTTCCGGGACGTGAACCGTTCCAGGTGATGCAGCGCGCCGTCCTGCTCGAACACCTGGGCAAGGATGGGCAGCGTGTTGGGGGCGGTGAAGCAACCCGCACACCCGCAGGGCAAAAGCTTGTTGGCATCGGTGTGCGGCGCGCTGTCAGTGCCCAGAAAGAAACGTTCTTCGCCACTGGTGGCGGCTGCACGCAAGGCCAGACGGTGCTCTTCGCGCTTGGCGACGGGCAGGCAGTAGTAATGCGGCTTGATCCCGCCTGCCAGGATATGGTTGCGGTTGATCACCAGGTGGTGCGTCGTGATCGTGGCACCCAGGCTGTCATCCTGAGCGCGGGCATAGTCAACGGCGTTGGCGGTGGTGATATGTTCCATCACCACGCGCAACCCGGGCGTGGCGCGGCGGGTCGGGTCCAGTACACGGTCGATGAACACCGCCTCGCGGTCAAAGATGTCGATGTCATGGTCCGTGACCTCGCCATGCACACAAAGCGGCAGTCCGACCTCTGCCATCCGCTCCAGCACCGGGCGAACGTTGTCGAAATTTGCGACACCGGAGGCAGAATTGGTGGTGGCCCCGGCGGGGTACAGCTTGACCGCCTTCACCAGCCCGCTGGCATGGGCGGCGGCCACGTCATCGGCATCGGTGTCTTCGGTCAGGTACAGCGTCATCAGCGGCTCGAACGCCATGCCGTCCGGCAGGGCGGCCAGGATACGGTCGCGATAGGCGGCGGCCTGTGCACCCGTCACAACCGGTGGCACGAGGTTGGGCATGATGATCGCGCGGGCAAAATCGCGGGCGGTCCAGGGCAGAACGGCCCGCATCATCGCGCCATCGCGCAGATGCAGATGCCAGTCGTCGGGGCGGGCAATGGTCAGCGTCGTCATGGCCCGGCGTTAGCATGGGCCGGGCACGGGTTGCTAGCCCTCGTCTGGTGCGTCTGCCGCTTTGCGCAAGCCGTCCAATTCGGCCAGACGACGCTGGAACCGGGGGGCCTTTTTCATGCGCGCCACGACATTGCGCGCCATGATGTAGGTCAGTTCGGTGCGGTCATCGCGATCCAGCGCGGCCATCACCCGGCGCAGATAGCCGGGATAGGTGCGGCGGGCGCGGTAGACTTTGGCGAATTGCAGGTCATCCAATGTGCCTTCTGCCGCCATCTCCATCAGGTCGGGCAGCACGTTCATGTTCATCAGATCGCTTTGAAGCGCATCGCCCATGTTGCGCATCCGGTATTGGGTCACCCCTGCGCGGGTGAACAGCGCCGCGTGCATGGCGTCCAGCGTCTCGACCGGATCATAGAGCACATAGGCCTGGTTGCAGGCATCCAGCATGTCGGGCGCGTACCCATAGCGCGAAGTGAAATCGGTGCGCCGCATCTCGACAAACCGGTCATCCCATTCGGTGACGCGCGGGTCCAGCGTGGCCTGGGGCTGGATCACCAGCACCTGGGCGCCGGGTGCGGCGACGGAATAGGCGGCCGCGGCATAGCCACAGGGCCCCGCACCATAGAACAGCACCGTTTCGAAATCGTCGAAAAACCCGTCATCCACCATCTGGTCAAACAGGCCGATGACATGGCGATCCCGGAACCAGGTGTCGCCGTCCGACGCGATACACAGATGCGACCAGTCATTGTCGCGCACCATGGACCAGCCCAGCGGTTCGGCCCCTTCGGTCAGCGCCCGCATGCCCTGCACCGATTCGAAGGTCACCACCAACGTGTCACCGCGACGGATATGGGCGGCAAAATGCTTGCGCCCCAGGGGTTGGAAAAACCCATGCGTTTCAGCGGTTTGTGCCAGCCGCGTCAGCCATTCGCCTTTCGGCAGGTCTGCCATGTCCGGCTCGAACGGGGTCACTTGGTCCTGCATCACTCTATCCTCACATCCCGCATTTGAACGCGCGGGTTGCGACTGAAGTACCGCTGCATTGGGGCAGAATTGCGGAAAATTTGAGCGACTATTGCGCCGATTGGCGCGCGCGATTGGCGTATCGGATCATGAATTGCGCGGCTTTGGGCGGCACGGGCCGCGTGGGCGGCGTCATCAGCAGACGGCCAAACAGGGCGCGAAACGGCTCTTGTTCCATCAGCGCGTCAAAGCGGGCCTTGCGCCATGCGACGGCCTGATCATGCAGCGCGGCAAGTGTTTCATCGGCCTTCAACTCGGCCAGAATGGTGTCCCGCCGCACGGCGTAACGCTGGATCGTGCGGTCTTCGTCCGTGCAGAAGTTCCGCTCGACCCAATAATCCATACCCAAGGCGTCGTCGGCGTGAACCGCGCGCCCACGGTCCGTCTTCAGAATATAGCTTTCCATGGCCCCAAGCGGATAGTGATTGAGCTGCGCCAACCCGAAGTTTTCGCGGCCATAGGTCGAAAAGATGCGGCGTGTCTTGAACTGATCCTCCAGTTCCCGCCCGTGACTGTCGAACCAGCGGGCCTGTTCCAGCTTGGCCTCGTCCACGTCACGGGGCCGGTGCACGCCGGGTTTGCGGTATGTCCCGTCATTGGCGTACAGCGTCTTGAACATCGATGCCCGCCAGGGCCAGTGCAGCACCTTGGGCGCGGCCATCGGGAACGTGTCCGTCACCGGCCGGTCCGCATATCGCACCTGCCCGTTGTTCCCGAACAGCCGCCACGTCAGCGTGATGGCGGTGGCGTCGGGCAGGGCGCTGTGCAGGTCCGCTAGCGTGCCGTCGCCCACATGGATGTTCACGAACTCGTCGATATCGACGGGCAGGATCCAGTCGGCCCGCTTGACCTGATCCATCCTGGCGGCCGCCTTCAGCGCCGTGAACTGGATACCACCCTTGTCATAGGGGCCGTCATTGCGCACATGGGTCAGCCAGCCCAGCCCGGCCAGATGGTCCAGCATGACGTCGGTGCCATCGTCGCAATCATTTGAAAAGACAAGGAAATCGTCAAAGCCGACGGCCCGGTGATGGGCCAGCCATTCCAGCAGGAACGCCGCCTCGTTCCGGACCGTCAGCAGGGCAAGATGGGTCACTTCAGCGGCCAGGCCCTGCGGAATGTCACGACCTTCTGCGTCGACAGCTTGGGGTAATAGGCAAGGCCCGCCCCCATCAGGGCACCAAAGACGGCGTTCACGCCCTCGGGGCCAATCCACTGTGGATGCAACTCGATCACCGCGGCGCGCAGGCTGCTCAGGTCCATCTCGGGCAAAAGCTCGGCCTCGTTCCCCTCGATGTCGCAGACCAGCACCGTCGGCTTGATCGCCTTGGTCTGCTGATTGGCATTCACCACCTCCACGGTTTCGGTCCGGGTCACGCCATCGGCATTGTCGGCATTCACGGACGACGCCAGGAAATTGCCGCGCACGTGAAATTCCGCCGTGCCCTTGCGCTTGCCCAGAAGGGCGTGGTGCACGGTCACGTTCTCGACCTCGTTGACCTCGTGCACCCGACCGATATAGGCCGCCAGCGCACTGTTGGCCTCGAACACATGCACCTCTGCGGCGGGGCTTTTCTTGGCCACCAGGGTCGAGATGAAGCCGATGCCGCCGCCCAGTTCCATCACCACGTCGCCGGGCTGAATGACGCGCAGCACCGCGTTGCCCTCCTTGGCCTCGTACATGCCTTGCCGCAGCGCACTTGCGATGCGCGGCTTGACCACGTCGGTGTCCCTTGGAAACAGAAGGCCCCGCGGGGTCTTGATCATGGGTGTTTCAACCGGCGATCCATCCATCCTAACTCTCCATGTCAAGAGCGAGGGCATAGGCCACCCGCTCGGTCTCGGTCAGTTTGACCTTGAGGGCCTGATCATACAGGTCCCGGAACTCCGGATTGGCGTGAAGCTCATCCGCCTTGGTCCGATGCCATGTCAGACCGTATTCGTGCCATTTGCGCAGTTCGGCATCCTGCAACAGCGCATCATATTCGGTGCGCAGGCGGGGCAGGTTGCGCTTGATGGTGATGTCGCGGAAATCGGACCAATCCATGCGAATCCAGTAGTTGATCCCGATGGACCGGTCCACATGCAACGCGCGGCCCCTCTGACGCTTGATCAAAAACGATTCCGCACTGCGCAACGCATAGTGATTCAGCTGAAGCAGGTCATAGCCAATTGACTTTTTCGAACTTCTCCAGCCGTTTTCGGCCGCTTCCTTGGTCATGTCCTTGCCAGAACCATTCACCCAGCGCACATTCGACTTCTGGCCGGGCTTCAGCTTGTTCGGGCGGTGGCAACTGATCTTTTCATAGGCGCCGATGTTCTTGAACATCGTCTTGAAACCCCAGACCGTGTGCGGTTTCGGGCAGAATTTCGGGGCGCAGCGATCAAACTGGTCAATGACGAAATCGTCCTTCAGGTCGGTCACGCCATTATGGCCGAACAGCCGCCAGGTCATGGCAACATTGGTGGCATCCGGCACCGCGTCAAAGAAATCCTGCAAGGTCCCGTTGCCTGTGCGCACATTCATGAACTCGTCCACGTCGATATGGATGATCCAGTCGGCGTTCTTGATCAGCGGCTCCTTCAATGACTGGTTCAACGCATATTGCTGGGGCGAATTGCCCTTCCAGTCGTCGTTGTTGCGATGCTGGACCACGCCCATCTCTTGCAGGCGGTCAAGGATTTCGGACGTGCCGTCCTCGCACCCATTGGTATAGATCAGGAAATTGTCGACACCCATGGCGCGGTGATAGGCGACCCATTCCACGATATAGGGCGCCTCGTTCTTCATGCAGCCGACGATGACATTGCCGGTTGATCCCTTGGGCAACTTGCGCTTTTCGATGGGGGTATAGGCGGCGGCCAGTTCTTCCTCGTTCACGGCCCCCAGCTTGTTGTGCGGGGCAAAGGATGACGCGCGCAGCTTTTCAAAATTCTGTTTCGCCAGCGGTGGCATCAACGCACGCGCGCTGTCGGTCAGCCCGTCTTCGGGCACGGGGTCAGCCACCGACGCGGGGGCAGGGGCCGCGGACCCGTTCAGGCGCGCCAGGTCGGCGGCCTTGGTCTTGCGTTCTTCGTGCGTGGCCTTGTCGATGCGCCACATGAACCCCAGCAGATATTGCGACGCGCGAAAGCCCAGTGTCGGATCCGCCTCGGTCCAGTCTTCTGCCGCCTTCGGGGCCTTGAACAGCGATGCAGGCAGCCCATGCGCCTTGGCAATCGCCTTGTTCTGCGCCGCAAACCCCTTGGAAATCGCTGACAGGCTGCCGGGATCAATCGGGTTGCCGGGCACCTGCACCTCTGACACGAAAGACCGCCACAACTGCCGGGGCAGAATGCGCTTTTCCCCTGCCAGCACCTTCAACAGCAACGCATTCAACTGCCGCCCGCGGGCCAGACCGGCAGCGGACGGTTCGGGGAACACCTTGCCTTTTGCCGCCTTGCCGATGGTTGGCTCTATCTCGAACGCCGCGCGCAGTTCGTCCGTGACGGTCTCTGCCGCAAAGGCCTCGGCATCATAGGCGCGGAACCTCAGCGCACCCTCGCCAAAAACGGCATTCCAATGGCGTTCAAGCGCTGCATAATCCAGCCAGCAAGGTGGGGCCTGCGTTTCAATGAACACGCCCGCCTGCGGGTTGATCCGGGGGGCCAGCGACAGCGCATCGGCCCACCATGTCCGCGTGCCCGCCAGGTCCAGTTCCTGCGTCAGGGGCGCGCCACGCCCTTCCAGAACCTGTTCGCCGTAATGCCGCGCCAGCAGGCGGGCAGGCTCGTCGATATGGGCAATGATGCGAATGTCATCCGACAGCGGGGCCAACAGCGCCTTCACCCGCTCCAACTCGGATTTTGAGACAAGGCTGACGCCCAGTTGCGAGGCTGACAGGATCAGGTGATCCGGCGAAAACTGTGCCACTTCCTTGGTCAGATCGGCGGCCACCGTGTCATGCAGCACCTTCTGCTTGTCACCGGTAATGTACCCGCGATTGTAACGCAGCGGGTCAATATGGGCCGCGTCCGTGACCGCCATGTACAGCCGGGTATGGTTCTTGTTGCCGGGGCTGCGGGCAAAAAGCACACCCTTGGTGATCAACTGATCCCGCTTGGCTGCCAGCACGTTTTGCAGACGATGCGCGCCCACCTGTTCCAGACCGATATGCAGGTGGATCTGCATCACGCAACCTCATTCAACTTGTTCACATTGGTCCGGCCCCACCAGTTCACCGGCCGTTCGATAAAGCCGCTGATCAGGTCCCGGGCCATGGGGTCGGCCACGTCATATTCCAGAAAATCATCGTCGTCGCGAAAGATCGCGCGCAAATGGGCGTAATGCGCCTCGATCCACTGCATCCGTTCCACGCTGGTGGTGCCAAACCCTTCGGGCAGGCCGGGGATGTTGCCCGCAGGCAGGCGGGCGGTGCCCAGATCGGACCAGGCCAGCATGCTTTGCGACATCTCGAACGGGTCGCGGTTCGAGGCCAGGAACTTGACGCCGGGATTGTGCTTGCGGATCGCCATGATCAGGCCGAAATCCATCTGCGGCCACAGCGACCGGCCCTCGCGCAGCACGCTCATCTCGGAAATGGCGGCAAAGTCGTCAAAGTAGAAACCGGGATCGCCCGTTTCGAAATACCCGCGATAAAGCAGGTCCGCGACAAATTTATTGTGCAACTGCGTGTTCTTGGTCTGGCGCGGGCGCACCCGGTGATCGGCCACATGCAGACCCGCCCGGCGCAGGGCGCGCGCCAGCGTGGTGGTGCCCGTCTTGGGCAGGCCCAGGTTCACCACCGCCAGCGTCATGCCGCGGACCCCATGAGACCCAGCTCGATCAGCATCGCCTCTTCCTGTGGTGGCAGGGTCGATGCCGCATGCAACTGCGCCTGCATCGCCTGATATTCCGGCTTTTGCAGCAGCTCATCCCGCTTGGCGATGTGCAGGCGCACGCATTCGTCGTGCAGCGCCTTGATCTCCGGGTCTTTCTTCAGGTCCGTCAGCGCATCGTTCACGTCCGGCAGATACCGCGCGATGCTCCGATCCTCCCACGCCGGATCGTTCCGCTCGCGCCAGTAGGTGTCGTCAAAGGCCCGGTTTTCGCGGTTCACATCGCCCCGGTCATTCTTGACCAGATAGCTGTCCAGCGACCGCAGGGCATAGTGGTTCAGCGTCGCAAATTCCCGCGCGCCCTGCGCCGGAAAGCGTCGGATGCGGCGCGGATTGGCCGCCACAAGGAACCGGTGCGGCACGTCCCGGCCCGACCCGTCCGTCCACGCGGGCTTCGCCTTGCCCTTCTGAAACGGGCGGTGCGCACCATAGTACTGCAGGGGAAAATCGTGGCGCACCAGCGACTTGACCTCAATCGCGGCCTCCCCGCACCACAGGTCGGGATTGTGCGAGCGGTGAAACTGGCCAATCACGGGCGCATCCACAAACGTGTCCACCCCGTCATTGGCAAAGAACTGAAAGGTCACCGACACAGCCTGCGGATCGCCACACGCCTCGATCAGGGCCGGGATCGTATGATCGCCGACATGGATGTTCAGGAACTCGTCCACATCCGCAATCCAGACCCAATCGGCCTCGGTCACGATGTCCTGATGACGCGCGTCCTTCAGCGCCTCCATCTGGTAATTGCGCCCCTCGGCAGGGTTCGGCAGATGCTGGCACAGACCGCGATCCGCCAGCGCATCCAACAGCGCATCGGTCCCATCGGTGCAGTCATTGGAATAAAACAGGTGGTCTGTCACCCCGATCAGACGGTTGAAGGCAATCCACTCCAACAGGAACGGGCCCTCGTTCTTCACGCAGGTGACTGCCGTGATGCGCATCACATGCCCGCCTTCCATGATGGGATCATTCTCCGCCGCCTCTGTTCCGGGTCCGCGTGCGTTATGCCGCAAACCTCTTTTTCAACCCGTTAACATCATGCCATTTCGCACGAATCGCGTCAACGCACACGACCTTAGAAGGCCTTGACGGCACCGCCCAGCGATGCAGGTTGGACGCAAAGAAGGAAACATGATGTCCCAGCCCACCTCCATCGACGCCGTTCAATCCATGCTGGGTGACCAGGGATATGTCTGCGACCGGTCGCTCGGCACAGTGGTGTTTCTCAGCCTGTCGCTGGGACGCCCCCTGTTTCTCGAGGGCGAGGCAGGCGTCGGCAAGACCGAAATCGCCAAGGCGCTGGCCGCCGCTCTGGGGCGCCGGCTGATCCGCCTGCAATGCTACGAAGGGCTCGATGCCTCGACCGCGGTCTACGAATGGAACTTCCCGGCCCAGATGGTGGCGATCCGCACGGCCGAGGCGGCAGGCAATGCCGACCGCAAGGCGCTGCAAACCGAACTGTTCTCGGACAACTACCTGATCGAACGGCCCCTGCTGGACGCGATGCGGCCCGATGCCAACGGCGCGCCGGTCCTGCTGATCGACGAACTGGACCGCACGGACGAACCGTTCGAGGCGTTCCTGCTCGAAGCCCTCAGCGACTTTCAGGTCACCATCCCCGAACTCGGCACCATAAAGGCCCCCGAACCGCCCATCGTGATCCTGACCTCCAACCGGACGCGCGAGGTGCACGATGCGCTCAAGCGCCGCTGCCTCTACCATTGGGTCGACTATCCCAATTTCGACCGCGAAATGGAGATCCTGGAAGCGCGCGCGCCCGAAGCGGCCGCAGAGCTCAGCCGCGAAGTGGTGGCGTTTGTCCAACGGCTCAGGACCGAGGACCTGTTCAAGAAACCCGGCGTCGCGGAAACCATCGACTGGGCCAAATGCCTGCTGGCGCTGGATGTGCTCACGCTCAGCCCGGAGGTCATCGCCGACACGCTGGGCGCGATCCTCAAATACCAGGACGACATCCAGAAGCTGCAAGGATCCGAAGCCAAACGCCTTCTGGACGAGGCCAAGGCGTCGCTGGAACCCGCATGATCCTTCTTTCGGCCGGAAATATCCCGGGGGGTCCGGGGGGCTGGCCCCCCGGCATGTCCCATGCCTGAATACGCCCCCCTGGACCTGCCCGAAACGCCCAGGCTTGCAGGCAACATCACCCATTTTGCCCGCGCCCTGCGCCGTGCGGGCCTGCCCATCGGCACGGGGCGCGTGATGGATGCCATCACCGCCGTGACCAAGGCGGGCTTCACGGAAAAACGCGACTTCTACTGGACCCTGCACGCCTGCTTTGTCTCGAAACCGGAACACCGGGCGGTCTTTGCCCAGATCTTTCGGCTCTACTGGCGCGACCCGCGATACCTTGAACACATGATGGCCGCGATGCTTCCGGCGGTGCGCGGCGTGCAGGAAGACCGCGGCGCCCAAGCCGCCGAAAAGCGCGCGGCCGAGGCGTTGCTGGACGGGGCAGGCGACGATATCGACCTGCCCGAGGGGGAGGAGGGCGGCACCGAGATCGAGATCGACGCCGCGCTCACCATGAGTGCCGAAGAACAGCTCAAGACCCTGGATTTCGAACAGATGAGCACGCATGAAATGGCGCAGGCCAAGGCGATGCTGGCCCGTATGACCTTGCCCGTGGACCCCATGCCCACCCGGCGCATGCAGGCCGCAGGCCGGGGCCGGATCGATGCGGCGCGCACCCTGCGCGCGGCCATGCGCCAGGGGGGCGACATGCGCGACCTGAAATGGAAAACGCCCAGGGTCCGCTATCCGAACCTGGTGGCGCTCTGCGACATCTCCGGCTCGATGAGCCAGTATTCCCGGGTTGTGCTGCATTTCCTCCATGCGGTTGCGAATGCCAAGGGGGCAGGTTGGGCCAGGGTGCACGCCTTCACCTTCGGCACGCGGCTTACCAACATCACCCGCCACCTGGATCACCGTGACGTGGATGCGGCGCTGAAGGCGGCCGGCGCCGAAGCGCAGGATTGGGAAGGCGGCACACGGATCGGGTCGTGTCTTGAGGCATTCAACAAGCAATGGTCGCGCCGGGTGCTGGGGCAGGGCGCGGTGGTCCTGCTGATCACGGACGGGCTGGACCGGGATGACCCCGATGCGCTGGCGCGGCAGATGGAACGGCTGCATCTGTCCGCCAACCGTCTGATCTGGATCAACCCCCTGTTGAGGTGGGAGGATTTCGCGCCCCGCGCGCGGGGTATCGCGGCCATGCTGCCGCATGTTGACAGCTTTCGTGCCGGGCATTCCATCGCCTCGATCGAGGACCTGGCACAGGTCATTTCGCGCCGCGATGACGTGGGCGACCGCGACCGCTTGATGGGCATGTTGTAAAGCGGAGCGCGCTGCGCGCGCATTCCATTATGGATTTGGCGCTGCGGACTCACCATCCCAAAAGGCTGGAGCCGTCCATGCCCGATCCGCCGCCTGACAGGGGATGGTCACCCGCTCAAGCAGAAATACGGTTTCCACTTGCAGGGACCCTCCGCATTTCAGCTGGCCCTCCGCATTTCAGCTGAATCGTGCGCCCATCCCCTGTCCGTTGCTGATCAAGCAAGGACGGCTCCAGCCCAAAGCGCGACAGGCCACTATGCCTGTCGCAGTGGCGGAAAGCGACGTTGCGTGCAAAACCTGCGGCGCCCCCCCGTTGATCTGCTGGGTGCTTGCAGGCTTCAGGCGAAGGTATCGGCGAAAGCGTTGCGATAGATGTCGCGCAGTTCGGACAGAGGAGCGGACGCATTGCCCATCCATACGGTGTCGCCCATGAACTTGCCAACCGACACGATGGGCACGCCCGCGCGGCCCGCAGCGATCATGAGCGCCTCGGCCTTGTCGAAGGAACAGGCCACCAGATAGCGGGCCTGATCCTCGCCAAAGAAGCTGCCCATCTCGTTGGCATCGATCCATACGCCCACGTCTGCCGCTTCGGCCAATTCAAAGGCCGCAAGGGCAAGCCCACCGTCGCTGAGATCCGTGCAGGCATTGATCAAGTGTCTGTTGTTACGTATGAATTCCCCGTTCCGCCGTTCGGCGTCCAGGTCCACATGCGGTGCGTCGCCATCGTTGCGCCCGAACACTTCGGCCAGCAGCGCGGATTGGCCGAGATGCCCACCGCATTCCCCGACCAGCAGCGCCACGTGACCGTCGCGCACCTCGCCGCCGATGATGTCATCTGGGTGGTCGATCAGCCCCACCGCGCCGATGGTCGGGGTGGGCAGGATGCCTGTCCCGTCCGTCTCGTTGTACAGTGATACGTTGCCCGACACGATGGGCATGTCGAGCGCCGCGCAGGCCTGACCGATGCCGTCGAGCGCGCCCACAAACTGGCCCATGATCTCGGGCTTTTCGGGGTTGCCGAAGTTCAGGTTGTCCGTTGTGGCCAAGGGCTTCGCGCCCACCGCGGTGAGATTGCGATACGCTTCCGCCACCGCCTGTTTGCCACCCTCGACCGGGTTGGCCTTGACATAGCGCGGGGTGACGTCCGAGGTGAAGGCCAGCGCCTTGTTGGTGCCGTGCACCCGGATGATGCCCGCGCCTGCGCCCGGGGTGCGGGCGCTGTCGGCCATCACCATGGTGTCGTATTGTTCATAGACCCAGTGCTTGGCCGTGTAATTGGGGCTGGCGAGCAGGGCCTTGAGCCCGTCGATGGGGTCGATCTGGGGGACGTCCCCGAGGGGACCGGCCGCGGGCGTGGGCACCCAGGGGCGGTCGTATTCGGGCGCTTCGGAGGCGAGTTTCGACAGCGGCAGGTCGGCTTTGACTTCGCCATTGTGCTCGATCACGAAGCGGTCTTCGGCAATGGTTTCGCCGACGATGGCGAAGTCGAGGTCCCATTTGTCGAACACGGCCTTCGCCTCGGCCTCAAGCTCGGGGTTCAGCACCATGAGCATGCGTTCCTGGCTCTCGCTCAGCATCATTTCGTAGGCGGTCATGTTCTCTTCGCGCACGGGTACGGCGTTCAAGTTCAGCCTGACGCCCAGGCCACCCTTGTCGCCCATTTCCACGGCGGAGCAGGTCAGGCCCGCGGCCCCCATGTCCTGGATCGAGATGACGGCACCCGTCTGCATCAACTCCAGCGTCGCTTCCATCAGGCGCTTTTCGGTGAAGGGGTCGCCGACCTGCACGGTGGGGCGTTTTTCTTCGATCGTGTCGTCGAATTCGGCGGACGCCATGGTTGCACCGCCGACACCGTCGCGGCCCGTTTTGGCGCCGAGATACACCACCGGCATGCCGAGGCCCGAAGCGGCGGAGTAGAAGATCTTGTCCGCATCCGCGAGGCCGGCGGCGAAGGCGTTCACAAGGCAGTTGCCGTTATAGGCCGGGTCAAACCGAACCTCGCCACCCGCGCAAGGTACGCCGAAGGCGTTGCCGTAGCCGCCGATGCCCTCGACCACGCCGTGCACCAGCTGGCGGGTCTTGGGGTGCGACGGTTCGCCGAAGGACAGCGCGTTCATGGAGGCGATGGGGCGGGCGCCCATGGTGAAGACGTCGCGCAGGATGCCACCCACACCTGTCGCGGCACCCTGGTAGGGTTCGATATAGCTGGGGTGGTTGTGGCTTTCCATTTTGAAGACGACCGCCTGGCCATCGCCGATGTCCACCACGCCCGCGTTCTCACCGGGGCCGCAGATCACCTGGGGGCCGGTGGTGGGCAGTTTCTTGAGGTGGATCTTGGAGGATTTGTAGGAACAATGTTCGTTCCACATGGCCGAAAAGATGCCCAGTTCCGTGAAGCTGGGCTCGCGTCCGATGATCTCGAGAATGCGGTCGTATTCGTCGGGCTTCAGCCCGTGACTTGCGATCAGATCGTCGGTGATTTTCGGCTCTTGCATGTGCGTCCCCCGCGGCTTTGGACCGCTCTTTAGAGCAGGGACGGGCGGGGGGAAAGGGTTTGTCCCCGCGGGGACAGCCTGTTCGATGGGTTTAGGGGATATCAATGCCTCTGTGGTCCTGCCGTGACATCAGTGGCTTGGGCCTGCGCACGCTCCATTTGCCGGATCTTAACCAGGAAAAGTCAAGCTGACGCACGATCCGGTGCGGTCGCGGGGTCCGGTGCGGATTTGCATGAAGAACCGGCGGGCGCGCAGGCCGCGCGGGCATAACCCCGGACCGGCGCAACGCCCCCGTTGCCGCGCCATTTCGGCGGGCCGTGACAGCCGATCTCTTTCCTTATGTAAAGTTATATCATAACATAAACGGCAGTTCGACCACGACACCACCCGGCCACACCGCGCCAGCTTACGAAAAAGGACACCGCCGATGTCAAACACCCGCCTTCCCGTCACCGTTCTGTCCGGCTTTCTGGGGGCCGGAAAGACCACGCTTCTGAACCGTGTGCTCAACAATCGCGAGGGGCGGCGGGTCGCCGTGATCGTGAACGACATGTCCGAGGTGAACATCGACGCCGACCTGGTGCGGGCCGACACGGAGCTGAGCCGCACCGACGAAACGCTGGTCGAGATGTCGAACGGCTGTATCTGCTGCACGTTGCGCGATGATCTGCTGGACGAGGTGCGCCGCCTGGCTGGCGAAGGGCGGTTCGACTACCTGCTGATCGAAAGCACCGGCATTTCCGAACCCTTGCCCGTGGCCGCCACGTTCGATTTCCGGGATGAATTCGGTGACAGCCTTGCGGATGTGGCGCGGCTGGACACGATGGTCACGGTGGTGGATGCCGCGAACCTGCTGAACGATTTTGCCAGCCATGATTTCCTGCGCGACCGGGGCGAAACACTGGGCGAGGAGGACGCGCGCACACTGGTGCATCTGCTGACCGACCAGATCGAGTTCGCCGATGTCGTGATCCTGAACAAGGTTGCGGATGCGGGACCGGAAAAGGTCGATGCCGCCCGCAAGATCATCCGCAGCCTGAACGCCGATGCCGAGATCATCGAGACGAACCATTCCGCGGTTGCGGCGGAGAAGATCCTGGACACCGGACTTTTCGATTTCGAAAAGGCGCATGAACATCCGATGTGGGCCAAGGAGCTATACGGTTTTGCCGATCATGTGCCCGAAACAGAGGAATACGGCGTTGCGTCCTTTGTCTACCGCGCGCGGTTGCCGTTTGTGCCCGAGCGCGTGCTTGAAGTTCTGAACGGCGACCTGCCCGGCGTGATCCGGGCCAAGGGGCATTTCTGGATCGCGACGCGCCCCGACTGGGTGGCCGAGTTTTCGCTGGCGGGTGCGTTGTCGAGCGTCAAGCCGCTGGGCACCTGGTGGGCATCGGTCCCGGAAGACCGGCGTCCGACCCATGAGAGCGCGCAAGCCTATTTGCAGGCGCATTGGCAGGCGCCGTGGGGCGACCGGCGGCAGGAGATCGTATTCATCGGGGTGGGCATCGATTGGCCCACACTCAAGGCGCGACTGGATGCCTGCCTGGTGCCGGCCGTGGCGGCCACGGGGCCGGATGCCTTGCCCGATTACCCCAATCCGTTCCCCGTCTGGCGGCGCGTGGAGGACGCGGCGTGAGCCTGATGCGCGCCGCCGTGACGGATGCCGCCGTGGGGGTTGCCGTGGCCGACGATCCCGGTGGACTGAACGCGTTTCTGCGACCGGGGTGCGCCGCGGCCCTGTGGCGCAGGCACACGCCGCCCGATGTGCAGGCGTGGCTGGACGATCTGGCCCCCGATGCGCTGCCGCGCGCGCGGGTGGTCCTGCGGCCTGCCGGTGTGGCGGACATGGTGCGGCGCATCTGCGACGCGGCGGCGTTGCCTGCCGGAGGCGAACGCAGTTGGCTTGAGGCGGATATCGCGGCGTTGGCGGGGACATTCGCCGATCTGATGTCGGCGCCATTCCTGCGGATGCGTCTGGATGCGATCACGACCAATGCCTGCCGCAGGTTCCACGTTGATGCCATTACGGCGCGGCTTGTCTGCACCTATCGCGGAACGGGGACGCAATACGGCATATCCACCGATGGGAACGACCCGGCGCGTGTGTTCACCGTCGCCACGGGCGCGCCCATTGTGCTGCGCGGCACGAGGTGGCCGGAACCGCCCGCATCGGGGCTGTTGCACCGGTCGCCGCCCATCGAGGGAACGGGCGAGACGCGGCTTGTTCTGGTTCTGGACCCGATGGAGGGCCCCGAGGACGACATGCACGGAATGTGAGCGGGAGGTGCCCGGCAGTACGGGCACCTGTTCTGCCGCTCAGCGGTGCAGCAGGTGGATCGTCACCGGGTTGTCGCTGCCGCCCGAGGTGTGGGATTTGACCTTGAGCCGCCGTTCGGTGGCATTGATCACCAGCCGGTTGCCCTGGAGCGACAGATTGTCGGTGAACGTGGTGATCACCACGTCGCGGCCCCCGCGCAAGTTGAAGGTGGAGCCGGACCGCGAGAGCAGGAACAGCCGTGTCCGGTCGCCCGAGATGCGCAGGCCGAATGTCTGGCCGACAAATTCGCCGTCCGAGGAATAGACGCGGATGCCGCTTTTGCCATTGATGGCCGAAACCTCGGCCGGGCTGAGGTTGGCCTGGGCCAGTGTGGCGGGCAGGCTGAGCACGAGGGCGGTGGCGATGGCTTTGACTGTGGTCGAGACGCGGGTCATGGCGGTCTCCTTTCGGGATGTGTGGGCGCGCCTTTCGGGTGCGTACCGGACACGGCACGCAGGAGCAGCGCGTTTGGGATGGGTTGGTGTCGTTAGGTGAGCAGCAGGATTGTCAGTGCGCCGTCTTCATCGGAGGCGGGCGTTTGCACCTTGATCCTGAGCCGCTGCGTGGACGCGTCCAGCACCAGATCATTGCCGCGCAGGGTCAGAAAATCGGTCTTGGTCGTGATGATCACGTCCCGTCCGCGCAGGCGGAAGATCGACCCCGAGCGGGGCAGCAGAAACAGGCGGGTGCGTTCACCGCTGACGCGCAGGCCATTGGTCAGGCCGACAAAGTCACCATCGGCGGAAAACACGCGGATGCCGCTTTGGCCGTTGATGGCCTGGATGTCGGACGGGCTGAGGTCAGCGTGCGTCACGGTGGCGGGCACGCTGAGCATTGCGGCGGTTGCAATGGACGCCAGCGCAGTTTTGAAACCTGTCATGGTCAAGTCCTTTCGTTTGCGTTGACCATGAGGTGGGGGAGGGGGCGTGCCGATGTAAGTCGGCGTCACGTCGACGTGTTGATTGCAACATTTGGCCTCGCAGGGGCGCGAGGTGGTTGGTGCATCCGCGCACGAAAAAGGGCCGCCCTGCATATGCAGGACGGCCCCTTGAATGCTCAGCCCATCAGGCTGAAACAGGCTTATTTATAGTCGATCTCGACTGCGCCTGCGGTGTTCTGACCACCCAGACCGATCGCTGCGAAGAGCTCGTCGTTGGTCGGTTCCACGGCAACGCTGCCGTCAGCGACGGTCACGTGCTTGGGGTCGATCATCAGCATCATGGTGTCACCATCATAGCGCAGGCCGGCTTCGACATCGATCTGGATGACGGCACGGTCGTCGCTGTTGATGGTGAATTCCTCGATCTGGCCCAGCAGGACGCCGTCGGATGTCACCACGTCACCACCTTGGATGGCGGATACGGTGCTCACGCGGTCTTCTTTACCGGCGAGGGTGTTGGTCGGGTCGAATGTGACGTCTGCCAGCAGCGGTGCTGCGGCCAGGGCCAGTGCGGTTGTCGCGATCAGTGTCATCTTACGTGTCATTGTCAGTCTCCTTTTCGTTTGTCTGACTTCGAAAACACAACGGCGTCCGGGCCCGAACCGTTCCAAGAAATGAAGAAAAAAAGCATTAAAAATCAACGGAACCACAGCGTCTCTTGCGCGTTGGGGCGAGTCGCCCCGACGGGGCCGTGTCCGCATCGGCCCGCAAAAAGGAAAAAGCCCCCCGGAACGATGCCGGAGGGCTTCTGCGCACTGTGGTCGTGTCGGTGTCAGATGCGGGGCAGGGTCACGATGATCTGGTCATCATAGTCCTTCAGCACCTTGGCCTTGGTTCGCACGCGCTGTGCGTTGGCGTTCAGGATGATCCGGTTGCCCTGCAACGTCAGTTCGGTGGTGTTTGTGCGGATGATGATATCCTTGCCGTTGCGGCGCAGGATGTCACTGCTGGCCGGCTTGAGGAAAAGCGAGGCCTTGTCGCCGCTGATGGAGGCGCCTTCGATCAGGCCCACAAGTGCGCCGTCCGAGGACAGCACGGGCGTGTAGCGCAGCTTTTCGACCTGTGCGGCCTCGGATACGGTCAGATCCGCCTGGGCAGCGATTGTGCTGAGACCCAGGGCAATGGTGGCGATGGTCAGTTGGACCAGTTTGGGGAGGGCGGTCATATCTGTTCCTTTCGATTGCTCTCTGACGAGATAACGCCTGGGCACCCGAAATTATTCAGGCCGGACGTTAACGATCCAGTAGCAAGATGGTGATGGGCGAGCTGTCGTCGGTAAAGGATTTGTTGGCCTTGATCCGCACCCGTTGCGCATCTGCGTCCATCACAAGGTCATTGCCCTGCCGTGTCAGATTTTCCGTGCGTGTGGTCACCACGATGTCCTTGCCGCCTGTCCGTCGAAAGATGTTGCCGCCCCGGGTCAGGACAAACAGCTTGGCCCGGTCGCCCGAGACGCTGAACCCGTCAATCGTGCCCAGAACCGCGCCGTCCGATGCAAGGACACGCCCCTTCGGACCGTTTGACAGGGCCGAGATATCGGCGGAAGACAGGTCGGCCCAGCCCGTTGCAGGCAGGGTCATGGCGGTGGCGGTCAGCAGCGCGGCTGCCCGGTGTGCAAGTGTCATGGTACGCTCCCTCGTGCAGTGATCGCTGCAAAAGGTGGCGCGGCGCCGCCCAAAGGCAAAGCCTGTCACGCCATTGTGTGGTGTCTAGTCGCCCGGTTTGCCGGGTCCTACGGCTGCTGTGTCGGCCATGTCCTGCGCGGCTTCGGACGCGGCGGCGGCGATGCTGGCCTTGTCCTCGTCCGTCAGCTTGTCGTGGTCGTCAAGGCCGGGGATCGCCACGCGCACCTCGCGTCGGGCAAAGTCGATCCCGGCCTCTTCGAACTTTTTGTTCACCCGGGTCAGCAGTTCCTTGCGGATGGTGAACTGCGTGCCCGGCTTGGCCATGAACTTGCCCCGCATCACGATGCCCACATCGTCGAATTCCAGCACGCCCTGGGATTTGAACGGTTGAAGGAAGTCTTCGTTGAAGAGCGGGTCTTCCATCATCTCGGCGCCGATGGTCTTGAAGATCTTCTTCACCTTGTTGGGGTCGGTGCCGAAGGGGACGGTAAAGCGCAGTTTCATGATCACCCAGTCGCGCGAATAATTGGTGATCTTGGGGATCTCGCCATAGGGCAGCGTGTGGACCGGGCCACGGTGGTGGCGCAGTTGCATGGAGCGGATCGAGATTTTCTCGACCGTGCCCATGGTGCCGTCCACCTCGACATATTCGCCGGTGCGGAAGGCGTCATCGATCAGGAAGAAGATGCCGGATACCACGTCTGTCACCAGTTTTTGCGCGCCAAAGCCGATGGCCAGGCCAACGATACCGGCACCGGCCAGCAGGGGCGTGGTGTCGACCCCGATATTGCTGAGACCCAGAAGCAGAAACACCACGACAATCGCGGCACGGCTGACGCCAAGGATCAGGGGCAGTACGGTCGACAGGCGCGATCCGCCTGCGCCGCCGCCGTCACCGCCGCCCATTTCCTCATTCTCGGGGTCATAGCCGGATGCCGTCATTTCGGCGGCCAGCTTGCGGTTGATGATGAGCGATACGACCTCGTACACCAGGTAGCCGATGGCGAGGATCATCAGGAATTCGATCAGATGGGCCGCGACGCGTTCGCCAACCCCTGCGCTTGCCAGTGTCGTGGGGGTCATCCCCCAGATCGCGGCCACGGTCAGCAGGACAATGCCGAAGACGACGACCCGGCCGATACGCACATAGGAGCGGCGCGTGGACACATAGGCCCGTTCGGCCACGGGCCCTTCGCCCGTCATGGGTGGGGCGAGATGCCGGACCAGTCCGCGGATGGCCGTGTCCATGGCCGGGGCAAAGGTCAACAGCGCCATGGTGGTGTATTGCGGCACGCTGTCCAGCAGGGCGAAGTTGCCGTAGCTGACCACGATGTTGACGACCCACCAGGTGGCCACTGCCACGATGATGCCAAAGGCGGGGTAGGCCCGTGCAATCCAGTCCTCGGCCGGGCTGAGGTCATCGTAGCCGCCGCGCATCATGTCGACGCTTTCGGACCAGTAGCGCCAGAACAGGAGCGCCACATAGAAATGGACGGCGAAATTGATCCAGGCCCCGATGCGGGTTTCGCCCACGGGCACACCGTTGAACGCGTTGAACGGCACGATGACCTGGCCGATGCCGATGACCATGCCCAGCCAGAACATGTGAAACACCATCGCGCGGGCAGTTGCATCCGAGGCCGTCACGATCCGGTAGTCCGGCGCATTGGGTGCCATGAAGAAGCGCCCGACGGCCGCCGTGAGCCGGGGCAGGCCGATCAGCCAGGGCCCGACCAGCATGAAGAACGGGTGAAAGTAGGGGGGCACCGCGTAGCGCGTGATCTGCGAGGCCGCGACCATAAACACGATCACGGACACGACTTCACTGGTCAGGCGTTTGCCCAAGGGCACGACGGCGGCCCGGATGCTTTGCGCTTCGTTCGTGCGGGGCGGCAGCACCAGCCAACTGCGGAACAGGCGGCGAAAGGCAAATTCGATGGCAAAGGCCGCGATCAGCACCATCACGAAATAGCCCGCGATGGCCAGAAGCCCGTTTGCGCCCACAAAGTTGCCAAAGGTGGTGAAGGCGCGGGCCTGTTCCGTGAACAGAAGCGGCAGGCGCTGGATCGCGATGGTGATCTGTTCAAAGGCACCAAAGGTGAAGTGATAGACAAAGTCCTCGATCTCGGCGGCGTCTTCGCCGCTTGGGTCGACGGCCTGTGCGTTCAACTGATCCAGCAGCAAGGCCCGCACTTCGCTGTCGCTGAGCCGGGAGATCAGCGCGTTTGCGGTATCCTCGGTCAGGGGGTCGGGCAGATCCGGCACCGCGGTTTCGCTGTCGCCTGATCCGGGGGTGACAATGGACTGCGCCTGAGCCGCGCCGAAGGACAGCTGTGCAATGACCAGGGCAGGCAAAAGGACGCGCGCCAGCACGGTGATAAACGACATTGGCATCCTGTCCCCCCCCCGGGAAATGCACTGTGTTTTTTCTTACATTGCGGAAGGGCGGGCCGTCATGCAAGCGGCACTACGTCATGGAAGGTATGTGGCTGTCCCCGAGAGCGCCAAAAAAAAAGGCCGAGCGCGAAGCTCGGCCAAGTCCAACAGGGAGGTATGAAGATGGTGCATAGGCACCGTGTCTCTTCAATAGGCGAGTTAGGGTTACGATTGCCCCTAATCAAGGCGTTTTCTGCACGTGCGAAGGCAATGCAGATATGCACCAAGCGCATACCTTAGTGATTTTCTTTTTCTCTCAGCATCTTACGATATGCGATGATCTCTTCCTGCACGAAGTCGCGGAAGGCGGCGATCCGCTTGGATTGCCGTAATTCTTCGGGATATGCCAAAAATACAGGCACATCTGCGGACTCGATTTCCGGCAGCACCCGAATGAGTCGCGGATCGTCCAGCGACACGTAGTCCGGCAGGATGCCCAGACCCAGGTCCTGTAGCACCCCCTGCAACACGCCGAAGTAGTTGTTGACCGTCAAAAGCGACCGCACCTCGTATGTCAAAAGATGTTGCACGAGGCTGCTGCCTGCCCCCACCTGGGCCGAATTGACGTTTTGGCAGATCAGGCGGTGCTGGATCAGGTCCTCCAGCGTGTCGGGCGCGCCGTTGGCGTCCAGGTAGGCCTGTGTGGCAAAGACCTGCATCTTGACCGTCATCAGCCGTTTGCGGATCAGGTCGGCCTGGCTGGGTTCCTTCATGCGGATGGCCACGTCGGCCTCGCGCATGGGCAGGTCGAGCACGCGTTCTTCGAGCATCAGGTCCACCCGCAGGTCGGGGTACTGTTCATAGAGCTTGACCAGGCGGGGGGCGAGCCAGAGCGTCCCGAAGCCGATGGTGGTGGTCACGCGCAGGTCGCCAAACACTTCTTCCTCGCTGTCGCGGATGCGGGCGCTGGCGGTATCGAGACGTTTGTTCATGGCCGTGGTGGCGTCAAACAGAAGCTCGCCCTGTTCGGTGAGGATCAGGCCGCGCGCATGGCGGTGGAACAGGGTGGCGTTCAGTGATTCTTCGAGCCCGCGGATCTGGCGCGAGACGGCGGATTGGCTGAGGTTCAGCTTGTCACCGGCATGGGTGAGGCTGCCCGCGTCGGCCACCGCGTGAAATATTCGCAACTTGTCCCAGTCCATCTGCACCACTTCCTTAACGTCGACGTCACCCTATCCGAAATCTTCGTATTTCACATGCCCACCTGCACCGGAACCTTGGGATGACAAAATTTTTTGTGGGCAGGTCAGCATTTGTGACCTATTATCGTACAAAAGATATGCAAGACTGATCACGGCAGGGAGGCCAGCGATGAGCACGCAAAAGATATCCTTGAACGACCGGTATGATCTCGAAAAGAGCCCCGTTCTTTTGAACGGCACACAGGCGTTGGTGCGCCTGATGCTGATGCAGAAGGCGCGGGATGTGGCCGCCGGGCTGAACACCGCCGGGTATGTGACCGGATATCGCGGATCGCCGCTGGGCGCGGTCGACATGCAGATGACCCGCGCGCTCAAGCAACTGTCTGCCGCTGATATCAAGTTCGAGCCCGGTCTGAACGAGGATCTGGCGGCCACCGCCCTTTGGGGATCGCAGCAGGCAGAGTTGCGCGGTGAGGGCAGGTATGACGGTGTCTTTGGCCTGTGGTACGGCAAGGGCCCCGGGGTGGACCGGTCCGGCGATGTGATGCGCCATGCCAATATGGCCGGGTCGTCCAGACATGGTGGCGTGCTGATGGCGATGGGCGACGACCACACGGGCGAATCCTCGACCGTGTTGCACCAGTCCGAATTTGCGATGGTCGATGCCTACATGCCCGTCGTGTCGCCTGCGGGTGTGCAGGAGATCATGGATTACGGTCTGTATGGCATCGCGCTGAGCCGGTTTGCCGGTGTCTGGGTGGGTCTGAAGACCATGAAGGACACGGTGGAGGCCACGAGCGTCGTGGATGGCGACCCGCATCGTTTGTCCTTTGTCACGCCGGACTATGCAATGCCCGAAGGCGGGTTGAACATTCGTCTGGTCGATGACCGGATCGAACAGGAAGCGCGGCTGATCGATCACAAGCGCTATGCGGCCGAAGCCTTTGCCAACGCCAACAAGATGGACAGGCGTGTCTGGGGCAAGCCGGGCGCCAAGATCGGATTGGTGGCTGCGGGCAAGAACTGGCTGGATGTGGTCCACGCGTTGTCCTTGCTGAACATTGATGCGGACGAAGCCGAGCGTCTGGGCATCACCACGTACAAGGTGGGCCAGACCTGGCCGCTGGACATGCGTGGTTTCAACGATTGGGCCGAGGGGCTGGACCTGATCATTGTCGTGGAAGAAAAGCGCAAGCTGATCGAGGTGCAGATCAAGGAAGCCATTTTCGACAACCGTCAGGGGCGTCGCGTCTATGGTGGCACCCGCGAGGGCAAGGAGTTCTTCAGCGCGAAGTGGGCGCTGGACCCGGTCGAGATTGCCACGAAGCTGGGCCAGGTCCTGGTGGACGAGGGGCGCAATACCGACGGCATTCAGGCAGGGCTGGCCAAGCTGGACGAGGCGCGCCGGTCCGACAATGCCGAAGAGATTGCCGCGCGGTTGCCGTATTTCTGTTCCGGCTGTCCGCACAATTCATCGACCAAGGTGCCCGAGGGGAGCCGCGCCTATGCCGGCATCGGCTGTCACTTCATGGCGCAATGGATGGATCGCGAGACGCTGGGCTTTACCCACATGGGCGCCGAGGGGGCGAACTGGATCGGTGAGGCGCCGTTTTCGACGCGCGACCACGTGTTCCAGAACCTGGGCGATGGCACGTACAACCATTCGGGCGTGCAGGCCATTCGGGCCGCTTTGGCAGCGGGCACGAACATCACCTACAAGATCCTTTACAACGACGCCGTCGCGATGACCGGCGGGCAAGGGAATGAGGGCGGCCTTGATCCGTACCGCATCGTGAATGAGGTCCGCGCCATGGGCTGCCAGACCGTGGCCGTGGTCTATGATGACAAGGAAGACGTGGACATGTCGCGCTTTCCGACCGGTGTGCCGGTGCACGAGCGGGCCGAGTTGCAGCTTGTGCAGGACAGGATGTCGAAGACGCAAGGCGTCAGTGTCATCGTCTACATCCAGACCTGCGCCGCCGAAAAACGCCGTCGGCGCAAGCGGGGCACGTTTCCCGATATCGACAAGCGGGTGTTCATCAATACGGATGTCTGCGAGGGCTGCGGCGATTGCGGGGTGCAGTCGAACTGTGTGTCCATTGTGCCGAAAGAGACCGAGCTGGGCCGCAAGCGGGCGATTGATCAATCCTCGTGCAACAAGGATTTTTCCTGTGTGAAAGGGTTCTGCCCCAGCTTCGTGACGCTGGAAGGCGCGCAGGTGAAGAAGGCGGCGACGACTGAATTGCATTTGCCCGACCTGCCGATGCCGGAATTGCCCGAGATCAAGGGGACCTGGAACGTGGTCATCACCGGGGTGGGGGGCACCGGCGTTGTCACCATCGGTGCCGTGATGGCGCAGGCCGCGCATATCGACGGCAAGGGTGCCGGGATGATGGAGATGGCGGGGCTGGCCCAGAAGGGCGGGGCGGTACACATCCATTGCCGTATCGCCAATGACCCGCACGATATCAGTGCCATTCGGGTGGCGACCGGAGAGTGCGATTCGCTGATCGGCGGCGATCTGGTGGTGAGCGCGGGGGCGAAGACACTGGGACTGACCAGTGCGGGGCGTACCGGGGCAGTGGTCAACAGCCACGAAATCATCACCGGCGATTTCACCCGCGATACCGAGTTTGCGTTGCCATCGGACCGGCTGGCCCTTGCGCTTGAGGCGCGGATGCGGGACCGGGTGGATATGTTTGATGCCTCTGATCTGGCAAAGGCCACGATGGGCGACAGCATCTTTTCCAACATGATGATCTTTGGCGCGGCGTGGCAGCGGGGGCTGGTGCCACTGAGTTACGATGCGATCATGGCGGCGATTGACCTGAACGGGGCGGCGGTGGACCGCAATACGCGCGCCTTTGATATCGGGCGCTGGGCGGTGCTGCATGCCGAGGACGCCGCGCGGGTGGCCGAGCCCAAGGTGATCCAACTGCCGAAGTCGCTGGAGGACAAGATCGCGTTTCGTGCCGATCATCTGGTCAAATACCAGTCCAAGCGGTTGGCGAAACGCTATCGCAAGCTGGTGGACGGGATTGACGACGCAGCTGTGAAAGAGGCCGTGGCGAAAGGCTATCACAAGCTGCTGGCCTACAAGGACGAATACGAAGTCGCCCGTCTGCATCTGGAGACGGAGGCCAAGGCACGGGAACAGTTTGATGGCGATTTCACCATGAAATTCCACCTGGCCCCGCCGATGCTGTCCAAGAACGGGCCCGATGGGCGGCCCGTGAAAAAGGAATACGGACCCGGGATGATGCGCAACTTCCGCCTGCTGGCCAAGCTGAAGGGGCTGCGCGGCACGCCACTGGACGTGTTCGGCCGGACCGAGGAACGGCGGATGGAACGGGCGCTGATCAAGCAATACGAGGCCGATATGAAGGATGTGCTGCCCAAACTGGAGGATGTCACGCGGGACGCAATTGTTGCGTTGGCCGCGTTGCCGCTGGACATTCGGGGGTTTGGCCCGGTCAAGCAAGCGAACGAGGCCAAGGCGGCGAAACGGCGTGAGGAGTTGCTGTCTGTGATCCGTGCGGGTGGGCCTGTGCAGGCGAAAGCGGCGGAATAAACGTCACACCTCTGTCACAAAGGCTAGGCAGACAACGCTACCACCTATAAATAAACGCCACACGCGCAACGAGCACACACGTCATGACTGTTAGCCAACGCCAGATCGCCCGCGAAATAAGCTATGCCCATTCGGCCGCCACCAAGTCGGGCCGCGCAATGATCCGGTTGATGGAAAACTCAACCGGCAGGCTGCGCCTGATCAAGCGGGCCGAGGGGTACGAGAACGAGGTCGCGGCGGGCCGGGATTTTTGGCAGGTGATGGTGGAGCGGTATGGGCTGAGCCTGGAGGTCGTTGGGGGCACTCTGGACAATATCCCGAAAGACGGGCCGCTGATCCTGATGGCGAACCACCCATACGGTATTCTGGATGGGCTTATGATGGGCCATATCCTGTCGACCGTACGCGGTGACTTTCGCATTCTGGCCCACCGGATATTTCGCAAGGCCGAGGATTTGAACCGTATCATCCTGCCCATTTCGTTCGACGAGACGAAAGAGGCGGTGAAGCTGAACATCGAGACACGCAAGGCGTCGTTGGATTACCTGGGGCAGGGCGGAGCCATCGGCATTTTTCCGGGCGGCACCGTCAGCACGGCGGCCAAGCCTCTGTCGCGGCCCATGGACCCCAATTGGCGCGGCTTCACGGCCCGCATGATCGCGAAATCGAATGCCACTGTTGTGCCTGTGTTCTTTGAGGGGCACACGAGCCGGTTGTTCCAGATCGCGTCGCACATGCACTACACGTTGCGCATGGGTCTTATGATCCGCGAGTTCCGCGAGCGAGTGGATACGCCTGTGAAGGTCGTCATCGGCAAGCCGATTGCGCGTGACGTTTTGGACCCGATGTCCAAAGACCCCAAAGCCATGATGGAATTCCTCCGAAAAAGCACCTATGAGCTGGCACCAGGCCCGGTCAAACGCTTTGATCTGGGATATGAGTTCGAGGACACGCGCTGGCCAGGAGCCTGAGCGCACGGGGCCCAGGGAGGCCCGCATGACATGGCAGTTGGCATTTTCGATTCCGGTTTGGGTGGTCTGACCGTGCTGGACGCCGCGCAAAAGCGGTTGCCGGATGTCGAGTTCGTGTATCTTGCCGACAGCGCCAATGCCCCTTACGGCGTGCGGACCGCCGATAATATCTATGACCTGACCACGGCGGCGGTGCAGCGCTTGTTCGATGCGGGCTGCGATCTGGTGATCCTTGCTTGCAATACGGCCTCTGCGGCGGCCCTGCGGCGGATGCAGGAGGCGTGGGTGCCCACCGACAAGCGGGTGCTGGGGGTGTTCGTGCCGATGATCGAGGCGCTGACCGAACGGCAATGGGGCGATAATTCGCCGCCGCGTGAAGTCGCTGTGCAGCATGTGGCCCTGTTTGCGACGCCTGCGACCGTGGCATCCCGTGCGTTTCAGCGTGAGCTGGCGTTTCGTGCCATCGGTGTCGATGTCGAGGCGCAGGCCTGTGGCGGTGTTGTCGATGCGATCGAGGACGGCGACATGATCCTGGCCGACGCGTTGGTGCGGTCCCATGTGGACGCGCTGAAGCGCAAGATGCCGCATCCGCAGGCCGCCATTCTGGGCTGTACGCACTACCCCTTGATGCAGGACGAGTTCCAGGATGCGCTGGGCCCGGACGTGGCCGTGTATTCGCAGGCCGGTTTGGTGGGCGAGAGCCTGGCCGATTACCTGGACAGGCATCCGGACAAGATGGGCAGCGGCGCGTCTGCGTATCTGACCACCGGTGACCCCAAGACCGTCAGCCAGCGCGCCACGCAGTTCTTGCGACGACAGATCACGTTTGAAGCCGCCTGATCTGACACTTTATCCAAGAAGACAAACATGACCTATAACATCGCTATCCTGGGCGCTTCCGGCTATACGGGCGCTGAACTGATCCGGTTGATTTCCGGACACTCCTTCATTGAAATCAAGGCTTTGGGCGCTTTTTCCAAAGCTGGACAGACGGTGGCGCAGGTGTATCCGCATTTGCGCCACCTGGACCTGCCGCCGATGGTCGCCTTTGACCAGATCGACTGGTCCGGCATTGATCTGTGTTTCTGCGCCCTGCCGCACAAGACCAGCCAGGACGTGATCTCGGGTCTGCCGAAGGATTTGCGGATCATTGATCTGAGTGCAGATTTCCGGCTGGAGGACCCAGATGCCTATCAGAAGTGGTACGGCAACCCGCACGCAGCGGTCGAGATGCAGAAAGAGGCCGTCTATGGCCTGACCGAGTTCTACCGGGACGAGATTGCGGGCGCACGGTTGGTGGCCGGGACGGGGTGCAATGCGGCGACGGGGCAGTTTGCGCTGCGGCCGTTGATCGCGGCGGGTGTGATTGATCTGGATGACATCATTCTGGACCTGAAGGCGGCGGTATCGGGCGCGGGGCGTGCGTTGAAGGAAAACCTGCTGCATGCGGAATTGTCCGAGGGATACCACGCCTATGCCACCGGCGGGTCGCACCGGCACCTGGGCGAGTTCGATCAGGAGTTTTCCAAGGTCGCCGGGCGTGATGTGCGCATCCAGTTCCAACCCCACCTGATCCCTGCGAACCGGGGCATTCTGGGTACGGCCTATGTGAAGGGGGACGCTCAGGTCGTGCATGACACGCTGGTCGCCGCTTATGGGGACGAGCCGTTTATCGAGATGTTGCCCATGGGCAACGTGCCGTCGACCCGGCATGTGCGCGGATCGAACTTCTGTCATATCGGTGTGGCGGCGGATCGGTTGCCGGGACGGACGGTTGTGGTTGCGGCCCTCGACAATTTGACCAAGGGATCGTCGGGGCAGGCGTTGCAAAATGCCAATCTGATGTTAGGTATTTCCGAGGTCGAGGGGCTGATGATGGCCCCGCTGTTCCCGTAGAGTGCGCCCATGAAGAGCCTGAAAAAGCAGCGTCGCATCCAGATCATCGCCCTTGCGGCAGTGGCCCTGACCGTGTCGACGGTGTTGATCGGCTATGCCATGCGCGACGGCATCAACTTTTTCCGCGCGCCCAGTCAGATCGTGGCCGAACCGCCCGGACCAAACGAGGTGTTTCGCATTGGCGGGTTGGTGGCCGAAGGGTCGTTGATCCGGGGGGAGGGCGCCTCGATTCGCTTTGAGGTCACCGACGGAGGCGCGACGGTGCCGGTCGTGTTTACGGGGGTGCTGCCCGACCTGTTCGAAGAGAACCAGGGCATGGTCGGGACTGGCCAGTACATCAATGGTGTCTTTGAAGCCTCTGAAATTCTTGCCAAACACGACGAAACCTATATGCCGGCCGAGGTCGTGGATGCCCTGAAGGAACAGGGTGTCTACAAGGAGCCGCAAGGGTAGCGTACGGTCGCGTTAAGACCCGTTAACCAACATCACAGCAGTCTTGCCCCATCGGACGCCATGAGGGGGAAGACATGCAGAACGTGCGTGAGATTGCAGAAGAGATTGTCGGCCGCGAAGGCGGTTTCGTGAACGATCCGGACGATCCGGGCGGGGCCACGAATTTCGGGGTGACGATCCATACGATGCGCCGCCTGGGCCTTGACCTGGATCGCGATGGCGACGTGGATGTGCGCGATGTGCGCCGATTGACGCGTGCGCAGGCGGTGGACATTTTCGTCACCCATTACTTTGAACGGCCGCGCATCGCGGACCTGCCGCAGCCCCTGCATGCGACTGTCTTTGACATGTATGTCAACGCGGGCGGTAACGCGATCAAGATCCTGCAACGGCTGCTGAATGCGATGGGGTATCGGGTCAGCGTGGACGGTGCATTGGGGCCGCAATCCATCGGCGCAGCGCACGAGGCACATGAACAGGCGCCTGACCATCTGGTCGACGCCTATGGCATCGCGCGCCGCAATTATTATTTCCGCATCGCGGACAACCGTCCTGCCAGCCGGAAATATGCCCGCAGCCGGGCAGGGGGCAAGGGCGGGTGGATCAAACGGGCCGAAGAGTTCATTGCGCCACGGTTTCACCTGAGTGACGCACAGTTTCAGCAAAGGGTTGCGACATGGGGTTGATGCAAGGGGTGCTTGCGCTGCTGTTTGGTGGCGAGCGCAATGTGGTCAAAAACACCGTTGAAGTGTTCCGCGAGAATGCCGAGGCCGGATCGGCACGGGCGCATGAGGTGCAGATGGAAGCCATGCGCGCGTTCGGGGCCGAGTTCGTGGTGCCGCGCCAGGGGGCATTTGATCGCTTCATGGACGGGTTGAACCGCTTGCCGCGTCCGGCGCTGGCCCTGGGCACGCTGGGATTGTTCGTATCTGCGATGGTCGCACCCTTGTGGTTCGCCGAACGCATGCAGGGCATCGCACTGGTGCCGGAGCCGCTGTGGTGGCTTTTGGGTGTTATCGTGTCCTTCTACTTTGGCGCGCGGCATCAGGTGAAGGCGCAGCAATTCCAGCGTGAGATCGTTCAGTCGATGGCGCATGTGCCGCAGGTGATGGAGAATGTCGCCGCGTTGCGGAAGCTGCGCCATGACAGCGTGGGCGCCGCGGCCACGCAAGGCGATGCCACGCTGACCGTTGCGGCATTGCGTCAGGGCGAAAATGCAGCCCTGGACGAGTGGCGCGCCGCGGCGTGATCCAAAGGACGCCTTGCGGCGACGCGATTCATTTTTGTGAATGAGGGACGCTGTCCCTCAAACTCCCTGTCGTATTTCCGGTCGGAAGAAGACCCGTCCTGGCGCGCATGTGATGCGACATAAACGGCAGGGGCATTGGCGGGATGCCTCGGGCCGCATATAACCGGGAGTATGATTACAGAGCTCGGTCACTTTGCCCTCGTCCTCGCCTTTTTGATTGCCATCGTGCAGGCGGTTGTTCCGCTGGTCGGTGCCTGGCGCCGCGATGCGCGCTGGATGGCGGTGGCGGAACCTGCGGCGTCGGCCCAGTTCTTGCTGATCGGCTTTTCCTTTGCGGCCCTCATGTGGGCCTTTATCGTGTCGGATTTCTCGTTGCGGCTGGTGGTTCTGAACAGCCATTCGGCCAAGCCGATGTTGTACAAGATTTCGGGCACATGGGGGAATCACGAGGGGTCCATGCTGCTGTGGGTGCTGATCGTGGCACTTTTTGGTGCAATGGCGGCGTGGTTCGGGGACAATCTGCCGCCCACGTTGCGCGCCCGCGTGCTGGCGGTGCAGGGGGCGATTGGCGTTGCATTCCTCGCCTTTATCCTTTTCACCTCGAACCCGTTTGTGCGTCTGGCCGTGCCGCCCTTTGACGGGCAGGACCTGAATCCGCTGCTGCAGGACCCCGGTTTGGCCTTCCATCCGCCGTTCCTGTATCTGGGCTATGTGGGTCTGAGCATGGCGTTTTCTTTTGCCGTGGCCGCCCTGATCGAAGGGCGGGTCGATGCCGCCTGGGGCCGGTGGGTGCGGCCCTGGACGCTGGCGGCCTGGGTGTTTCTGACCATTGGCATCGCCCTTGGGTCCTGGTGGGCCTATTACGAGCTGGGCTGGGGGGGCTTCTGGTTCTGGGATCCGGTCGAGAACGCAAGCTTCATGCCGTGGCTTTTGGCGGCGGCATTGCTGCATTCGGCCATCGTGGTGGAAAAGCGCGAGAGCCTGAAATCCTGGACCATCCTTCTGGCGATCCTCGCCTTCGGCTTTTCGCTGATCGGCACCTTTATTGTGCGGTCGGGTCTGCTGACATCGGTACATGCCTTTGCCAACGATCCCGAACGGGGTGTGTTCATCCTGATGATCATGGGCTTTTTCATGGGCGGTGCGCTGATCCTGTTTGCCTTGCGCGCGGGCGCAATGGAGGCGCGCGGCGTCTTCGGTATGGTCAGCCGCGAAAGTGCGTTGATTGCCAACAACGTGCTGCTGGCGGTCAGCTGTTTCGTGGTTTTCGTGGGCACCATGTGGCCGCTCGTGGCCGAGATGTTCTTTGATCGCAAGCTGAGTGTCGGGCCGCCGTTCTTCAACATGGCCTTCACGCCGTTTATGGTGATCCTGGGCCTGATCCTGCCCGTGGGCGCGATGATCCCGTGGAAACGGGGGCAGATGGCGCGGGCGATGCGGCCCTTGCGTTATGTATTTGTTCTGGCGCTGGCCTTTGGCGGGCTGGCCTGGGCCATGAACACGGGGCGGTCACTGACCGGTCCTTTGGGGGCGTTCCTGGGGGCGTGGCTGGTGATGGGGGCGATGGTCGATCTGGCGTCGCGCACCGGCCAGCGGTTCGACTTTGCCCGTTTGTGGCGTTTGCCCCGCGCCGATTGGGGCAAGACGGTGGCCCATGCGGGTCTTGGGGTAACCATGATCGGCGTGGCCGGACTGACCGCCTGGCAGAGCGAGGACATCCGCGTGGCGCAGGTGGGCGAGCAGTTCACGGTTGGCGGTTATGATCTGACCCTGGACGAGGTCCGGGATGTGGAGGGGCCGAATTACCTGTCTACCATGGCGTTCATCACGCTGTCGCAGGACGGCGAAGAGATTGCGCAGCTGCGTCCCGAAAAGCGGATTTATCCGGTGGCCCAGATGCCGACAACCGAAGCCGGGATCGATTATGATCTGGCCCGCGACGTCTATGTCGTGATCGGGGATGCGCAGCAGGGCGGCGGATGGGCGGTGCGGACCTATATCAAGCCGCTGACAAACTGGATCTGGATCGGCTGCGCGCTGATGTCGCTGGGCGGGCTCTTGTCGCTGAGTGACCGGCGGTTCCGCGTGGCCTCGGGGGCGCGCAAGACGCGTCAAACCGCGGTGCCTGCGGAATGATGCGGCTTGCTGTCCTGGTCTGGCTGGTTCTGTGCACCGCCGCGCTGGCCCTTGATCCGGCCGAGATGCTGGGTGATCCGGTATTGGAGGCGCAGGCGCGGGACCTGGATCATGCCCTGCGTTGCGTCGTGTGCCAGTCGGAATCCATTGCATCCTCGAACGCGCAGTGGGCGGTTGACGCGCGGCGCGTGATCCGTGAACAGGTGGCTGCCGGGCAAACCAACGCACAGGTCGTTGATTTCTTTGTCGAGCGGTATGGAGAGTTTGTGCTGATGACGCCCCGCAGGTCCGGATCGAACTGGCTGCTTTGGGCGGCGGGGCCGTTGATGTTCTTGCTCGCTGCCGGGATCGGGTTCGGGTATCTGCGTGGACGCGCCCGTGCGCCTGTCACGTCCGATGCGGGCCTGAGCGCGGAGGAAACGCGACGTCTGCGCGAGATTATGGACGAGTGACCCGCTGTCAGGGCTTTTCTAAACTGATCGGTTTGGTATTGAGGATCGGAACGTGAAGGGACCTGCCATGAACTACGAGACGCTCAGCTACGACCTGGAGGACGGCGCGGCGATTATCACGCTGAACCGCCCCGACAAGATGAACGCCTTGACCACGCAGATGCGGGCCGAGATCGAAGTTGCCGTGACCCATGCCGGAAAGGATGCGCGCGTTGTCGTGCTGACCGGGGCGGGCCGCGCCTTTTGTTCGGGCCAGGACCTGGGCGACCGGGCCAACGCATCGAACCTGGATCTTGAGCGGACATTGCGTGACGAATACACGCCCATGCTGAACGCGATTGTGGAGTGCCCTGTGCCGACCGTGGCGGCCGTGAACGGCGCTGCCGCCGGGGCGGGGGCCAACCTTGCCTTGGCCTGTGACGTGGTGATCGCCTCGGAAAGCGCCTATTTCCTTCAGGCCTTTACGCGCATTGGCCTGATCCCGGATGCGGGCGGCACATATGTGTTGCCGCGCACGATGGGCATGGCCAAGGCGATGGGCGCCGCCCTTTTTGCCGAGAAGATCACGGCCCGCCAGGCCGATGATTGGGGCATGATCTGGGAAGCGGTTGCCGATGATGCGTTCGACGCGCACTGGAAAGCCCGTGTCGCGCACCTGTCGCATGGCCCGACCAAAGCCTTTGCCGCGGCCAAGCGGGTCATCCGGGGCAGCTGGGCCAATGATCTGGAGGCGCAAATGGCGTCCGAGGCGTCCGAACAGGGCGCATGCGGGCAAAGCCGGGATTTCCGCGAGGGCGTGTTGGCCTTTGTCGAAAAGCGCAAGCCAAGCTTTGAAGGGCGCTGACGCCGGTGGCCTTTCTGTGCACCCGGTCAGGCGGGTGCAAACAGGGCGTTGGTATCGAGGCCACGTGACAATGTAATGTCGCCTGAGGCCACGGCTCCGGCGCCGCCCTGTACCCGCATCACGTCCGCGCCGTTGATCTGAACCAAGGCATCTGCGCCGTCATTGATAACCGTGATCACCGGCGTTTCGATGTCCGTCATGATGACAAGCGCGTCTTCGCCCGCGACATAATCGGTGATCAGCCCGGGTCCTGCATCCGCGCCCGCGCTGCTGCCCAGGGCAAAGAATGTGTCCGCATCTGCGCCGCCGGTTACCGTGTCAGCGGCGCCAAAGATGATCTGATCGCTGCGGTTGCCGCCATCGATCACGTCAGCGTCCCCATCGTCTGCCGGTATGATCACACCATCCACAGGTGGCGGAACCGCCTGGTCCAGGGACAATCCGTCTTGCAGGAACCCGAAACTGCCATTGCTGAGCGGGCCGGTCAGATCGCCGCCAATCAGCACATCCGCCCCTTCGCCGCCAACAACCGTATCCGCGCCGGTGCCGCCGATGACCGTGTCGGACTGCGTGCCGCCACGCACGGAATCGTTGCCGTCGTTCCCGTTTACCCAGTCGTTGCCGGCGTTTCCGGAAACGGTGTCGTCGCCGCCGCGCCCCTGCAAATAGTCGTTGCCGGCATTGCCGGTGATACGGTCAAAGCCCGCCTGGCCCTGCACGATGTCAGAGCCGTCGCCGCCGATGATCTCGTCATCGCCCGCGCCGCCGCTGATCGTGTCGTCGCCGCCAAGGCCGCTGATGATTTCATCTTCGCCTGTGCCTGACAGCGTTTCGCTGTCTTCGGTTCCGTCGATCACGGGCGTGGCGTCGGTGTCTTCGAATTGCAGGATTTGCACGTCATCCGCAGTGAATGTGCCAGCCGCGCCGGTGATGCGCGCAAGCACTTCGCCATCGTAGCTGAGCAGCGCGTCATCACCATCATCCGCCACGGAAATTGCATCGCGGATCGCAACCTCGTCCGACCGGAAGTAAAGCGCCAGCTCTTCCCCCTCGGGGCTGTTGAAATCCGTGATCGTCGCCGGACCCTGATCGTTGAGCGCGCTGTCGGCGATCACGGCAAAAAAGTCGACCTCGCTGCCGCCCTCGGCCGTGTCGCCTGCGCCCATGATCAGCACGTCCTCGCCATTGCGGCCAAACAGTTGGTCCGCCGCGCCGTCATCGCGGATGCCTGCCAGCGGGTTCGAGCCATCGGGGAACAGCTCTTGCAGCGTGCCGCCATCGCGGATGACGCCAAGCTGCGCATTCGACAGCGGATCGGCGATCAATTCGCCGCCCACCACGATGTCATCACCGCTGCGCCCGTCCACGATGTCTGCGCCCTGGCCGCCGATGGCCACATCGTCACCCGCGCCACCACGGACCAGGTCGCTGCCGTCATTGCCGTCAACCCAATCGTCCCCGGCGAACCCCTGCACCGTGTCGTCATCGCCACGGCCCTGCATCGCGTCATCGCCAGCACCGCCGATCAGCAGGTCATCGCCATTCAGGCCTTGTACGACGTCATCGCCGAACGACCCGTCCAGAGTGTCATTGCCCAGCAATCCGATGATGTCGTCATCGCCCTCGCCACCGGTGATGTTGTCGTCGCCTATGGTGCCGATCAGCAGCTGATCAATGTCTTCATCTTCCTGACGGGCGGGTGCATCGACGTCGTCTTCGATTTTGATGACATCCGCAAAGAGGGCTGGAAACAGCGAAAGTAGGAAAAGCATGGTGGGTCCCCCAGGAACCGAGCACTATCTGTTACCATTTTCTTGAGATTGTTCGGGCGTGCCGCCGTCCTGTCAATCCAAAGCCGCGAATTGAAACTGCCGCGGGCATGAACACGAGCGTGACTGCATACTGTTTCTCACGCAGCAACAATGCGTTGCGCGGTGCACCGGTTCGATGCAATATACCCCGTGGTGCGTGATCACACCGGCAACAGGACCAAGGCATTGCCGCTGTTCAACGCGTCAAAGCCGATGTTGGGGAAGCGCGCGATCACGCGGTTTTCGGTGTCGGAAATGGCGACTTCAACGACAGCGGTTCCATCGTCATCTTCAGCGAAAAACACTGTTGGCGCTGCGTCGCCGTCGAAGCTGTACAGCAGAGTATCCTGTGCAGGGTCGAAGTCGACAATTTCTACAGGCGGACCATCAAGGTCCATCCAATCTCCAATAATTACAGCATCAATGCCGGAGCCGGTATCGACCACGTCCGCGTTCCCGGCAAAAAACACGTCGTCGCCGACGCCGCCAACCAGCGTGTCTGCCTCGCCCGTGTCGGCACCAATGTCCAACAAATCCGCAAAGTTGAGCGGCGCACCGTCCGTCACAAGAATGCCCGCCGCCCTGACCAACTCGGCCGGAGTTGAAGCCACAAAGATGTCTGCGCCCACCAGCAGATCGTCACCCACATCGCCGAAAAGCGTATCTTCACCGGCATCCGCAAACAATGTGTCGTTCCCGGATTCGCCCCGCAGAAGGTCATTCCCGGCGCCACCGACCACAACATCCGCCCCTTCGCGGCCAAAGACGCGGTCCGCGCCGTCATCGGCCAGGACAAAGTCGTTTGACGTTGTGCCGCGTAAGACGTCCGCGCCGTCTGTTCCAAGCTGCGTCTCGATCGTGTTGGTCGCTGGGCGTTCCACCAGTGACAGTTGAACATCGCTGGCATCATCCAGCGTCAAATTCAGCAGGTTTGCGACCACATCGTCTTCCGCCAGAAGCTGAAGGGTGCCGTCCGACCCGCTTGCCAGCGACAAGGTCGGCTGCGGCGCGCCATTTGCGACACTGTAGACAAGCCTGTCCTGACTGGGGTCAAAATCAACGATGTCAACGGTGCTGCCCGGGGCGATCCAATCACCGACCTGAACCTCGTCCGCGCCGTCGCCAAGGCTCACTTCGTCATTGGCCCCTGCGTACACCGTATCATCGCCTACGCCAGCGATCACGGTATCGCTTTCACCTGTGTCCGCGTCGGCGTCAAAGCTGCCGGTGTTGTCGAAGATCAGAAATCCGGACGCTGTTGTCTGATCGAACAGCGCGTCTTCATCCAGAACGTTCGCCCCGTAAAGGATATCATTGCCGGTGTCGCCAAAGAGGGTGTCCTCGCCCGTGCCGCCAAACAGTTGATCCATTCCGCCTTCGCCGCGGATCAGGTCGTTGCCTTCCGCCCCAAAAAGAGCATCCGCGCCTTGCCCGGCAAAGGCCCGGTCATCGCCTGCGCCCAGGTTGACAAGATCGTTGCCGCCTTGGGACCGTACAATGTCATTGCCCGTGCCCGTTTCAATGGTTTCTGCTTCGTCCGTCGTCGACAGATTTTGATCGCCGTCCGTTGGTTCGGAGGTTGTGCCGGTGTCATCATCGTCATCGAAGGCACTGACCAGCAAGCCAACACCGAATACCGCCAGAATCGCAATTCCAAAACCCATGCGCGCACACTCCCCAAAGCGTTTGGCAAAGGGTGGTGCAGACGCGCATGCGCGTCAAGCTGGGCCTCGGTATTGTGGCATGTACGGAAACGATCCTGAACGACGCGCGGCATTGATACGAAAAACCCCCACACAGGGCGGGGGTTTTTGCGGTGCTTCAGCGGCTTTCGATGTCCACGTAATCGCGCGCGGTCTCGCCCAGGTACAGCTGGCGCGGGCGGCCGATCTTGTTCTGTGGATCGGCGATCATTTCCTTCCACTGGCTGATCCAGCCCACGGTACGCGACAGCGCAAAGATCGGGGTAAACATCGAGGTGGGGAAGCCCATCGCTTCGAGAATGATGCCGGAATAAAAGTCCACGTTCGGGAACAGCTTCTTCTCGGCAAAATACGGATCGTTCAGTGCCGCCTGTTCCAGTTCCTTGGCGACCTGCAGGATGGGGTTGTTTTCGACACCCAGCAATTCCAGCACTTCGTCGGCGGACTGTTTCATCACCGTCGCGCGCGGATCAAAGTTCTTGTAGACGCGGTGGCCGAAACCCATCAGGCGGAACGGATCGTCCTTGTCCTTGGCACGAGCGATGAATTCGGGGATGCGATCAACGGTGCCGATTTCCTTGAGCATCTCAAGACACGCCTGGTTTGCACCGCCGTGGGCAGGACCCCAAAGGCAGGCGATGCCCGCCGCGATGCAGGCGAACGGGTTTGCCCCGGACGACGACGCGAGCCGCACGGTCGAGGTGGACGCGTTCTGTTCGTGGTCCGCATGCAGGGTGAAGATGCGGTCCATGGCGCGGGAGAGGATCGGATTGACCTCGTAATCCTCGGCCGGGACGGCAAAGCACATGCGCAGGAAGTTCGACGCATAGTCCAGATCGTTGCGTGGATAGATGAACGGCTGGCCGATAGAGAACTTGTAGGCCCAGGCCGCAATCGTCGGCATCTTGGCGATCAGGCGGATGGACGCGACTTCGCGCTGGTGTTCGTCGTGAATGTCGGTGCTGTCGTGGTAGAAGGCGGACATGGCCCCGACAACACCTGTCATGATCGCCATCGGATGCGCATCACGGCGGAACCCGCGATAAAAATACTGCATCTGTTCGTGCAGCATGGTGTGGTTGGTCACCAGGTTTTCGAATTCTTCCAGCTGTTTGGCCGAGGGCAGTTCACCATAGAGCAGCAGGTAGCATACTTCGAGATAGTGAGATTTTTCAGCCAGTTGACCGATCGGGTAGCCACGGTGCAACAGCACACCTTCGCCACCGTCAATAAAGGTGATGGTGCTGTCGCAGCTGGCGGTCGAGGTAAAGCCAGGATCGTAGGTGAACACACCCGCCTGTCCGTAAAGTTTTCGGATATCCACCACATCAGGCCCGGCAGTGGGCGAATGGATGGGCAGATCAAAGCTGTCGTCACCAATTGTCAGGGTTGCGGATTTGGGGGCATCGGCCATCAGGGTCGTTCCTTTCGTCGCATGGCGGGCGCACCCGCCAGGGGCTGTGGCATTGCCGCCAAGCCCATCGTTAGACTGCGCACCATGAACGATTGATGAACCGTTTTCAGGTGGCAGCATCCTCAAGCCTGGCAAGGGTTTCTTCGCGTCCCAGCACCAGCATCATGTCAAAGACCGAAGGCGTTACGGCCCGACCTGCAAGCGCGGCCCTGAGCGGACCAGCCAACTTGCCGAATTTCGTGTCCTGCGCCGCAGCGAAATCGTTCAGGACCGCCTCCAAACTGTTACGAGACCAAGTAACGGTTTGCAGCTGCGGCGTCAATTGCGACAGTATACTACGGGATACTGTATCAAGCGCTTTTGAGGATTTCTCGTCCGGTGTTACAGGCCGTTCGGTCAGGATAAAGTGTGCCTTTTCAAGAAGTTCGGGCAGTGTCTTGGCCCGTTCCTTGACAAAGGGCAGGGCCGCCATCAACCCGTCTTTCCGCGATTGTTTCAACGGTTCTAGGTCAGCGGCGGCCAGATATCTTTCAATTTCGTGCTGCAATGCGGCGTCATCGGCTTGCGCAATGTGCTGGCCCGACAGGTTTTCGAGCTTTTTGACGTCAAAACGGGCGGGGCTTTTGCCGATGCCATTCAGGTCGAACCATTCCAGTGCCTGCGCGTCGGTAAAGAACTCGTCGTCCCCATGGCTCCACCCCAGGCGCGCCAGATAGTTGCGCATACCGGCGGCAGGGTAGCCCATGACCTGATACTCCTGCGCCCCAAGTGCGCCATGGCGTTTCGACAGCTTCTTGCCGTCCGGTCCGTGGATCAGCGGGATATGCGCCCAGACGGGCACGTCCCAGCCCATGGCGGTATAGATCATCATCTGGCGTGCGGCATTGTTCAGGTGGTCATCGCCCCGGATCACATGGGTCACACCCATATCGTGGTCATCGACCACCACCGCCAGCATGTAGACGGGCGTGCCGTCGGCACGCAACAGAACCATGTCGTCCAACTGATCGTTGCGGATGGTCACATCGCCCTGCACTTCGTCCTTGATCACGGTTGTGCCATCCTGCGGCGCCTTGATGCGCACAACAAAGGGCGCGTCGGGGTATGTCGCAGGGTCCGCGTCGCGCCAGGGCGACTGGAAAAGGGTAGACTTGCCCTCGGCTTTCGCCGCTTCGCGAAACGCCGCGATGTCATCCTGGGTCGCGAAACACTTATACGCCTTGCCTTCGGCCAGAAGCGCGTGCGCCACCTCGGCATGGCGGTCGGCGCGGGCAAATTGGCTGATCACCTCGCCATCGTGATCCAGGCCCAGCCACGCCATCCCGTCAAGGATGGCTTGCGTCGCTTCGGGGGTGGACCGGGCGCGGTCCGTATCCTCGATTCTCAGCAGAAAGGTGCCGCCGCGCCCCCGCGCATACAGCCAGTTGAACAGCGCGGTTCGCGCCCCGCCGATATGCAGGAAACCCGTGGGCGAGGGGGCAAAACGGGTGATGACGGGCTGTGACATGGGACGGATTTACCTTTGCTTAACCACGATGGGCCTACGGTTTGGGCTCCTGATACTCACCATGGGCACAAGGGGCAAGCATGGGGCATGGCCTTGGCATACGCCACGCGATGCTGATCCAGCGCGGGCACCTTTTTGGCTGGTGCCCCGTGGGGATGGCGTGCGGGATTGCCCTGTTTTTCGGTCTGCGGTTCGAACCCTCGCTGGCGATTTACGCCGGGGTCATTGCGGCGGGGCTTGGCGCGCTCGTGGCAGCACGGCGGGTGGGCGAGGTGATGTCACCCCTGCTGGTTCTGGCAGCGATGATCGCGCTGGGGTTCACCTTGGCGGGCTGGCGGGCGCATTCGGTGGCAGGGCCTGTGCTGGACTGGCGCTATTACGGCCCGGTCGAAGGGCGGATCATCGGCATGGACCGCAGTGCCTCGGACGCGGTGCGCCTGACGCTGGATCATGTCAAGCTGGACCGGGTCGCCCCCACTGACACACCGACGCGCGTCCGCATTTCCCTGCATGGCGACAGTGCACTTGGTGTTACGCCCGAACCGGGGTTGCGGGTGATGACCACGGCGCATCTGGGTCCCCCGGGCGGCCCGGTCGAGCCGGGAGGCTTTGACTTTCAACGCCACGCCTGGTTCGCGCAACTGGGGGCCGTCGGCTATACACGGGTGCCGCTGATGGCGATCAGCGTGGCGGAGTTCGACCTGCGCCAAACGATCTTTCGCATCCGCATGACCGTGTCGGCGCACGTGCGCGCGGCGCTGCCGGGGGATGTCGGCGGATTTGCGGCGGCCGTGACCACCGGGGATCGCAGCGGCATCAGCCAGGATGCCCTTGGCGATCTGCGCGCGTCCAACACGGCGCACCTGCTGGCGATTTCAGGGCTGCATATGGGGCTCTTGTCCGGTTTTGTCTTTGGCTTGCTGCGTTTGATCTTTGCGTTGATCCCCTTTGTCGCCCTGAACTGGCCCGCGCGCAAACTGGCGGCGGTGGGGTCGTTGATCGCGGCATCGGTCTATCTGGCGCTATCGGGGGGCAATGTGGCGACCGAACGGGCCTTTGTGATGGTTGCGGTTGCGCTGTGCGCGATACTGGTGAACCGGCGGGCCATCAGCCTGCGCGCAGTTGCAATGGCGGCCATCATCGTGCTCACGCTGCGGCCCGAGGCATTGATGGGGCCGGGGTTCCAGATGTCCTTTGCCGCTACAACCGCCCTTGTGGCGGTGTTCGGCTGGATCAGGGACCTGGAGTGGACCTTGGGCCCGAAATGGATGCAGCCGGTTCTGGGCGTCGTGATTTCGTCCGCTGTGGCGGGACTGGCGACAGCGCCTATCGGGGCGGCACATTTCAACACGATGGCGCATTACGGCCTGATCGCGAACCTGGCCTCGGTGCCGTTGATGGGCATCCTTGTGATCCCGGCAGCGGTAATTGCCCTGGCGCTGGCCCCGATCGGGCTCGATATCATCGGGTTGTGGCTGATGGGGGCCGGGTTGCGCTGGATTCTGTGGGTCGCGGACACCGTGTCGGGTCTGGAGGGCGCGCAGGGGTTTGTAGCGGGGCCGGGACCGGTGGTGTTGCCCTTGATGGCGTTGGGCATGTTGTTTGTCATCCTCTGGCAGGGGCGGGTCCGGGCGCTCGGGGTCTTGCCTGTCATTGTGGCGCTGGTGTTGTGGCAGTTCGGTTCGCGCCCGCATGTCCTGATTGCCGATACGGGTGGACTGGTGGGTCTCATGACAACCGAGGGACGGGCGCTCAGCCGGGCCAAGGGCGCCGGGTTCGTGGCGCGCAACTGGCTTGAAAACGATGGCGAGGGCATTGATCAGGCGACGGCTGCGGACCGGTGGGATCAGGATCATCCGATCCGGATCACCCATCTGAGCGGCAAGCGCGCGGCTGCGGCCTTTTCCGGCTGCGTCAAGGGCGAGATCGTCGTGGCCAACACTGACCTTGAAGGCGCGCGCGATCTGCCGTGCCTGGTGCTGACCCCGCCAATCCTGCGGTACACCGGCGCGATTGCAGTGCTGCATGGCAAAGACGGGTGGGTGCTGCGCACAGCGCGGGACGTGGCGGGGGACCGGATGTGGTCCGGCTGGGCCAAAGCGCCTGCTCCGGCGCTGGCCGTGGGCGGGCCGTCCATCCGTACCCTGGCCCGAAACGACTAGGGCGAACCGTCTGGTCCGCCCCACTCATGTGCAATCTGTGGTGTTCAGTAGGTGCGGATCAATCCGACCAGACGACCTTGCACCTTGACCTGGCCCACCGGGAACACCCGCGTTTCATAGGCGGGATTTGCCGCCTCAAGCGCGATACTATCGCCCCTGCGCATGTAGCGTTTCAACGTGGCTTCGTGATCTTCGACCAGCGCGACAACAATGTCGCCGTTGTCGGCCGAGGATGTTTCGCGGATCACCACGACGTCGCCGTCATTGATGCCCGCGTCAATCATCGAGTCGCCCTTGACCTCAAGCGCGTAGTGATCGCCCTGACCCGACAGCATCTGGCCGGGAACGGCCACCGAATGCGACACTTCGGAAATGGCGGAGATTGGCACACCGGCGGCGATCCGGCCCATGACCGGCAGTTCCACGGCATGGGCGGCATCGACCGGGCGGGCCGTTGCAGGGGGCGGCATGTCCGGCTTGTCACCGTCAATGACCTGCGGTTTGAAGCCGCTGGGCGCGCCACCAAGGCTTTCCGGCAGGCGCATGACCTCGATCGCGCGGGCACGGTGCGCGAGGCGGCGGATAAAGCCGCGTTCTTCCAACGCGGTGATCAAGCGGTGGATGCCCGATTTCGAGCGCAGATCCAGCGCCTCTTTCATTTCGTCGAAACTGGGGGGCACGCCGTCGCGCTGTACCCGCTTGTGAATGAATTCCAGCAGATCAAGCTGCTTTTTCGTCAACACTGTCCGTCCTCCAAACCCTTTTGGTTTGGGTTTGTTCTATGGACGTTCCCCTTTTGTGTCAACAGCTCAGGTCAAATGGACGATATCGACCATGTCACCGACAGCGCGGGCCGGATCGCCCGGGGGGCGTACGATCAGCGCATTTGCCTCTGCCAGCACGGTCAGAAGCGAGCTGTCCTGCAGGCCCGCATCCGCGACCGCGCCGCCATCGACGCGGGCACGCATGTAATGCTCGCGCGGCCCGTTCGCGGCAAGGGGCGCGGCAAGGGGCAGTTGCACACGTTGCACCGCGGCCCGGCCCAACCCCTGCATCACGCGGATCATGGGTGTCAGAAAGACCGTGCCACATACCATTGCCGATACGGGGTTGCCCGGCAGCCCGACCATGGGGCTGCCATGAAGCCTGCCCGCCATCAGCGGTTTTCCCGGACGCATCGCCACTTTGTAAAAGCTGCGGTTCATGCCCAACTCGCCCGCCACGTGACCGACCAGATCATGGTCCCCGACCGATGCACCGCCGATGGTGACGATCAGGTCGGCACCGCGGGCCAGGTCAAAGACCGTTGTCAGCGATACCGCGCTGTCGCGGGCGATGGGCAGGACGCGGGGTACCGCGCCCGCGCGGCGCAGCATGGCCGCAAGGCCGAACGTGTTCGACGCGATGATCTGATCGGGGCCCGGGTCCTCGCCGGGCATCACCAGTTCGTCGCCCGTGGCGATCAGGGCGACAACGGGGGCGCGGCGGACCGGCACTGATGCGACGTTCATGGACGCCAGCAATGCGATATCTGCGGGACCCAGCACACGCGGGGCATCCAGCGTGTCGCCCTCCTTGAAATCGATACCGGCGGGGCGGATGTTGTCCTTTGGGCCGGGATCGTCGGTGATCGTGATCAGGTCGCCCGTCCGTGTGACGTCTTCCTGAATGACCACCTTGTTTGTCCCCGCGGGGACAGGTGCGCCCGTAAAGATGCGCACGGCCTGGCCCGCGCCGACGGTGCCGTTCCAACCGTGCCCGGCGGCTGCCTCGCCGATGACCATGAACTGGGCGTGCAGGTCCGCCTCGACCCCGTTCAGCGCGTAGCCGTCCATGGACGACGCAGCAAAAGGCGGTTGGGTCCGCCGCGCGGCCACGGGTTCGCCAAGGACGCGGCCATCTGCCTCGCGCAGCGGCACATGTTCGACGGACATTTCGTCCGCAAGGGCAAAGAGGTGGGCCAGTGCCTCGGCAACCGTGATCATGTCGCCTCGTAACGTCCTGATTTTCCGCCATCTTTGAGCAAGACGCGTAAGCCGCCGATCTCCATGCCCTTGTCGACGGCCTTGGCCATGTCATAGACGGTCAATGCGGCCGTGGACGCGGCCGTCAGTGCCTCCATCTCGACCCCGGTCTGGCCTGTTGTCTTGACCGTTGCGGTGATCCGCAGGCCGGGCAGGTCCGCGTCCGGGTTAAGATCGACGGACACTTTGGTGATGGGCAGAGGATGGCAGAGCGGGATCAGATCCGAGGTCCGCTTGGCCCCCATGATCCCGGCCAGGCGCGCAACACCGATCACGTCCCCTTTTTTTGTCCGACCTTCGGTAATGATATCAAAGGTTTCCGGTTGCATCTTTACCCAGGCTTCGGCCACCGCGATGCGGTCGGTCACATCCTTGGCGGACACGTCCACCATATGGGCGGCGCCCTTGTCGTCGAAATGGGTGAGCGCCATCTACATGCCTCCCGCGGAGGTCAGCGGGTTTGCCAGCAAGGTGCGCGTGGCCGCTGCGACATCGTCTTGTCGCATCAGGCTTTCTCCGATCAGGAAGGTGCGTGCGCCATACATCGCAAGGTTGGCAAGGTCGGCGGGCGTATTCAGCCCGCTTTCGGCCACGATGGTGCGGTCCGCCGGCACCAGTTTGGACAGGGTGCGCGTGGTGTCGAGCGTCACGTCGAATGTCTTGAGATTGCGGTTGTTGATGCCCATGAGCGGGCTTTTCAGATTGGCGGCGCGTGCCAGTTCGTCGGCATCATGCACTTCAAGCAGCACGTCCATACCCCATTCGAAGGCTGCGGCCTCGAGTTCCTGCGCTTGCGCGTCACTGACCGAGGCCATGATGATCAGGATGCAGTCGGCGCCAAGCGCGCGGGCCTCGGCCACCTGGTAGGTGTCGTACATGAAATCCTTGCGCAGGGCGGGCAGGGCGCAGGCATTGCGGGCCTCTGTCAAAAACGCCTTGGCCCCTTCAAAGCTGGGCGTGTCCGTCAGGACGGACAGGCAGGTTGCGCCGCCTTCCTCATAGGCTTTTGCCAGCGTGGCGGGATCGAAGTCGGCGCGGATCAGGCCCTTGGACGGGCTGGCCTTCTTGATCTCGGCGATCAGGCCGTAGGCTTCGCGATTGGCCAGTTGCAGCGCCTGCGCGAAGGGGCGCACCGGGCCAGCCTCGCGCGCTTCGGCCTCTACCACCTCAAGCGGTTTGGCGGCCTTGTCTGCGGCCACCTCTTCCAACTTGTAGGCCTTGATCTTGTCGAGGATCGTATCTGTCATATGGTGCGCTTTTCCTCTGGCCGCGGGACCGAGGGGCCAGCCCCTCGTGCTCCCCGGGATATTTGGGGCCAAGAGAAGGTGTTACCCTGCTCTTTGGGTGATCTCGGCCACTGCCTTTATCTTAGCTTTCGCGGCGCCGCTGTCGATGCTTGCGGTGGCTTGGGCGACGCCGTCCTTGAGGTCTGCGGCCTGTCCGGCGACCTTGAGGGCGGCCGCGGCGTTCAGAAGCACGGCGTCCCTGTAGGCCCCGTGCGCCCCGTCAAGCAGCGCATTGAAGGCCTTGGCATTGTCTTCGGGTGTGCCGCCCACGATGTCGTCGAACGGGTGCGTGGGCAGGCCCGCCTCTTCGGGGTGCACCTCGAAATCCGTGACTGTGCCATGGTCGAGGCCGGACACCCACGAGACCCCCGTGATTGTCAGTTCGTCCGTGCCGTCAGACCCGTGCACCAGCCAGGCCGCGTCCGATCCCAATTGGCCCAGTGTTTCGGCCATGGGGCGGATCAGGTCGCGCGAGAATGCCCCCGTCAATTGCCGTTTGACACCCGCCGGGTTGGTGAGCGGGCCGAGGATGTTGAAGATGGTGCGCGTGCCCAGTTCGGCCCGTGTCGGCATCACGTGGGCAATGGCCGGGTGATGCATGGGCGCCATCATGAACCCGATGCCCGCATCCGCCAGCGCCTGTTCCACCACCTTTGGGCCAACCATGACGTTGAGGCCCATTTGCGTCAGCGCATCCGCCGCGCCGGATTTCGAGCTGAGATTGCGGTTGCCGTGTTTGGCGACCGGCACGCCCGCGCCTGCCACCACGAACGCGGTGGCGGTCGAGATGTTGAGCGTGCCCTTGCCATCGCCGCCCGTGCCCACGATGTCCATCGCCCCCTCGGGTGCCTTGACGGGATTGCACTTGGCCCGCATGACCGCGGCCGCGGCAGCGTATTCGTCCACCGTTTCGCCACGTGTGCGCAGTGCCATCAGGAGACCGCCGATCTGGCTGGGCGTGGCTTCGCCGTCAAAGAGGATCTGGAACGCCTGTTGCGCCTGCGCGCGGCTGAGCGGCCCGTTGGCTGCTGCATCGATCAGGGGTTTGAGGGTGTCGCTCATGCCGTCACCGGCATCAGGTCGAGGAAGTTCTTGAGCATCGCATGCCCGTGTTCAGAGCGAATGGATTCGGGATGAAATTGGACGCCGTGAATAGGTAGCTCTTTATGGGCCAGGCCCATGATCGTTCCGTCCTCGAGCGCGCCGGTGATCTCAAGGGCGTCGGGCAGGCTGTCGCGGTCCACGATCAACGAATGATATCGGGTCGCTTCAAATGGCGTGGGCAGCCCTTTGAACACCGAAGCGCCGTCATGGTGCATGGTGCCCATCTTGCCATGCACGATCTCGCCCGCGCGCACGACCTTGCCGCCAAAGGCCTGGCCGATGGTCTGGTGGCCCAGGCAGACGCCCATCAGGGGGGTGCGCGTTTCGGCTGCCGCTTCGGTCAGGGCAAGGCAGATGCCCGATTGGTCCGGCACGCCGGGACCGGGCGACAGCAGGATGCCATCGGGTTTGAGCGCCATCGCCTCTTGCACATTCAGCGCATCGTTGCGGTAGACATGCACATCCGCGCCCAGGGACCCCAAGTAATGCACGAGGTTGTAGGTAAAACTGTCGTAATTGTCGATCAGCAGCAGCATGGGCGTATTCGATGTTCCAAGGGCGCGGATTGGCCGGTATAGTTGCGCGCATACATGTTCAGGCTTGCCCGCCAGCGTCAAGGGGCGGAGGCCGTGGACAACAGGCAACAAGAGCGGGCGGCGGCACACCGGAAACCGGGGCTGCGGCGGGACAGGCAAAGAGGTCAGACATGGCACGGGGATTTCTGAGCGGACTACTGTGGGGCGGCGTTGTCAGCGTGGCGGGGGCTGCGGCCGTGTCGATTGCCAGCGACAGCCCAAGCGGTCCGGATGCCGGGGTGCAGGCGCCTGTGGCCGTGGATGCCCCTGTGCCCGGGACGGGCGAGACGCCACAAACTGCCGGCGATGCGGATCTGGTTATTGATGGGGATGCGCCTCAGGTGGACAGCCCTCAGGCCGATGACGTGACCGCGGCGCAAGTGGCCGGTGCAGACACGCCCACGGTTCCGCAAACCGGCCAGGCAGACGATCTGGCCGATCCCGCCGGTGCGGGCGAAGGCGCGACCGTTGCGGTCGACACCGATGCACCGGTGCAGCCCAGCGTACAGTCCGACGCGCCTGCGGCACCGGGGGACGAGACGGAATTGTCGATCTCGACCGATCCTGCGCAGCCACCGGCGCCGGATGTGCCCGAGACCCCCAACGCGTTTGCGGAGGATGCGCCCAGCGTGCCCGACAGTGCCGAGCCACCGAGCGCTGAGGCACCGGCACCTGCAACACCCGAGACGTCACCTGCACCGCAAGCGCCTGCCGTCGCCGACGGCCCGGCAGAACCACAGCCTGCGCCGGACCGGTCTGCGGCATTGCCGTCGGCGCTTGATCCGCAGATCGAAACAGGCCGTCCCAGTATCGGGCGGCCCGCCACATCGCTGATCAATCGGGATGCAACACCCGACAGCCCCGACACGGCCACGCCCGGGGATGAGGGCCCCGCGATCACCGATGCGCCGCCCATGGTGGCCTATGCCGCGCCATTCGAAAACCCGGAAGACAAGCCATTGATGTCCATTGTCCTCATCGACAATGGCGCAGATCTGACGGGCGGTACCGTGGGGCTGGCGGCCTTGCAGAGCTTTCCCTATCCGCTGACCTTTGCGGTGAACGCGTCCCTGCCGGACGCGGCAGCGCGCGCAGCCGAATATCGGGGGCAGGGGTTCGAGGTTGCCGTCCTGCTGGACCTGCCCGAAGGGGCGACGGCGGGGGACACCGAGGTGACGCTGTCCGCCGCCATCGATGCGGTGCCCGAGGCGGTGGCCGTCATGGAAGGCACGGGCACCGGTTTGCAGGAAACGCGCGATGCGTCCGATCAGGTCTCGGCTGCTCTATTGGACAGCGGCCATGGTCTGATCCTGCAATCGAAGGGTCTGAACACCGCGCAGAAGCTTGCGGTCCGCGATGGGGTGCCTGCCGGTCTGATCTTTCGCGATTTTGACAGCGCCGGGCAGACGCCGACGGTGATACGCCGGTTTCTGGATCAGGCGGCCTTCCGGGCCGGGCAGGAGGGCGGCGTGATCATGGTGGGCCGGGTCCGTCCCGACACAATCTCTGCCCTATTGCTGTGGGGATTGCAGGACCGGGCCGAGCGGGTTGCCCTTGCCCCGGTGTCCGCCGTTCTCACGCGGTTGGCGGAAGAGGCGCAGTAGACCTCAGATAATCTCGTCTTCGTCGAAAAGCGGGTCGGCATCGAGCTGCGCAGACATGACCTCGACCGTGTCTTCATCTGCGGTTGGGCTGATCGCGGCCAGATGAAACACGGCGTCGCCTTCGTTCACCACGGGCAGCACGGCACGTCCGATCAGGATGCCGGGACCGGGGGCCAGCAATTCGGTCTCGGTTGATCCTGAAGGGTCGGACACAGCCGCCAACAGGTCACCCATTTCGACCACGTCACCTTCGGCCCGGAACGTGCGCAGCAGGCCGCCCGACGGAGCCCGCACCCAGCCAGAGCCCGTGCAGACCAGCGACGGTGCCCGTGCCCGCGCGATGCCTTTGGCGGCAAGCATGCCCTGATCACGCATGACACGCAGGATGCCGGCCACACCCGCGCGGACGGCAAATTCGTCAAAGCGCAGACCTTCGCCGGCTTCATAGAGCAGGACAGGTGTGCCGCGCGCTGCCGCCTCGCCCCGCAGGGACCCTTCGCGCAGGGCGGATGTCAGGATGACCGGCGCACCAAAGCTGCGCGCCATTGCTGCCGTGATCTTGTCGCCCGGTGTAACGCGGATTTGGGGCAGGTTAGTCCGGTGCACCGCAGCCGAATGCAGATCAATGCCGAAATCGCAGCGCAGAACGACATCATGCAGGAAGATATGTGCCAACCGTGATCCCAGCGATCCACCTGCGCTGCCGGGAAAACAGCGGTTCAGGTCGCGGCGATCCGGCAAGTAGCGCGAGCGCGCCAGAAAGCCGAAGGCGTTGACGATGGGCACGACAAGCAACGTGCCCCGCAACTTGTCGAGCTGCGGTGTGCGCAGCAGCCGACGCGCAATCTCGACCCCGATCACCTCGTCGCCGTGAACGGCGGCGCTGACAAACATCGTGGGGCCGGGGCGCTTGCCATGGATCACCTCGACCCGCAGGGACACCGGCGTGTGGTCGGGCAAAGCGGAGACGGGCAAAGCAACAGACGCGGATGACCCGGGTGCAATGGTGACGTCACCAAGGGAAAAGGGTACGCGCGCCATCAGCAGTACGCCCGCCACGGACACAGCGCGCCCACAGTCATCCCTGTTTCAAAACACGCCTCTGGGAACGGCCGGTTTACACGAGGCCATCCGGTCGGGATGTGACGGATCACCGGTTGCCCCCGCCAAAGCGCGCGGCATCTGCGGCTGCGCGCCGAATGGCACCCGATTTGTGCACGGTTTCCATGAACTCGGCCTCGGGATCGCTGTCATAGACAACACCGCCACCGGCCTGGATGTATAGCTTTTGGTCCTGCACCACCGCGGTGCGCAGGGCGATACACATGTCCATGTCGCCACCCGCGCTGAAATAGCCGACCCCGCCACCGTAGATCCCGCGCTTTTCCGGCTCCAGCTCGTCGATGATCTCCATCGCGCGGACCTTGGGTGCGCCGGACACGGTGCCTGCGGGCATCCCTGCAAAGAACGCATCCAGCGCATCCTTGCCCTCGGCCAACTCTCCTACGACGTTGGATACGATATGCATCACGTGGCTGTAGCGTTCGACGATGAATTCCTCGGTGGGACGCACGGTGCCGATCCTGGCCACGCGGCCCACGTCGTTGCGGCCCAGATCCAGCAGCATCAGATGCTCGGCCAGTTCCTTCTTGTCCGCCAGCAGATCGGCTTCGAGCGCATTGTCCTGCTCGGGTGTGTCCCCGCGGGGACGCGTGCCTGCGATTGGGCGGATCGTGACTTCTTTCCCGAAAACGCGCACAAGAATTTCCGGGCTCGCGCCCACGACCTGAAACCCACCGAAGTTGAAATAGAACATGAAGGGCGACGGGTTCGTGCGCCGCAGCGAACGATAAAGGGCGAAGGGCGGTTCGCGAAAGTCCTGCGTCCAGCGTTGGGCCGGGACCACCTGAAAGATATCGCCCGCCTTGATGTAGTCGCGTGCCTTTTCGACGGCGGCCTTGTAGGCGTCCTTGGTGAAATTCGACACCGGCTCGGACGGCTCGGACGCTTCGCCCAGATCGCGGGTCTCGACCGGCATGGCGCGTTCCAGATCACGCACCGCGTCCATCACGCGTTCGGCCGCCTGCGCGTACGCCGCGCGGGCCGATTGCCCGTCGCTGACCCAGACCGGGGACACCACGGTGACTTCACCCTTGACCCCATCCAGCACGGCCACAACGGACGGGCGCAGCATCAGCGCATCGGGCAGGCCAAGCGGATCGGGGTTCACATCCGGCAGCCGTTCGACCAGTCGGATCATGTCATAGCCCAGATAGCCAAAGAGCCCTGCCGCCGCCTGCGGCATGTCATCGGGCAGGGCGACACGGCTTTCCTCGATCAGGTTGCGCAAGGCATCGAGCGGATTGCCTGCCAGCGGCTCGAACGCGTCCGCGTCATAGCGCGCCATCCGGTTGATCTGCGACGTCTCGCCATCGCAGCGCCAGATCAGGTCCGGTTTCATCCCGATGATGGAATAGCGCCCGCGCACTTCGCCACCCGTCACGGATTCCAGCACAAAGGCATCCTTTTGCGCGCCCGTCAGCTTCAGCATCAGCGACACGGGCGTGTCGAGGTCAGCCGCCAGGCGGGTATAGACCACCTGGTTTTGACCTGCCGCATAGGCGGCAGCGAAACTGTCGAAATCGGGAACCAGCGCCATTACGGGAAGTTCACGTGCACGGCATCCAGCGCTTGCTGGTTGATCTGTGACCCTGCACGCAGCACGACATCCTCACCGAAGATGTTGAAGATTTCGCCCGCCACGATCTGGCCCATCTCGGCGCTGAGCGCTTCGGTTTCCGCTTGCACCTCGGGGCTGTCCTCGATCGGATTGATGGCATCCAGACGCACGACCAGGACGGCGCCGTAGCCGGGGATGACGTTGACGTCGCCGGGCTGCATTTCGAACACGGTGGTCATGAATTCCGGTGGCGTGCCCTGCACGAAGGCGCTGCGGTCCAGGTCCGTCTCGACAATGGAATCCAGCGCCTGGCTGGCAAAGCTCTGACCTTCTTGCAAGGCGGGCAACAGCGCCTCGGCCTTTTCCATCAGGCGGGCTTCGGTCTGTTCGGCTTCCCAGTTGCCCTGCACGTTCAATTTGGCCTCGTCAAAGGGGGCGGGGCGGGGTGGCAACAGGTCATCCATGCGCAGCGCGACGATGCCGCCGTCTTCCAGCTGCACGATTTCGGGGAAATCATCCTGCGTCAGTTCGAGTGCCGCATCGCGGAACCCGTCATAGGCGGCGATTCCGTCGCCCAGGACCGGGAACCAGTCGATGACATCAAGCTGCATGTCCGTTTCGGCATCCAGCTCTTCGAGCGTGGCACCGCCAGCGAGCAGATTGTCGAATTCTTCGGCCAGCACGGCCACCTGGCGGCGCGCGGCATCCATGGCCAGTTCCTGGCGCAACAGCGGTTCGGCCGCTTCAAAACTGGTGGTCTGGGCTGGAAGCACGCCGTTCACACGGAACAGGGCCGGGCCAAGTGTCGAGGGCAGGGGCCCCACGACATCGCCCACCTCGGCATTGAACACGGCCTCGCCCGCGGCATCAAGCTCAAGGCGGGTCACATCGCCCATGTCCACGTCGCCCAGTTCAAGACCGCGCTCGGTCACCAGAGCCTCGAATGTGGTGCCGTTCACGTCCAGCTGCGCCGCGGCGCGTTCGGCGGCGTCGTTATCCAGGTAGACCAGACGTTCGACCAGACGCCGTTCAGGGCGATTGAACTGATCGGCGCGGGCATCGTATTCGGCGCGCAGCATCGCCTCGTCCAGTTCCATGCTGTCGAGAATCATCTCGGGCAGGAGCACGGCATAGGTGATGCGCTTGGTTTCGGGCAATTGGTAGTCTTGGATGTTTTCGTCGTAATAGGCGCGCAGCACCTCGTCCGACGGATCGGGCAGGTCGGTTTCAAGGTCAGCCTGCCCCAGACGCACCCAGGTGAAGTCGCGGGTTTCGCCCAGAAAGCTTACCAGCGTGCGGGCATAGGTGTCTGGCATGCTGATGCCGGACACGATGGCCCCTTGCAGGATCGACCGGGACACTTCCTCGCGCAAGGTCGTCTCGAACTCGGCCTCGCTGGTGCCCTGGTTGTTCAGGGCAAAGCTGTAGGCCTCGCGGTCGAACGCGCCATCCAGACCGCGAAAGGCCGGGATGTTCAGGATTTCGTCGCGGATCGTTTCGTCACCGACGCTAAGCCCCATTTCACCAGCTTCGTGGTCCAACGCGCGGGCGCGGACAAGCTGCGCCAGAACGGCGCGGTCCAGACCGATGGCTTGCGCGCGCGCAAAGGTCAGTGGTGTTCCGGTCTGCTGGCCCACCGCCTGCATTTCCCGCTGGAGCGTATTGGCATAGGTCTGCACGTCGATGTGCTTATCCCCCACTTTGCCCACGGTGCGGATTGTGCCGCCCAGGCCGTCAAGGCCAAAGCCCAGGCTGAGGCCGACAAACAACAGGCCCAGCAGGATCCAGACTGCGATTTTCGAGATGGACGTTTTGCTCTGTGCCATGGGCGCCTTCTTGCGAGGTTTGTTGCGATTGAGGATGTCTAGCGGCCCTGCCCAAGACGGGCAAGGGCGCTTGAAACTCAAACCTTCAAGGCTGACAGCCTTGTGTAAAGTTCGGCGATCCCGTCTGCGTCCAGATTGGCGAAGGCGATGCGCAGTTCCTGCCGACCCTGAGGCGCGTCCTTGGGCCAGAACATAGTCCCCGGCAGGCACAGGATGCCTGCATCCGTGACCAGTTTCGGCGCCAGGTCGGCCGAGGAGATGTCGAATGGATGGCGCATGTAGGCAAAATACGCGCCAAGACCCATCAGGGACCAACCCTTGGCGGCAAGGGCAGGGAACCCTTCGGTGATAGCCTGCCTGCGGGCAAGGATTTCGTCCCGCTCGCCCGCAACCCACTGGCCCAGGTTTTCGAGCCCCCAAAGTGCCGCATATTGCCCAAGCTGCCCGGGGCAAATGGCAACCGTGTCGAGGAATTTCTCGGCCTCGGCCAATCGTTCAGGTGACGAGACCAGCGCGCCGACGCGGTGGCCGGTCAGGCGGTAGGTCTTGGAAAAGGAATAGAGGTGGATAAACGTTTCTTCCCAGCCGTCCTGATGGAACAGGGGGTGTGCCGGGCCGCTGCGGCTGTCAAAATCGCGGTAGGTTTCATCCACGATCAGGGCAAGGCCCTGTGCCTGCGCCAACCGGAAGAAGGCCATCACCAGAGTATCGGGATATTCGACCCCTGACGGGTTGTTGGGGGTCACCAGTGCAATGGCGCGGGTTCGCGGGGTGATGAGGGCGCGGGCCGCCTCCACATCCGGCAACATGCCGTCGCCGACGGGCAGCGGGACGGACCTCACGCCGGCCATGTCCAGCCACATTTTGTGATTGAAGTACCATGGGGTTGGAAGGATGACTTCATCCCCTTCATCGCACAGGGTTGCGATGGTGGCGGCAAAGGCCTGATTGCAGCCCGACGTGATTGCGATGTTCCGGGCCGTGGTGGCCGCGCCGTAGTGGCGGTTGATCTGGTCTGACAGTCCGGCGCGCAAGGCAGGCATGCCAAGGACCGGGCCATAAAGATGCGCGTCATCCCTGGTCAGGGCGGCATCTGCCATGGCCTGCCGCAGCGTATCCGGGGGCGGGTCCACTGGGGCGGCCTGGCTGACATTGATCAGCGGGCGGTCGGCGGGAAAGGTGACGCCCTCGATCCATCGCCGCGCTTCCATCACCGGCGGGGCGAAGGTTGAGGCGGTGCGCGTCACGGTCATGGGCATGCCCTTTTGCAGATCGCCGGAGCCTCCGGCGGGAGTTTATCTTGCCAAGTGAAGCGGATTTACGTGCCGCCAGTCAGTCGGTGCCACGGTAGGGTTCCACGTATTGCAGGGCCATGTCCCAGGGGAAGAAGATCCAGGTGTCCTGGCTGACCCCTGTGATGAATGTGTCGACCATCGGTTCGCCCTTGGGTTTTGCATAGACTGTGGCGAAGTGGGCTTTGGGATAGAGATCCCGCACGACTTCGAGGGTGCGGCCCGAGTCGACCAGGTCGTCGACGATCAGGATGCCTGTGCCATCGCCCATCAAGGTGGCGTCGGGGGCTTTCAGCACTTCGACCTCTCCCTGGCTTTGGTGGTGGTATGATTTGACGCTGATGGTGTCGACGGTGCGGATGTCCAGTTCGCGGCTGACGATCATGGCCGGGGCCATGCCGCCGCGCGTGATCGCCACCACGGCCCGCCACGCACCATTGTCCGGGCCTTGCCCATCAAGCCGCCAGGCCAGTGCGCGGCTGTCGCGGTGGATCTGGTCCCAACTGATGTGAAACCCTTTTTCGTGGGGGAGGCGGTCTGCCATGTCTTACTTCTCCAGGATCAGGCGCAGGCCGAGTGCGCCGAGCAGGGTGGCCGCGATGCGGTCAAAAATGGGTTTGAGGCTGATATAGCCGCGCCGGATATGGGGGGTGCTGAGCGCCAGCGCGAGAAGTGTGTAGAACGCGAGTTCCAGCACCCAGTGGTTCAGAACGATCACAGCGATGTCGGCCGCGGCGAGCCCCTGGGGGAAAACCACGACAATGACGGCTGCCGCGAACAGCATGGATTTGGGATTGCCGAAGTTCAGGATCAGGCCGGACAGGATTGCGCGGCCCCGTGGTGTCGGCGCGTCGCCCAGCGGATCACGTGCATGGCGCCACGTCTGGATGGCGATCCAGATCAGGTATATGGCCCCGCCGATCTTGAGCGCGGTGTAGGTCCATGGGAAGAGGTTGAATACCACCTCAAGCCCCAAAAGCGCCGCGAACGTCCAAAGCGCAGCCGCCGTGCCAAGGCCGATACCTGTGGCGATACCCGCTGCACGCCCGCCCGTTACGGTCGCCCTGGTAATAAACAGCATGGCCGCACCCGGCGATAGCAGCGCCGCGAGAAGCACCGTGTTGAACGCGACCAGCTCTGCCAGGGTCAGGCTCATTGATCAGCCTTTTTCAATGTCGGGGGCGTCGACGGCCTTCATGCCCACGACGTGATATCCCGCATCGACATGCAGGTTTTCGCCCGTGGTGCCCGACCCCAGGTCGCTGAGCAGGAACAGTGCAGACTTGCCCACATCGTCTATGGTCACGTTGCGGCGCAGGGGTGAGTTGTATTCGTTCCACTTCATGATGTAGCGGAAGTCGCCAATGCCGGAGGCGGCCAATGTCTTGATCGGTCCCGCGCTGATGGCGTTGACGCGGATGTTGTCCTTGCCAAGATCTTCGGCCAGGTACTTGACGGATGCCTCAAGTGCTGCCTTGGCCACGCCCATGACATTGTAATGCGGCATGACCTGTTCCGCACCGTAGTAGGTAAGCGTCACGGCGCTGCCGCCATCCGTCATCATTTTTTCCGCCCGCTGCATCACGGCAGTGAAGGAGTAGACGGAAATGTCCATGGTGAGCGTGAAATTGCCACGGCTGGTGTCAACATAGCGGCCACGCAATTCGTTCTTGTCGGAAAAACCAATCGCGTGCACCACGAAGTCCAGCTTGCCCCAGCGATCCTTGAGCGCATCGAACAGGGCGTCAATAGACGCTTCGTCGCCCACGTCGCAGGGCAGCACGATGTCGCTGTCCAATTGTGCGGCCAGTGGATCGACCCGCTTTTTGAGCGCATCGCCCTGGTAGGAAAAGGCCAGTTCGGCCCCTGCGGCATGCAAGGTGCGTGCAATGCCCCATGCGATGGATTTGTCGTTGGCGAGTCCCATGATCAGACCTCGCTTGCCCGTCATCAGACCGGTCGCCATGTCACTGCCCATCCCATCCCTCGTTATTGGCCTTGTGTCTGGCGGTCAGCTTTATGCCATTGGCCCAGACGCATCAAGAGACGGTCGAACGGTTGAACCCCATCGATCCCGGCGCTAGCTGTCGGTCGATGGATCAAGGAGGGCGCGATGGCCGATCGGGACGGAAAGTTTGCGGGCGATAACCCGTTCGACATTGCACGCGCGTGGTTGGCGGAGGCGGAAAAGACCGAAGTCAACGATCCTAATGCGATTGCCCTGAGCACGGTGGATGCCGAAGGGTTGCCCAACGCCCGGATGGTTCTGTTGAAGGACATCGAGGATGACGCCTTTGTTTTCTATACAAACTATACAAGTGCGAAGGCGGTCGAACTGGATCAGGCAGGCAAGGCCGCCTTTGTCATGCATTGGAAATCACTGCGTCGCCAGGTGCGTGTGCGCGGCTTGATCGAGAAGGAGGACGGCCCGAAGGCGGATGCCTATTATGCGTCGCGCTCACTCAAATCCCGCCTTGGGGCCTGGGCATCGGATCAGAGCGCGCCGCTTGACAGCCGCGCAAGCCTTTTGGCGGAAGTGGCCAAGGTCACCGCGCGCGAAGGTACGAACCCGTCGCGGCCACCCTTCTGGGGCGGATACCGCATCACGCCGGTCGAGATCGAATTCTGGGCTGACGGTGCGTTTCGCCTGCATGACCGGTTCCGTTGGTGGCGCGAAAAACCGGGTGCGGTATGGCAAATGACACGTCTGAACCCGTGAATTTCACGTGACGTGAAATGTAAGCCCATGATTTCGTGATTTTATTTCATGCTTGAATTCTGCGGTGGAAATGGCGCAAGTCTTGGGGTGCGGTATAACGCACACATAGAAAGACAAGTCGTGTCAGAAGAGTCTCAAGATACCGAAGTGGTCACAGGAACGGTGAAGTGGTTCGATCCCGTCAAGGGGTTCGGCTTTATCGTGGCAAATACGGGTGGTCCGGACATCCTTTTGCATGTGAACGTGCTCAGGAATTTTGGCCAGTCGTCGGTGGCGGATGGTGCGGACGTGTCTGTGCGCATTCAGCAGACCGAGCGGGGTGTTCAAGCGGTCGAGGTGGTGTCGATCACGCCCCCCGACCATACGGAGTCGTCGTCGCTGGCCGATCTGGCGCATATGAATGACAGTGACGTGGCCGATGCCCCCCTGCAACCGGGCCGGGTGAAGTGGTTTGACAAGGGCAAGGGCTTTGGCTTTGCCAATGTGTTCGGCAGTTCCGATGATGTGTTCCTGCATGTCGAAGTGTTGCGCAGGTCGGGGTTGTCCGACCTTCAACCGGGCGAGGCGCTGGCCTTGCGGGTGATTGATGGCAAGCGCGGGCATATGGCGGCCGAAGTGCTGGCCTGGGAAGCGGCGCTGCCCAAGACTGATGATTGATGTGCTGGTATCGATGCGGCGCGGCCTTGTCGCGCTGGCCCTGTGCGTCTTCGCGCAGACAGCATCGGCGACCTGTAGCGAGGGTACGGTGTGGGTGCGCGGCGATTTCGGAACGGCGCGCTTCAACGTCGAAATCGCAGACACGCAACGGACACGAGCCATTGGCCTGATGCATCGCGAGTCGATGCCGGCAAGCGAAGGGATGTTGTTTGTTTATCCGCGCCCTCAGCGCATGTCGTTTTGGATGCGAAACACATTGATCCCGCTGGACATGCTGTTTGTCGATCCCACAGGCCGCGTCAAGAAAATCCATCACGAGGCGATTCCGCTGGATGAAACGCCTATTCCGGGTGGAGATGGTCTGACCCATGTGCTGGAAATCAACGGTGGGCTTGCCCGCCAAATGGGAATTGGCGAAGGGGCTGAGCTGCGCCATCCCAGCTTTGATCAAGATAGTGCCGCCTGGCCGTGCTGAATGCGCGGTTTGGGCTTTTCAATCGCGCGGACCCCGTCTAAGACAGCGCCACGGTCGGAGCGTGGCGCAGCCTGGTAGCGCACCTGTTTTGGGTACAGGGGGTCGGAGGTTCGAATCCTCTCGCTCCGACCAGTTCACGAAATGTCGGCTGTACCACCGGTTGCGATCAGCAGCTGGTCCATCAGCTGATCCAGCGCTTTTTGCTTGATATAGATGCGGCGCGGATTGCCCGACTTCTGGATCACCTCTGCAAAGTAGGACAGTTCGACAACAAATTGTTGATCTGCCTTCTCTGTCTCTTTCTGGACCACAAGCGTTGGCGCCTCGAGCGCGCCATCATATTGCAGTAGCAGGAACGCCGCGACATCCGGCGGTGGCAAGATGCGGCATTGCACGATTGACCGCGAGATATTCCGAAGTTCATCGCCCGGCGCATCGCAGGATGATCGGAACGCGCTGTCCAGCGGCTCGGGATTCGCGGCAAAGGTTGCGCGACGCACGGGCAAATCTTGTTCATCCGTCACCACGGTCTCTACATATTGTGGTGCGCAGGCGCTGAGCGCGACCGCAAAACAAGCTATGATGGGTCGCATTCTTGTGCCTCTTTTCCGGGATGTGTCGACATCACCACATTTTCCGCAGCGCGGCAAAACCTTTCTGCGTCGCCGGGTTCTTACTGTGGATAATTTCACGTTAAGCATCCACATCTGCGATTAAGTAGCCTGTTTGTTTCAGGTTTTTCGGACATGCCTTTGGGATGAAATCCTGCCCGACCGATGCCGCGTTAACGAAGTGAATCGCACATCCCATGCCGCTGCAAATGTGATGGCGCCGGTCAAGGAAAAAGATGTCAAAAAACCTTTAAAATGTCGTTGACGTGAACCCCGGTGATACGCCACCTTGTGCGGGCCGGGTGCTTCACCACAACATTTAGTGGTCAACACTAGGGGTGAGGCGCCGGGCACGAGGGACAAAAACAACCGCCATTTCTTGGTCTATTGCGGGCTCATCTACGGGCTCGAACGGGTGTCTTTTGCTGTCGTGCCGGCACCACATGCGGGGCCCTGCAACGTCAGGCGCACCTTTCGGAACACCAGCTGGGAATGAGGCAGCGCGATGAAGATTGAAAGACAGTTCACCAAAGCCGGTCAGGACGCTTACGCGGATCTCGATTTCGTGACGACGGTGTCCGAAATCCGCAATCCTGACGGAACCATCGTGTTCCGCCTGGACGAGGTAGAAGTGCCGGGCAGCTGGAGCCAGGTGGCGAGCGACGTGATCGCGCAAAAATATTTCCGCAAGGCAGGTGTGCCGTCGAAACTGCGTAAGGTGGAAGAGAAGGACGTCCCTGAGTTTCTGTGGCGTTCCGAAGCGGCGGACGGCGCAGAGATGGGTGGCGAAACGTCTTCGAAGCAGGTTTTTGATCGGCTGGCGGGCGCATGGGCATACTGGGGCTGGAAAGGCGGCTACTTCTCGACCGAGGAAGACGCCTGCGCGTATTATGACGAGATGCGGCACATGCTGGCGACCCAACGTGCCGCCCCGAACAGCCCGCAATGGTTCAATACGGGCCTGCATTGGGCGTATGGCATCGACGGTCCGGCACAAGGCCATCACTATGTCGATTACAAGACCGGCAAGTTGACCAAATCCAAGTCATCCTACGAACACCCACAGCCGCACGCCTGCTTTATCCAGTCGGTCGAAGACGATCTGGTCAACGAGGGCGGCATCATGGACCTGTGGGTCCGCGAAGCGCGCTTGTTCAAATACGGCTCCGGCACAGGCACAAACTTCTCCAGCCTTCGGGGCGAGGGCGAGAAGCTGTCGGGCGGCGGCAAGTCGTCGGGCCTTATGGGTTTCCTGAAAATCGGTGACCGTGCGGCGGGCGCGATCAAGTCCGGCGGCACAACGCGGCGCGCGGCCAAGATGGTCATCGTCGATGCCGATCACCCGGATATCCAGGACTTCATCAACTGGAAGGTCATCGAAGAGCAGAAAGTGGCGTCCATCGTCGCCGGTTCCAAGATGCACGAAGAAAAGCTGAACGGTATTTTTGAGGCTATCGGCACATGGGATGGCGCCGAAGAGGACGCCTACGACCCCAAGAAAAACAACACGTTGAAGGACGCGGTGAAAGCGGCCAAGCGGGTTGCCATCCCTGAAACCTACATCAAGCGCGTGCTGGATTACGCCCGGCAGGGCCACACCAGCATCGAGTTCCCGACATACGACACCGATTGGGACTCTGAGGCGTACAACTCTGTCTCGGGCCAGAATTCCAACAACTCGATCCGCGTCACCAACGCTTTCCTGACCGCTGTCGAAAAGGATGCCGATTGGGAACTGATCAGCCGCGTCGACGGCTCTATCACCAAAGTCGTCAAAGCGCGCGAGCTGTGGGAGCAGGTAGGTCACGCCGCGTGGGCGTGCGCCGATCCGGGCATCCAGTACCACGACACCGTCAACGACTGGCACACATGCCCCGAAGACGGCCAGATCCGCGGCTCGAACCCGTGTTCGGAATACATGTTCCTTGATGACACGGCCTGTAACCTGGCGTCGATGAACCTATTGACCTTCCTCAAGGACGGCCAGTTCCAGGTCGAAGAGTATATGCACGCGTCCCGTCTGTGGACCGTGACGCTGGAAATCAGCGTGATGATGGCACAGTTCCCGTCCAAGGAAATCGCGCAGCGGTCTTATGACTTCCGCACGCTGGGTCTGGGCTATGCCAATATCGGCGGCCTGCTGATGAACATGGGCCACGGCTATGACAGTGACGAGGGCCGCGCGCTCTGTGGTGCGCTGACCGCGATCATGACCGGCGTGTCCTACGCCACGTCGGCCGAAATGGCGGGCGAACTGGGTCCGTTCCCGGGCTACAAGAAAAACGCCGATCACATGCTGCGCGTCATGCGCAACCACCGGAACGCGGCTTATGGTGCAACCGAAGGCTACGAAAAGCTGGCGGTAAAACCCGTTGCATTGGACCACGCCAACTGTCCCGATCCGCGCCTGATCGATGTCGCCATGTCCACATGGGACGAAGCACTGAAACTGGGCGAGAAGAATGGCTACCGCAACGCGCAATCCACCGTGATCGCGCCGACCGGCACCATCGGCCTGGTCATGGACTGTGACACCACGGGGATCGAGCCGGATTTTGCGCTGGTGAAGTTCAAGAAGCTGGCCGGTGGCGGTTACTTCAAGATCATCAACCGCTCGGTGCCTGCGGCGCTCGAAAACCTTGGCTACGGTTCGGCCCAGATCGAGGAAATCGTCAGCTATGCGGTGGGCCACGGCTCTATCGGCAATGCTCCGGCGATCAACCACACGACGCTGGCGGGCCACGGCTTTGGCGCCAATGAACTGGCCAAGGTGGACGCGGCGTTGGAAAGCGCCTTTGACATCCGCTTTGTCTTCAACCAGTGGACGCTGGGTGAAGAGTTCTGCACTGGCGTATTGGGCATCCCGGCAGCCAAGCTGAACGATCCAACCTTTGACCTTCTGAAGCACTTGGGCTTTGCCAAAGCCGATATCGACGCCGCCAACGATCACGTCTGCGGAACGATGACGCTGGAAGGCGCGCCGCATCTGAAGGAAGAGCACTACCACATCTTTGACTGTGCGAACCCGTGCGGCAAGAAAGGCAAGCGTTTCCTGAGCGTTGACAGCCACATCACTATGATGGCGGCGGCGCAGTCCTTCATCTCGGGCGCGATTTCGAAAACGATCAACATGCCCAATGATGCAACGATCGAAGACTGCCAACGCGCCTACGAACTGAGCTGGTCGCTGGGGGTGAAGGCCAACGCGCTGTACCGCGACGGCTCCAAGCTTTCGCAGCCTCTGGCAGCGGCTTTGGTCGAGGATGATGAGGACGCGCAAGAGGTGCTGGAAAGCGGTGCACCCGCCGAGAAAGCCGCAGTTCTGGCCGAAAAGATCGTCGAGAAGATCATCGTGAAGGAGATTGTGAAATCTCACCGCGAAAAGATGCCTCAGCGCCGCAAGGGCTACACCCAGAAAGCGATCGTCGGGGGCCACAAGGTCTACCTGCGCACGGGCGAGTACGAAGACGGCAATCTGGGTGAAATTTTCATCGACATGCACAAGGAAGGTGCCGGCTTCCGGGCGATGATGAACAACTTTGCCATCGCCGTGTCCGTGGGTTTGCAATACGGTGTGCCGCTTGAGGAATTCGTGGATGCGTTCACGTTCACCAAGTTCGAACCGGCAGGCATGGTGCAGGGCAATGACAGCATCAAGAACGCGACGTCGATCCTTGATTACGTGTTCCGCGAATTGGCGGTGTCCTATCTGGACCGCACCGATCTGGCGCATGTGAAACCCGAAGGGGCCACATTCGACACGTTGGGTCAGGGCGAGGCAGAGGGCGTGTCCAACGTCTCTGAACTGTCCGAGAGTGCGGCGTCGAAGTCCTTGGAAGTGCTGAAACAAATCAGCTCGACTGGCTATCTGCGCAAACGTCTGCCGCAAGACCTTGTGGTTCTGCAGGGCGGTATGGCCGAAGCGGCAGTGGACGCGGAAGTGGCGTTGCACACCTTGGTGCCCGAGGTGGCCGTCAATGGCGCGGCGCAGGTGTCGACCACCACTGTGACGGCCGCGACTACGACGCTGGACGCGCGCACCAAGGCCAAGATGCAGGGCTACGAAGGCGAGGCGTGCGGCGAATGCGGCAACTACACGCTGGTGCGTAATGGCACCTGCATGAAGTGCAACACCTGCGGCGGGACATCCGGCTGTAGTTAAGAGTTACGCACCCCGGGGAAGGGGCGCGAGGGAGCCGGGTTGGCGGGACCGGCCTGGCTCCCGACGAAGACAAAGGCAAGGACGGTGCGCTGACCTTGTCGCGAAGACTGGGAAATCCTTGATTTCTCAATGCGATGGGGTGGGGCGGTACTTTGTCCCCCCACCTTTACACGGGGCGGGTGCGCTCGCCCCTGACGACGTGCAGGCCGCAGGCAGAAAAGTACCGGGCGGTTAACATATTGAGCCTGTACGGCGAAACTCACGGGGGGCCTTGTGCCTCCCGTTTCTTCTTTGAGCCGGTGCGCGTACTGTTTGCTGCCCAAAAGCACCCGCGTGACCACCCGGGCGTCAGGCGTCTTCGGACAGCGCGATCCGCAGTTTGGCACGGGCGCGCGCCAGCCGCGACATGACCGTGCCCAAGGGCAGCCCCGTCGCATTGGCAAGTGACCGGGGTGACGTTTCACCCGCCACCACAAGGTCCATCAACTGGCGCTGCGCCTTGGGCAGCTTTTCGATAGCGGCCAAGGTGTCAGCACAGTCGAGCCGCAAAAGGGCGTCAGGTTCCGTGAGTGCGTGACCTTCTTCCAATTCGTCCATGGCCTGCATGCGCCATCCGCGGCGCGCGCGGTTCGAGAGTGTGCGCATGGCATAGGCGGGCAGGTCCTCGATCTCGGTCCCGTCGCGAAGGCGCTGGCACAGGCTCAGCAATGTGTCTTGCACGAGATCCTCTGCTTCGGCCCGCGTGCGGGCCAGTCTGCGCGCACGACGGCTGAGGATCGGGATCAGGAGCACGAGGCGGCGCGGGGTGGGGTGCTGTGACATGTCTTACAAGCTGGGCCTTCCCGCAGCGATTGAACAGCCCGGGGGTTTTCGCCGATTGCGGGCATGCCCCCTTTTTGGGCAACCCGCCGCCCATCTTGGCATGGCGTATCGGCAGGCGGTTGCGCGGTCGGGCGCTACGCCTACCCCGCCGGGATGCGCGCCGCCCTTTCACGCTCTTTCTTCATGAGGGTGCCGGGGACGGCCCCTCTTCAATCAAACCCAAGTGGGAGATTACCTATGACAAAGATTGCTTCTCTGACGTTCGTCGCCGCAATGGCCATCCCGGCCCTTGCCATGGGACAGGGCGCGGCGGACCTGGATACAAACGGAGACGGCGTGCTGACCATTGACGAGGTGCAGGCGAGCTTTCCCGATGTCACATCGGACACGTTCACCGCAATGGACCTGAACGCCGATGGCGCACTGGATGCAAACGAGGTGGCCGCAGCCCAGGAAGCGGGCCTGATGCCACCGACAGACGGCTAAGCCGAACACCCGACTTTTGCCGCGCGTTGTAACGTCCGCGCGGCAGAAGGGTGGGGGTGTGGGGTCCGGTCTCCCCCCAGGGGCCGGACCCCATTTTTTGCGAAATGACGCGCATGCGCGCGACACGATTTATTTGGTTCAGGGGCGCTGCCCCTCGGCCTTGCGGCCTCACCCCGTCGTATTTCTGGTCGGAAGAAACCCTGCGGGATCAGTAGGGTGGCAGATATATGTTGAACCGATCACGGATGGCTGCGTCGAGGTCAGGGTCGAACGCCGCTGCGGGACGGGCTGCAAGGATCTGGTCCTTGCGTGCTGTCGCCTTGGACACGAGGTCCGGCTTGTCCAGTTCGGCCCATTCCTTTGGAGAGGTCCGGTCTCCCATATTCGGATAGACGCAATCCGATTGCATCCGAGACAGGGTCTGTTCCGTGCCCAGATAATGGCCCGGCCCGCCCATGCAGACCTGCGCCATCTGGTCGAGGGCGAGGGTTTCGTCCGTCACCTCGATCCCGCGGGTGCAGCGCAGGGCCTGCCCGATGATGTCGTCGCCCATGATCAGGCTTTCGTGACAGAACCCCAAGAGCGATGCGTGCATGCCAGCGGCCTCGTAAACCATGTTGACCCCCGCCAGTCCCGCCACCACGTTCGAGCACATCTGTTCCCAGCCGGCCTGCATGTCGGGCAGTTTGCTGTCTGATGCCCCGGCGGCGGCCCCGCCCGGCAGATCATAAAAGCGGTGCATTTGTCCGCATCCGGCCGTCAGCAGCGCCTGTTCGCCCGATCCGATGGACATGGCCCCTGTGCGCAGATCGAGGCCGAAGGGCCAGGTGCCGAAGATCGCCGGGGCACCGGGTTTGACCGCATTGACATAGACGAGGCCCGCCAGACACTCCGCCACTGCCTGGACGATGGCGCCCGCAATGGTCGAGGGGGCCGTTGCCCCGCTCATGCCCGCCGAGAGCAGAAGCACCGGCATTCCGGCCTTGATGCAGGCCTCCATCACCTGGCAGCTTTCCGTTGCGAATTTCATCGGCGGCACGACAAAGCAGTTGGAGTTCGATACGAAGGGCCGGGCACGCCACGCCTCTTCGCTGCCTGCGATCATGTGCAGCATCTCGATCGCGGGGGGCACGCATTGCGGTTCGGAAAAGCTGATGCCCACATGTTTGGTTGTGCCGGCAGTACAGGCATAGACGGCGTTATATTCGCTTTCTGACGTATCGGGGATGTCGCGGCATACCATGGGGCGTTGGCAGAAGTGGATATTGTCCAGAACGTCGCAAATGCGTGCTGCGTCGTGTAGATCCTGAACCGTGCTTTCGCGGTACTCGCGTCCGGTTGCGTCGACCAGATGTACGGCGGCACCTGCCGTGCCATAGTGTACGCGTGCGCCAGACAGTTCCAGATCAGTTTTGCCATCCCTACTGTGCAACGTGATCGCACGGTTCGCACGTGCAAGTGTGTCTTCGACAAGTGCGCGGGGAAAGCGTATGCGCCCATCATCGCCCTGAATGGCGCCGGCTCCGGTGAGGTAGGCGACACCACTGTCCGGTGCGTCTGCCAGTCCAATGGTTTCAAGGGCGTCGAGGGCTGCGTGGTGAATGCGCAGTACCTCGTCCTCGGTCAGGGGGGTGTAGCGGCCGCCGGTCAGGCCGGGGCGCACCGGGCGCAGGTGGTCAGGCAATGCAGCTGCGCGCGCCGCGCGGCGGGCTGCACGGCCGCCGGAGCGAGAGGGGGATTGATCGTTCATGTTTGTGTCCGCAGAACAGAAGGGGTGATGTGGTGACGTCGGGCTAGGGCCCCATGGGTCGCCCGCGCGCGGCCCGGCCCCGTTCGGCGCCGATGGTCCGCGCCACCAAGGCGATCTTGCTGAAGGTCCCCTGCATTTGCCGGTCCCTCCCTTTGACCGTTGTTCCGCTTGTTTGCATACGTTGGTGTGCAAATTGTCGCCTGTCTTGTCTGTTTGCGACAGGACGCGGGCGGGCCCTTGCTGGCGTCATTCGCGCATTTGGGCGGTTCACTGCGCAGGACCGGCATGCTGTCCGACAGGGGCTGGAACTGCGGGCGGGGATTGCCAGTTGTCTAAGGGAAGGCGCACGCACGCGCTTTGCCAAGACAAAAGGAGCAGACATATGACAACGCGCATTCTTGCGATGGGCCTGGCCCTCGGCCTTGCCGGTCCGGCCCTGGCGGGAGGGTTGCAGCAACCGGTCCCTGAACCTGCCGCGCCCGCAGCACCACCCCCACCGGCCCCTGTCGCCAGCTTTGGCGGCGACTGGACCTCGGGCTATGCCGGGGTGCAGCTGGGTTATGGCGACATCAACGGATCGGGCGCCGCGGATGGCGATGACATTCTGTACGGGGTCCACGTGGGGTACCGTTACGATTTCGGAACCTTCGTGCTGGGCGGCGAACTGGATTATGATTTTTCCGACATCGACCTGAACGGGGCCGCGGATGTCGACAGTGTGGCCCGCCTGAAATTGCAGGCCGGGTATGATTTTGGTCGTACGCTGGGTTACTTCACCGCAGGCGTCGCAGACGTTGACACGTCGATCGGGTCCGAAACGGGCGAATTCTATGGTATCGGCGTCGCCTATCAGGTCAACGAGCGCTACACCGTGGGTGCCGAATTGCTGGAGCACAGCTTCGACGATATCGGTGGCACCGGGGTCGAGGCGGACGCCACCACCCTGACCGTGCGCGGCTCGATCCGCTTCTAGGTCGCTGTTGCGCACGCCTCGGCAAACGCCATGAGCGTGCGCAATGCCTGTTCGAAGGCTGAGTCTTCGATGGTCATCGCGACACGGATATGTCCGGCGGCAGCCTGTCCAAAGCTTTCGCCGGGCATCACGGCAATATGGTGCTGGTCGAGCAGCGCGTTTGCAAAATCGTCGCCGCTGAGGCCCGTGGCGCGGATATCCAGCATCAGATACATCGCACCCTGCGCGGGGATCAGTCCGACGGTATTCTGACCGGCAAGTACCCTGTGCGCGATGGCGCGGCGGCGCTGGAAGGGGGCGGCGATGTCGGCTTCGAACTCCGGGCCTTGGTCAAGCGCAAAGACCGAGGCATCCTGGATGAAGCCGGGCACGCCGTAGGTGGTGTGGGTCGCAAAGGTGATGAGATGCGCGATCACTGCCTCCGGTCCGATCACCCATCCGCAACGAGAGCCCGTCATCGCGTGGCTTTTGGACATGGACCCGATCACGAGAGTGCGGTCGGCCATCCCGGGCAGGCTGCGCGGTGAGATGTGGTCGCCTTCCCAGACCTGGGTGTCATAGACTTCGTCCGAGATCAGCCAGAGGTCATGATCCTGGCAGACCTGCGCGATGCCGTTCAGCGTGGCTTCGGAGTAGACGGTGCCGGTGGGGTTGTTGGGAGTGTTGACAAGCACGCTTTTGGCATCTGCCGCGTGGGCGGCGATGTCGGTGGCACGCGGCTGGAATGCGTCTTCTGCCCGTGTCTGGATCGCTTTGGGAATGGCCGACACGCCACGGATCGTGCCGGGATAGGTGGCATAGTAGGGATCAATGTAGAGCGCCGTGTCGCCGGGATCACACACCGCCGCATGGGCTGCAAAGAGCGCCGATTGCCCGCCGGGTGTGATCAGCACATTGTCGCGGGTCGTGGGCACGCCGGTCCGGTCTGTCGTGCGTTTGGCCACGGTGTCGCGCAGGCGATCCGTACCGGGGACCATGGCGTATCCAGTGTGCCCGCCCATCGCGCTTTTGTGCATGTCTTGCAGGACCGGTGCGGCGGTGCGGATATCGTGTTCGCCGATGGTGAGTTCGGTCACGGGTGTGCCTGAGGCGATCATCTTGCGCGCCTTGATGAACACGTCCCAGCCGTCAGAGCCGCCGCCAGTGAGCGTTTTCATACGGTGCGAGAGGTTCATGGGCGCGGTCCTTGGTGGCTGTTGGCGCGAAGGGGCCAGAGCCGTGGGGCGAAGTCAACACCTGGACCGGGGCGCTGCCCCAGACCCCGGCATATTTCTGGAACAATGAAGGCCCGTGTCATGGAGAACGGTGTCAGGTGTCGTCCTGCCATGCGGCGAGTGCGGCCTGCGCTTTCTTGGGCAGGGATTTGCGGATCAGCCCATAGGAGGTGTGGATGCGGTCGGCCAATGCCTCTGCGCCGGGGTGGTCGAAGGGGATACGGACCCAGGAGCGGTGGAAGTACTTAGCTTTGGTGGCGGCCCCGATCTCGATCAGGAACTGTGCGCTTTCAGGGTCTTCCGTCTTGACCGAGATGCCGTCCAGCGCGTGGCCGTAGCAGGCGAACATCTTGTCGCCGACCTTCCACGCCTCAAGCCCGCCATCGGCGGCACTGTGATACCATGCGCCGGGCAGGGCGGCGCAGATGCGGTTTGCGTTTTCGAGTGTCATGCCGGGAGTGTGGCGATTGGAAGTTTGTCAGACAAGGGTTGACCGCTGTTGCCGCTGCGCGCTACTGACACGTCATGACCGGAACCGTCTGCATCATCTGCTGCATTTCCTGCTGATTTCACAGCGGGCCGGTTCTTTGTTTCCTTGACAGTTCAGAATTGCTAGGCCCGCGCCAACCTGTGCACGAGGCATGCCATGACCATCCAGCTTTACAACACTGCGACGCGCCGGAAAGAGGCGTTCGAGCCGCTTGATTCGACAAACGTGCGCATGTACCTGTGCGGGCCGACTGTTTACGACCGGGCCCATCTGGGCAATGCGCGGCCTGTGCTGGTCTTTGACGTGCTGAACCGGCTGCTGCGCCATGTCCATGGCGCGGATCACGTTACATATGTGCGCAATTTCACGGATGTGGATGACAAGATCAACGCGACGGCACTGGCGCGGAAGCAGGCGGGTGCTGCAGGGTCGCTTGAGTCCTTGGTGCAGGAGCGCACAGACGAGACCATCGCTTGGTATCACGCCGACATGGATGCTCTGGGAGCCCTGCGCCCGGATCACGAGCCGCGTGCTACACAGTACATCGCTCAGATGGTGGCGATGATTGAGGACCTGATGGCCAAGGGCTTTGCCTATGCCAAGGACGGGCATGTCCTGTTTCGCGTGCGTGCCTACGAGGCTTATGGCGCGCTGTCAGGCCGGTCGGTGGACGACATGATCGCGGGCGCGCGGGTTGAGGTGGCGCCCTATAAAGAGGACCCGATGGATTTTGTGCTTTGGAAGCCATCGGATGATGAATTGCCGGGCTGGGACAGTCCGTGGGGCCGTGGACGGCCCGGGTGGCACATCGAATGCTCGGCCATGGCCTATGAATTGTTGGGCGATACGTTTGATATTCACGGTGGGGGCAATGATTTGACCTTTCCGCATCATGAGAACGAGATTGCGCAGTCGACATGCGCGGGTCACGGGTTTGCACGCGTCTGGATGCACAACGAGATGTTGCAGGTCGAGGGAAAGAAGATGTCCAAGTCCTTGGGCAACTTTTTCACCGTGCGAGATCTGTTGGATGAGGGTGTGCCTGGCGAGGTGATCCGGTTTGTCATGTTGAGCACGCATTATCGCAAGCCGATGGACTGGACGGAAAAGAAGCGGGCTGAGGCGGAAGCGACGTTGCGGAAATGGGCCGGTTTGGTGGATGGTGTGGCGCCTGGTGCGCTGCCACCTCTGGTGCTGGAGGCACTGTCGGATGATCTGAACACGCCGCTCGCGATTACGCACATGCACAAGCTTGCGTCTGAAGGCGATGCGGCGGGACTGGCGTCAGCGTTAACTTTAATGGGCATTAACCTTGATGCTTCGGAAACGCCGGCGGGTTCGGCGTTGGACGCTTTGGCGCAACGCTTGGCTGTATTGCGGGTTGCAGCGATGCAGAGCAAGGATTTTGGCCCGGTGGATGCGATGAAGGCGGCGCTTGTGGAGGCAGGTGTTGAAGTGCGGATGAGCAAGGCTGGGGTGGAGTTGGTGCCCGGCACTGCGTTTGATGCGTCAAAGCTGGAGGCGCTTGATGTCTAAAGAACGGCTCTTCCTTTTCGACACGACCCTGCGCGACGGCCAGCAAACCCAAGGGGTGCAATTCTCGACCCCCGAAAAGCACCGGATTGCGCAAGCCCTCGACACCCTCGGCATCGACTATATCGAAGGGGGCTGGCCCGGGGCGAACCCGACCGACAGTGCCTTTTTCGAGGATCAGCCCAAGACCCGCGCGACCTTTACCGCCTTTGGCATGACCAAGCGGGCGGGGATCAGTGCCGAGAATGACGATGTGCTGGCGGCTGTGCTGAATGCGGGTACCTCTGCCGTGTCTCTAGTGGGCAAGACCCATGATTTTCACGTGGACAAGGCCCTTGGCATTTCGCTGGCCGAAAACACGGCCAATATCGCGCAGAGCTTTGCCCATCTGGTGGACGCCGGGCGCGAGGCGATCTTTGACGCCGAACACTTCTTTGACGGCTACAAGAGCAATCCCGACTACGCGCTTGAGGCCATTCACGCGGCCCATGATGCCGGCGCGCGGTGGATTGCACTGTGTGACACCAATGGCGGGACGCTGCCGCACGATATTCACGCCATCACCAAGGCGGTAATCGCGTCGGGCATCGATGGTGGGCGGCTGGGCATTCATACGCACAACGATACCGAGAATGCGGTGGCAGGGTCCTTGGCGGCCGTCGATGCAGGGGCGCGGCAGATCCAAGGCACGCTCAATGGGCTGGGTGAGCGGTGCGGGAATGCGAACCTGACCGCGCTGATCCCGATCCTGCTGTTGAAGGAGCCCTATGCCAGCCGGTTCGAGACAGGTGTGACGCTGGAGGCGCTGGAGGGGCTGACGCGCACCTCGCGCATGTTGGACGACATATTGAACCGGGTGCCGCAGAAGCAGGCGGCCTTTGTGGGGGCGTCTGCCTTTGCGCACAAGGCGGGGCTGCATGCGTCGGCGATCCTGAAGGACCCGACGACCTACGAGCATATCGATCCCGCCAGCGTCGGGAATGCGCGTGTCATTCCGATGTCCAACCAGGCGGGGCAGTCGAACCTGCGCAAGCGGCTGGCGGAGATGGGCCTGGACGTCCCTGCGAAGGACCCGGCCCTGTCCCGTATTCTGGAGCGGATCAAGGCGCGGGAGGCAGAGGGCTATTCCTATGACACCGCGCAAGCGTCGTTCGAGCTGCTGGCGCGGGATGAGTTGGGGCTGCTGCCCGAGTTCTTTGAGGTCAAGCGCTACCGTGTGACCATCGAGCGGCGCAAGAACAAGCGGAACCGTATGGTATCGCTGTCCGAGGCTGTGGTGGTGGTGAAGGTGGACGGGCAGAAGATGCTGTCCGTGTCCGAGAGCATGGATGAGCTTGGGACAGACCGGGGGCCTGTGAACGCGCTGTTCAAGGCGTTGGCCAAGGATTTGGGGCGGTATCAGCGCTATGTCGAGGATATCCGCCTCGTCGATTTCAAGGTGCGTATTACCCAAGGCGGGACCGAGGCCGTGACCCGTGTCATCATCGACAGTGAGGACGGTCAGGGGCGGCGTTGGTCCACCGTCGGGGTGAGTGCCAACATTGTCGATGCGTCATTTTCGGCTTTGCTGGATGCGATCCGGTGGAAGCTGGTGCAGGATGGCGTGGCATGACGCCAGAGGCATGGCAGGCGTTCTTGCAGGCCCGGGATGGGCTGCCCCGTCAGGGGCCCGGCGCGCCGGAGGACGTGCGCTGGGTCGTAGATCATCTGGGCCTTTCGGGGGCGGTGGACGTGTTCGATGCGGGCTGTGGGCCGGGCGATGATACGGTTGCGCTGGCCAACGCTCTGCCGCAGGCGCGCATTCGGGCGGTGGACACGGCCGAGCCTTTTGTGCGTCAGGCGCAGGATCGGGTGGCCGTCTATGGCGACCGGGTTCGGGTCCGGGTGGGCAGCATGGCCGAACCTGGCGGACGCTATGATCTGATCTGGTGTGCTGGCGCCCTTTACTTTCTTGGCGTGACCGAGGGGTTGACTCTGTGGCGCGACGCGTTGACGCCGGGCGGGCATGTGGCCTTTTCCGAACCTGTTGCATTGGCGCCTTTTTCTCCTGCGGCGGCGGCGTTCTGGGAAGAGTATCCCGGCATCACTGATCTGGCGGGGATCGCGGCACGCGTGACGGCCGCGGGATATCGTGTGCTGGGTCATCGCATGCTGGTCGGTGCACCATGGGAGGCATATTATGCCCCGATGCAGGTGCGGAACGATCACTTGAGCGCGACCGCGACGGACCCGCTGCTGTTGGCGGCTGTTGCTGAAAACCAGACCGAAATTGACCGGTGGCGCGCCGCACGGGGCGAGATCGCCTATGCCTTGCTGATCGTGGCCCCGGCATGACCCTGCCCGAAGACGTTGTCGCCTGCGCGCGTATTGTCGAGCAGGGCGACGCCGATCGGTTCCGCACCGTGATGGCAGCCCCGGTTGCGGCGCGCGCCAGGCTGTTTCCGCTATATGCCTTCAATATCGAGGTGGCGCGTGCACCCTGGGTCACGCAGGAAGCGATGATTGCAGAGATGCGTCTGCAATGGTGGCGGGATGCATTGGAAGAGATCGCGACCGGCGCGGACGTCCGCAAGCATGAGGTGACGACCCCGCTGGCGCGCGCGATTGGCGCCGAACAGGCGCGTCTGCTGGACGGTGCCATTGCCGCGCGGCGGTGGGATATCTATCGCGACGCCTTTGAGGATGCGGTGCATTTTGACTGCTATCTGGACCAAACGGCGGGCCACCTGATGTGGAGTGCGGCCCAGGTCTTGGGTGCGCCCGCGGATCAGGAGGCGGCTGTGCGGTCTGTCGCGCACGTCGCAGGGCTGGTTGCGTTTCTGCGGGCGGTCCCCGAGTTGGAACGGGCAGGGCGCATCCCGTTGCTGGACGGCACACAGGCTGGGGTTGGTGACCTGGCGAGGCGCATCATGTTACGCCTGACCATGCCTCGTGTGCCCGCGACGGTGCGACCTGCGTTGTGGCCTGCAATTGGTGCGCGGAAGGTGCTGGCTCAGGTGATCCATGATCCGGCCATGGTGGCCGAAGATCGGATGCCAAATGCGTTGACGTCCTGGCGGTTGGGGGTGTCTGCCGTGTCGGGGCGGTTGCTGTTGTAAGGCGGATCCTTACCCGCGCAAGGCCGGCAATGCCCGCTGCCGCATCACCAGCCAGATCAGCGATCCACCCGCCAGCACCAGGAACGGCACCATGGCGATGTTCACCGCCGCCCAGCCTTCGACCGGATCGCCGCCTGCACAGTTCATCAACCCGCCAGATGCCAGCGACGCCACCGTCACACAGCCGAACACGATCAGGTCGTTCATGCCCTGCATGCGGCCTCTTTCCTGAGGGCTGTGTGCGCCTGCCAGCATGGTGGTGGCGCCGATGAACCCAAAGTTCCAGCCGAGGCCCAGCAGGAACAGGGCCCAGTAGAAGTTGGCAATATCGACGCCCTGCAGCGCCACAATACCCGCGCCACCCAGGATCGCGAGGCCAAGGCCCATGATCCGCTCTACCCCGAAGCGGGCAATCAGGTGTCCGGTAAAGAAGGATGGCGCGAACATGGCCAGCACGTGCACGGTGACCACATCGGCGGCATCCGGTTCCGTATAGCCGCATCCGACCACCGCCAGCGGCGTCGAGGTCATCACGAGGTTCATCAGCGCGTAGGACACCGCTGCACAGATGACGGCCACTGCAATGCGCGGATCGCGCAACAGTTCGCTGCGGGTGCGGCCCGGACCATCGGTTGCCGAAGGGGCGGGCGGCTTGGGGATGTCGAGAAGCAGGAACAGCGCCATGCCCAGCAGGTTGAACCCCATGGCGACCCAGTAAATCGGGATATAGCGTGCAACAGTCGCGTCTGCCGCGCCGGCCGTGACATAGCCGACGACCTGTGGCCCGATGATGGCCGACAACAACCCACCTGCCATGACGTAGGATATCGCCTTGGGACGGAACGCATCGGACGCCGTGTCGGCAGCGGCAAAGCGGTAAAACCCTTGCGCGGACATGTAGATGCCGGTCAGAAAACTGCCCACAAGGAACAGCCAGAAGCTGCCGATGCTCAGCGCCCAGACCCCGATTGCGGCCCCGGCCAAACCGCCAAGCGCGCCCAGAATGAATCCGGTCTTGCGCCCAAAGCGTTGCATGATCGTGGACAGCCACGGCGCCGTGGTCATCGACCCGAATACGATCAGCGAGATGGGTAAGGTGGCAAGGCAGGCAATCGGGCTAAGCTGTTGTCCTGCCAGGCCTGCCACCACAAACATCATGGTGATCTGGCTGCCCAGAAAGGCCTGGGCCGCCACCAGCACGGCCACGTTGCGTTTTGCGCGGGTATCATCGACTTGGGTCATATGTGCTGACTATCCCCGGATATGATCCCCGGCAAGCGTGCGATTGAGCACAGGTGGTTGCGCATGCGGGGCACGGGGGTAGGGTAGCCGCATGACACGGGTTCTTGTTCTGGGTGGATCTGCCCTTACCGATGATGTGGGGCATGCTCTGAAATCCGCAGGGCATGACGTGTCGGTCTATTGGTCGCGCGGGCCTATGTCTGCGGTCCTGCCCATGGCGACCACGTTGCGGGCAGGCCTGGATGGGGCGGGCCTGCTTGTGGACACGACCCATCCCTTTGACGACACGTTGCGAGGTCTTGCGTTGGCCTTTGCCGCAGACGTGCCACGCGTTCGGGTGGGACGACCCGCGTGGACGCCAGCCCCGCAGGACCGATGGACCGAAGTTGAGGATCTGGCGCAGGCGGTCGCCGCCCTGCCTTCGGGCGCGCGGGTCTTTGCCGCGTCGGGCCGCGACAGCGCCGAAGTGCTCGCGCATCATGATGGCCCCGTGTACCTGCGCCAGTTGCATCACCACGACGATGTGCCACCCGTGGGATGCACATTTGTCTTTGGCGATGGCCCGTTTGACGTTGAAAGCGAAATCACCCTGTTTCAGAACCTGGAGATTGACGCGCTGTTGGCGCGAAACATGGGGGGCGTCCGGGGATTTCCCAAACTCGCGGCGGCCCGAACGCTTGGTTTGCCGGTTGTATTGATCTCGCCGCCTGAGACGGGGTTCGAGATACATGTGCCGGATGCCGGTGCTTTGCTGGACTGGTTGGGATCACTGTGACCGGGCGTCTCATCGAAACGGATGCGGATGTGGCGGAAGGTGCTGCATGGCTGGCACAGCGTGATCCTGCCCTGGCCCGCGCGCTGGAGGTGGCCGGACCCTTGCCACTGCGCCGCCGCCCGGACGGGTTTGCCGCCCTTTTGAATGCGATTATCGGTCAGCAAGTCAGCGTCGCGTCGGCCAATGCCATCTGGGCCAGGCTAGAGGAGGGCGGCCTGATCACGCCCACCGCCGTGACCAGGGCGGAAGAGGACGGGTTGCGTGCCGCGGGGCTGAGCCGACAAAAGATCCTTTACGCGTGCGCGCTTGCGGAGGCCGGCATTGACTATGACGCATTGCGTCGCGCGCCCGATGCCGACGTCATCACAACGCTGACCGCGGTCAAGGGCATCGGTGTCTGGACAGCCGAAATCTATGCCATGTTCGCACTTGGGCGGGCGGATGTGTTCGCGCCGGGTGACCTGGCCTTACAGGAGGCCGCCCGGATGATCTTTGACCTGCCGGACCGGCCAAAGGAAAACGCGCTACGCCAGATGGCGGGGGACTGGTCGCCGTGGCGCGCGGTTGCCGCACGGCTGTTCTTCACCTACTACCGCGTGGCAAAGGGCCGAGAGGGGATCACATGACACGGGTATTGCAAGCAGGGCGGGTTGAGCCGCAATCGGGTGAGCTGCGGTCTATCGTGGTGTTCCTGCACGGCTACGGCGCCAATGGCGCGGACTTGCTTGGCCTCGCTGAGCCGCTGGCCGAGCATTTGCCAGACACGCTATTTGTGGCCCCCGATGCGCCCGAAGCCATCGACATGATGCCCAATGCGTATCAGTGGTTTCCGATCCCGTGGATTGACGGATCGTCCGAGGAAGAGGCCGAGCGCGGTTTGAACGCGGCGTCCGAGGATCTGAACGCGTTTCTGGATGCACTCATGGTGGACGAGGATGTGTTGCCGGAACAGGTTGTCCTGTTCGGGTTCTCGCAGGGCACGATGATGTCATTGCATGTCGCGCCGCGACGCGAAGACCCCGTGGCGGGCATCGTTGCGTTTTCCGGCCGGTTGCTGAACCCCGAGGTCCTCTCGGATGAGGTGGTCAGCCGGCCGCCCATTCTGCTGATCCACGGGGATCAGGACGACGTCGTGCCGCCGCAATCCTTGCCGCAGGCCGCAGAAGCCTTGCAGGGGGCGGGCTGGAAAGACGTCTATGCCCATGTGATGAAAGGGACGGCCCATGGAATCGCGCCTGACGGGTTGAGCGTGGCGCTGGCCTTCATGCGGGACAAATTGGGTCTGTGATCTGAACAATATTGCTTATCTGGCCTGATTTTTTCGCGTCTTGCCTTGACGTGGCTGCCCGACGGCACATTTTCTTTGCGCCTTCGCGTTTTCTATGGCGAACTGTTGTGAAAACAAACGTGCGCAACAGGGGGACGCGGGATGAAAACGGCGCTGGCTGGGGGCCTGGCCCTGGCGGCGGCGGTGCTGAGTTTGACGTGGACGGCACCTGCCATTGCCTTGAACATCGACGAATTGAAAACGACATCAGCGGCGGTGGATACCGAACTGGACCGATCCATCGTGTTGCGGTCGGTTCGCATGCCTGGGGCCTTCGGCAAGCTGATCCTTGATATGGATTCCGATGCCGGACTGATCGACCGCACCCGAGACGTGGCCACGCTCACGGATGCGGATGTCTGGGTTGTTGGGCTGGATGGGTGGTCCGACACCGAATGGCTTGCGACAAGCCCGCTGTACAGGCTGTTTGCGTCGCACCTGCATGACGCGTCACCGACCCTGCGGTTCAAATCCTTTCAATGGAATGTCCGTGCCGGACAGATGATGGATGTGCATTTCGTCAATCTGAACCGTGCATCGGACCTGAGCGAGGCGTGTCTGGCAGAACTGGTCTATCGCCTGTCGCGCCGGGCGGTGACAAGCCGTCGCGCCGCTGACCTGTCACTTGTTGCCGCCCGTGCTCGACCGCTTGTCGAACTGACTGACCGGCCCGTGGATGCAGGCCATTGCGATTGAACAGCGACCCTGTGGATAACCGTCATGCGGATGTCACGATCCTGCCCTATCCGACCTGCGACATCTCGTGGTAAGTTGCGCACTTGTCAGACGCTTTCCACAAGATATAGTCACCGTATAAAGCTGGGGCGGGTTCCCCGCTCTGGTGCCAACAACGGGCAGACAGGGCGAGGACGGAGTCACAGATGGATGGCGATTTCAGGACAGAATTCACGCGCAGCCCCTCTGCGCTGAAACAGCACCCGGCGTTGGTGCTGAATGCGGATTACAGGCCGCTCAGCTATTATCCGCTGTCACTTTGGCCCTGGCAGGAGGCGGTCAAGGCGGCGTGGCTGGACCGGGTGGATATTGTTGCCGAGTATGACGAGGTCGTCCGGTCGCCGAGTACCGAGATCCGAATACCATCGGTCGTTGTCCTCAAAGACTATGTGAAACCTCAAAAGCGCGTGGCCTTTACGCGCTTTAATTTGTTTCTGAGGGACGAATTCCGCTGCCAGTACTGCGGGGCCAAGGGCGATCTGACCTTTGACCACGTCGTGCCGCGTGCATCCGGCGGTGTCACAAGCTGGCAGAATGTCGTTGCGGCCTGCAGCCCCTGTAATCTGCGCAAGGGGTCGAAGCCGTTGCATCGGACGGGCATGGCCTTGCGCAAACCGCCGCGACAACCCGGCGCGGAAGAGTTGCGGAACATGGGCCGCAAGTTCCCGCCCAACCATTTGCACGACAGTTGGATGGACTTCCTTTACTGGGATGCCGAACTTCAGGCGTAACAGGGTTGCGGCAACATGCGCTAGGTCAGAACGCCGGGCCAGTTTGTGTCGCCTGCTGCGATGCGCGCAGGAATGTCGCGTTCCCACCGTCGCTGAATGCGGCGGCTGAAGTTCAGATACAGCTTGCCATCCACGATCTTCCAGGCCTCCGGGATCGTTGAAGCGGTGTAGCCTTCGCTGACGGCCCACGCGCAGTACCCTCCATATTGCGGGGCATAGGCCGCGGGGTCATTTGCAAATGTGTCGCGGTTCGCCACGCTGGCAAAGTGCCATTCGACGCCCTTCCAGCCATACGTGATGTCGGCTGACCCCTTGACCGGTTTCCCTTCCTGAAAATAGGCAACGACATCGCTTGCATCGACGGCGACGCCATCGTTGGAATAGACGGGCGGTGTGCTGGCACCCGCGTAGCGCGCAGACAGCGCAACGGCGGGCAATGTGGCGGCGAGTGTCAAAACGGTGCGGCGCGTGGGCATTCTGTCTTTCCTCGTGCGGAACATCTTTGCCCAAAGATGGCGCGGCAAAACGCTGTTGCCATACACGGAACAAGACTGTGAGCCCGCGTGAGCGGGTGCGGTGCTCAGGCAGCGAGGTCGACCCAGACCGGTACGTGGTCTGACGGCTTTTCTTCCCCCCGGACGGACTTGTCGATCTGGCAGTCCACCATCATGTCGGCGCAGGCAGGGCTGAGCAGGAAGTGGTCAATACGTATGCCATCATCACGGTTCCATGCACCTGCCTGGTAGTCCCAGAAGGAATAGTGCCCCGGACCAAAGGTGCGGGCGCGGAACGCTTCTGTGAGGCCGAGGTTCAAAAGGTTGCGAAATGCCGTGCGGCTTTCCATGCGGAACAGCGCATCTTTGCGCCACGCATCGGGGCGCTTGGCGTCTTCGGCCTGGGGGATGATATTGTAATCCCCCGCCATCAGGAACGGCATCTCTTCGTCCAGCAGTGTTCGGGCGCGTTGGCGCAGGCGTTCCATCCAGGCCAGCTTGTAGTCGTATTTCGGACCGGGCACCGGGTTGCCGTTGGGTAAATACAAGCCGCACAGCCGAACGGCATGCGTGTCCCCCACGACCGTCGCCTCAATATAGCGGGCCTGTTCGTCAGCATCGTCCCCCGGCAGACCGCGCGTCACGTCCTCCAGAGGCAGCTTCGACAGGATTGCAACCCCGTTGAAGGATTTCTGCCCATGGGTTTCGACATTGTACCCCCGGTCCTCGAACAGCTCGCAGGGAAAGTTCTCATCCACCGACTTGATTTCTTGCAACAGAACGACATCGGGCTGCGCGGCGTCCAACCAGCGGGGCAACGCGTCGATCCGTGCCTTGATGCCATTGATGTTGAATGTTGCGATTTTCATGCCTGCCCCCCGATGGATGATCAAACTGGGTGTCGCGCATCCGTGGCCGTGCGGCAAGCCCCATCTGACGCGCCCGGAGAATGTGAATTAACTATTTCTTAACTTTTCGATTCGCGGTACAGTTGCGTGTAAGTGACCCAAAGGTCATCGATATCCCAGCAAAAACAGGGCTGTGGATAAAAAATTTTGTTCCAAAATGTTCTTGGTGGAAGATAGGGAAGCGCAATCGCTTCTGCGGGTTTGCTTATGTGGATAAGCCATCGGCAACTCGCCCTGAGCAAGAAAAGTTCTTTTGCAAATCGCCTTTAACGGGCAACGCTTTGGGCATCACAACCCAAGGCTGAAAGGAACCTACGCCATGACTGCACAACGCAAAATTGACTTCGCTCTGGACACCAACGTCACAACCGGTCTGCACACCGGCGACGCTGTGGAATTGTTCTCGACCAGCAGCGCGCCTGCTACCTGTGACTCGCTGCTTGGCGACGGAGTCGAGATGTTTTCGACCAGCAGTGCCCCTGCAAAATCGGACGTGGTGACCGGCGAGGGCGTCGAGATGTTTTCGACCAGCAGCGCACCGGTGTCGTCAAGCGCAGTCACCGGCGATGCGACCGGGGCGTTCTCGTCCGGTTCTGGCCCTGTGACGGGCACGGTCATTCAGGGCGATGTCACCGGCCTGTTCTCGTCCGGTTCGTAATTCCGCCGGCGGGATGATCAGGAGTCAAGTGAAAGGAGACCAATCCATGTCGAACATCATTGCCTTGAACGTCCCGCCGCGTCGCCAGCGGCTGATCGAGAGGGCCGGCGCCCTGATCGATATCTTTGCCACGCAGCGGCGCATCCAGGACGATGTGTTCTGGCTAAAGGAAAATGCAGAATTGCTCAGCATTCTGGAGTGCACGGGCACTGCAGTGGGGGCCGACATGTTGGCCCCACACCACGACTTTTACGATGGATTGCACGACCGGTTGCAGTTTTTCCCGCAATATTATCGGTTCCTGCTGTCCATCGGCCTTGATCTTGAGGATCTGGGCTTGCCTGGCACGCAGATGGAAGAGCTGTGCCACAGCGTGGCCCGTCAGGGACTGCCGGATGCAGAACTGAGCGATTTGCAGCGTGCCGAAGCCCGCAGGTTGCTGGCGCGGCGAGGTGTGGCTTGCGCGGCCGCCGATCCTGAACTCGACAGCCGTCTGCATGGCTTTATCAACCGGTCAGATACATATGCGCTGCCCAACAAGAAGGCGGCCTATGAGCTGACGCATATCGTGTTTTACCTGTCCGAATATGGGCGGCGCGATCCTGAACTGGGTCCCGACGCAGTGCGCAGCCTCACCTATGCGGGTATCCTCGCGTATCTTGATCAGAATATTGATCTTTTGGCTGAAGTCTGTGTGGCCCTGCGTCAGGCCGGTCAGCAACCTGACCCGATCTGGGTCGACGCGGTGCGCACGGATCTGTCCGGGTTCACCGTTGTTTCGGACGAAGATACCATTTCATCAGATGCGTACCACGAATACCTCGTTGCGAATTGGGCAGCGCAGACATTGGGCTTTGACGATACAGGTGCCGCATTGCCGGTGGGACGCGTGGCGTTTCATCATCCGACCAGAACCGGTGGCGCATTGCGCGGAGTGTCAGCCGCACTTTTTGCAGCGGCACGCACCCGCAGCACCCGATGGGATCACATGTGCGACTATGTGTTCAGTGTTCTTGACGACGATGCCGCCGCTGTTCTGGAAGCCACAATTGCATCCACGACCGAATTCGATGCGTTCTTTGCCACCTTCGCGCGGGCCTGACGGCTACATCGAAAAAGATGTGCCGCAGCCGCAGGAACTGGTGGCGTTGGGATTGTCGATGATGAACCGCGCGCCGATCAATTCCTCGGAAAAGTCGATGACGGCGTTGGACAGGAAGGGCAGGCTGATGCTGTCCACAACAACTTTCTGGCCCGCACCTTCCAGTACGAGGTCGTCATCCTTGGGGTCGTCCAGAGCGATTTCATACTGAAAGCCGGAGCAACCACCCCCTTCAACCGCGACGCGCAGGGCCTGGCCCTGATCCGCGGCGCCAATTTCTGCCAGACGCTCAAAGGCGCGGTCGGTGACTTTGGGTGGCAATTGCATCTGCATCTGCTCCGAACGGTTTTCATCGTGCTGCGCGTGCAATATATGCACCTAAGGTAAAGCCGACAAGGATCACTGGGAATGACAGCCGCCTATGCCTCGGATCCTGCCCACGCCCGGGGGCGACGCTGGCCCGAGGAAGAAATGTCGTTCCGCTCTCCGTTCCAACGGGATCGGGACAGAATCATTCACGCCTCGGCCTTTCGGCGGCTCAAGCACAAGACCCAGGTGTTTGTGGAACACGAGGGCGACTATTTCCGCACCCGACTGACCCATTCGATCGAGGTGGCGCAGGTGGCCCGCACGATCGCGGGTGCCTTGGGTCTGAACGATTGTCTGACCGAGGCCGTGGCGCTGGCCCATGACCTGGGCCATCCGCCGTTTGGCCATACGGGCGAGGATGCATTGCAGGTTCTGATGGCGCCCTATGGCGGGTTTGATCACAACGCCCAGGCCATCAAGATCGTGACGAAACTGGAATGCCATTATGCCGATTTCGACGGATTGAACCTCACTTGGGAAGCGCTTGAAGGAATTGCGAAACATAACGGCCCGGTGACGGGGGATCTGCCCTATGCGCTGGCTGAATATGACGCCGAACATGATCTGGAGCTTGGCACGCACGCAAGCGCCGAAGCGCAAGTGGCCGCGTTGTCGGACGACATTGCCTACAATAATCACGACCTGCATGACGGTCTGCGCGCCGGTCTGTTCAACGAGGCCGACATCTGTGCGTTGCCCATGGTCGGTCCCGCCTTTGCCGAGGTCGACAGGCTCTACCCCAACCTTGACGTGAACCGCCGCCGACACGAGGCGCTGCGCCGCGTCTTTGGCGTGATGGTGACCGACGTGGTCGAAACGTCGCGCGCACGCCTCGCGGACAGCGCTGTGCAATCGGTCGAGGATGTGCGCAAGCTTGGCCGTCCTGTCGTTCGGTTTTCGGACACGCTGTGGGCGGACCTTCAGCACATTCGCGCATTCCTGTTCACGAACATGTACCGCGCCCCGTCCGTGATGGCGAAGCGAGAGGAGGTCACATGCGTGGTCAACGACCTTTTCCCATTGTTCCTGTCCCAACCCGACCTGTTGCCAATGGAATGGCGTCGCAACGTTGACGCAAGCGACAAGATCGCGCTGGCACGCAGCGTATCCGACTATATCGCGGGCATGACCGATCGCTTTGCCCTGCAGGAACATGCCCGCCTGATCGGCTGAGTGCGCTTGACGCTTGGGGTGCGCGTGATACACCCCGCGCAACCATTGAATAGGCCCCAAATGAACCTTTTTGCCGACATCCGCGCCCTCGTGCTGACCACCCTTGATGCCATGGTCGAACTGGGGGAATTGCCTGCGGGACTTGAGACCCGCAACGTGACCGTCGAACCGCCGCGCGATGCGGCGCATGGCGACATGGCAACCAACGCCGCCATGGTGCTGGCAAAACCCGCCAAGATGAAGCCGCGCGACATCGCGGACGTCTTGGCACGGCGATTGGCCGAGGATGAACGGATCACAAGCGCCGAGGTCGCAGGCCCGGGGTTTCTGAATCTGCGGCTGACCCCGGTCGTTTGGCACAAGGTCATCGGCCAGGTTTTGTCGAACGGAACGGATTTCGGCCGCTCGGATCTTGGGGCTGGCAAGAAGGTGAACGTCGAATACGTCTCGGCGAATCCGACCGGACCGCTTCATGTCGGGCACACGCGGGGCGCGGTGTTTGGCGATGCGTTGGCGTCGCTGCTGGACTACGCAGGCTACGACGTGACTCGCGAATACTATATCAATGATGGTGGGGCCCAAGTCGATGTGCTCGCGCGCTCCGTCTATCTCCGCTACCTCGAAGCGCACGGACAGGACGTGGCGTTTGAAGATGGCACCTATCCCGGCGACTACCTGATTGGCGTGGGCGAAGCGCTCAAGGCCAAGGTTGGTGACGCGTTTGTCGACAAGGGCGAACAGTTCTGGCTGACGGATGTGCGGGAGTTTGCGACGGAAGCCATGATGGATTTGATCCGGGGTGACCTAGCCGCCCTGGGTGTCGAAATGGATGTGTTCTATTCCGAAAAGTCGCTTTACGGCACCGGGCGGATCGAGGCCGCTCTTGATGACTTGCGCGGCAAAGGGCTGATTTATGAAGGTGTGCTTGAGCCACCCAAGGGCAAAAAGCCCGAAGATTGGGAGCCACGCGAGCAGACGTTGTTCAAATCTACGGATCATGGCGACGATGTGGACCGGCCGGTGATGAAGTCGGACGGCGCCTGGACCTACTTCGCGCCGGACATTGCCTACCACTATGACAAGGTGCAGCGCGGCTTCGATGCGCTGATTGATGTTTTTGGCGCGGATCACGGCGGCTATGTCAAACGGATGAAGGCTGCGGTCAGCGCGCTGTCCGACGGCCGGGTATCGCTGGATATCAAGCTGACGCAGCTGGTCAAATTGTTCAAGAACGGGCAGGAATTCAAGATGTCCAAGCGGGCAGGGACCTTTGTGACCCTGCGCGATGTGGTGGACGAGGTCGGCCCGGACGTGACCCGTTTCATGATGCTGACCCGCAAGAATGACGCAATGTTCGACTTTGATCTGGACGCCGCACTCGAGCAGTCCAAGGAAAACCCGGTCTTTTATGTTCAATACGCACATGCGCGGGTGACGTCAGTGATGCGCAAGGCGTCTGAGCAGGGGTACATCTTTTCGCATGCACGGCTCTCCGACGCCGACCTGAGCGGGCTAACGGACCCGGCCGAATTGGCCGTGGCTGCCAAGATCGCCGAGTGGCCACGCCTGGTCGAAACCGCTGCACGCAGTAACGAACCGCACCGGATTGCCTTTTACCTTTACGAGCTGGCCCAGGTTTTTCACGCGCTATGGAACCGGGGCAATGACAAGCCCGAGTTGCGATTCCTGCAAGACAGCGAAGACGCGTCGATGCCAAAAATCGCGCTTGCCAGCGCCTGCGCCGTTGTAATTGCAGCCGGCCTTGGTATTCTTGGCGTGAAACCAGCCGAAGAGCTGCGTTAACGCTCCGCCAAAAGGGGCACACAGGCACATATCCTAACGCACGCCGTGACGTGGTTTCGTGGGCGCGCACAACCAACAAGATGACTTGTGCGGGCACGTATTCGCGCAGGCAACGAGGCAAAAGATGGCAGATATGCACTATACCCATGACCTGGGTCACCGGGGCTATGACGCGCAGGAGAATGCGGAAGTTCTGCAGTCCAACACGCTGAAAAACCTTACCAATTTCGCTGGCGCGGCAGTGTCCCTTGCGTTGATCGCTGGTGTGTCCGTTTGGGGATACAAGCTGGTGATGCGGGATGTGTCCGGTATTCCTGTTGTGCGTGCCGCAGAAGGCGAGATGCGGGTGCGACCGGAAGATCCCGGTGGCCAACTGGCCCGAAACACGGGCCTTGCCGTCAATGAGATCGCCGCTTTGGGCGAGGCATCGGGCCCCGTCGAACAGGTGACGCTGGCCCCGCGTCCTGTCGATCTGACCGAAGAAGATCAGCCGATCGCCGCCCAAACGGTGGCACCTGTGCAACAACCCGCTGCACTTGACGTCGCCGCCAGCTTGGAGGTGCCGCAGATTGACGTTGCCGCAGCCCTTGCCGAGGGCAACGTCGATGACCTGGTGAACCAACTGACGTCCGGGATTGATGCGATTGATGCGGAGCCGGTCGCGGTTGAACCTGTCCTTGCCAGCGTCAGCGCCGCAGAACTGCCCGAGGCACCGACGCCGGTGCCTGCCGTGGTGCAAGGTCCGGGGCCCAAAGCATCCAAACGCCCGCAATTGCGCCCCGCATCCGCACCCCAAACCGTGGTGCCGGCTCAGCCTGCGCGCGTCGCGCCGCTGACAAGCGATCTTGACGCGAACGAAATCCCTGCCGGCACCCGACTGGTTCAATTGGGCGCGTTCGACAGCCCCGAGGTTGCCCGCGCGGAATGGGAGAAAATGCAGGGCCGGTTTGGCGATTTGCTGCGAGACAAGGACCGCATCGTGCAACAGGCGCAATCCGGCGGCCGGACGTTTTATCGCCTGCGTGCACATGGGTTTGCCGACCTGAGTGACGCGCGCCGCTTTTGCTCGGCCCTTGTGGCCGAGGGCGCAGATTGCATCCCGGTCGTCACACGATGAGCAACTTTGGCGCGACCATATTGGACGCGGATGGCTTGCACCTGACGAAGGATGAAAAGGCCTTCTTCCGCGATGCCGATCCGTTCGGCTTTATCCTGTTTGCGCGCAACATCGATACCCCTGACCAAGTCTATGGCCTGTGTTCGGAATTCCGCGACGCGGTCGGGCGCGAGGCGATCATCACCATTGATCAGGAAGGCGGACGCGTCCAGCGGCTGCGCGGCCCCACATGGACAGAATGGCTGCCGCCCCTTGATTTCGTGCAGGCAGCAGGAGATGATGCCGAGCGCGCAATGTATTTGCGATACAGGCATATAGCGCACGAACTTAAAGCGCTGACCATCGACAGCAACTGCGCCCCTATGGTCGATCTGGTGGTCAAGGATACCCACGACTTTCTGCGCAACCGATGCTACGGCACATCGCCTGGTGACATCGCGGCCTTGGGCCGCGCCGCAGCGCAAGGGCATCTGGAAGGCGGCGTTCTGCCGGTGCTGAAGCATATTCCGGGTCACGGGCGTACGAACCTGGACAGCCACTACGATCTGCCCCGCGTGGATGTCAGCCTCGATACGCTGCGCGAGACTGACTTCGCGCCGTTTCGGGCACTTAATGATCTGCCCATGGGAATGACGGCGCATGTCGTGTACGAGGCGGTAGACGAAGTGCCTGCAACGCTGTCCCAAAACACAATGGACCTGATCCGCAGCGACATCGGATTTGACGGTCTGATCATGACGGATGACATTGGCATGAAGGCCCTTGATGGCACGCCGGATCAGATCGCGCGCCGCGCGTTGGACGCCGGATGCGATGTCATCCTGCACTGCAACGCACCTTTGTCACATCGGATTGCCTCTGCGGGTGCGGCCGGCCAGATGACCGACGCGGCCCAAGCCCGCGCCGAAGCGGCCCTTGCCGCGCGTCAGGCCCCCGACGACATTGACATTGCCGAGCTCAACGCCGAACTTGAGGCGCTTTTGGGCGGGGCAGGCTAAAGCGTGGGGCATGGCTGAGGACATATTCGAGGAAGACAGCGTTTCGGTGGCCGATCGCCTTGCCGCCGAAGCCCTGATCGTCGATGTCGACGGGTTCGAGGGCCCGCTTGACCTGCTTTTGACGCTCAGCAGGACCCAGAAGGTGGACCTGCGCAAGATTTCCGTGCTTCAGTTGGCTCGCCAATACCTTGCCTTTGTCGAAAGGGCCAAGCAATTGCGGCTGGAACTGGCGGCTGACTACCTGGTCATGGCGGCCTGGCTCGCCTTTCTGAAATCCCGCCTTTTGTTGCCACCGGACCCGACCGAAGAGGGGCCCAGCGGCGAAGAACTGGCAGCGCACCTGGCTTTTCAACTGGAACGCCTGCAAGCCATGCGCGATGCCGCCGCCCGCCTTATGGCCCGCGACCAGTTGGGCCGCGATTTCTTTGCACGCGGGCAATCCGAGATGGTGACACGCGTGCGCAAGGTGACCTATTCCGCGACCCTGCTGGACCTGATGCAGGGATATGCCCGCATCCGCACGCGTGACGAGTTCCGCCCCTTTGTCATGGATCGGGACGCCGTATTCACAATGGAGCAGGCGCTGGACCGCATGCGTGGTCTGATCGGCTTTGCTGGCGACTGGACCGACATCCTGTCCTATTTGCCTGAGGGATGGGAAATGGATCCGGCCAAGCGCCGCTCGGCCACTGCCGCCACCTTTGCGGCCAGTCTGGAATTGGTGAAAGAGGGCCATCTGGAAATCCGGCAATCCGATACATTTGCGCCAATCCAGCTGCGCAAGAAAGATGAGCATCGTGACCGAAGCAACTGAAGATAAAGAAGAAAGCCTGTTCGACGCACCGCCCCTTGCCGAACAGGAACGCATGGTCGAAGCGATCCTGTTTGCCACGGCGGAACCGATCACCACGCGCGAGCTTGAGGCCCGTATGCCGCATGGCTGCGATGCCGCCGAGGCGTTGGTCTATTTGCGCAAACGCTACGATGGGCGCGGCGTGCAGGTGATGAAGGTGGGCGACGCCTGGGCGATCAGGACGGCAGCCGATCTGGGGTTTCTGATGCAGAAGGAAACGGTCGAGACGCGCAAGCTTAGCCGCGCTGCCATCGAAACACTGGCGATCATCGCCTATCACCAGCCCGTCACTCGGGCCGAGATCGAGGAGATCCGGGGGGTCAGCGTCAGCCGGGGCACGGTCGATCAGTTGCTGGAACTGGAATGGATCCGCTTTGGACGCCGCAAGATGACGCCTGGCCGTCCGGTGACCTTTGTGGTGACGCAAACCTTCCTTGATCACTTCGGTCTGGAAAATGCGCGCGATCTGCCGGGGTTGAAGGAATTGCGCGCCGCCGGGCTGTTGGAAAACCGCCCGCCGCCCGGCGCGTTGCCCGGCCCGGAATCGGATGCGGAAGACGAAAGCGAAGAAGGCCAGTCCGAGCTTTTCGAGGATTGATCGGCGAAACAGCCTGAAATTCGCCGCATTCGCCCCTATATTGCCGGACAAGCGAACAGCGCGGAGTGGTCCCATGAATGCAAATCAGATCATTAACATGATCATGCGCATCGTCATGCGAAAAGCGATCAGCAAGGGCATTGATGCGGGGATGAACCGTGCCACCCGCGGGCGCGCGCAACAGCCGCGTCACCAGCAACAGCCACAGCTGGACGTGGATGACGGCCCTACACAGGCCGAAATCCGTGAACGCCGCCGCGCGCGCCGTGCTGCACGCGAAGCGCGACAAACGGGGCGCGACTAGGATCCGGGCCGAAACAGGGTCCGGAATACCACCGTTGATTGTTAAATGATGCTGCCGTAGCGTGATCGCCATTGATTTAAGTGGGGGATTTCGAACATGGCAGACAAATCTGCACCCGTGATACGTGTCGGATCCGTATCGCTCGGGATCACAGTTATTGCACTTTATGTGCTGTTCGTTGCGCTCGTCGCCTTTGGCTTTGGCAGCTATATTTATCGGACCGGATGGCAAGTCGATGCCAGTGCGGGGCTGGCCCCGGACGGGCCGGTTGTGGGTGGCAATGATATCGACAGCCTTCTTTTCATCATCAAAAGGGAACAGGACCTTGACCGCGCCAAGGCGCGCGTCACGCAGGATATTCGGCTTCAAGCCGCCAAGATGTCGGAGATGGAGGCAGATCATAACCGGTCCTTTGGAACCATCGCCATAGCCAAAACCGCGCTGCGCGCCGAGGTGGACGCGACCCTGGGCAAGCTTTCCGAGTTCCAGTTCGAACTGGATGGGCCACAGCGCCTGATCTACGACACGTCGCTTGAAACCTTGCACACAACCGTGGCAAGTGAACCGCCCAACTTGCGGTCCAAATCGGCGGAACTGCAATTGCGCGCGCTCATGCGCACTCTGGAAGACGGTCTTGGGCTGAGCCAGGTTGATCTGGACACCAAGGATCGGTTCGCCTCCCTGCATGATGCCACCATTGCGGCACTCGATGCTTTGTCGTCAGAGGTGGAGTCGGCCAATGCGGCCTCTCTCGGTATCAAGGCCGAGAAAGAGGCGTTGCAGGCCGATTTAAACGAATTGAGGGACAGGTGGGCGGCGCACGACCAACAAATCCTCGCGCTTCAGGAAACGCTACCGCCGGGAAACGCATCACGTGCGCGGCTGTCGGCGTTGTCGCTGAACACACCGATCATGCCGGACATCCTGATGCGTCTTGTCAGCTTTCCAACCATCTTCCTGACCCTGATCGTGACCATCGCGGCGGGCGGGCTTGGCACTGTGGTTGCCTTTTCACGCCGCTACTATTCAGCGAAAAATTCGGACCAGCTGACGTTGTCGCGGCTTTTTGTGAATGTGGGCGAGGGGATCGCTGCCGCCATCGCCATCTTTCTGTTCTCCGGCGCGGGTATGTTGGCCCTGACGCAAGGCAGCGGGCCGGCAAATGATGTCGAACTCAGCCCCTATACCGTGGCTTTCATCGCATTTCTGTCCGGGTTCATGGCCGAGGATGCCTTTGCCTCGATCCAGGCGGCGGGCAAGCGCATCTTTGCACCAGAAGCACAGTCTGACCAATCCAAGAAATCGGAGGACGGCGCCGACGCCTAACGTGGCGGCGCGAAATGCTTGGACAGCTTCAGGCCCTGACCCTGGTAATTCGAAGCGATGCCTGCGCCATAAAGCTGCGCAGGCTGTCCCGCCATCCGTTCGTAGATCAGACGGCCCACGATCTGCCCGTGTTCCAGCACGAAAGGTGCCTCGTGGCAGCGCACCTCAAGCACGCCGCGTGATCCGGTACCACCGGCGGCATCATGGCCAAAGCCCGGATCGAAAAAGCCGGCATAGTGCACCCGGAATTCACCGACCATCGCAAGGTAAGGGGCCATTTCAGCGGCATAGTCGGGCGGGATATGCACCGCCTCGCGGCTGACCAGGATGTAAAAGGCGCCAGGATCAAGGATGATATGTCCATCGCGGGCGTGCACCTCTTCCCAAAACTCGGCCGGGTCATAGTAACCAATATTGTCCAGGTCGATCACGCCGGTATGTGGCTTGGCGCGGTATCCCACCAGAGTCGTGTCGGGCAGTCGCAAATCAACGGAGAACCCAAGTCCCTCGTCAATCACCGCATCGCCGTCCACCAATGGCATGGCATCGTGCAGTGCCGTAAGTTCCCCATCGCTTAGCACCGCTTGCCCTGCGCGGAACCGGATCTGGTTCAGGCGCATGCCGGGACGGACCAACACCGAAAAAGAGCGGGGGCAAATCTCGGCATAGAGCGGACCGGAATAACCTGGAGGGATACGGTCAAATTCGGTTCCGCCGTCCGTAATGGTGCGTGTCAGCAAATCCAACCGACCGGTTGAGCTTTTGGCGTTGGCCACGGCCTGAATGCCGTCGGGCAGGTCCAGAACCTCCATCAGGGGCACCACATAAACGCACCCTTTTTCCAGCACCGCACCGCCAGACAGATCGACCTCGTGCATCTGGAATTCGTCCAAACGGTCCCGCACCCGCGTGCCATGGCCCGCCAGAAACGACGCGCGCACGCGGTACGCGATAGGCCCAAGGCGCAGATCAAGGCTGGCGGGTTGGACTTGCGCGTCAATGACATCCGGCGTGGCGGTGATCTCACCGCGTGCCATCATCTGTTGCAATTCCGTGTCTGGAAGTACGCCGATCATAGTGCCCCCCTCATCGTGTTCCGAGGCGTCGTATCAGCGACCCCGTAGCGCCGGGGCAGTGTGTTTTGGTCGGGCTAGCAGGACTCGAACCTGCGACCTTCCGTCCCCCAGACGGACGCGCTACCAGGCTGCGCCATAGCCCGACGTGAGGGGTGTCATACCCGATTTCTGGCCGGGGGCAAGGGGGAATTGGCACGCGATGCCCTGTTCTTCTTACCGCGGCTCGCGCCGGTTGCTGGCCATCTGGTCACGCAAGGCAGTGAGCTGTGCCAGCAGGGGGCGGATTACATTGCGCTGTGCATCGGTCAACTGTGTCAGGCGTGCCGCCTTACTCAGTGCCGAGGGTGCCACGGCGATTATATCCGGATCCGGATCATCCGGAACATCAATGACACGCGGCACGGGGGCTGCGGCAGTTTCGTCGACCGCAACGCCGGATTCGTCTTCGGCCACGGGATCGTCAGGTAATGGAGTGGGCGGCGCAGGCTCATCGGTGGAAGTGACCACCTCGTCACTCTCGGCCTTGTCCGGCGCCACAGCGTCTGGGGCATAATCCGACAGGAACGACGGCAAGCCGTGTGAAGGGGCGTCTGCCTGTTGCGGCTCCGCGGTTGTGCTTTCGGGCGCCTCTTCCTGGGCCGGGGTGGCTTCTGTTGTGGCGGTAGGCGGTTCGGAGCGCATGAATGCGGGCAGGGCATTCGCGGGCACCTCATCCGGCGCTGGGTCGTCCTGGGCGCCGTCCACCTCTGACCGGTCATCCTCTGTAGGCACGGGCACGTCCTCCACCATCGGGGGGAACGGCAGACCGGCTGCGGCGTCTTCTTCCGTATTCACCGCGTCGGGCGGTGGGGTCGGTGTGCGCAAGAAAGATGGAAGGGGCGCTTCCGGTTCTGCTGCCGCGACTGACTCTGTGTCTGCCGCGGTATCGTCAGATGTCGCGCCTTGCACAGCGGGTGGTGTCGATGCAAATGGCACAACCTCGGCCTCGACGGGCGGCGGCGTGACATCCTCGTCCATGCGGGCGGTCAGATCCGCGTCCAGCTGTGCATCCGTTTCAGCATCAAGGGGCGGCGACAGGTCGGCAACATAGGCCATACCTTCCTCGCGCAGGATTTTCTGCACACCTTTGATGGTCAGCCCATCTTCGTGCAGCAGCTTGCGAATGCCACCCAACAACAACATGTCGGCGGGGCGGTAGTATCGCCGCCCACCAGCGCGTTTCACGGGCTTTACCTGGGTGAACTTGCTTTCCCAAAAGCGCAGCACATGGGTCTGCACCCCCAACCATTCCGCAACTTCCGAAATGGTACGAAAGGCGTCTGCAGACTTGGCCATCCGGTCAGGATTTGTTGCCAGCCGCCACGCGATCTTTCATCAGATGCGAGGGGCGGAAGGTCAGAACGCGACGCGGGTTGATCGGCACCTCTTCACCCGTCTTCGGGTTGCGGCCGATGCGGGCCGACTTGTCGCGAACCGAAAAAGTACCGAAGGATGAAATCTTGACCTGCTCGCCACGCACGAGCGCATCAGACATGTGGTCCAGCACACTTTCCACCAATTGCGCGCTTTCGTTCCGCGACAATCCCACCTCACGAAACACCGCTTCGCTGAGGTCCATTCGCGTCAAAGTCTTGTCTGTCATTGGAACTCCCCTTTGGCAGAGCATAGGGCGCAGGGAAATTCCGAGTCAATATCAAGACCTTGGCCAAGACACCGGATGTACAATTTATGGCCGGTTGAGGAAGCACAGCGCGCTTAAATACGCCAACAAGGTCAGATTGCGGCCCATACTGCGCCGGATGGAATTGATAAGCGAAAAACCGCAGAAAAACCTCGATAGCGAAAAGCGCGCGCTAGAACACGAAAGACCTGAAGGCCGTTTTGCGGTAAATTCAACCTATGATTATACGATGGGAGGAAGAACCGTGCCGCACCATGCTGCTGTTTTGAAGGATATTCTGAACATTCCGACAATCTCGCCTGTTGACGACCCATGTGCCGAGGTCAACACCAGGCTGGCACGGGACCGGCAGGGTCACTCGCTCAGTGAAAAGGCCTTTGGGCGCATCATCGCGTGGATGCGCAGCCACATCGATGAACATATAAGCGAAGACATGTTATGTGCGCTCAGCCCGATGGGCATGCTCGCTTTCCGTCGCGCATTCGAAGCCCATGCCGGGCTGCCGCCAATGCATTTTCTGACGTGGATGCGCGTGGATACCGCCGTCCGCCTGTTGATCGACACCCGCTTCGATTTAACAGAGATCGCCTTTGTGACGGGGTTCAAGACCGAACAGGGGCTGGTGTCCGCCTTTCTCGCGACGTTGGGCGTCCGGCCACAGGCCCTGCGCGTGTCACTGGGTTAATCCGCCTGCCACGGGTGTCTGCGGCCGAAGGCCGGGCTGGTTTGGCTCGGCTGGATCACGTCACTTCAAATCCCCCAAAATGCGAAAGAAACCCCGATAAACCGGGCTAAATCCCGTAATATCGGGTGGGACGCCGCGATATTCGACAAATCAGGACGCACACGCATCCACTTTCGAAGGCCCTAGCTGGCAGCGCATTGATCCGCACCCGGAAGGACAGGTGTGATGTGCCGCGGGACGACGAGGATAGGAACGGACTGATCACGAATATCCTCACATTGGGCGAGGATGGGCCAGAACGCGACGCCCGTGCGTTCTATGGCTATGTGACCCAAACCAATCTGATCGGCGGTGCAGGCGGCGCGATTATCAAGCAAGTGAATTGTCCGGGCGGTGAATTCGATTCTCCGCCCTTTGACGACTACCACCTGCACATTGCACTGACGACGTCGCGCCGGACCTATTCCAATTTCGACGGGCTGATCCGGGAAGGGCGCGGGCACGCGGGGCAGCTTGGACTGGCACCACGCGCCACTAGGGGGGAATTGGCAGTCGAAGGTACGTTTTCCAGCCTGCATATCGCCGTCCCTCAGGCCATACTGCGCCGCACGGCAGACGCGCTGGACGTGCCAGTGCAGCCCGATCTCGAGAGCTTGTTCAGCATCTACTTTCATGACCCCGCGATTTTGTGGGTGGCCCAGTCGCTTGCAGAAACGGCGCTCCTGACGTCCGGGCGCGACGCCTTTCATGCGGACCAGTCGCTGTGGGCGTTGTCCGCGCTTTTGTTACAGCGTGCGGGGACCATTGAACTGGCACGCCGCAATACATCACCCCTGGACGCGGACGCGTTTGGCAAGGTGCATGATATGTTCGTCGATCACATCGAACTGCCCCTTACGATACAGGACCTCGCGGACCGGGTTTCGATGGACGTGTTTTCGTTTTCTCGCGCATTCAAGTCACGGACGGGCCGTTCGCCGTACCAATACCTGCTCCAATTGCGGGTAGAGCGGGCGCTGCATCTGTTGCTGTCGACCGACATCAGCCTGATCGAAACCGCTTATGCCTGCGGCTTCTCCAGCCAGGCGCATTTCAATACCGTCTTTCGCAAGGTTATGGGCATGACACCGGGTATGGTTCGGGCCCGGCGCTAGCGGTCACCAGCGCAGGACGACGGCACCCCAGGCCAATCCGCCACCAATGGCTTCGGTGACGATCAGGTTGCCATCCTGGATTTGACCGTTTTTTCGACCCACGGACATGGCCAGCGGGATGGACGCGGCAGAGGTATTGCCGTGGTCCTGAACCGTAACGACCACCTTATCCATCGCGACGCCCATTTTCTTGGCCGTGCCCTGGATAATTCGAATGTTGGCCTGGTGCGGTACAATCCAATCCACGTCATCGGCCGTGACACCGGCACGGTCCATCGCAGTTTCGGCGGTGGCAGCCAGTTTTTCGACCGCGTGGCGGAACACTTGATTGCCCTGCATCCGTAGATAGCCACTGGTCCCCGTACTCACGCCGCCATCCACATAAAGCAGGTCGCGATGCCGCCCGTCCGAATTCAGGTCCGTGGCCAGAATGCCCCGATCCTCGGATGTACCCCCGCCGTCTTGCGCCTCCAGCACCAACGCACCGGCGCCGTCGCCAAACAGCACGCAGGTGCTGCGGTCGGTCCAGTCCATGATCTTGGAAAACGTCTCGGCCCCTATGACAATCACCCGCCGTGCCTGACCCGACACGATCAGGGCGTTGGCATTCGACAAGGCATAGACAAAGCCGGCGCACACCGCCTGCACGTCAAAGGCAAAACCGCGCGTCATGCCCAGCTTGTCCTGCACCATGGTCGCGGCGGACGGAAATGTCAGATCCGCCGTGGAGGTGGCCAGCACGATGGCATCAATGTCGTCCGCAACCAGCCCGGCATCGTCCAGCGCCGCCTGGGCGGCGGCTGTTGCCATGGAAGATGTGGTGTCCTCCTCGGTGGCAAAATGACGGCGCTCGATCCCGGACCGCGCGCGAATCCACTCGTCGGACGTATCCAGCGAGGCCTCGAACTCGGCGTTCTCGACCACGCGCGCGGGCAGGTAGTGCCCCACGCCACGCACCACCGCACGAAGCGTCATCGCTTGCTCTCCTCTGCCAGCGCAGTGGCCCGCGCAACCCGGGCGGCCAGCTTGTCGTTAAAGCCCTGTTCGGACAATTGGGCCGCCAGTTTGATGGCTGCCGATACGCCCGTAGCATCGGCCCCGCCATGCGATTTGACAACCGTGCCATTCAAACCAAGAAACACGCCACCATTTACCCGGCGCGGATCAATGCGTTTGCGCAAGCGGCGCATCGAGGTGAAAGCCAACAGATAGGCGAGGCGGGACAGGGGTGTGAACTTGAACGCCTCGCGTAGCAAATCACCGATCAGGCTGGCCGTGCCCTCGCCTGTCTTGATGGCGACGTTGCCGGTGAACCCGTCGGTCACAACCACATCGGCCACATCCCCCTGGATGTCCCCGCCTTCGACAAAGCCCACGAAATCGAATTCAGCCGCGTCAGCCTGGGCGCCGATCAGCTCATAAGCCTCTTTCAGCTCGGACCGCCCTTTGTGTTCTTCGGTGCCCACATTCAACAGACCGATTCGCGGGCGCGGCAGATCCATGCCGTTGCGCGCATAGGACGCACCCATCAACGCGTAGCGCAACAGGTCCGGTGCCTCGGCGCGCACATCCGCGCCCACATCCAGCATCACGTTGAACCCCTGGGGGTTCCTGCTGGGCCACAACACGGCGATGGCGGGGCGGTTCACGCCGGGCAATTTGCGCAAGCGGATCATCGACAGGGCCATCAGTGCACCGGTGTTGCCGCAACTGACGACCACGTCCGCGTCGCCCGAGCGGACCGATTCAATGGCCGACCACATTGATGTGCCCTTGCCGTTGCGGACCACATGGCTGGGTTTGTCATCCATGGTCACGACGTTGCTCGCGTCACGGATCACGCAACGATCGTGCAGGTTTTTTCTGCGGGATACCAACTGCTCCAGCTCGGCTTTTGGGCCGTGCAGGATAAACCCCAGCTTGGGATTCTTCTTGGCAGACTTGGAACACCCGGACACGACAGCGGCGGGGCCCATGTCCCCGCCCATCGTGTCAACGGATAGAATAATGGGAAAGGCAAGCTTTGCGGTGGCGTCGGCCGTGTCGGAGGAGGGGGCCGTCATTGTGCGCTGTCTTGCCTTGTCGCCGTGGACGCTGCTCAGGCCGCGTCGTCTTCCAGATCAACCTCTTCAGTCATGGCGACAATTTCGTTGTCGTCGTAGTGACCGCATGCCGCGCAAATGTGGTGTGGGCGCTTCAGCTCACCGCAGTTTGGGCATTCGTTGGGGTTGGCGGGGGTCAAGCTGTCGTGGGCGCGGCGGTTGTTGCGGCGCGATTTCGACACTTTGTTCTGTTGCACAGCCATTGGATTGGGCCTTTGGTTCGGGCAGCGCCGCGCCGGGTGCGCGGATGCGATGTGTTTCGGTGCGCCCGTAGACCGGGCATTTCAGATCGTCCATGGACGGGCTGAGCAGCGTTTAGGCAAAGCGCCGTCCCGTGTCCAACCCTAAATCTCGTGAGGGCGGCAAAATACGCATCCCTGCCCAAGACGCAAGGGCAAATCAGTCCTTTTCGCCGCCCTCGAGGCGCGACTTCAAATCCGCCAGACCGGCAAAGGGTTTGGCAGCCTCATCGGTCAACGGATCAACGCCCGGTTCGGTCAGCACCGTCTCTCCAAGTTCCGCCCCATCGGCGCGCGGAAAGTCTGGAATGGCAAGGCTCAGTGCTTCGATCATGACGGCTTCGGGATCAATCCAGGCCCCAAGGGGTTCGACCTCGTCATCCTCCGGCATTTCGGCCTCAGGGGCGTCGATTTCTTCGAAGTCGCGCACGTACAGGCGGCGCACGGGCACATCGATGCGGGTCGTGACAGGGGCAAGAGTGACAGCACAGGGTTGGGTCACCGTCGCGCCCAGATCACCTGTCAGCAGCCAGTCCGTTGCCCCGTGGCCCGCGATCTGTCCCTCAAAACGCAGCTTGCGCAATCCGGTCAGATCCAGCGCGACCGCCAATGCCTTCATGGCGTCCGTATCCGGCGCAAAGGCAAAGGGTGTGGGCGCGTTCTGGGCCAATCCACTGACGCGCAAAGCCGCAGGTGAAGGAGGGGTCAAAGACATGAACGGACTTTCGTTTCTTGAACCAAGGCCAAAGCTTGAGTAAGTCGAGATAAAAGCACCACGCCCCCTGAGCAAGGGGCGGCGCAGCACAAGGGGGGTCAAATGGGGACCTTTACACCACTTTCCGCAGCAGGGCTGGCCCTGATACTGTCGCTTGGGCTTGCGGGATGTTCCCCCACGTTCCGAAATCACGGCTATGTCCCGCCCGAAGAAGACCTGGCCGAACTGGTTGTTGGGATCGACACGCGCGGCACGGTCGAGGACCTTGTGGGTCCGCCCACATCCGGCGGGGTGCTCGAAGGGGGCGACTATTTCTATGTGCGCAGCCGCGTGCGCACCTTTGGACCCAGGCGGCCGCAGGTCGTGGAGCGACAGGTTCTGGCGATCACCTTCGATCAGGACGGGGTCTTGCAGAACATCGAACGGTTCGGGCTGGAAGACGGGCGCGTTGTCGCGTTGTCGCGGCGCGTGACCACCAGCGGTGTCCGCGACACGACATTCCTGCGCCAGCTGCTTGGCAATATCGGCCGGATCGGCCCAGAGGGCGTTCTCTGACCGCGGGCCGTCACGCCGGTGTCATGGGCCCTGTGATACGGGGATCCAAAACAATGTCGGCAAGGGGCAGGGCATGATCAGGTTGAAAAAGGGGCGCTATGTCGCGCGGACGGCACAGACGCCATCCGACTTGCGCGCCGCGCAGGCGCTTCGGGCGCGTTGTTTTGGGCTCGAGACCGATTCTGATGCGTTTGATGACAGATCGACCCATATTCTGGTCCGCCGGGTCGCAGATGATGCGCTGGTGTGTTGTTTCCGAATGATGCCATTGACCGGGGCCACCATCTCGCACAGCTATTCGGCGCAATATTACGAACTCAGCGCACTTGAGGCCTTTGACGGCAAGATGGTCGAGATGGGCCGGTTCTGTGTGGACCCGGATGCAGCGGATCCGGATATCCTGCGCGTCGCGTGGGGGGCCATGACAACCTATGTCGATGACACCGGGGTCGAGTTGCTGTTTGGGTGTTCGTCCTTTGCAGGAACGGAGACGGCAGACTACCTCGACGCGTTTGCCATGCTCAAGGCGCGCCATCTGGCGCCGACGCGCTGGTTGCCCAGGGTCAAGGCCCCCAAAGTGTTCGAATTTGCCGCCCGGCTTCGCCACAAGCCCGATGCGAAGCTGGCGATGCTGCGCATGCCGCCGTTGTTGCGCACCTATCTTATGATGGGCGGTTGGGTCAGTGATCACGCCGTGGTCGATGATGACATGAACACGCTGCATGTGTTTACCGGGGTGGAAATCGGGGCGATTCCACCTGCGCGCAAGCGACTTTTGCGCGCTGTCGCCGGATAGGGATATCGGATCGGGGTGCCCCGATCCGACCGGCTGGGGGGCCAGCCCCCCAAACCCCCCGAAGTATTTTCAGCCAGAAGAAAGTGGATCCCTGGCCATTTGGCGCGTGTTTCAGGGTGGAACGCGGTGACGCGCCGGTTGACGGTGCTGAAAGGACCCACTAGCTGCCCGCCTATGGCCCGTGTTCCCTTGCTCCAGCTCTCCGATATTTCGCTTACCTTCGGCGGCGATCCCGTATTTGACGATCTGTCCCTGGTGGTGCAACCGGGCGACCGTGTGGCGCTGGTGGGGCGCAACGGGTCCGGTAAATCTACGCTGATGAAAGTGATGGGCGGGCTGGTTGAGCCCGACAGGGGCGACATAGTGCCGGGCCCCGGCGTGAGTGTCGGGTACATGGAGCAAGACCCTGATATGTCGGGGTTCTCCACGCTTGGCGACTTTGCAATCCACGGGCTAGAGGCGTCCGACCTTTACAAGGTTGAGCGCGCCGGCGAAGGATTGAAATTTGATCCGGCCCGCCCTGTGAGCACTGCCTCGGGTGGCGAACGGCGCCGCGCCGCCTTGGCGCGCCTCATGGCCGAAGCGCCGGACCTCATGCTGTTGGACGAGCCGACCAACCACCTCGATATCGAGGCCATCGCCTGGCTGGAGGGCGAGTTGAAGGCCACCCGTGCCGGGTTTGTGTTGATCAGCCACGATCGTGCCTTTTTGCGTGAGCTTACCCGCGCAACGCTTTGGATTGACAGGGGAATGGTGCGCAGGCAGGAAAAGGGTTTTGACGCGTTCGAAGCCTGGCGTGACACCGTTTGGGAGGAAGAAGACACCGCCCGCCACAAACTGAACCGCAAGATCAAGGCCGAAGCGCGTTGGGCCGTGGAAGGCATCAGCGCCCGCCGCAAGCGCAACATGGGCCGGGTGCGCGCCCTGCAGGACCTGCGTTCGGAGCGCGCGGCTCAGATCAACCGCCAGGGTGCTGCTGCGATGGCGCTGGATGCCGGTCCGAAGTCCGGTCGCAAGGTGCTGGACGCGCAAGGCATTTCAAAGGCGTATGATGGAAAGATGATCCTTGCGCCGTTTGATCTGAAGGTGCGGCGCGGCGATCGCATCGCCTTTGTCGGACCCAATGGTGTTGGCAAGACGACCCTTCTCAAGATGTTGATCGGCGAAGTGCAACCGGACACGGGCACCGTCACAATCGGCACCAACCTGGAACTGGCCGTGTTTGATCAGGCCCGGTCCACGCTGGACCCGGATGCGAGCCTGTGGGACAGCCTGACCGGTGATCCCGAAATGCGCGTCAGCGGCAAGGCTGATCAGGTCATGGTACGGGGCACGCCCAAGCATGTCGTCGGATACCTCAAGGAATTCCTGTTTGACGAGGCGCAGGCCCGCGCACCGGTCCGGTCCCTGTCTGGTGGAGAAAAAGCACGCCTGCTCTTGGCGCGGATCATGGCGCGCCAGTCCAACCTTCTGGTGCTGGACGAACCGACCAATGACCTTGACGTCGAAACTCTGGATCTGCTGCAAGACCTTCTGGGGCAATATGACGGCACCGTGCTTTTGGTCAGTCACGACCGCGATTTTCTGGACCGGGTTGCCGTGACCACGATCGCCATGGAAGGCGATGGCAATGCCACGGTCTATGCCGGAGGGTGGAGCGATTATCGATCGCAACGACCCACCCGGTCAGTGCCGGAACCCCTTGAAGCTGAACGCAAACGCCAAGCGACACCCCCCAAGCCCAAGCAGACCGCCAAGACGGGACTATCCTTTACCGAAAAACACCGTCTGGACGCCTTGCCCGCCGAAATCGAACGGCTGGAGGCAGAGATGTCCAAGTTGCAGGAATTGTTGTCAAATCCCGACCTTTATGCCCGCGAACCGGTGAAGTTCCAAAAGGCGACCGAGGCGCTGGCGATACGCCAGGCGAAACTCGACGCGGCCGAAGTGGAATGGCTGACGCTTGAGGAAAAGGCGGAAGCCTGACGTGATGTCCTGTGCTAGGCTGCGCGCATGACCTGGCCCGCATTGACCTATGCCACGTGGAAACACACTGGCGCCAGCCTGCACATGTGGGCGCAAATCGTTGGGAAATTCCGCCTCGCGCAGACCCCTTGGGTGAACCATTCGTGGCATGCAACGCTCTATCCTGATGCACGCGGTCTGACGACCGGTCTGATCCCCGGCGGGGTCGACGTCCGGTTTGACCTGGTGGACCACCGGTTGGAGATCACGGCGACGTCAGGAGCACAGTCTGGATTCGACCTTGAACCGATGCCCGTCGCACAGTTTGATGCCGCGTTCAAACAGGCGCTGGATCACGTCGGCGCGCCGACGGACTATCACCATTTCCCAAACGAAGTGCCGGACCCGATGCCGTTTCGCGATCAGACAGGTCCGGGGCATTACAATGCGGAGGCGGCCCATGCCTGGTGGCAGGCAATTGCGGCGATGACGCCGGTGTTCCAACAGTTCAGAACCGGATTCCTGGGCAAGGTAAGCCCCGTGCACCTGTTCTGGGGGTCGTTCGATCTGGCGGTCACCCGCTTCTCCGGTCGGCCCGCACCCTTGCATCCGGGCGGATTTCCGGCGCTTCCCGATGCCGTCACGCAAGAGGCCTACAGCCACGAAGTGTCCTCGGCCGGGTTCTGGGCAGGGGGCAACGGCGCGGATGATGCGATGTTCTACAGCTATGCCTATCCGGTGCCGGACGGATTCGGGGCGGCGCCTGCCGGGCCCGAAGGCGCATATTACGACACCAGTTTGGGCGAGTTCCTGATGCCCTATCGCACTGTCGCAGAGGCAGATGATCCTGCCGCGGTGTTGCTGGACTTTTTGCTGGCCACATATGACGCGGCGGCGTCCTTGGGTGATTGGGACCCGTCCTTGACGTGCCAGATGGGGCTGCCCCGCATTCCACGCCCTGTTTCCGGCCCCTAGATTGCCCGGGCGGGCACACCCACGACCGTCACACCTTCGGGTACATCATGCGTCACGACCGCACCGGCGCCCACGATCACACGGTTGCCGACAGTTACACCGGGCATGATGATGGCCCCGGCACCGATCCACACATCGGCACCGATATGAACGGGATGCGCGATCTCGATCCCGGCGCGCCGCTTGACCGGATCGCGATGGTGATCGGCACACAGGATCTGTGCACCCGGTCCGATCATCGTGCCATCGCCGATATGGACCGCGGCACTGTCCAGGATGACGCATCCGCTGTTGATATAGACCTCTGTCCCCAGATGAATGTTACGCCCGTACGAGCAGTGAAAAGGCGCTTCGATCAGACACGCATTGCCGGGATCGGCAAACAGCGCCCGCAAGGGCGGGCTGAGTGCGCGGCGGTCGGACGGGGGCAGGTGGTTGTGCGCGTGGACCGCATTCAATGCGGTCATGCGCAGCGCTTCCAATTCGGAATCGAGGCATGAATACCATGCGCCCGACTCCATCTTCTGGCGCTCGGTTGTCATCAGCGCATCCTAAGCGCGCCATCAAGGCGGATCACCTCGCCGTTCAGATATCCCATCTCAACGATGAAGGCGGCCAGCCGCGCATATTCATTTGGGTCGCCCAGGCGGGCCGGGTTCGGCACATCTGCGGCCAGCGCGGCTTGCACATCGTCGGGCAGCCCCGCCAGCATCGGCGTTTTGAAGATACCTGGCGCGATGGTCATGACACGCACTCCGGAACTGGCCAGATCGCGTGCCATGGGCAGGGTCATTCCGACGATTCCGCCCTTGGACGCAGCATAGGCGGCCTGGCCCTTTTGTCCGTCAAAAGCCGCGATCGAGGCGGTGTTGATGATGACGCCGCGTGCCCCGTCAGGTTCGGGATCGTTTTCGGCCATGGCTGCGGCCGCCAACCGGGCGACGTTGAAGCTGCCGACCAGGTTGATGTCGATGGTTTTCTGGAACGCGGGCAGGGGGTGCGCACCGTCGCGCCCGACTGTTTTGATGCCCAGAGCGATGCCTGCGCAGTTCACCGCGGCGGTGATCCCGCCCATTTTGTCGCGTGCATGATCGATGGCCCGGCTGACGGACGTTTCGTCGGTCACATCTGTTTCGACAAAATGGCCGCCGATCTCGGATGCGACCTGTTTGCCTCGGTCCGAATCGCGATCCAACAGCGTCACTTGTGCACCTTGCGCCGCTAAGTGTCTGGCCGTCGCCTCGCCCAGCCCGGACGCGCCGCCGGTCACTACCGCCAGGGTTGTGTCTAGTTTCATGGGGTCGGCCTCCGCGAGATATGAACGTCTGTTCAGTTAAGCGGAATGCACCCGTGCTGGCAAGGTGGGTGGCGTCACCCTTTGTGAATCCACCCGCCGCCAAAGATGCGGCTGCTATCGCGGTCATAGAACACGCAGGCCTGCCCGGGGGACACACCCGCCTCGGCCGCGACCAGTTCGACGGTGGCCTCGGTTGCGCTGATAGGGCGGATGATTGCCTCGGTCGGCGGGCGGGTCGAGCGGACCTTTACCGCGACATGCCACGCGTCCCGGCTGTCGAATCGGGTATCGCCCAGCCAGTTCACGTCCCGCACCGGCACGGTCCGGGTGGCCAACATATCTTTTGGCCCGACAACCACGTGGCGACGTTCCGCATCCAGTTTCACCACGTAAAGCGGATCAGCCAGACCGCCGATGCCCAGGCCCCGGCGTTGCCCGATTGTGTAATTGATCACGCCGTCATGGCGGCCCAACACACGCTCGTCTGTATCAACGATATCGCCCGGCGCCGCCGCTTCGGGGCGCAATTTGCGAATGACCGAAGCATAGTCGCCGTTGGGCACGAAACAGATGTCCTGGCTGTCAGGCTTGTCCGCCACGCTCAGTCCATACTTGGCGGCAAGGGCGCGCGTGTCGTCCTTGGACGGCAAATGGCCCAACGGAAAACGCAGGTAGTCCAGCTGTTCCGACGTGGTCGAAAACAGGAAATAGCTCTGGTCGCGATTGGCGTCGGCTGCGGCGTGCAATTCAGCGCCATGGTCACCCATCTTGCGCTGGATGTAATGGCCGGTCGCCATGCAGTCGGCCTCTAAATCCTTAGCCGTTTCAAGAAGATCCTTGAATTTCACCCGTTCGTTGCAGCGGATGCACGGCACCGGGGTCGCGCCGCCCAGATAACTGTCTGCAAATTCGTCAATTACCGCATCCTTGAAGACGTTTTCATAGTCCAGAACGTAGTGCGGGAATCCCATCTCTTCGGCCACGCGGCGGGCATCATGAATGTCACGACCCGCACAGCACGCGCCCTTCTTGGCCAGCGCCGCACCGTGGTCATAAAGCTGTAGCGTCACGCCCACGACGTCATAGCCCTGGCTTTTCAGCTCGGCCGCCACAACGGAACTGTCGACGCCGCCGGACATGGCGACGACAACTCGGGTGTCGGCAGGGGCTTTGGCAAAGCCCAGTGAATTGAGCGGACCGGATTGGTCAAGCATGGCACGTCTCCGCGGGGAATTGGACGCATATATATGAAAATCCGAAATAGTCTCAAGGGCTCGTTTAACGGCGCATTAAAGGCGATGGCGCAGAGTTTTGCTCAACACGAATAAAGAGCAGCGGTGCGATGTATTTGAAGAAAGTTGACGGGCCACGTGCGGTGTCCCTGCCAGATGGGACGGTGCTGACGCAGGCGGATATGCCACCGGCGACCACGCGGCGCTGGGTGGCGTCCCGCAAGGCGGCCGTGGTGCGTGGCGTGCTGTACGGCCTCATGACCCAAGAGGCGGCGCTGGATCGGTACGGCCTGAGCGAAGAAGAGTTCCACGAATGGGTGCGCGCCGTGTCCACGCACGGAGAGGACGCGCTGAAAGCAACAGCGTTACAAAAATATAGACAACTTTAAGTTGTTAACGTAAGTTTCCATCAAGGGTAACGTGTGGTTAACCTTTTCGGTTCACGTTTGGTTCGACACCCGAACACCCCCAGTGTGGAGATCCCGAAGAATGCGTGTGCTGCTTGTAGAAGACGACCCGACCACCTCCAAAAGCATCGAACTGATGCTGACCCATGCCAATCTGAACGTCTATGCGACGGATCTGGGGGAAGAGGGGATCGATCTGGCGAAGCTTTACGATTACGACCTGATCCTGCTTGACCTTGATCTGCCGGACATGAACGGTCACGAGGTGCTGCGCCAGTTGCGACTGGCCCGCGTGGAAACGCCCATCCTGATCCTGTCGGGTGCCGATGATACGGAAAACAAGATCAAGGGGTTCGGCTTTGGGGCGGACGATTACCTGACCAAACCGTTCCACCGCGAAGAACTGGTAGCCCGTATCCACGCCATCATCCGTCGGTCCAAGGGGCATTCGCAATCGGTTATCGAAACAGGCGACATCTCGGTCAATCTGGATGCCAAGACGGTCAGCGTCGACAACAAGACGGTGCATCTGACCGGCAAGGAATATCAGATGCTGGAACTGCTGAGCCTGCGCAAGGGCACCACGCTGACCAAGGAAATGTTCCTCAACCACCTTTATGGCGGCATGGACGAACCGGAACTCAAGATCATTGACGTGTTCATCTGCAAGCTGCGCAAGAAGCTGAGCACCGCAACCGGTGGTCAAAACTATATCGAAACGGTCTGGGGCCGAGGCTATGTGCTGCGTGATCCCGAACCTGCCCAGATGACGGATGACACGCCGATGGCCATCGGCGCCTGACGCAGCCAACCCCCCCTCGCGAAACGGGCCGATATGCACGACGCATGTCGGCTTTTTTCGTGCCGGACCGCGCCTGCACCGCATCAATGACTGGACCGCCCTGCCTACGGCTTTTATCTCTTGGCGCGACAAGGCAGGGGATGCGCCATGACGGACCAGATCGAGATTGACGCGCTGACAGAAGATCAAGCCAGGGCCGAACTGGCCGCGCTTGCCCGCATGTTGCACGAGGCCAACCAAGCCTATCATACAGACGACGCACCCGAGATCAGCGACGCGGAATATGATCGCCTCAAGCAGCGAAATGCCGCGATCGAAGCCAGGTTTCCAGACCTCAAACGCGACGACAGCCCCAGCGAACAGGTCGGTGGGTCCGTGGCAGACGGGTTTTCCAAGGTCACCCACACAGTTGCGATGCTGTCGCTCGCCAACGCGTTTGAAGATGCGGATGTCGGCGAGTTTGACGGACGGATTCGAAAGTACCTTGCCCTGGCCGCTGACGCGCCACTGGCCTACACCGCCGAACCCAAGATTGATGGCCTGTCCCTGTCGTTGCGATACGAGGACGGCGTCCTAGTCCAGGCCGCGACACGCGGCGATGGCGCGGTCGGAGAGAACGTGACCGCAAACGCGCGCACGATCGACGACGTGCCACACAGGCTCAGCGGTGCACCTGCCCTGTTGGAAGTCCGCGGCGAAGTCTACATGTCCCACCCGGATTTCGAAGCGCTCAATGCGCGCCAGTCCGATGCGGGTCAAAAGACATTCGCGAACCCGCGCAACGCGGCGGCGGGGTCATTGCGGCAGCTTGATTCCAACATCACCCGCACCCGTCCGCTGCGTTTTTTCGCCTATGCCTGGGGTGCGCTCTCCGAACCGCTGGCAGACACGCAAATGGCATCCATCGCCCGGCTCAAGGATCTAGGATTTGAAACCAACCCGTTGACGCAACTTTGCACTGGCCCCGATGAGATGCTCGCGCATTACCGGCTGATCGAACAGAAACGCGCCACGCTGGGCTATGACATCGATGGCGTGGTGTACAAGGTTGACGACCTCAACCTGCAAGGGCGGCTTGGTTTCCGGTCCACAACGCCGCGATGGGCGGTCGCACACAAATTTCCTGCGGAACTTGCGTGGACACGTCTGGATGCCATCGACATCCAGGTGGGCCGGACCGGTGCGCTCAGTCCCGTGGCGCGCCTGACGCCCGTGACGGTTGGCGGTGTGGTGGTGTCGAATGCCACCCTGCACAACGAGGATTACATTGCGGGGCGGGACAGCAAGGGTGGTGCGATCCGGGGGGGCAAGGACATTCGCGTCGGCGACTGGGTGCAGGTGTACCGCGCGGGCGATGTGATCCCGAAGGTAGCCGATGTAGATCTGACAAAGCGGCCCGAAGATGCCGTACCGTTCCGGTTTCCCGGCTGTTGCCCGGAATGCGGGTCGGATGCGATCCGCGAGGACGGGGATGCGGTGCGCCGCTGCACCGGTGGCCTGATTTGCCCGGCCCAGGCGGTCGAGAAACTCAAGCATTTTGTCAGTCGCGGCGCGTTTGATATCGAGGGCCTTGGCGCGAAACAGGTCGAGATGTTCTATCATGACGACCAACTGCCGATCCGCACGCCCGCCGATATTTTCACGTTGCAATCGCGCGATGCACGGAACCTCAGCAAGCTGGCAAAGCGGGATGGTTGGGGCGAAACCAGCGCGCAAAACCTGTTTGATGCCATAGATGAACGGCGCCGTGTGGCGCTTGGGCGGGTGATCTTTGCGCTTGGCATACGCCATGTGGGCGAGGTGGCCGCCAACGATCTGGCACGGCACTATACTACTTGGCAGGCGTTTTCGGAGGCTGTCGATACCGCCGCCCCCGCGGCGGAGCGCCACCTGCAAGCCGATGCGGCCGAGGCGGTAGAACGCCGGGCCGCGGCACAAGAGGGGCGCCGCGCGCGGATCAAACCGGTGCGCGAAGCGGTTTGGGCTGATCTTTCCGCCGACGCGCAAGCCGCCTGGGCCGACCTGACAGGCATTGACGGGATTGGCGCGTCGGTAGCCACCGCGCTGGTGACGACATTCCAGCAAGAGGCCGAACGCCGCTCGATTGACGCGCTGGTCCGCGCATTGCAGATCGAGAATGCCCAAGCCCGCGCCGCGTCGGACAGCCCCGTTGCGGGCAAGACTGTCGTGTTTACCGGAACGCTGGAAAAGATGACGCGGGCCGAAGCTAAGGCGCGGGCCGAGGCGCTAGGGGCCAAGGTCTCGGGCTCAGTCAGTGCCAAGACTGACCTGCTGGTGGCCGGGCCAGGAGCGGGGTCCAAGGCCAAGAAAGCGGCCGATCTGGGCGTCGAGACGATGGACGAAGATGGCTGGCTGGACTTGATCGGCGCCTCATGAGCCGTCCCGAAGTCCTTTTTCCGCTGTTTGCAGCGCTTGAAACGCTGGACGGCGTTGGGCCGAAGACCGCTCAGAACCTCGCGCATCTGGGGATCGAGGCGCCGCGCGATCTGTTGTTCACCCTGCCGCACACCGGCGTGGACCGCACCATGCGCGACACGGTCGAGGGGGCGGGCCTGCCAACGACGCTGACCGTCACGGTGACCGTGGGCAAACACTATCCCGCCCGCACGCGCGGAGGCGCATACCGCATTCATGTGGAAGACGCACAAACCAGCTTTCAACTCGTCTTTTTCCACGGGCGCAGCGATTACCTGAACAAGGTGCTGCCGCAGAACAGTATCCGCGTGGTGTCGGGCAAGGTCGAGCTGTTCGACGGCATCCTCAACATGGTGCATCCCGACCATATCCTGCCCGAAAGCGAGGCTGCGGACATTCCACCATTCGAACCCGTATATCCGCTGACGGCGGGCATCACCCAGAAGACGATGTTCAAGGCGACGCGCGCGGCGTTGGCCCTGGCACCGCACCTTGATGAATGGATTGATCCCGGACAATTGGCGCAGGCCGGGTGGCCCGGTTTTGTCGATGCGTTGCGCGCGGTGCATAGCCCGCTGGGGCAAACGGATCTGGCGCCGGATGCCGGTGCGCGCACGCGACTGGCCTATGACGAATTGATGGCGCATCAGTTGACATTGGCCCTGGCCCGCGCGTCCGAACGGCGCAGTCCGGGTGTGGAAACTGTCGGTACAGACATCCTTCGCTCTCGCGTGCGCGCGCGCCTTCCCTATGCCCCCACGGCCGCGCAAGAGCGTGCGATTACGGATATTGCCGAAGACATGGCGCGCGCCATCCGGATGAATCGCCTGTTGCAGGGCGACGTGGGCGCGGGCAAGACGCTCGTGGCCTTCATGGCCTTGCTGATCGCGGTCGAAGCAGGTGGGCAGGGGGTGATGATGGCCCCCACCGAAATCCTCGCGCGGCAGCATCTGGAAGGGCTGCAACCATTGGCCGAGGACGCGGGCATCGTACTTGAAATCCTGACAGGCCGCGACAAGGGGGCCGAGCGCAAGGCCAAGCTGGCGGCCCTTGCGCGCGGGGATATCCAGATCCTTGTCGGGACACATGCGGTGTTCCAGGACGATGTCGTGTTTGCCGATTTGCGGTTGGCGATTGTCGATGAACAGCACCGGTTCGGTGTGCGTCAGCGCCTTGCGCTGGGGAAAAAGGGCGGGGCGGCAGATGTTCTGGTGATGACCGCGACCCCCATCCCGCGGTCGTTGGCGCTCGCACATTATGGCGACATGGATGTGTCGGTGTTGGATGAAAAGCCGCCCGGACGCAAACCGATCAAGACGGCGATGGTCAGCACGGCCCGCATGGAAGAGGTGATCGCCCGGCTGCGCGCGGCCATGGACGAAGGACGGCAGTGTTACTGGGTCTGTCCGCTGGTCGAAGAAAGCGAAGCGGTGGATCTGACGGCCGCCGAGGAACGCTTCAAGCGGTTGCGCGCCATTCTTGGCGAAGGGCGGGTAGGGTTGGTGCATGGCCAAATGCCACCCGCCGAGAAAGACGCGGCGATGCGCCGGTTCCAGGCGGGCGAGACGGGTGTTCTGGTGGCGACAACCGTGATCGAGGTTGGCGTCAACATTCCAAACGCCACGATCATGGTGATCGAACGGGCCGAGACGTTCGGCCTGGCGCAGCTGCACCAGTTGCGGGGACGGGTCGGGCGCGGCGACGCTGCGTCGACCTGTCTGTTGCTGTACCAATCGCCCCTGTCAGAGACGGGCAAGCAGCGACTGGAAGTGCTGCGCGAGACTGAAGACGGGTTTCGCATTGCCGAGACGGACTTGCGCATGCGCGGCTATGGCGACCTGATCGGCACGGCGCAATCCGGAGTGCCACGCTTTCAGGTGGCGGACATGGACCGGCAGGCGGGGCTGATGGCTGTGGCGCAATCTGACGCCCGCAAATTGCTGTCCGAAGATCCCGCGCTGTTGTCCCCGCGGGGACAAGCCGCGCGTGTTCTGTTGTGGTTGATGCGGCAGGATCAAGCCATCCGTTTGATTTCAGTGGGTTAGCCTGTTTGTTCTAAAAAGTTCGCAAATGTTCCCAAAAAGTTCTTTACCAACTGTTAAGAATATGAGAACAAAGAGGCAACTTGAAGACGGAGATGCCCGATGACCACACTGCGCCAAATCAAGGATATTGCCACCCGCGCCGAAGCCTCTTTGCTGCAGGACGCGGTGGGCGCAGCAGCCCTGGCCGTGATGCTGGTTGTTGGCTTGCATCTTCCGGTTTTGATCTGAGTTCTGCCTGCGATCTTGCTTGATCCCATACAGCGCCCGTCCCAGGTGCCGTTTTTTGTGTCCTTCCGGCTCTGCCTGCCGTTTCGGACGCCCCCGTTTGCCTCGGGGCCACAGGATCTGTCCCATGCAAGAGACGCTTTCCTTGCGCCGCCATCCGCCCGGATGTGCGGCGCTTTTTTTCAAAAAGTGTAGGCGAGGCGCAGAGCGCCCCAATGCTGTGCCCGGACAATGATCGGGGCCGACAGATCCTTCATCATTTTGAAGCTGCCACCGCCCATGTCGCGGCGATAGACCTGCAAAAGGAAAGGGGCCTTGTTGCGCCCCGCCTTCAGACCCACCCGGTCGTCAAAAATGCGCCGGTTGCGGCAGTTGGCGGTGTTCCAGATTTCGTCATCGGTTTGCGGGCGCGAAAATTTGGTGTTGTGCGTGGGCAGGTAGCCATTGATGTCCACGGCGGCGCAGAACACGACACGATCATCAAAGGCAAGTGCGGGTTCCTGTATCGGCGGCAGCAACTGATCAAGTATGTCGTTGTACGATGTTGCAACCTGCTGCGGGCGCGTGTCCGGAATCGCGACATAGCTGCGATCAAAAAGGGTTGCCTGTGAAAGTAAGCCGCTGTTCAGGGCATCTTCGAATACGGCGCTGACCTTGGCCGCTTGGGCCCGGACATATTCGATGAACGGCGCATCATCGGTCATGCCGCCCAAACCGGCGCTGGCCTGTACAATCTCTTCCGACGTATCGACCATTCGTTCGATGCGGGCATGCGCCTCGACGATGCCGTCCGAGGTTTCGGCAATGCTGCGCCCTATGCCGTGCATGCTGGGCCCAAATGCCGCGACTGCCTTGTACACGCGCGCGGTGTGTCCCGCGATGCGGCTCGCTTCGGACTTGGTTGATTCAACGGACTGTTCCATGCGGCCAAGGGCGCGGTCGGTTTCAGCACTTTGTTCAATCACACCCATCGCCTTGTCCGCCACGGTGCTGGATTCCGCACCTAGGGTGGCGATCCATTGCGTCAGCGTTTCGATATTGGCCGAGATTTCCGCCGCGGCCGCCTTGGTTTTTTGCGACAGTTCGTTGATGGCCTCGGCCACCACGGCAAAGCCGCGGCCGGCATCACCGGCCCGCGCCGCCTCGATCTTGGCATTGATGGCGAGCGTGTTCACCTGCATCGAGATGGCGGCGATCTGGCTGTTGTTGGCCTTGACCGCTGCAAGCGTCTGGCCGACATCGCCGCTGCGCTCGGACAGGTCCTGCACCCACGCGGCCACATCGCGCGACCGTGCACCCAGATCGCGTACCAGATCCACAGATTGCCCCACATCCGCAAAGGTTCGATCGACGCTGTCCACAAGGTCTTTGGAGGCCGCATCGACGGCCGTGTTTGCCGTTTCGATTTCAGTGGCCCCGTCCGACACCACCCTGAGCGCTTTACGCTGGTCACGTGCCTGCGTCTCGACCAGATCAAGGAACCCGGCAAGGTCCACAATTTCATATCCAAGCGTCGAGGCGGCGCGCGCAAGCGCATGCAACTGGGACATTTCCGGAAAATCTGGCTGAGCCGTCATGGCATGACCCTGGGCAGTTGTGGACTGCTGCAGGGCTAGACCCGAAATCTTCAAATTTTCCTAAGATCGGCCTCAGGCACAATCAGATTGCAGGGCCTGTTCCATTGCTTCGGCTGTCGCTTCGATGCTGAGCAGGATCGACGCGTGGCGGTTCTTGTAGTCGCGTGCCGGTTCCAGAACTTCGAAACCGTCAAATGGCGCCGCGGGCACGGGTCCGTTGGATTTCAGCATGGCACGCAAGGCGTCGCGGCCTGCTTGCACGTCCCGGAGCGTGAGTCCGACGACCGCCCCCCCGGTGACGGCTGCGGCGGCCTGGCCCAAGGCACAGGCTTTTACGTCCTGACCGAACGACGTGATCCGGTTGTCTTCGACCTGCACGTCGACGGTCACCGTGGATCCACACAGCGGCGACCGCTTCTTGACCGTGGCGTCGGGGGTATCGAGGCGCGCGTGGTGCGGAATGTCCGCAGCCAGCCCCAGAATGCGGCTTGAATACAGCTTGATCAGGTCGGTATCGGCGGGCATGGCCCCTCCGCTCTGGTGTCGCAATTGCTTTGTCCCTATTTAAGCGGCCCTGACCCAGATGCAAAAGGTTTTGCAATGTCCGCTTTCGATCCTGCCACGCTTACTTTCAATGACCAGGGCCTGATCCCGGCCATCGCGCAAGACGCGGACAGCCACGAGGTTCTGATGATGGCGTGGATGAATGCCGAAGCGGTGGCACGCACATTGGATACGGGGCGCGTGACCTATTGGTCGCGGTCGCGCCAGTCCTTCTGGATCAAGGGCGAGACATCGGGGCATGTGCAATCGCTTGTGTCCATGCGCGTGGATTGCGACCGGGACTGTCTGCTGGTGCTTGTGCACCAGGTCGGACCCGCCTGCCATACAGGGCGGCGCAGCTGCTTCTATACGGACGTGACCGACGGGGACGAGGTCGAACTGTTGGCGCCGATGGAATAGGGGGCTGTCCGCCCCCTGGCGCCGGCGTACTCACCCCTGCGGATTTTTCTGAAACAGGGACGGCAGGCCCACCATCGCGCGGATGTCGTCCGGGCTGGCCCCATCGGCGCGGTACTTTGAAATCGCGCGGGCATCGTCGCGCTTTGCGAGCCGCTTGCCCGTGGCGTCGCGTATCAGCTTGTGATGGTGGTACATAGGCGTCGGCAGGCCAAGCAGGTGCTGCAAAATGACATGGATTCCAGTCGCTTCGGCCAGATCGGCGCCGCGCACTACATGCGTGATCCCCTGTGCGGCGTCATCGACGACAACTGACAGGTGGTAGGATGTGCCCATGTCCCTGCGGGCCAGGACGATGTCACCGATTGTCCGTTCCGGAGCGTCAATACCGTGGCTCCCCGCATGTTCCCCGGTCTCGGCATATGTGGGTGTGGTGTCCATTTTCCCAAGTGCTTTGCCAAGATCGAGGCGCAAGGCCACCCCTTTTGGCCTGGACCCAATGCGCGGATGTTTCATCCGGCAGGTGCCCGGATAGATGACGCCGTCGGGACCGTGCAGCGGGGCACCTTCCTGCGGTGCCTGAGCCGCGGCACGGATGTCGCGCCGGTTGCAGTCGCATTGGTACAAAAGCCCGTGATCCCACAGCGTATCCAGCGCCCGCCCATAGGCGCGTGCGTTTTCCGATTGAAGCAGGACCTGGCTGGGCCATGCAAGGCCAAGCCAGCGCAGATCGTCGTAAATCTGCGCCTCCCATTCCGGGCGGGCGCGGCTTTGATCGATATCTTCGATGCGCAACAGGAACGTGCCGGATCGCGTGCGGGCCATGTCATGCGCCAACATCGCGGAATAGGCATGGCCAAGGTGCAGTGGTCCCGTTGGCGATGGTGCAAATCGGGTGACGAAACTCACGCTTTTTCAAGCACGTAGACGTTGGATTTCAAGTTGATACCTGGCAAATGATCACCGTGTTGCTTGAACCGGAGCCGGGCCGCGCCGCAATCGGTCCATTCGGCGACGCCGCCCTCGTTTGCGGGGTCTTCGAGCGCATGGTCGTTGAAGGAAAAGACCAGCTTGCCGCCGGATGGCAAGGCGCGCATCAGAAGGTGCAGCACGTCGATGGGTGCGGCCCCGGCCCCTATGACACCGATGGCCGCGATGGCTGTATAGTTGTCACGGGGCAGCGGCCCACCCGCTTCGATCAGATCGAGATGGCGGTACACGGTCTTGTCGCGCGCGCCCGCCAGCATCTCGTTGGACAGGTCGACCCCGTCGATGGCGGCGAAACCCGCCAGCTTCAGCGCCAGACCGGACAATCCCGTGCCACACCCGAAATCCAGAACAGGCGCGGCGAGGTCATCCACATATGTCTTGAGCGCCTCGGCACAGCGGGCGGGTGTGGCATAGCCGTTTTCCGCCACTTCTGCCTCGTAACTGGCCGCCCAGTCATCATAAAGGGCGCGGGTCGAAGCCGCGTCGCGGGCCGTATAGGCCTTGTCGAGAAATCCGGTCATGGACGGAACAGTAGCGGGTGAGGCCCGTATCCGTCCAGTAGGGTCAGGCGGCAGCCGCCTGCGGGGCGAGCCAAGCCTGCCAATCGGCCTTGGCCCGGTCGGTATAGGCCTTGTACCGGTCCTTGCGCCCGCGGCGTCCGCCACGCAGCCCGTCGACCGGCGGGAACAGCCCGAAATTGACGTTCATCGGTTGGAAGGTCTTGGCGTCTGCACCTCCGGTGATGTGCGTGATCAGCGCCCCCATGGCCGTTGTGTCGGGCGGCATGTCAAGCGTGCCGCCCAGCAATTCTGTCGCGGCGGCGCGGCCCGCAAGCAGGCCCATGGCCGCGGATTCGACATAACCTTCGACCCCGGTGATTTGACCGGCAAAGCGAATGTTGGGACGCGACAGCAGCCTCATATCTGCGCTAAGCAAGGTGGGCGCGTTGAGAAAGGTGTTGCGGTGAATGCCGCCCAGCCGTGCAAAGCGGGCGTCTTCGAGGCCGGGAATGGTTTTGAAAACATCGGCTTGGGCGCCATACTTCATCTTTGTCTGGAAGCCGACGATGTTGTAGAGCGTGCCCAGCTTGTTGTCGCGGCGCAGTTGCACAACGGCGTGTGGTTTGACGTCAGGCTGGTGCGGGTTGGTCAGACCGACGGGCTTCATCGGGCCATGGCGCAGGGTTTCGCGCCCGCGCTCGGCCATCACTTCGATGGGCAGGCAGCCATCGAAATAGCCAGCGGTTTCGCCGTTGTGAAATTCGGTTTTGTCGGCAGCCAGAAGGGCGTCGATGAACGCATCGTACTGTGCCTTGTCCATGGGGCAGTTCAGGTAGGCTGTGCGCTCTTCCTCTGTTTCGCCCTTGTCATAGCGGGACTGCATCCATGCCTTGTCCATGTTGATCGAGTCGAAATAGACGATGGGGGCAATGGCATCGAAAAACGCCAGCGCCTCGGCGCCGGTTTCAGCGGCAATGGCCTGACCCAGGGCGCTGGACGTCAGAGGGCCAGTGGCGATGATCCAATGACCGGCGTCAGGCAGGGCCGTGATTTCACCGTGTTCGACGGTCACGTTCGGGTGCGCCATCAACGTATCGGTCACGGACTGCGCAAACGGGTCACGGTCCACGGCAAGGGCCCCACCGGCGGGCAGGCGGTGTTTGTCTGCCGTTTGCATGATCAGACCGTTGGCGGCGCGCATCTCCCAGTGCAGCAAACCCACGGCGTTCTGTTCGCTGTCATCCGAGCGGAACGAATTCGAACACACCATTTCGCCCAACAGCCCGGTTTGGTGGGCAAAGGTGCCGACCTTTGGCCGCATCTCGTGAATGACGACCTGCACGCCCATGTTGGCGGCTTGCCACGCAGCTTCGGACCCGGCCATGCCGCCGCCCACGATGTGAAGAGTGTTTGTCATGGCGCGGATGTAGGGCAGGCGCGCTGCGCGCGCAACGTGGATCAGTGATTTTGCCGGAGGGAGTTTTGGGGTCGCCGCTGCGGGAATGGTCGGTCAGAGAGAGGCTGACCTGGAGGGACCTTCCGCCTACGGCGACCCAAAATCGTCATCGGTTTGTTAACCGTGTCTTATTTGTGCCCCATTTGTGCCCAAATTGCCAGTGGTTAGTTGGAAATAATCGGGTCACGATTTGGAAACAACCAAAAGTCGTATCGGATTTTACGGGCTTATTGCGTCCAGTCGGGCGAGCGCTTTTCGATAAAGGCGTCGATGCCTTCGGCCGTGTCGGGGTTCAGCATATTGGTCACCATCACTTCACCCGTATAGGCATAGGCCTGCGCAACCGGCATCTGAAGCTGTTCGTAAAAGGCTTGTTTGCCGATCTTGACCGCGCTGCCCAGCTTGGCGGCGATGCGGGTGGCCAGCTCCTGGGCGGTACTGTGCAGGTCATCCATGGGTACGGCATGGTTAACAAGGCCCAATTGGACCGCGCGGTCCGCTTCGATGAACTCACCCGTGGTTAACATCTCGAATGCCTGCTTGCGGGGAATATTGCGGCTGAGCGCCACCATGGGCGTCGAGCAGAAGAGACCGATATTGACCCCGTTGACCCCGAACCGCGTGCCATGCGCTGCCACCGCCAGATCGCATGTCGCCACCAGTTGGCAGCCGGCGGCCGTGGCGATCCCGTGCACTTGCGCGATGACGGGCTGGGGCAGGGATTGCACCCGCGCCATCATGGCGGCGCAGCGGTCAAAGAGGTCCTTGAAGTAGGCCGCCCCGCCATCCGCAGCCTGTCGGCCCGCCGTCATCTGTTTCAGGTCATGGCCCGCGCAAAACGCCTTGCCTGCGCCCGACAGCACAACCGCGCGCACCGATCTGTCCTCGGCCACGTCATCCAATGCGCCGTGCACTTCGGCGATCATCTCGTCCGACAATGCGTTCAGCCGATCCGGCGCATTCATGCGCAGATGCGCCACCGCGCCTATGACCTCACGTTCCAGAATTGCCATCTTGCTCTCCGTTGCGTTTGCGGCTCACCCTAGGGCAGGGACAAGGGAAGGAAAAGCATGGCCGTTCAGATGACTGCACCCGAGATGAACGCGTTTCTGCAAAAGGTGTTTCTGGAAGTCGCGGGCGAATTTCTTGTGGAAGACGTGAGCGAGGACGGCGTTGTGTTGCGCCTGTTGGTGCAGGACCGGCACTTGCGTCCGGGCGGCACCGTGTCCGGACCGGCCATGTTCGGGCTGGCAGATGTCACCGCCTACATGGTGACGCTGGCGCATATCGGGCCACGTGCGCTTGCGGTGACCACCAATTGCTCTATCGATTTCATGCGCAAACCCAGGGCCGGCGTTGACCTGATAGCGCATGGGCGGCTGTTGAAGCTGGGCAAGCAGTTGTCGGTTACGGATGCGCTGATTTATTCCGATGGCGACGACAAGCCGGTCGCGCGTGCCAGTTTGACATATGCGATACCGCCACAGGGCGTTGATCTGCCGGCGTAAAAAAAACGGCCGGGATGAAACCCGGCCGCAGGGAAGAGGTCTGGCGGACGCCACGGGGATGTCACATCCGCCAGAACACGCGCCGCGACTCGCGTTCGGCCTCGGCGGGTGTCAATCCAATGTCGCGCAGCAGGTGCGGGGGGAGCTGGTGCAAGGCATGCCTGCTGCGGCGACGTTGGCCCCATTTCGACAGCACCACGGCAACGCGCAGCGCGATCACGGAAGCTGCCGGAATGCGATTTTGCGCAGTCAGGTAAGCCAGGTGCGAGGCGGGCGTTTGCATGTGGTGTGCCATGGGAATCTCCTGAATTGTATTGACACAATATGGCGTAACTGCCATTCTGTAGTGATACAATGCGGGATCACCTAACGCTACGGAAACATTGTAATGGGTACAATTTGGTCGCCGGAACTGCTGGATGGGCAGGGCCCGAAGTACAAAGCTGTCATGCAGGTGATCCGGCAGCGAATTACGGATCACGACCTGACTCCGGGGGACAAGCTGCCGCCGGTGCGGGATCTGGCGTGGAGCCTTGGGATCACGCCTGGCACGGTGGCACGCGCCTACACGTTGCTGACCGATGACGGCACCCTGACGGCCGAGGTCGGGCGTGGCACCTTTGTCGCGCAACCTGATGAAAAAGGGCCACTTTTTACCGATGTCCCGCTTGAGATCGACAGTGCGACCCACAATTCCGAAGCGCAAACCTGGAACGTCAATCTGTTCTCTCCGCACTTGCCGAGTGTGGGGCAGGCAACGCTGATCCGCGGGCTGTTGGCCGAGGTCGCGCAGGACCCGCCATCGGGCATGATGCACTACCCGACCCGCAGCGGCGGCGCACCTGCCCGCACGGCCTGTGCGGCATGGTTGGCTGGGGCGCCCATCGGGTCGTTCGGGCCGGATGACATCGTGCTGGCCAATGGTGGGCAGAACGCGATTCTGCTTGTGTTGCAAGCGCTTCTGAAAGGGCGCCGCCCGGCGATCCTGGTCGAGGACCTGGCCTATCCCGGATTCCGGCGCGCGGCAGAGTTGCTGCGCGCAGACGTCATTCCCGTGGAAATGGACGCGGATGGCGTGATCCCCGAGGCGCTGGAGGCCGCCGCCAAGGCTCACGACGCGCAGGTGTTCTGCACCTCGCCCGAAGTGCACAACCCCACATGCGGCTTCACCCCGCTTGAGCGGCGCGAAGCGTTGGCCGATGTTGCCAAGCGCCACGATCTTCAGATCCTCGAAGATGATTGTTACAGATTGGGGCAGGCACAGGCGCCCAGTTATCGCATGATTGTACCAGAACGAACTTGGTACATTTCCTCGATCTCCAAATCCATCACGCCTGCGCTGCGCCTGGGCATTACGGTGACGCCCAAAGGGCGGGCCAGTGTGCTGCGGCGCACGGCGGAGTATTCGTTCTTTGGCCTTGCTACGCCCATGACCGACCTCTTTGCGGCCCTTCTTGTGCATCCGACGCTGCCGGGTCTGATGGACAGCGCGCGCAACGGAATTGGCACATATGTGCACCGCGCGGTGAACGTGTTGGGCGGATACGATATCGTTTGGCGCGCGGACGTGCCGTTCCTGTGGCTACGCTTGCCCGAAGGATGGCGGGCGGGCGCCTTTGTGCAGGCGGCGGCTCAGCAGGGCGTGGGCATTCGCGCCGCCGAGGATTACGCCTGCCGTGATGCGCGCACGCCCCATGCCGTGCGGATCGCGATCAATGCTGGCGTGTCGTTGCAGTCGTTTGAGAGGGCGATCGAACGGTTGCGCGACCTGCTGGACAACCCACCGGACCAGATCGGGGTCTAAAGCAGCCCGCCGGCCCCCCAGGCCAGACCAAAGCCGATGGTCAGCGCGGACAGCAGCGCGGCATAGCCTGCCAGCTTGATCCAGGAGAACGGACGCTCGCCGAAGGTGCGCCCCTGCATGCCGCACACCACGACTTTCATCGGCGTGCCGTCATATTGATAGTGCAGGATCCACACCGGCAGCAGAATGCGACGGTAGCGTATGCCGCTTGTCCCCGTGGTGTAGCGAATGTCGTGCACGCCGGATTTGCGCACATGGCCCTTGATCCGGTTGCGGATCAGCAGGTCCTTGTCCTCTGCATTCGCATCCAGCCCTTCGGCCACCGACTGATGGTGGCGCTCGGCCCCAAAGCCCGCCAGGTAACCGGGACGGTACGGGCGCAGGCGGCGGGGGTCGAAATCGTGCAGGATGCCATCGCGGATCAGGGGGGTGACATGGGGCGAGGCGGGGACCAGCAGATCGTCAAAGCGGATGCGCAGCGCGCCGGAGGTGGACCGTGTCACTGTCCGTTTGTTGCGGCGCACCTTGTATTTGGCCCAGTAATTTACCGCTTCTTCGCTGTCGAAGGTCCAGAACGGCACGTACAAACCTGCCACCCGGGCCCCCGACACCACAGAAGTCAGGCTTGACGGCGCCGCCCACCGCCCGGCGACCCAATCCAGGGCCGCACGCTGCGCGTCCCGGTCCGGCACGCGGAAGGGGATCAGCGCCTTGGTCTGGTACCCGGTGTCGCTGGTCGCCAGTACCACCGGACCGTCGCAATAGGCGCAGCGTTCCGACAGGGTCTGGCCCACGAACACCACATCGCCGCCGCAGGTTTCGCAATGATGTACGCGGGTCTGTGTGGTCTCGATCGGATCGGCTTCGGGCGCATCCGGGTCGAACTCGAATTCGGTCGCAGCGTCGGCGTCCCGGTCGGTTTCAAGTCCATAGCGCGTGGCGCAACTGGAACAGACCAGCGCCTGCTGCGAGGGGTCATAGACGCACTGACCCGCGCAATTGCGGCATTGCAGGTCCGACTGCACAGCACTCAGGTCCTGCATCAGTCGGACTCCATGATCGCCATCGCGATCTCAAGCAGGATGCGCAGGCGCAGCCATCCCCGGTCAATCGCCGCCTCCAGATCACCATTCACCGCCCAATCGCCAAAGATCGTTGCGATGAACCATGTCGTCATCAGCCAGAAGGCCACCATCGACCAGCCGCGCAATGACCGTAGCCACCCGGCCGAACCATGTTTCAGTTCGTGCTTGGCCTCGTAAACCACGATCAGTTTGCGCATGGCGGGCACCCCGATGGCCGTGGCGCAGACCAGCAAACCGAGCGTGGCGGCGGCGGGCACGGCCAGTCCGGTCAGCATGGCATCTCCAAATCGGCGCATTTTGTGGGGTAATATGATACCTTATTTTCAAGCATTTGTTTTTGTTATATAAAAACCATCATGACGCAGTTGACGTGACTTTGATCTGCTGTATAACCGCGCAATCTGAAATTCCACCCCTCAAGGGATTCACTCACATGAAAACCTATACCGCAACACCTGCGGACATCGACAAGAAATGGATCCTGATCGACGCCGAAGGCGTTGTTCTGGGCCGCCTTGCCTCGATCGTCGCCATGCGTCTGCGTGGCAAGCACAAGCCGTCCTTCACGCCGCACATGGACATGGGCGACAACGTGATCATCATCAACGCGGACAAGATCCAGTTGACCGGCAACAAGCGTCACGAAAGCCATTACTGGCACACCGGCCACCCCGGCGGGATCAAGTCGCGCACCAAGGAACAGATCCTGACCGGCGCACATCCCGAGCGCGTCGTGACCCTCGCGGTCAAGCGCATGCTGCCCGGCAACCGCCTGTCGCGCCAGCAAATGACCAACCTGCGTGTCTATGCCGGGGCCGAGCACCCGCACGAGGCACAAAGCCCCGAAGTTCTGGATGTGAAATCCATGAACAAGAAAAACACCCGGAGCGCATGAGCATGGCTGACGAAATCAACACACTCGAAGACTTGCAAGCTGTTGCGGGCGACGCCGCCCCGGCAGAGGTCGACCTGACGCCCCGCGAACCTGTCCGGGACGAATTCGGGCGGTCCTATGCCACCGGCAAACGGAAAGACGCCGTAGCCCGCGTCTGGATCAAACCCGGTTCGGGCAAGGTCACCGTGAACGGCAAGGAACTGAACACCTATTTCGCACGTCCCGTGCTGCAAATGATCCTGCGCCAGCCGTTCGAGGTTGCCGGTGTCGAAGACCAGTTCGACGTGACTGCGACCGTCAAGGGCGGTGGTCTGTCGGGTCAGGCCGGTGCGGTCAAGCACGGCATTTCGAAAGCACTGCAGCTTTATGATCCCAGCCTGCGCGCGGCCCTGAAAGCCGCAGGCTTCCTGACCCGCGACAGCCGCGTGGTCGAGCGTAAGAAATACGGTAAGGCCAAAGCCCGGAAGAGCTTCCAGTTCTCCAAGCGTTAAGCTTTATATCGTTCGAATGGTCAAATGGGCTGCCCTATGGGGTGGCCCTTTTGCTGTGCGGATCAGGGCAACGTGTTGGCCCGCCCACGCCGCGCGCCATGGACCCGCACCACTTTCCGGCCCTTCGCCTCTTGGCCCAGGCGCAGGGTTGCAGACCGCAACAGCGCCACACCGTCATCAGAGTTGCGCGGCAGGTCCGAGGCCGGGATGGGGCGCCCGATCGTGATGCGAAACGACTGGCTGCCTTTGTTCAGAGTTTCATGGAACAGGGTAATGTCCCGCAACGTCGGATGGATCAGGTCCAGCAGGTAAAACAGCGCTGAATTGCGCGCGTGGATATGGATCGGGACAATAGGCAGATTGTATTTGCGCGCGATCATAGCGGCCGACGGCATCCACGGACGCTCGCAAAGGCGCAAACCCCGCCGCTTGGCCAGCCGCCCGGACGGGAAGATGATGCCAAGCCGCCCCTCGGCCACGGCGTCCCGCGTATAGGTCATCGTTGCACGCGTCTTGGCGTGGCACCGCTTGTCATGGCGCCATTCGACCGGGGCAATCATTGTCGACACCTGCGGCAAGACCCGCAAGATGTCAGCGTTTGCGTAAAAGAACAGATCCGGTCGGACAGGGGCCAACACGTGATGCAGCATGATGCCGTCAGCGATGCCTGTCGGATGGTTTGCCACGATCAGCGCGGGACCTTTGCGTGGGACAAAATGCAACCCAGTCACAGAAACATCCTGGGCCAGCAACTGACCGACGCGCTGCATCAGGGTGGCGGTCTGTTCGTCTTTCAACTGCGTGGCCAGATCGACTGTCTTGTCGTAGCTCAGCACCGACATAAGGCTGTGTCGCGCGACACGGCTGAGTGTGCCGGGGCGAAACAGCCACGGTGCGCGTTCGGCCACCAGAGGATCCAGGCGCTCTTTCATACGCGGGCTTTGACACGTTAAGTGCGACAGACAGACAACAGGTTCACGACAGTCTTGTGTCAGGCAAGGGTGCGCGCATTCGGGTCTTGTGATGCGCAGCGTCCCGCCAAAGCGGCAAAAGTCAGTGCGCGACGCAGATGCGCGCGGGACAAAGCCAGGCGGGCGCATTCTGCACACCGCGGTTTTTTCGATTGACGCGGAACCGCTGCTGCGCAGGGTGGATCACCAAACACTGCGGCGTGCCCGGACCATGACTGACCCCTTCTTTCCGAAAATGAACCGCGGCTACAACGCAACCTTTCAACCAGGCCGCCTGAGCATCGGGCTGTTCCTGCCGATCGAAGAGTACGGCCCCGAAGACATACCGACGCTGGCGCGTCATATCGAGCGGGTTCAGCTTGCTGAGAGCTTGGGCTTTGCGGCAGTCTGGTTGCGCGACGTGCCCTTCAACGTGCCAGCCTTTGGCGATGTCGGTCAGATGTTCGACCCGTTTGTGTATCTGGGCGCGCTGGCGGCCAGTACCCGCCGGATCGGTTTGGGGGTGGGCAGCGTCATCCTGCCGTTGCGCCATCCTGCCCATGTGGCGAAGGCCGCCGCGTCTGCCGATGTGTTGTCCGGCGGGCGGGTCATGCTTGGCATTGCATCCGGCGACCGGCCCGAAGAATATCCGGCGCTGAACATGGAATACGACAACCGTGGGGCCCGGTTTCGGGACAGTGTGCAATACATCCGCGCCTGTTTTCAAAGCTATCCCAGGTTGGACGCCGCGCAGGGTGTGCTGAACGGGCATATTGACATGGTGCCAAAGCCGGTGGCCGGGCAGGTGCCCTTGCTGATCACGGGCGGCAGTCAACAGACACCGGACTGGGGCGCGGAACATGGCGACGGGTGGATCACCTATCCCCGCAATGCCCAGAACCAAAAAGACATGATTGCCCAGTACAGGCGCTACGTCGCTACGGTCGGGCAGGGCGACAAGCCTGTCATGCAGTCGCTTTATGTTGATGTGCTGGACAGGTCGGACGCGCGCACACGGCCCATCGTGCTGGGCTATCAGGCGGGCACATCCTTTTTGGTCGATCACCTGGCGGACCTGCAAGCCATGGGCGTGAACCACGTGGCGTTGAACCTGCGCTACAATTTCAGCGATGTGGAAGAGACGCTCGGGCGACTAGCCCAAGAGGTGCTTCCCCATTTTCCGACGGGACAGGCATAGCCCGGCGCGATCACTCAGGGCACATGTTTGTTGGAACAAGCACAAAGTGCTCATTGCCGGAAGATAATGTCCGGCGTTCCACGCAGGCGGTTTCGATGATTGTTACCGCGACCGACATCGATGCCGTCGATAGGGATTTTGGCGTGCCGTCTGGAAACTCCAACGCAAATCGCACGGAAAAACCCGCGTCCGAACTGGTGTCGGCCGATCCCAGCACGCGCGCGGTCAAGAAATCACGATCAACCACCGGGTCAGGCCGCACATAAAGTACAGTTGCCACCACCGCGCCCAGCCACAAAACCGCGACAACACCGATCCATGTGTGTTCCAAGACCCACGCCTGCACCGTTGGTGGCAAGAAACGCAGCAGCCTAGTCATCGCCAGGCAACAGGCCCAGGCCGCGCAGATAGATCCCGATGCCGGTTTCAAGCAGATCCTCGGGCGGGAAGGGGGATGCGCGACCGGGCGAATTGCGGGCAAACAACTCGACCACCCCGTGGCTCATGGCCCAGATATGGGCGGAAAACATCGCGGCAGGGGGGCGTTTGCCTTCCGGGATATGCTGGCTCAGGTCTCCGGCGGCCTTTTCCAGAACCGCATTTGCGCGGGCCGCAACATCGGCCAGTTCAGGCGTGCGGTTCACCGAAATACCACTTTCGAACATGGCGATGTAATGACCGGGAAACCGGCGGGCAAAAGCAAGGTAGGCCCGTCCTGTCGCCTCGAATGCGGCAAGGGCTGAGGGTTGGCCCGACTGGTAGGCATGCTCCATCAGGTCGGCAAAGATGCCATACCCCTGGCGCGCGCATTCCGCGATCAGGTCTTCGCGCCCTTCATAGTGCCGGTAGACAGCAGCCGGTGTTACTCCGGCCTGCTTGGCCGCCTCGGACAGGGTGAAACCTGTCGGACCCTTGTCTGTGATCAGTTGCAGCGCAGCTTCGATCAGGGCCTGTCGGAGGTTACCGTGGTGGTAGCCGCGTTTAGGCATCCCAGATGTCCGGACCGCCACAAATGTCTTTATCTATTTTTCCAATGGCTTGCGGGTCTTTGTTTGTGTAGTCTAGGCCGTGCAGAACCGTGCGGATGGCGTTCAGCCGGGCGCGTTTCTTGTCGTCGGACCGGACAATGGTCCACGGGGCGTGGCTCGTGTGGGACCGGTCCAGGGTCTCGCGGATGGCGGATGTGTAGGCGTCCCATTTCTTCAGCCCCTCAACATCAATCCAGCTTAGCTTCCATTGCTTCAGCGGATCGCGTTCGCGGGCCATGATGCGGCGCAATTGCTCGGCGCGGCAGACGTTCAGCCAGAATTTGAAGACGTGAATGCCATCGTCGACCATCATGGCTTCAAACGGGTTCACCTGGACAAAGAAATGTTCGCGTTGCTTCGGGGTGCAAAAGCCGAACACCTGCTCCACCACGCCCCGGTTGTACCAGCTGCGGTCAAAGAACGCGATCTCGCCGCCCGCAGGCAATTGCCGGACATAGCGCTGGAAGTACCATTCGGTCGCTTCGGTCTCGGTCGGTTTCGAAAGGGCCACAACGCGGGCACCGCGCGGGTTCAGGTTTTCGCGGAACCGTTTGATTGTACCACCTTTTCCTGCTGCATCGCGGCCTTCGAACACGCAGGCGACGCGGCACCCGGTGGTCGACACCCAGTCCTGCATCTTGACCAGTTCGATCTGCAAGGCTTCCATCTCACGCTCGTATTGCTTTTTGCCCATCCGTTCGCTGTGCGGATAGGTCGGCGTCAGGATGTCATCCTTGTCCGCCGCGGTGATCTTGTCGCGGATGTCATCGGGCGCGCCGGAGGTGAAGAACTCCGTGATCGCACCATCAAAGGGAAGGCTCATGGTCCGAGGCCTCAAGTTACTGCTCTTAACATGCAATATGGGCGAGAGTGGCGCCTAACGCAAACCCGCACGTGCCGCGACGCGGTCAATGGCGTCAATCACCGCGGCCGGATGGGTGTGTTGAGGCATATGGCCCGCACCAGGCAGCACGGTCACGTTTGCCCCCGCGATCTGGCCAGGCAACTTGGCCGAATGCACATCAAGCGGCACAATCGTGTCGGCATCGCCGTGGACCACCTCGACGGGAACGTCGATGTCGCCATAGCGCTGCGACAGATCCACCACGAAGGGCCGCAACCAGTTCACTTGCCGCGCATTGGCGCGCATGGACACCCGGCGCAGGATCAGGGCAGGGCCCACATGGTCGATGTAACCTTCGGGTGCGGCTTGGGGGGCAAAGATGTTCGATACCACGTTGTCGATATAGGTCGCGGGCACAAAAGCCGACAGAACCGGCACCATCAGGCCGCCACCCCAGGCAGAGCCATTGACCTGATAGGTCCAGTCCAGATCGCCGGGCCACGGGTTGGCGACACCCGCCACAGATACAACACCGGCCAGATCGTCGAATTCAACGGCCCAGGCAAGGGCGACGATGCCGCCAAAGGAATGCCCCAGCACGATGGGGGACTTGACCCCCAATTGGTCCGTTGCTGCCTTCAACAGGCGCGCTTGCTCGGTCGGGTTGGCGTGTGCCGTGCTCCAGGCAGCTTTGTGTTCGGGGGCGATCTGTTCGGTCCAGCCCAGGCCGGGACGGTCCAGTATCGTAACCCGGTACCGATCCTTGACCATGTCGGCAAAGGCAAAGGTGAAATCGCGCGTGTTGCCGGATGCCCCGTGGATCAGCACCAGGTCCGGTCCCTGTCCCATCTGTTCGACATGCACATCGACGCCATTCACATCGATGATCTGCCCTGTGGGTGGAAAGGCAGCCGCCGCATCGCGGTCGCGTTTGGCGGCCAGAAGCTGCACCAGCACCACCAGCAGGGCCACAAGGCCCAAAAGAACATAAAGACCTGTTTTCATACCCTCACCCCCGCAGATCAGTGCGATCCTGCCCGATCCGCTTCATGTCATACGGGGTGGTGAGATAAATCTCGGACAGCCAGTTGCCATAAAGAAGGTGCGCATGGCTGCGCCAGCGGTTGGCCGGACGTTGCGCGGGGTCGTCGTCGGGGAAATATCCGACGGGCAGGGCAATCGCGGCCCCTTCGACCTGCACATTGGCAAGGTCGCGATCATATTCCTGCTTCAGCGTATCGCTGTCATATTCAAAATGATTGAGGATATAGAGCGCCCGGTGACCCGGATCTTCGATCAGACAGGGGCCGGTGACGTCCGACCCCAGCAGGATCGGCAGACCCGCGGCTTCGACTTCGGGCGCGCGCACCTCGGTCCAGCGGGACACGGGCACCACGCAATCGTCCGAAAACCCCCGCAGATAGGGCGAGGCCGGCGCCAGGTTGGCGTGACGGTACGCGCCAAACAGCTTGGATCCCAGCAGATGCTTGGGCACCTTGTGGAAATGGTGCAGCATCGCCATGCCGCCCCAGCACACGCCAAACGTGGAATGCACATTGGTCTGGGTCCAGTCCATGACCTCTTCCAGCTCTCTCCAATAGTCCACATCCTCGAAATCCAGATGCTCGATCGGGGCGCCCGTGATGATGAGACCGTCAAATTTCTGGGCCTTCACCTCCTGAAACGGGCGGTAAAAGCTTTCCATATGCGCGGCGGCAGTGTTCTTGGTCTCGTGATCCGACATGCGGATCAGGCTCAGCTCGATCTGCAGCGGCGTGGCCCCGATGAGGCGCGCAAACTGGGTTTCGGTCTGGATCTTCTTGGGCATCAGGTTCAGCAGCCCGATCTTGAGCGGCCGGATATCCTGATGCGCGGCCAACTCCTCGTCCATGACCATCACGCCCTCGTTCGTCAGAACGTCATAGGCGGGCAGGGTGGATGGCAGTTTGATGGGCATGAAAGCAAACCTTGTGTCTTGGACCGAGGTAGATAAACGCGAAGTCGGCAGGTTTCCAGCGCAGATCGGGCCAGAGCTCTCACGAAACATTAACGGTTTAATCACGCCTGCGTTTTTTCGGGGGTGATATCGTCTCGCTGCAAATTCGTGGGGGAGAAACAATGCACGTACCAAATACACCGGTTTGCGCGGCTGTGCTGACGGGACTTGTGGCAATGTCTGCATGTACCGTTCCGGATGTTTCAACCGAGGCCAAATTACTGGATGCATCGGTTGCAGTATCAGAGAAGAAAGACGTTCCATCGGTTGTCGCAGCGGCAAACCAAGAGCGAGATGAGGCAAAAAAAAGTGCAATCTCGAACAGTTTTCAGATATACAGGGCACCCACTGCTTGCTCGAAGCTCGGAAGCGTCGGTGTGAGTGACACGGCTTTCGCAGCCTGCAAACTCGACGCGGTTTTTCCGGTTCCAGACGAACCGAGCACCGCTGTTTTCAGGGAAGCCACTTGGGAAGTCATTAGATCCTATGCGGATGCTGTCAACGCTCTTGCACGCGACGAGTCGGCCAAGAAGATCGGTGAAAACCTTTCAGCGTTGCTGGCAGCATCCAATGGATTAAAGCATTCCATCGACGAAGACAGTGACGTGCTTGCGATTGCCGAAAGCGATATCAAGACCGCCGCGAGCCTAGCCACACGACTAACTGAATCCGCGCGAGCGCGCGCTTTGAAACGGTTGGTCGATGATGCCCATGATCCGCTTGAAACGATGATCGATCATCTCATCATCCATGATCGCAAAACCTCTGGGCTGAAGGAGGCCGCGCGAGAACTGACCAAAGCCAGTCAAGCGCTGGATGAGGCGCGCCCAAGCCCAACCCCGCGTCCTGTGACACCTGCCGAGTTCCGCGCATACAGCCAAGCGGTCACAGACTATGAAAAGGCTTTCAAAACATTTCGCACAATTTTCGACCAAAGCGAAACCAAGCGATTGATGACGATTTGGAAGGCACATCAAGCCCTTCGAGCAGCGCTCGGAACTGACCAAAACATCGAAGCCACGCTTGGTGTGCTCGAAGACTTGAAATCACTTACAGAATAGGAACGGAGTTATGACCACAGATGTAAATGTCGTTGATTACAAGAAATACAAAACACTGATTTCCGAAGCGATTGAAACTGAAGGCGCGTTGTCTGATGAGGCCAACAAAACTGGGACAAGCGAAGATGATCGCGACAAACTGCTGGCATTGCGTAAGCAGATAAGCAAACGCCGCCAAGATATGGAAGATGCGGTCGAGGTCTATATGACCAGTGATGCGCCCGAAGCCGCGTCTGCCCAATGGCGGTTGCGCAAAACTGTGGAACAGGCAAATGATGCGCGCGAGTCGATTGAAGATGTTGCAACAGCGCTGGCCGGCGCTGCACGTGTTTTGAACATCATTGCGCGGTTTATTGACCTTGTGACGTGACCCCTCACGCGCGCCCCAGCGCCGCGCTTACCAATTCAACAAAATCGGCCTCGCCGCGGAGCGAGGCCACCTCGTCCGCCGTCACCGTCACGCCCCACCGCGCCATCGCTTCGTACCGGGGCTGCCGGTGGGCCAGGGCCCGTGCGTAGGTCCAGCGCACAAAGGCATTGGGGTCAACCTTGTCCTCGGCCTCGCCTGTTTCGGCCAGGTACGTCGTCCAGCACTCCAGCAGGAATTCCGGCTGATAGGCCATGGGCTTGGGTGCCTTGTCAAACCGCGCGACCAGGGCCGCAGTGTGGGCGTCGTCGCCCTTGATCCAGATCGGCAAGGCCACGGAACTGAGCGTGGTCATCAGCGGATCGTTATCGTCGGCCGGGTCCACCCATTCGCAGATCGAGCCGCCAGTGTCGCAGATGAAATTCGGATACCCATAAAGCGCCTGCGCCCGTTCGGCGAAATAGCCGGTGTCCTGCAATGCCGCGATCTCGGACTGGCGGAACTGTTCCTGTCGGCGGCGGTAGTCGTTGATGGGCAATCCGCCCTTGGCCGGATCGCCGGGTTTGCCCAGATAGGTCGAGACGGGGCTGAGGTTATGAAAGGTGATGTTGGACCCGATATAGATGCTGTCCGACATCAGAAGATCGCGCAGGAACGGGACTTTCATCGCCTCGGCCTTTGCATTGTCGGCGATGCGCTCGCCCATGTACCGGGTGCCGATGCGGTAATCGATCGAATAGTGAAACCAGGTGCCGCTGTCACGCACGGTGGTGGACATGTGCGTTTTGCCCAGGCCAGACATGCCAAAGACCAGAACACGTTTGGTCGCCGCGCCGCGCCAGGCGTCCGCATCGTGGTAAAGCAGTGGTGTCATTGTCCCCGTATCCCCCGCGTTTCGGCTGTCCTAGCCGCGGGGGTGAAAGGGGTCAACGCCCGGGCGTCGCAAGAGCGTCAGGATGCGACCATCCAGAATGGCAAGGCCAAGGGCCAGGATGGCAAACCCTGCAAACGCGTTGGGGTTCAGTGTCTCGTCCCGGATCCAGGCGCCCAGCACGATGGCCACGGGCGGAATGACAAGCGTTACCAGCATCAGGTTGCCCGATCCTGCCATCGCCAGGACGCGGTAGTACAACAGGTATGCACCTGCCGTCGCGACGATGGCGTAATAGGCGATGGCAAGGATGGTGTCGCCTTGCAGGTTCAGGCTGATTGGACCGTCAACGATCCAGGCCAGGGGCAGGGTGATCACAGTCGATCCGGTCAGCATGCCCGCCGCCGCCACTTGCGGCGACAATCCCACCAGGAAGCGGCGCGCCCAGACGCTCGCCAGCGCGTAGCTGACGGTGCCCGCGATGATCGCAAGTTGCGCAAGGCTGCGCAGATCGAAGGATCGGAAATTGTCGAGGCCAATGGCCGTGGCAACACCAAGGAACCCGAGGGCCACACCGATGCCTTTGCGCACGGTGATCCGTTCATCGGCAAAAAAGAGGGCGGCGGCAATGACCCCGAAAATCGCCGTTGCGGCGTTCAGGATTGACGTGAGGCCGGTCTCGATATGCAGCTGCCCCCACGCCATGAGGCCAAACGGGATGACGTTGTTCAGCAGCCCCATGCCCAGAAAGGCCATCCAGACGCGCGGATCGCGTGGCAGCGGCAGACGCATCAGTGCCACAACCACCCACAGCACGCACATCGCCCAGAATGTGCGATGCGCCACGCTGGTGAGCGGTGAGATTTCGTCCAAAGCGATGCGGATCGACAGGAATGACGCACCCCAGATCAGCCCGAGAAGAAGCAACTCGGACCAGGCGCGGCCCGACAGTGTTTTTTGCGGTGTCATGGGCGCACCCTGTCAGTGCGGGGCACTGCACGCCACCCGGAACCTGCGCAAAGAAAAACCCCGCCCGGTGAGGGGCGGGGTTTGCCAGTCTGTCCCCGCGGGGACAGATTTAGAACTTGTATTCGAACCGCAGGCCGGCCGAGATGGCATCGTTGCCGTCAAATGAACCGCGCGCCGTGCTGGCCGTGTTCGGGATAGCGTTGCCCAGATCCGTATAGCGAATACCGCCGGCGATCGCGAAGCTATCGTTCACGTCGTACTTCGCGCCAACAGAGATCGACACCTGCCCGTTTGTCGGAGCGAGGGGTGATACAAAGTCGTCGTCGCCAAGGGTCGAGTAGCCAACCGCGAGGGAGCCAGACCACTTTTCGTTAAACCGGCGGCCCACACCAAGCGAGAAGTCATAACCGGTTTCAAGGTCGGTCAAGCTGGAACCGGTCACAGTTGTAAACCCGACTGGCGACACGTTTGTCTGGCCGTAGTTCGCCCAACGGACGTTACCGAACAGGAGTGTGTTGGCCGCGATGCCGGTCTGGAAATCCAGATTGACGGATTCGGGGGTTTCCACCTCGGTGATGCTGTTGCCGTTCAGGAACGGAACCGGCAGGCCGGATTCCGTGGTAGGCAGATCATGAGTCGTGGACGAGTTGTAGGTCAGGGCAACGCGCAGCGCGATCGCTGGGATCTCGTAAGCGGCGCCGATCACGTACCCGACGTCGCCGTCGCTGCCGAAAAAGCCATCATAGCCGTTCACCGCGCCAAAGGCGACACCGCCCAGGGTCACGCTTGCCGACACTTCCTGGTAGCGCAAACCGCCGTGGACCGACCAGTTGTCGTTGAACTTGTAACGGGCCAGGGCAGTGATCGCATAGCTGTCGACGGTCGCCCCAGTGCCACCGAGCGCCGATGTGGCCGAGCTGTTGCCGTAAAACGTATCGGCCCCATAGGGTTCGTCACCGATCAGCGCGAAGGACCACCGATCGTTCAGGTCAACTTTGATACCCGCGCCGAACGTCAGAAAGCTGTCGCCTACATTGCCGGATTCGTTCTGGACAAAGCCCGGTGCAACGAAGGTCGTCCCGGTGATTGTCGGGTCTGTGTACCCCAAGGAAAACTCGAGGTGATTGCCGTCCTGAAAAAGGACCGAGATCGATTGTCCGGAGCGATCCAGTCCGACGGCGTAAGCAGAAGTCGTTGACGCCAGCAGAGCAGCCGCCGTCAAGAAACGGAATTTCATGTCATTTCCTCCCAAAAGCGCGCGTCTATGGATGTCGAGTGGGATGCGCGTTGGGGATGTATAAGCCGGTTTCAAGGGGTCTGCGTCAATATTGACGCAGGGGCAGATGGACGCTTGTGACGGAGCGTCATGAGTTTGTGACATTCAGGTCACAGCGATTTGGCGCGCCGTGATTCCACCCAGATGTTCGCATAATTGCCCGCAAAGATGATTGCCGCACCCACAAATACCCACATATCAAGCGCTTCGCCGTAAACGAGCATTCCGATCACGGCGATGGTCGGCAGCCGAACGAAATCGATGGGAACGACCACCGTCGCAGGGGCAATCGCCAGCGCATTGGTCAGGCAGTAATGCGCCAAGAGCCCGGCGCAACCGATCAGGAAAACCCATGGTCCGGTCTGCAAGTCGGGCAGGGCGATGTCGCCATCATATCCCGCCATGACGATGCCCATGATCAGTTGCATGGCGGTCAGCCAGAACAGGATCGACGCGATGCCCTCGTGCCGGGTCAGCCGTTTGGTCAGCATGATGGTGACGGCAAAGAAGATGGCGGATGAGGCGGCGGTGACGACACCGGCGTTCACCCCCGCAAGGTCCGGGCGGGCGACAATGAGGATCCCGATGAACCCCATGATGGCGGCCAGCGCCCGTACAGGCGTCAGCCGTTCACCCAGGATCAGGGGGCTCAGGACGATCACCCAGATCGGAGACGTAAACTCAAGCGCAAAGACCTGCGCCAGAGGAATGACCGTGACGGCATAGAACCACAGGTTCTGGCCGGTGAAATGCGCCAGATTGCGCACAAGATGCATGCCAAGGCGGTCTATCCTGATGTGGCGCCACGCACCCGTGGCCGTGGCCAGGGCACAGACCATGATCACACCCACAAGGCTGCGGTACATCATGATCTCGAACGTATCGAGGCTGCCCGATACTTCCCGTCCTGCCACCGCCATGGTGGAAAAGGACGCGATCGAGCCGATCATCCAGAGCGCTGCACGCACCGTCGGGGTCATGCCCGCTGCCGGGGCGGGTGTTGATGTCACCGTTTTGCCACCAGGTGCTTGATCAGGCGCAGGCTGGGCCGGTGCCAAATCGGCGTGATGTCGACGTAATGGGGGGCGGCCCAGATCTGTCTGGGGTCCTGCGGCACATCGTCAAAGGCGTGGCCCATCAGGTCGCGCCGCACGAAATAGGCGTTGCTGCCGGTCGCCGCATTGCAGGCCACCAGTTGATAGTCGTTGCTGTCGAACAGATCGATATAGCTTTGCAGCGACGTGCCGAACCAATCGTCCCCCTGCCACGTGTGATCGGCCGCATAGGGCAGCGCGAACCGCACCGGCGGCGGAAACTTGGCGTTGTATTCGGTGATCCAGACCGCAGGCCGGTGCCCGGCCTCAAGCAGGGCGGACACAAAATGAATGTCGTTCCCGTCCAGATCCATCGAGATTAGCTGGGGTGGCGTATCCGCAAACGGAGCCAGCGCGTCGCCCACAAGCGCCGTGATGTTGTCACGATCGACCCACCCCTTGCGGTAGCACAGCGGCGAGCCTTCGGGAATGTCGAACGCGAGGTCACTGCCACCGACCCAGCCGCCCCGCCAACCTGCGGCAAGCAGGACAAGCGTGTTGTTTTCGATCCCGTCCTCGACGCCGAATTCCAGAAAAGTGCCGTTTTCGATATTCAACCGGCGCAGAATGTCGAGCGTGATGCCGTCCTCGTCATTCTGGCTGTAGCATTTCGTGCCCATCCGAGAGATCGGGTTCGGATGCGCACGGATACGCGCATCCGCCGCCCGAAGCGTGGTTTCGCGGGCCACCGTTTCCGCTGCATCCGCGGCCCGGCGGGCATGCACCTTGGTGCGCCGCTTGCGCCATTTGCTGTAGAAACTCACCGGCCTGTCACTCCCATTCAATGGTGCCCGGAGGCTTGGACGTGATGTCATAGGTCACCCGGTTGATCCCCGGTACCTCATTGATGATGCGCGTTGCTGTTTCCCCCAGAAAGTCATGGGTGAATGGATAGTAATCCGCCGTCATGCCGTCGACGGATGTGACGGCGCGCAAGGCACAGGCATAATCATATGTGCGACCATCGCCCATCACGCCCACGGTCCGCACGGGCAGGATCGCGCAAAAGGCCTGCCAGATCTCGTCATAGAGCCCGTGTTTGCGGATCTGGTCGATATAGACGGCATCCGCCTCGCGCAGGATGTCCAGCTTGGCCCGGGTGATTTCACCGGGGCAGCGGATGGCAAGGCCCGGCCCGGGGAACGGGTGGCGTCCGATGAAATGGTCCGGCAGGCCCAATTCGCGTCCCAGCGCCCGCACCTCGTCCTTGAACAACTCGCGCAGCGGTTCGACCAGTTTCAGACCCATCTTCTCGGGCAGGCCGCCCACGTTGTGGTGGGACTTGATCGTGACAGACGGCCCGCCGCTGAACGACACGCTTTCGATCACGTCGGGATACAGCGTGCCTTGGGCAAGGAATTCGGCCCCCTCGATCTGGTCGGCGTATTTCTGGAACACATCGATGAACAGGCGGCCGATGATCTTGCGCTTGGTCTCGGGGTCGGATTGCCCCTCCAACGCGCCCAGGAACAGTTCTGTCTCGTCCGCGTGGATCACCGAAAGGTTCATGTGGTCGCGGAACATGCCCACGACTTCCTGCGCCTCGTCCTTGCGCAAGAGGCCATGGTCCACGAAGACGCATGTCAGTTGGTCGCCCACGGCCTCGTGTATCAGCGCCGCGGCAACGGAACTGTCGACACCGCCCGACAGCGCGCAGATCACTTTCTTGTCGCCAACCTTTTCGCGGATACGCTCTACCGCCTCTTCACGGTAGGCGCCCATCGTCCAATCGCCCTTGAACCCGGCGAGCCGCACGAAGTTCTCGTACAGCATCGCCCCCTTGGGCGTGTGGTGCACTTCAGGGTGAAACTGCACGGCGTAGAAATGCCGCTTGGTGTCTGCGGTGATCGCATAGGGCGCATTGGGGGAGGTGCCAAAGACCTCGAATCCCGGTGCAAGCCTGGACACGTGGTCGCCATGGCTCATCCAGACCTGTTCGCGGCCATCGGCAAACCAGCCGTCCAGCAGATCAAGCTGACCTTCGGGGGTCACGAAGGCGCGTCCGAACTCGGCCGTGCCGCCACCGCCGGAAATCTTGCCGCCGTCCACCTGGCCGCCCAGCTGCTGCATCATCGCCTGCTGACCATAGCAGATGCCCAGGACCGGAACGCCCATGTCCCATACTGCATCCGGAGCCCGGGGGGAGCCCGCGCGCGTCACGCTGTCGGGGCCGCCGGACAGGATCACCGCCTTGGGTGCCATGTCGCGCAGACTGTCATCTGTCAAGTTCTGGTAGGGGTGGATTTCGCAATAGACATCAAGCTCGCGCAGGCGGCGCGCAATCAGCTGCGTCACCTGGCTGCCGAAGTCGATGATGAGAAGGCGGTCGTGGGTCTGATCGGTCATGTGCGTGCAATAGGCCCGTGGACGAGGGCTGGCAAGCGTCGGACTGGGGGCCAGCCCCCAGACCCCCGTCGTATTTTGCGTCGGAAGAAGACCGCATGTCGCTTTTTTCCCTCGGGGGGCGCTCTGGGCCTGCGGTGCGTGCTGCGATGCGGTAATCACACGGGCAAACAGGATATTCTGGGGGATGCGCCATGGCCGAAGCAGCGACACGCAGACGGGGACGCGGGGGTGGTGGTGCCGCACGGCGTGCGGAACGCAGTGCGGTGTCCTTCGAGACGGTGCGTTTCATCGAGCGCAACATTCCCAACTTCGAGGTGCTGACCGAAGAGGCGCTGGAGATCATCGAGCACAATGCAGAGACGGTTCTGGAAGAGATCGGGGTGAACTTTCCCGACAATCCCGCCGCCCTTCAGCGGTGGCGCGATGCCGGTGCGGATGTCGATGGCGAGCGGGTGCGCATTCCGCGCGGCCTGGCGCGCACGTTGTGTAAAACGGCACCGTCCTCGTACACCCAGCACGCCCGCAACCCGGCCCGCACTGTTGAGGTGGGGGGAAAGAGCCTTGTGCTCGCCCCCGTCTATGGCCCGCCTTTCGTGCGCGATGCCGATGGTGGACGCCGCTATGCCACGATGGAGGATTTCCGCAATTTCGTGAAGCTGGGCTATATGTCCAAGTGGCTGCACCATTCGGGCGGCACCGTGTGCGAACCCACGGACGTGGCCGTGAACAAGCGTCACCTCGACATGCTCCATGCGCATATGACCCTGTCTGACAAACCCTATATGGGATCGGTGACCGAACCCAGCCGCGCGCGGGATTCGGTCGAGATGTCCGAGATCCTGTTTGGCAAGGACTTTGTCCGCGACAACACGGTCATGACCTCGCTGATCAACATCAACTCGCCCATGACGTTCGATGATGTGATGATGGGCGCGCTCGAAGTCTATGCGCAGGCCAATCAGGCCTGCATCATCTCGCCCTTCATCGTGGGCGGGGCCATGGCGCCCGTGTCGGTCGCGGGGACATTGACCCAAGTGCTGGCCGAAGTGTTGGCCGGCATCGCCTATTCCCAGCTGTGCCGCGCCGGGGCGCCGGTGATCATGGGGGCGTTTGTGACGTCGATCGACATGAACTCGGGCGCGCCCACCTTCGGAACACCCGAAGCGGCGCACATCACCTACGGCGCCGGGCAGCTGGCCCGAAGGCTGGGCCTGCCGTACCGGTCCGCCGGCTCGTTCTGCGGCTCGAAGCTGCCCGACGCGCAGGCGGCCTACGAGACGTCCAATTCGCTGAACATGGGGCTCTTGGCCGGTGTGAACTTCATGCTGCATTCCTGCGGATGGCTCGAGGGCGGGCTTGTCAGCTCGTACGAGAAATTTGTCATGGATGCCGATCAACTGGGTACGCTGCACCACCTGGCTGCGGGCATCCAGATCGACGACAACGCCCAAGCCATGGATGCCATCCGCGAGGTGGGGCCGGGCGGGCACTACCTTGGGTGCGCCCATACGCAGGCGAATTTCAAACAGGCATTCTGGAAGTCCGATCTGCTGGATTACAAACCGTTCGAGACCTGGGAAGACGAAGGCGCACGGGACACGGCAGAATTGGCGGCGCACCGGGTCCGGAAGCTGCTGGGCGATTACCAGCAACCGGCCATGGACCCGGCCATACGCGAAGCACTGGACGCCTATGTCGCCGGCAAAAAGGCCGCCGAACCGGACAGCTTCATGTGATCAGGCCGCGGGTTCGGCCTGTGCGGCCCGCAGGATGCGCGCCTCGCCCACGATGGCGATCAGAATGTCGATATGGCGCAGCAGGCTGTAGGACGAATCGTCGCTCATGCGCTGGGCGTTCAATTCGCCCTCGATCTCCATGAGGCGCATCAGCGCCGCCCCGTGCCGCGGCAGCTGGCCGTAGCCCAGCAAACGCGGCAGGTGCGCGCTGCGGCGGTAATCCTCGGCACCGATTCGGGCGGCGCGCATCAACAGGCGTGGTCGGCGCAGGGCGCTCAGCATTGTCAGTATATCTTGCATTTCCGGTCTCCTTGTCGGTGCCGTGACCCGATCCCCATCGGGCGACATCTCGGTGACCATTGCACAACCTGAGCGGGTGTTGCGTGCCCTGAACGGTGCCCGCACGTTCGTTTAGCAACTGTTTATCATTTAGAAACAATGCTGCGGAATACGACGAATGTTAACGATCCGGTAATCAATGCAGCTTTAGGTTGTGTGGGTAATTTTGTGGATAACCCGGTGCGGACATGATGACGCCGGGGACCCGAAGGGGAAGAAGGACGGACACCGACTATGCGCACAAGCGATGCACTCTGCGCCACGGACCTGAACCTGCCTGATTGGGTTCCGGACGCGGCCGTACACTACCTTGCCCATACCGAAGCGGGTCTTCCGATCCGTGAACTGGCCCGCAAATCGGGCTGTCACGCCTCGACCGTGCTGCGTCAGATCAGGCGATTCGAAACGCGCCGCGACGATCCGCTTGTGGATGGCGTGTTGCGCAAACTGGGCGCATCCCTGGGTCGTTCCCGTTCGTCGGCTGCCGCTCAGCCCAGAAAGGAAGACCCGGACATGCAACATGCCTTTGCCCAGAACCACGGTCCAGACGCCATCAGGATGACCCAGGATTCGGTGCGCATACTGCGCCGTTTGTGCGAAACGGGGGCCGTTCTGGCGGTCGCCGTCGATATGGAAAAGGCGGTTGTTGTGCGCGACGGCGCCACGGGCAGCAGCACGCGCACCGCCGTGGTGGACCGCAAGGTGGCCGAGGCGATGGCGTTGCAGGACTGGATTGGCGCCGAACAAACGGGCCGCATCACACGCTACAAGATCACCCCGGCGGGCCGTACGGCACTGGCCGCGATGATGGGCGAGGTCGAGGAGACGCAGCCGGGCCTTGCCGAGGCGGCGACCCCCTTTGCCGATCAACATCGCCAGTGGGGCGAACGCACGGTGCGCGACACTGATACCGGTCAACCGCGCAAGGTGCGCTACAACCTGGCGGAATCGCCTTTGACCGCGCTTGCGCGTCGGCGGGACAAGGGCGGACAACCCTTCCTGAACGATGATCTGGTCACGGCGGGCGAACGGCTGCGCGAAGACTTTGAACTGGCCCAGATGGGCCCGCGAGTGGCGCAGAACTGGGACCGGTTCCTGACCGGCGGCGGGCGCGGCGGTTTTGCCATGGACAGTGGCGTGGGCAACGGGCCCGACGCGGCCCGTGCGCGTGTTGCCGCGGCGCTGCGTGATCTGGGGCCGGGATTGTCGGATGTGGTGCTGCGCTGCTGCTGCTACCTCGAAGGGCTCGAAAGCGCCGAAAAGCGGCTTGGCTGGTCTGCGCGTTCCGGCAAGATCGTGTTGCGCATCGCGCTGATGCGGCTCAAGCAGCATTACGACGAAACAACGGGACCCGGGGGCGGCCTGATCGGCTGACCTTCCGGTGTCTTTGAATGGCGCTGCGTTCCTCCCCGCAGCGCCATTTTTTTGCCCGCTCCGCAAAAGGTGACTTGGCATGCGCCGCGCCTCCGGGCATGCCCGGGGCCAGATGGGCGCAAGGGGGACGGCACATGACACATCACAACCGGGACGCGTTTGCGCTGTGCGTTCTGCGCCTGGGACTGGCGTGGTTCATCTTTCTGTGGGCCGCACACAAGATCATCACACCCAAGCAATATCAGGGCCTGGCGCGTCACTTTGACGGGGTGACGCTTGAGTTCTGGACCATCTACGCAGTGGCTGGTGTCCAGATCTTGATCTGTGCCCTGGTGGCGGTGGGCGCCCTGCGCTGGGTCAGCTATCCCGCCCTGGCGGTCATGCATTTCTTTACCGTGTTGCGCCGATGGGACGGGTTCCTGGACCCCTTTGCGCTGAATGACCGGGGGTTTCCCATCCACCGCAATCAGGTGATCGACCTGGCTGTGCTGGCGGCCATGATCGCGCTGATCCTGATGATCCACCGCGACCATTGGAGCGTCGGCGCATGGTGGCGCGCGCGCCACGCTGCATAGCGGCCATGCGCCGCGTGGTGTTTTCCCTGGCGTCACCTATGTTACAAACAAGTTTAACGCTGAACCATTTGGCAGAGACGTGATGCGCGACCTGAAGATACCCGAGCAGCGGCACCCTGAAAAAGCGCGGCGCCCCGACAATCCACAGCCGAAGAAACCGGACTGGATCAGGGTCAAGGCGCCTGTCAGCCAGGGCTACAAGGACACGCACAAGATCATGCGGGACAATGGCCTTGTCACCGTCTGCGAAGAGGCGGGCTGCCCCAATGTCGGCGAATGCTGGAGCCAGGGACACGCCACCATGATGATCATGGGCGAGGTTTGTACTCGCGCCTGCACCTTCTGCAACATCGCCACCGGCAAACCGCCCGAGGCCTTGGACGCGTTCGAACCGGGCCGCGTGGCCCACGCTGTCGAAAAGCTGGGGCTGAACCACGTCGTCATCACTTCGGTAGACCGCGACGACATCGAAGATGGGGGCGCTGATCACTTTGCCCAGACCATCCGGGCGATCCGGCACCGCAGCCCCGACACCACGATCGAGATCCTGACGCCGGATTTCATCCGCTGTGACCCGTCCGTACTGGAGGTGGTGGTCGAAGCACGACCCGACGTGTTCAACCATAACCTTGAAACCGTGCCGGGGCTCTATCCCGAAGTGCGCCCGGGCGCGCGGTATTTCCATTCCCTGCGCCTGTTGCAGCGGGTCAAGGAACTGGACCCGACATTGTTCACCAAATCAGGCATCATGGTGGGACTGGGCGAAGACCGGCAATCGGTGATCCAGGTCATGGAAGACATGCGCGCCGCCGACATCGATTTCCTGACCATCGGCCAGTACCTGCAACCCACGCCGAAACACCACCGTGTGGACCGCTTCGTGCATCCCGACGAATTCGCCTCCTACGAAAAAGCGGCCTATGGCAAGGGCTTCTTGATGGTCTCCGCCACACCGCTCACCCGGTCATCCTACCACGCGGGCGAGGATTTCGCGCGACTGCGTGACGCACGTCGGGCGAAATTCGCCTGATCCCCGATCCGGGTCCGCACATGCAACCCGGATATCCCTGATTTGGCTGGGTTTTCATCGAACAAGGCACCGCACCAGACACGTCTCCTACGTTGAAAGCGCCACGTGAGTACCGTAAATCGTGTGTAAAAACAATAAGATACCACCTAAAGATGTGTCAATTGACCTTGACATGCTGACCGTACGGCTCACATACACGAAAGGCGGGACAGACACGGGGAGTGTAGCCCCATGACGAACCCGAACAGCACCATCCAAAAGCTTCAGACACTGATCGACGGGCTTGACCCGCGGGTGCACGAAGTGGCGATTGCACATTTGCAGGACGCGATGGATGCCCTCGCCGCCGCGTCGCGGGACGAACCGACACGCTATGCGCGGTCGGACGTCCTTGTTGACGGGCGCGTGCAGAAAAAAGGCAAGGTGCGCCTGTTCAAGTGAACCGGACCTTGCCGATAAAGGGCAGGTTGCGATTGCGCTGCGCATAGTCGATCCCGTAGCCCACGACAAATTCATCCGGAATCTCGAACCCGGTCCAATCGGCCTTGACGTCCACCTCGCGCCGGCTGGGCTTGTCCAGCAGGGCAATGGTCCGCAGCTTGGCCGGATTGCGCCCCTTCAGCAGGCGGATGACGTGATGCATGGTGAACCCGGTATCGACGATATCCTCGACCACCAGAACGTCGCGCCCTTCAATTGCGCCGCGCAAGTCCTTGAGAATACGCACTTCCCGGCTGCTCTCCATCCCGTCGCCATAAGATGACGCCTCAAGAAAGTCGACCTCGATCGGCAGGTCCAGCTCGCGCACCAGATCCGCAATGAACACAAAGGATCCACGCAGCAGACCCACGACCACCAGCTTGTCCGTGCCTGCAAATTCGGACTGGATCTCGCGGCACAGGGCCTCGATCCGGGCGGCAATCGCCTTGGCCGAAATCATCTGATCTATGACATATGGCCGCTCTGACATGGTCATCCCCTTGATTTCGCGCCGCAACCGCGACACATCCCTGCAAACACTTGCCAAGGCCGTACCTACCTCAATGCCGACCCATTCCGAAACCCGCTTCCTGCCGTACACGGCCCAGCAGATGTATGATCTGGTCGCAGATGTCGGAAGTTACCCGCAATTCCTGCCCTGGTGCGCCGCCGCCCGCGTGCGCAAGGTGACCCCCAAGGGCGATGCCCAGGTGATGGAAGCGGACCTTGTGATCAGCTTCAAGGTCTTTCGGGAACGGTTCGGGTCCCGCGTGGTGCTGCACCCCGATGCGCACAAGATCGACACCGAATATCTGGATGGCCCGTTCCGGTACATGAAGTCCAATTGGGGCTTTGAGGACACAACGGGCGGATGCAACGTGTCGTTTTTCGTGGATTTCGAGTTCAAGAACGCGATCTTGCAAGGGATTATCGGCGTCGTCTTCAACGAGGCGATGCAGCGTATCGTGCGCGCGTTTGAACGGCGGGCGGCGGACCTGTACGGATAGCGGCGGCCTGGTCCGACCCGGCCCCTCGGGGAGGAAAGATGTGAAACAGGAACCTCTGGATATCACCGCGCTGTTGCTGGACTATGCGCGCGCCGTGCCGCCTCGGGACGTGCACGATGTGATGCGTTTGTGTGTTCTGGACTGGGCGGCCTGTGGCATGGCAGGGCACCAAGAGGGCGGATTTGGCGCCTGGGCCGCAACATTCACATCCCCCGGGCCGGCCACGCGGTTTGACGGGCATATCGGCGCGGTGGCCGATGCGGCACTGGTCAATGGCACCCTGTCCCACGCCCTGGATTACGATGACACGCATTTTGCGCATATCGGGCACCCTTCGGTGGCTGTGATTCCGGCGGCGCTGGCGGTGGCGCAGATGCGCGCCGTGGGCCTGGCCGACATGGTGGATGCCGCCCTGGTCGGGGCAGAGGCGTCCGTTGCCATGGGCCTGTGGCTTGGGCGCGGGCACTACCAGATCGGATTTCACCAGACGGCGACCGCCGGTGCGTTCGGCGCGACGGTTGCGGCGGCACGGCTTTTGGCGCTTGATCCGGACCAGACGCGGCATGCCTTGGGTCTGTGTGCGACCATGGCGTCCGGTCTCAAGTCGCAATTCGGAACCATGGGCAAGCCGCTGAATGCAGGGCTGGCGGCCCGCACGGGTGTCGAGGCGGCGATGTGGGCCCGGTCCGGCATGACGTCATCCCAGGATGGTCTGGCCGGTCCGCTGGGGTTTGGCGAAACCCATCACGGGGCAGGGGCAAACGTGCCCTTTGCCTGGCGTATGGGGGTGGTCAGTCACAAGTTTCACGCCTGTTGTCACGGGCTGCATGCCACGCTCGAAGCGGTGCGGGACGTGCCGCTGCGCGATGCAAGACAGGTCGTGGTCCACACCCATCCGCGTTGGATGAGCGTGTGCAACCAGCCCGCCCCCGACACCGGGCTGGGGGCGAAGTTTTCGTATGCGCATGTGTTGGCGATGGCCGCTTATGGTTACGACACCGGCGATATCGCCGCGTTTTCGGATGCGCGCGCACAGGATGCGGACCTGGTGGCGTGGCGGGGCAGGGTGCACGTCATTGCGGACAAGGGCCTGACCGAAATGCAGGCGCGGGTGGTTGTGGACGGCGTTGCACAATCCCATGACCTCGATGCGCCGCTTTCCTTTGAGGTCCGTCAGGCCCGCATCCACGCAAAGGCCCGCGCGCTTGTGGGCGCACGGGCCGACGAAATTTGGCAGGCCATCGATGCGGATGACCTGCAGCGCTTTGCTCAGCTGCTGACGTCGTAGGCACGTTCGCCATGCACAGCCAGATCAAGGCCGTTCACCTCGGTCTCTTCATCCACGCGCAGCGGCGTGATGATCCGCACCACAAGGATCAGCACCACGGTCACCACCACGGTGAAGACAGCGACAATCACCAGCGACCCAAGCTGTGCCGCCCAGCTGCCAGCGCCAAAGGCCGCGATCATGATCGTGCCAAAGATGCCGCCGACCCCGTGCACCGCGAAGACATCCAGCGTGTCGTCAATCTTGAGCGTGTTGCGGATCAACGTAACCGCTTCTTGGCATAGGACACCGGCAACCGCGCCGATGATCAGCGCCTCGACCGGGCCGACAAAGCCGCTGGCCGGGGTGATCGAGGCAAGGCCCGCAATGGTGCCTGTGACCATGCCCACAAGCGATGCCTTGCCGAACTTGATCCGTTCCCACAGCGCCCAGCTCAGGGATGCGGTTGCAGCAGAGATATGCGTGACGGTCAGCGCCATGGCAGCACCCCCATCGGCGGCCAGTTGCGATCCACCATTAAAGCCGAACCAGCCGACCCACAGCAGCGCCGCACCCATCATCACCATGCCGGGATTGTGTGGCGGTGTCGTCTGATTGCGCCGCGCGCCCAGGAACACGGCCAGGATCAGCGCGGCAATACCGGCCGTCTCATGCACCACGATGCCCCCCGCAAAGTCGCGCACACCTGTGTCGCCAAAGATGCCGCCATCGGCCAGCATACCGCCGCCCCAGACCCAATGCACCACCGGCGCATAGCACAACAGCATCCAAAGGGCCGAGAACAGCAGGACAAAGCCAAAGCCGATACGCTCCACATAGGCGCCCACGATCAGTGCCGGCGTGATGATGGCGAACGTCATCTGAAAGGCAAAGAACAGCACCTCGGGCAGGGTGCCCGCCAGGCTGTCCGCCGTCACGCCGCTGAGCAGCAGCTTGTCCAGCCCGCCCCAATAGCCCGTGCCGCCGCCGCCAAATGCGATGGAATAGCCCGCCACAAACCACAGGATGCTCATTAGGCACGCGATGGCATAGCAGTGCATGAAAACGCTCAGCACGTTGCGGGCGCGCACAAGGCCCCCGTAAAACAGCGCAAGGCCCGGCAATGTCATCAGCAGCACCAAGGCGGTTGCCACGATGATCCAGGCTGTATCGGCTCCGTTCATTGTCCCCTCCGGAATTTTTTGTGTGCGGGGGCTTTGACGGACAGGACATGCGGAAAAAAGAGGCGGAGCGCCCCAGAGGTGCCAAAATGAGAGGCGTTTTACGGAATGATGTAAAATTAGGCGCAATCATCCGCGCATCGCACAAAAAAGCAGCGCACTGAAAAGCGTTCGCTAGGGGCCGTGCAGCGCCTGTTTCAACAGGTTCAGCGCGTGATCCCGCGCCGCCGCCCGCACCCTGTCCCGTCCCAGGGCGCCGAACTCCACCGTCTCGGCCCGCGTGCCGTGCGGGGTTGCGATCCCGAAACAGACGCGGCCTTCGGGCTTGTGGTCGGACCCGCCCGGACCGGCAATGCCGGTGATGGACACGGCGATCTGGGCATGGGCGTGGGCCAACGCGCCCGTGGCCATCTCTGCCGCGACCTCTTCGCTAACTGCGCCATGTGCGTCCAGTGCCGCCGAAGACACGCCCAGCATCTCTGATTTGGCCGCGTTGGTGTAAGTCACAAACCCCCGGTCAACCACGGCGGAAGAGCCGGGGATGTCGGTCAACGCCGCCGCCACCATCCCGCCCGTGCAGCTTTCGGCTGTGGCAATCATGACGCCACGATCCTTTGCCAAATCAAGGACTTCCGACGCAAGGCTCACCTTAACACCACCCCATGCGCCAGCGCGGCCAGCGCCAGCACGCCGACAGCGGCAAACACCCCGGCAATCACGTCATCCAGCATCACGCCCAGCGGATCACCGCGCCGGTCCGCCCAGCCCACAAGCCACGGCTTCCAGATGTCGAACAGGCGAAAGAGGACAAAGGCCGCGATCCAACCGGGCCACATCACAAGAATGTCCAGGCCCCGATCCCACGCGGCATAGCTGAGGGGGGCCAGGGCAATCCACTGGCCCACAACCTCGTCTGCGACTATCTCGGACGGGTCGTGATCCGCGCCGCCTGCCGTCATGCGCGCCGTCGCCCACCACGCGGCACCGAAATAGACGGCCGCCGCGACGATCAGCAGCGGAAAGCCCCCCCACTGGTGCAGGGCCCAGCCCAGCGGCAATGCCACCAATGACCCCCAGGTCCCCGGTGCCGGGCGCAAATAGCCGACAAAACAGACTGTGCCTAAAATCCGGGCGATCATGGCTTGCTCAACGCCGCTGTGGCGATGCAGGCGATGCCCTCGCCCCGGCCCGCGAACCCCAGCCGTTCGGACGTGGTGGCCTTGACGGATACGCGGTCGGCCTCCAGCCCCATGATGTCGGCCAGGACGCTGCGCATCTGGGCGGCATGGGGGCCAATCTTCGGCTCTTCGCAGATCAGCGTGCAGTCCACGTTCGATATCTCGAACCCCATGTCACGGGCCAGTGCCACCGCATGCCGCAGAAAGATATCGCTGGCCGCGCCTTTCCACTGCGGGTCCGAAGGCGGAAAATGCTGACCGATGTCACCACGGGCCAGCGCGCCGTAAATCGCGTCCGTGACCGTGTGCATGCCCACATCGGCATCCGAATGGCCGAC